>CAYNIP010000029.1:0-56884 GCA_964397305.1 uncultured bacterium
TCTCTCAAGCTTTTTCTGTCTTTTTGGCTACACTTTTATATGCGTTTACCCTGTGTTTGAGCCCGAGGGTGAACCCGCCCACTACATGGGCTACCTAGTGCTGCAATCCTCCGACAACAAGCGCTTCGACATCATCGACGGGCAGCAGCGCCTTACCACCCTCAGCATCTTGGTGCTGGCGGGTCTGTCTTGCCTCAACGACTTAGTAGCGGCTGGGCTAGATGCTGCCGATAACCGTCGTCGCAAAGAGCAGCTCCAGAATAGCTACATTGGCTTTATAGATCCGGTCAGCCTCGTGCCGCAGTCTAAGCTATCGCTCAACCGCCACAACAACCGCTTCTACCAGACCTACCTAGTGCCCCTAGAGCGCCTGCCCCAGCGGGGCCTCAATGCCTCTGAGCACCAGCTCCGTAAAGCCTTCAACTGGTTCAAAGATCGCCTCAAAAGCCGCTTGGGCACCCAGCTCGACAGCGGCAAAAACTTTGCCGTCTTTATTGATGCCCTGGTCGATAAGCTGTTCTTTACTGTCATCACTGTCACCGACGAACTCAATGCTTTCAAAGTCTTTGAAACCCTCAATGCCCGAGGCGTGCGCCTGTCCTCTACCGATCTGCTCAAAAACTATCTATTCTCCCTGATCAGTACCGCCGACACCCACGAAACTGAAGTTCAGGCTCTAGAAGACTACTGGGAGCGCATCGTGGGCCTCTTGGGCAGCGAGAGCTTCCCTGAGTTTCTGCGGGTGTTTTGGAACAGCCACTACAAACTCGTCCGCAAAACCAACCTGTTCAAGGTCATTCGCCGCAAAATCACCAGCCGCGAGAAGGCCTTTACCTTGGTGCGCGATCTCGATTATGGCGCCGATATCTACGCCGCCCTCCGGGATGCCCAAGACGACCGCTGGAGCCCCGACGAGCGTCAAGCCCTCCAACAACTCATGATGTTTGGCGTCCGTCAGCCCTTGGCCATGCTGCTGGCCTGCTACCAGCGGTTCTTTCAGGCCGAGCGACCGTCTTTCACCCGTATCCTCCGCGCCATAGCGGTGATCTCACTGCGCTACAACGTCATCTGCAACCTGCCCACCCACGAGCAGGAGACCCTTTACGACGAAATTGCCGGGAAAATCTCTGAGGGCACTTGCGCCACGTATCCACAAGTACGCGAGGCCCTGGGGCGCGTCTACCCAGACGATCTACAGTTCAAAAGAGCCTTTGCCGAGAAAGAGCTACGCACCACCAACAGCCGCAACAAGAAAATTGTGCGCTACATCCTGTTGGCCATTGAAAGGCAGCGCTCCGGCCAAGACTTTGACTTTGAAAGCGCCACCTACAGCCTGGAGCACATTCTGCCCCAGCACCCCTCTGAAGATTGGGCTTACATTGAAGAAGCCAAGCAGAACCGGCTCATCTACCGCCTCGGCAACATGACTCCCCTAGAGACTGCCCGTAATCGGGACTTGGGCCGTGGCGACTATGCAACCAAGCGCCCCGTCTACGCAGGCAGCGACTTTCAGATCACCCAAGCCATTGCAAAACACTACGATACCTGGGACGAGCAAAAAATCGAGACCCGCCAAAAACACTTCGGGGATATAGCCGCTGGTATCTGGCGCATTGACTTCAGCGAGGGATTCGGGATTGACTAGCGGTGTGGACAGAGCCGGCAATTGCGCGACCCTGGCCGCCGCCGATGGTGGCCCTGTCGATTGATTTTCTGGGTTTCTGGCGGCGGGGGTTGACCTGAAAACGGCAGCTTTGAAATATCCGGTGCATGGTATTATTCTAGGGGCTACTGCCGAGTCGGGTAGGCGCTCAGCGGCGGAGCCGAGGCGGTGGCGAATCCAACCCCGCCTGTGTGAGCGCATTCCAGGCGTGCAAACTCCCAAATCCAGTTTTGATGCCCCGCGTTGGTGCGGGGTAGCGTCTTGAGTTGAGAGCGATCGCCATGAAGAAGCCGTCCGCGCGCCAGTCTCTCCGGGCTGCCAAACCCCGCCGTCCCACCGATGCAGCGGCGGCAACCCAACCTGCCCCTGCTCCCAGCGGCAACCCGACGAACCCCCAGCCCCGTTCCCTCCTTGCCTTTGGCCTGGTTGCTGCCCTGGGGACGCTCGCCCTCGCGAGCCGCGCCGCACCCCCCAGCCCCAGCCGCGACCCTTTGGGGCCAGCAGGGCCCACCCACGCCGCCCCGTTCCTCTGGCGATCGCGCTTCCTCGTCCCCGCCACCTCCCTACCGCTCCCGATCATCCCTACGCCCTCCACTCCTCACCCCATCACTCCCACCACCCCCGTCGGCCCTGCGGCTGTGTCCCCCGCCCAATCCCAAGTCTTGCAGCGCCTCGCTGCCCTCCAGGCCCAGGCCCTCCTGCACCACGCAGCGGCTCATCCGGCCCCCGCCTCAGGGCCGCCCCCTAGCGCTGCCCCAGCCCCGGCAACCCTCCTCCTGCCCCTCACCCGTCGCGATGTTGTTGCCCTGGCGGCCTTGGCCAGTCCGGCCGCTAAACTGGCTTACCTGGAAGGCCATCTCTCGGATCTGGAGCCCTTCCGCCCCCTGAGCCCCGAACCTGTTCCCTCCTTGCTCCAGGACTTTGAGGCCCAATACCAGCAGTGGACGGCGAGGGCGGCTCTCAGCGATCGCCTCACGACCGCAACCCAACACTACCTGCGTTTGCTCCAGACCCAAGCCCAAGCCCAGGCCCGCCAGCAATCTCTCGCCGAGGCCCAACGCATCTTGGCCCGCCAACAGGTACTCGTGGCTACAGGCCGGCATGATCCTGCTACCCTCCCCCTCCTAGAGGAGGCCATGACCAGGGCTGAGCTACTCCAGCAAGCGGCTGGGAATCTTGTGGCTAGCGAAGCCCAGCAACTCCTAGTCTTCCTCGAGCTAGGGACCCTGCTCCCCGGGGCTCAGATCTTGGCCAACGAAGACCTCGCCCCCGCGATCGCCCGTCCCGTCGCCCCCCAGCTCGACTTCGAGGCTCTCTGGTCCCTGGCAGAACAATACCACCCCGACTACCGCCGCCAGCTCCTGCTCCAGGCCCGCAATCTCGCTCCTCGCTCAGGCCTGCTTCCCCTCGCCAGCGATGATCGGCCCAACCACGACCCCCAAGCTCCGCTCCGCTCCCCGCTGCAAATGGCGATCCACACAGCAATCCAGGCAGCTCAAGCCCGCGCCGCTCAGTTGACCCCCGCGCACCAAGCCCTGCAAGCGGCCGAAGCCCACTTACGGACCAGCGAACAGGCCCAAGCTGTCGGCCGGGGCAACGCCCGCGAGCTTTATCAGGCTCAGCAGCAGCTCGCTGACCAGCGCCAGGCCGCGATCCAGGCCCAAGTCGCCTACCTCGAGGCCCTGACCAACCTGGATCAGGCCGTCGGTGCCACGCTGATCCGTTGGGGCCTGCTCGCTCAGCAGGACAGCGATCCTCAGCCCTAGACCCGGGCTCGTTTTGCCGCCGCCACGGCCAGGGCATCGGCCCGGCTATTGAACAGATCTCCCGCATGACCCCGCACCCAGATCCACTCCACCTCATGCTGGGCCGCTAAGCGATCCAGCTCGTCCCAGAGGTCTTCATTGGCCCGCCGCCGCCAGCCCTTCGTCATGGTGTTGATGAGCAATTGGCTGTCACTGTGTAAACGCACCCGACAACCCGGCGGCAGAGACTGCAACACGGCGATCGCCGCCATCATTTCCATACGGTTGTTGGTCGTCGCTGTCGTCGCACTGCCGGAAAGCTCCTCCGGCGGAGCCCCCGGCCTCAGGATCACCGCTCCCCAGCCCCCTGGCCCCGGATTGCCCCGGCACGAGCCATCGGTATAGGCGATGAGAGTCGCCGTTGCCGCCGTAGGGGCCTGCTGGGCGAGTTTGGGCTCAGCGGCCTTCGCGGCGGCCGGCGGCTGGGGCCGGCGATCGCTCGGCTTCAGGTGCTGATTTTTAAGCGCCACAAATTCCGCCGCCGCCTCATCAGAAATGGTCTGATCTAAGATCCGGGTCTTCCATCCTGCTTTCAGAGGATAAGCAACTCCCAATAACTCTAACTGCCGCTTCGACCAGCTACCGCGATCGCTCCGACCAGCTTCCAGCAAAGCTGAAGAAATCACCACCATAGAATGCTACTCACTGAGTTCAGATAATTCTACTTTGACTACCAGAATTCTGATCATGACTACTAAGAATCGTACCATGGCTCCCTTGTACCGAGTGTCGCTACGCGGCCGTCAGGTGAACGAAATTTGACGCGGGTGCATCTCAATTAGGCAAGTTTACCCTCATCCCCCGGCCCCTTCTCCCAAGTAGGGCGAAGGGGAGTCTCTAAAGTGAGATACACCCACTTGACGCGGAATGTTAGTACAGCGTTTTTCTTGCTAGCCAAGTACGGAGCCCTCGCCCCAAACCCCTCTCCCAGAGGGCGAGGGGCTTTAGCTGGATTGCACCAGGCTAAAAACCGCTGTACTCCTTCGCTCGGCCCTCACCCCAACCCCTCTCCCAAGTTGGGAGAGGGGCTTCTAGCTCCCCTTTCCCCAGGAGGAATAGGGGTAGAGAGCAGGGAGCTTCCAAAGTGAGATGCCCCCTTTCCACCTGGCAATACTAAGCTTTTACCAGTTGCTTCGCCGAGTGTTGGCTGTGGGTAGGCAAGACGATGGTAAAGCAAGTGCCGCCCTCCGGGAGGGATTCACACTGGAGCTGGCCGCCATGAAATTCAGTGACAATTTGATAGCTGATCGACAACCCTAGGCCCGTTCCTTTGCCTACGGGTTTCGTGGTGAAAAAAGGCTCAAAGATTCTTGAGGCAATCTCGGCTGGAATACCGGGACCGTTGTCGCAAATCTCAATCCGGATCTGCTCGGAGCCAACCTTCGATGTGCGGACCTCAATGGCAGGATCTCCCTGACTGCCATGCTCCCTCAGGGCATCAACCGCATTGCTCAACAAGTTCATAAACACCTGGTTAACTTGCCCTGCTGCACAGTCAACCAAGGGTAATTCTCCGTAGTGGCGGTGGACTTGGATCTCGGGATACCGATCTTTCGCCCGCAGGCGATGGCGCAGAATCGTCAAGGTGCTATCAATACCTTCATGGAGATCCGTCGGCTTCATGTCAATCTCATCCATGCGAGAGAAGCTCCGCATAGAGACAACTAATTCCTGGATACGTTGAGCCCCCATCTGCATGGAGTTAATGATTTTGGGGAAATCATCCAGCAAAAAATCGAGTTCAATCTCGTCCGCTTTCTGAGCGATCGCTGGTGTGCCCGCTGGGAATTCTTGCTGATAGAGATCGAGAAGATCGAGGAGATCCGTGGCATATTGAGACGCATAGCTGATGTTGCCATAGATGAAGCCAATCGGATTATTGATCTCATGGGCGATGCCTGCCACTAATTGACCCAGGCCAGACATTTTTTCCGCGTGGACGAGCTGCACTTGGGCTTGCATCAGTTGCTTGAGGGCTAACTCAGCCTGCTCTTTTTGGCGTTTGAATTGGGTCGCAGACAGGAGCAGGGCCTTGAGCAGGTAGGCCTGCTGGCGACGGTGGCGGCGGTTGTTGTTGAGATACACCGTGACGGCCAAGGTTCCGAGGCTGCCGAGGCCCAGGGTCATCATTGCCCGCCAAGGGCGATCGCCCCAAGTCGCGCGCGGTAGGACCAACAGCGACCACTCCCCATCCACCCAATTCAAACTCCGCAAGCAGGTCAGTTGCCGCTGATCAAAGGGACAGACGGGCCGCCGGGGCACAAGCTGGGGGACTTGCTTGGCGAGAGTCGCGTCTTGGTAGCTCACGAGGAGATTGTCCTGCAAGGACTCCAGGAGCGAATCGTGTCGCTTCAGTAGGGCGGAATCGAGGTAATCGACGGGAAGCTGGTAGAGGTAAACGTCCAGGGTATGGCTATTGGTCTCCTGAATCGCCTGCTCGAGCAGCCGTTGACTGGGGAGAATGGTGTAGCTGACGCCCACAAAGGCTTGCTGCCGGGCTTCGAGGTCGCGGGAGGCCCTCGTGACAGCGCTCTGATAGACCGGGACATAGAGGATAAACCCCGCCTCGGTCGCCAGGGTCAGGGGTACTTCCCCCGTCGCCGCCAGGGTTTCGGTATCGCGGGCCTTGGCGATCGCGGCGCGCCGTCGCCAATCACTGCCGTGGTCGAAGCCTAACTCTGGATACTCCTCCCCGGTGGCCAGAAAGTCTGTAGTCGGGAAAAAGTCGTCGGCCTGGCCGGGGGTCACGGGGGAGCGCTGGTTCTCAGGGCCCCATTGCCAAGTCTCAAGATCCGGGGTCAGGGCCTCCAGGGTCGTCACGCGGGGGGCAAATCCCAAGCCAGCGAGCACGGGGATGCCGCGCAAGACTTGATTCGCAAAATCGGTCAGCTCCTCGGGAGCTAGGGGGCCGTGGATCATCTGGACGGCGGCGAGCGATCGCGCTACCTGCGTGGAGCTATCCAAATAACTCTGAAGCGCTACCTGCAAAGTATTCACTTGGCGATCAAAGCGCTCCTCGCGATGGGTTTGCTCCCACCGATAAACCCACGCGGCGACGATCAGGGAGAGGGATAAACCTGTCCCGAGGGCTGCGAGTACTAGCCAGTGATGGCGGAGAAACCTCAAGATTCCGTCCCCTCAGTTGCATACTGATTTCAACTGTGCAAACGCCTACCCAGGATGGTGAGAGGCTCCTAAACGAGTCAGGGCCTCCGGCCCAGCTGGGCGGAAATTTTCTGCGCTGCTAACCCTGGCAATTCACGCTCCCGATCTGCCCTAAGATGCAAAGATTCAGATCGGCTCAGCCTCCAGAGTAGGGTGGCTGCTTGGCCGTGAAGGGTGCAAAGATCATTGTAGGCGATCGCGTTGTTTATTGACAATAAATGTCATTATAATCCCCGGGGCTAGCTCGCAACCACCGGCCCAGACCATCCCGAGGGCGGGGCTGATCGCCCGCTCCGAAGCCAGAAACTCCTGGTTAATTCCTGGGTTGGGTTGACCCAGGCAGCCCAAGGCAATCCTGGCTGCTGTGGCCCAGATGAGCCAGGCTGTCAGGTGGCGGGGTATCCCGACTACCCCGGCCCCGAGGGCCCCCAGTGAATGCGTTACAATTTGCACATTAGCGAGGCAAACTCCAGTCCTCATGCTGGCTGGAGCCCCCACCCCCACCGGGGACACATCTCCCGCTGGGGCCCCTATCTGACCGAATCCTGCTGCGATATAGAGCCCTATGAATCCTGGCTTCCAAGCTGTCCAATCCCCCTACTATGGCGATGCTTACTACCGCAAGCCGCCGCCTGATCTAGCATCCTTGCTACTGAAGGAGCGCATCGTCTACTTGGGCCTGCCCCTCGCTCCCCAAGTGGCTCAGTTGATCGTGGCTGAACTGCTCTACCTCCAATACGACGATCCAGAAAAACCGATCAAGCTCTACGTCAATTCGATGGGGGAATATCCGGGGCTCGAAACCTCGGCCTTCGCCATTTGCGACACGATGAGCTACATCAAACCCCCCATCCATACCATCTGCATTGGGGCGGCCTTTGGGATGTCGGCGATGATTTTGGCGAGCGGAACGCCGGGGTTTCGGCTGAGTCTACCCCACGCGACGATCGTGCTCAATGATACGAGCGGCTCGACGGGGGGGCGATCGCAGGCCACTGATATTCAGATCCGCGCCAAGGAAGTGCTAGCCAGCCGCCAGGCTATGATCGAGATCCTCGCCCAGCAGACCCAGCAAGATGCTGAAAAGATCCGCCGCGACATCGATCGCCCCTTCTACATGAATCCGGTTGAAGCGAAAGAGTACGGTCTGATTGACCGCATTCTGGAAAGTGAGGCCGAGTTGGAAAAGCCACTCCCTGCCGGAGCCGTATAGCACTTGATGATCATTACTTTGATGCGGAGTTCTTGTCATGCCGATTGATATTCCCAAGGTTCCCTACCGTTTGCCGGGTCAACCTTATGAAGATTGGATTTCGATTTACAATCGCCTGTTCCTAGAGCGCATCTTGTTCCTCGATTGGGAGATCAATGACGAGACCGCCAACGCGATTGTCTCCTACATGCTCTACCTAGATTCTGAGGACCAGAGCAAAGACATCATGCTCTACATCAACTCCCCCGGCGGCTCCGTCACAGCGGGCATGGCGATCTATGACACCATGCAACATATTCGCTCCAATGTGGTGACGATCTGCGTTGGCTTGGCGGCTTCCATGGGGGCCTTTTTGCTGGCGGCGGGAACCAAGGGCAAGCGCATCGCTCTGCCCCACTCCCGAATCATGATCCACCAACCGGCCCTCTCCCAGGGGATGTACGGCCAAGCGACGGATATCAGCATCGCCGCGAAGCAAATCCTGCGGACTCGCCAGCAAATGGATGAGATCATGGCAAAATGCACCGGTCAAACGGTGGAGACGATCAAGCAAGACACCGACCGCGACTACTATATGTCAGCGGAAGAGGCCAAAACCTACGGCATTATTGACCGGGTAATTTCCGGGCTGGCCCCCTAATGACCGCCTGAAAACGAGCGGGGGGCGTCCAACTGACCTCGCTGGCGTCCCGCGCTCTAATCTTCGGCGCAACCCTCACCCCAATCGCTTCCCTGGCGCTGAGAGGGAAACTTCCAGATCCCCTTCTCCCAACCTGAATTTTCACGAAATAACAACCCAATTCGGTAGGGGTGCGGTGGCCGCGCCCTCAACTCAGTCAATCGCTGTTCCGATAAGGGTTTGAGGGTTGGGAGACCCAAACCCTACAATAGTATTTAATTTTTGAAATTCCATAAGTCCAACTGCGGCCGTATTCAATCGCAGCCGTTGCGCTTCAGCGCTCCCTTGAGGGGGGCTGTAGTAAGAAGGCCAAAATTAGCGTGTAATTGCCGCAGTTGCGCTTATGAACTTTCATGAAATAACGACCCAATTCGGTAGGGGCGCGGTGGCCGCGCCCTCAACTCAGTCAATCGCTGTTCCGATAAGGGTTTGAGGGTTAGAAGACCCAAACCCTACAATAGTATTTAATTTTTGAAATTCCATAAGCGCCACTACGGTGATTTTCTCAGGTCGTCTCTCCGGTTAGGCCACCCTGCACCTATAAGCTTGAAACCCTTGCCTAGTCTTGATTGCAGCGATTCTCTTGGTTCTATGATAAATCCCAGTTATTGAGAATTGCTCAGGAGCTATCAAGGTTCTCAAGCGTGAGAGTTGAGAAAAACACGTTAGGGATCAACTTGTATATACCCAGTGACCAGCTTTAGGAGCTAGGGCTGCGAGGTCGAGCGCTGGCTCTGCTCGCAGCGGGTTAAACTCCAGCAACCCAGGGAAAACCGTAGTCAAGCTGAGAGCTTCTGTTCAGTCACCTTCAGCTAGGGCCGGATCAGAAGAGGAAACCCAATCTATCGAGTCTCCCCCGCTTTGCCGTGCGGATCGCCTCAGGTTGCAGCCGTTCGCGGTGCGCCGTCGAGGGCTTCTTCCTCCGTTTCAAAGATTTCAAACACTGAGTCCATCATCGTCACCTCAAAGACCAGCTTGGCCTCGGGGTGAACATTGCAAATCCGGAAACTACCTTTTACCTTATCGGCGTCGCGCATTCCGGCCACCAGGGAGGTCAAGCCGGAACTATCAATGAAATTGACCTGGCTGAGATTCACGACAACATGGGGGCTGTGCTTCGAGATACACTCTTGCAGCTTCAGGCGAAACTGCCACGCGGTCGTAATGTCCAGCCGCCCGCTCGGAGCGAGGACAATGACCTCAGTGCTGTCCGGAGTTGTGTGGGTTCTTTGGTCGATGTGAATCACTCGTCAATCCGCCTCAAAAACTCGAGCATCATTGCTGCCAGTACTTGCGCTTAAAGCGCCTCCATTATATAACGCTGAACCGGCCTATCACCTGTAGGTGCTCAACCGGGGTAGCCTCAGGAGGCGCAGTTGGGACATCGCCTACAGCTTCTAGCGTTGCACCCAACAGGCAGGCTAATCTAGCGAGCACCCCAGACCTAATCCAGGCGCGCGCCAGTTAGGAACCGAGGGCGCGTCTGCATTTGCTAGGCATTCTAACCCAGAACTTCCCCGTCTGAAGTAGTCCAGTGAGCCCAATTCTGAGGCTTTAAAAAGGTTTCATACAATTGGGCTTCGGGAGTGTTCGGTTCCGGGTGGTAGTTATACTCCCACCGCACTAGGGGCGGCAGCGACATTAGGATTGACTCCGTGCGGCCGTTGGTTTGCAGCCCGAAGATGGTTCCCCGGTCGTAGACGAGGTTAAACTCCACGTAGCGACCGCGCCGATAGAGCTGGAACTGGCGCTCGCGATCGCCATAGTCTTGGCCCTGGCGTCGCTCCACAATGGGCCCGTAGGCTGGCAGAAAAGAGTGCCCACAGGCCTGGGCAAAGGCAAATAACTCTTCCCAGGAGCGCGGAGTCAGCACCCCTGCGGCTCGGCTTATCTGGGCCGCGCTCCCCTCCGGCTCTGGGCCACGATAGAGTTCTCCCTGGCCGTCCTGGTAGTCAAAGAAAATACCGCCAATGCCCCGGGCCTCTTGTCGGTGCTTGAGGTAGAAATATTCATCACACCAGGCCTTAAACGTGGGGTAATAGTGGGGGCTAGAGCGATCGCAGGCCTCCTTGAGCGTGCGGTGGAAGTGGGCTGCATCTTCCTCAAAGGGGTAGTAGGGCGTCAAGTCAGCCCCGCCCCCAAACCACCAAACCGGGCCGGCTTCAAAGTAGCGATAGTTGAGGTGAACGGTGGGCACATAGGGATTGCGGGGGTGCAGCACCATCGAGGTGCCAGTTGCGTAAAATCCGTGGCCCGCCGCTTCGGGGCGCTGCTTTAAGATCGAGGGGGGGAGTGTTTCGCCCCAAACCTCAGAAAAATTGACACCCCCTTGCTCAAAAATCCCCCCATCCCGCAACACCCGTGAGCGGCCGCCACCCCCTTCGGGGCGCTGCCAGCTATCTTCCCGGAAGGTTTCTTGACCATCCAGCGCTTCCAGGCCCGTGCAGATCTCGTCCTGGAGGGCCTGCATAAACTGGCTGACGCGGGCTTGGGAGTCGGTAGGGGGAGGGAAGAGCATCCCCGGCTGGCGGTGGGTCGAAGCAACAGTCATAAATGAATGATCTCGCTAACGCTCAAAAACAGATGGTTAAACGGCAACGCAAACCCCAGCGTGGGTCGAACGCAGGCGGCTGAAACCGCCGACTGCCTGAGTTGGCGCGCCAGTTGCAAAGGTTCGTATCAGCGGAAACGCAACATCTCTCAATTTTCTTACAATAAAAGACTGCCTGAACGCCGCGACGGGAGGGGTGTTATGATTCTTAATTTTTCCTTCAAACTCGTGTCAGGTCACGGGAAAACCCTGCTCTATTTTTCCCTCGACAAGCACTATCGCGTCCTCTGCAACGCGCCAGTGGACGTGCTCTGGCAGAAAATTATCAACTTGGCCGACGTATCTTGGCATCCCCTCATCAACTGGAGCAATGCCCCGCGCGGCCTCATGGCCAAACCGGGCCTGATTTACCAGGTTGTCACCCGCTTGACCCCAATCCCGGTGCGAATTTTTGTAGAGCAGGTTTCTCCCAGAGAGTTGCTCAGTGTGCGCGTCTTGGCGATCCCCGGCATTGAGAATCGCATCACCTACAAGGTAGAGTCCACCGTCTGCGGGACCTTTGTTTCCTACTCGATCACCTTGCGGGGGTGGCTGTCGCCCCTGCTCTGGTGGCTGATCCGGCCCTACGCGGCGCGGGTCGCAGCGGAGCTAGCTAGTGCGGCGGAGCGGGCGATCGCCTAGTCCCCGTTGTGGGGGGAGTGGGGCTGGGGGGTTGTGAATCCGAGCGCGCGAGTTCGATGCTTTAGGCCCTGGGAGAGCCCTCCCAGATCAGAACCCCGACTTTCGCAAAAGACCGGGGTTCATTACCAGAGATAGATTAGGCGAGGGTGATGCGGATGGCGAGACTCGAACTCGCACAGCGTAAGCCACACGCCCCTCAAGCGTGCGTGTCTACCAATTCCACCACATCCGCTGGGGAGCAAAATGCTCGGAGAATTACTATAACACAATTACCGCCCGCCTAAGCGAGGGACAACTGGCGTTGTTTCGGGGGCAGGGCGGCGTGCTCAGAGACGACTTGCCGGAATTCGTCGCCGTCCAGGGTTTCCCGCTCTAGGAGCAAGTCCACCAAGCGGTCCATCGGCACCCGCTGCTCCCGCAGGATCTGGCGGGCCTTCTCGTAGGCCTGGGTGGCGATCGCCCGCACCTCGCGGTCAATTTGCGCCGCGATCTCCTCCGAGTACTCGGAGCGCCCCCACTCATTGCCTCCGAGGAAGACCTCCCCATTCGGCTGCTCCAGGGCTACTTGTCCCAGGGCCGACATCCCGTACTGCGTCACCATCTGGCGGGCAATGCGCGTCACCATTGCCAAATCGCTCGCCGCGCCGCTAGTCACTTCGTCGTCGCCGAAGACTTCCTCCTCCGCCGCCCGCCCGCCCAGGGCCACGGTGATCTTATCCAGGAGCCAAACACGGCTGATCAGGCCGCTGTCGAGCACATCCTCATCCGGAACCTGCTGGGCAAAGCCCCCGACGCCCCCCGAGCGGGGAATGATGGTCACCTTGCTGAGGGGGTCGGCGTGTTCCAGCAAGGTGGCCAGGAGGGCGTGGCCGATTTCGTGGTAGGCCAGCAGGCGCTTTTTCTTGCTGTCGAGGAGGGGATTCATACTCATGCCCATGGTGACGCGATCGATGGCGTCATCCACCTCCAGCATCGTCACTTCCTCCTTGCGCCGCCGCGCCGTGAGGATGGCCGCCTCGTTGAGCAGGTTGGCCAAGTCAGCCCCCGAAAAACCAGGCGTGCGCCGAGCCAGCAGCTCCAGGGAGACATCGGCGGCAATCTTTTTGGTCCGGGCGTGGACTTCGAGGATGCCGAGGCGGCCTTTGCGGTCCGGGAGATCGACATTGATCTGGCGGTCGAAGCGACCGGGGCGCAACAGGGCCAGGTCCAGGACATCGGGGCGGTTGGTCGCTGCCACAACGATGACGCCGGTATTCCCCTCGAAGCCGTCCATTTCCGTGAGTAGTTGGTTCAGGGTTTGCTCCCGCTCATCATTACCGCCGCCAATGCCCGTGCCACGCTGACGGCCCACCGCGTCGATTTCATCAATGAAAACGAGGCAGGGAGCATTTTCCTTCGCCTTGCGGAATAGGTCCCGTACCCGCGAAGCTCCCACCCCGACGAACATCTCCACAAACTCCGAGCCCGAGATACTGAAGAAGGGAACCCCTGCTTCCCCCGCCACCGCTTTGGCCAGGAGCGTCTTCCCCGTTCCTGGCGGGCCGATCAAGAGCACCCCCTTGGGGATGCGAGCGCCGATGGCCGTGAAGCGCTCCGTTTCCTTGAGGAACGAGACCACTTCTTGCAACTCTTCCTTGGCTTCGGCAATGCCGGCCACATCGTCAAACAGGACGCCCGTTTTCGCCTCCATCTGGAAGCGGGCGCGGGACTTGCCAAAGTTCAGGGCCTGCCCCGAGGAGGCGGCGGAGCGGCGCAGGATGGCGATCGCGATCGCAAACAGCAGAAACAGCAGGACGATATTCACCAGTAGGCCCAGCACCGCTGAGCGATCCGAGGAGGGGACGACGTTGAACTCCACGCCCTGAGCCCGCACCCGCTCCACCAGCTCAGGATTGTCAGCGAGCAATTCCACCTGCTGGCTGGAGCGATCAGGGTCGATGAACTCGACCACGGCCTTGCCGATGGCTGGGTCGTATTCAATACTTTTCACTTGGCTCGCGTCAAGGCTGCGGAGGAGCTGGGTATAGCTGAAGGGTTCCCGCTCCGTGGGGGATTCTTGAGCGATCACGGGGGAGCCCAAGAGCGCACTCGCCGCTAGCAGCCAACCCGCCAGCAGGGGTTTCACCAAGGTGGCAGGCCGGCGGTGCGGCGCGGGAATCGGACGATGGGACACTTTCATGCGGGACCAGGGGTTCATGCTTAACGGCAATGCCAACGGATCAGGGCTACATCCTGCGGGAGGGTAGCTTGCTTAGCGGTTTCTCTAGTGTAGCGCTGCCAGCGGGGAATCCTGGCGACCGGGAGGGCGACCCTACTCGTGGGGGGGCTCGGCGACCGGGGCCTGCCAGACCTGCACTTGGCCCGTGCGGCCGCCAGCGGCGATCGCCCCTCCATCGGCCCGCCAAGCCAAGTGCGACCAGCGATCGCCCCCGGCCGGGAGTTCGGCCAGCGGCTGCCCCGAGGCCAAGGCCCGCACCTCCAGCGATCGCCCCCGCCCCACGGCCACCGCCGCCGCCGTCGGGCTTACCGCGAGACCACCCCAGCGTCCCAAGAGGCGCCAGCTCGAATGCTCCAGCAGAGCTGGCAGCGACCAGTGTTGCACCCGGCCATCCCGGCTGACGCTGACCCAATGCTGGCCTTCGCGGCTGACGGCCAGGGCCCCGATCGAGCTGCCCTGGGCCTGGCTGGCTAGGGGGTCGCCCTCGGGCAGCCCCCAGAGCTTGAGTTGCCCATCGCGGCTGGCGCTGGCGAGGCGATCGCCCTCGGGACTAAAGGCCAAGGCGGTGAGGCCGTCCCAATGGCCCGTCAGCGTCGCCCGCAAGGAACCCCGGGGCCCGTCCCAAAGGCAGAGAGTTTTGTCCTCACTGCCGCTGGCGAGGCAATCCCCCTGGGGGCTAAAGGCCAGGGTGGTGAGGTGGTAGCGGTGGCCCGTCAGGGTGTGGGCTTCTTGGTGGCGGTGAATGTCCCAGAGCTTGAGCTGGCAATCCTGGCCGCCACTGGCGAGCCAGTGCCCGTCCGGGCTGAAGGCGAGGCACTGGACCGGTTCCTGGTGGCCCCGAAAGGTCTGTACCAGGGCCCCGGCTGTGGCATCCCAGAGCTGGATGTCGGGACTGGCGGCCGTGGCGATCGCCAGCCAGCGGCCCTCCGGATGCCAGGCGATCGCCGTAATCGCCCCGATTCCCGTCAGCGTCGGCCCCAGAGTCCAGAGGGACCTGGAGCTGGCCGGCGGACCCTGGCCCCAGCGTTGCCAGAGCGTGCGTAGGGAGCTGCCCAACTCGCGAGCATTTTCCCCCAGGGTTTCCCCCAAGTCGCGAGCCTTGGCCGGTAGCTCCTCACGGAAACGCCCGGACTCCCCCGGCCGAGCGGGCGCGAAATCGTCAAAGTCCTCGGTAAAGTCTTCGGCAAACGCATCGGCCGCCATGGCCCCCTCGGCCTCGGTCTCCGAGTCCTCCCAGACATCATCCGCAATCCAATCGTCTTCCTCTGGGGCCGTTTCCCCCAGTTCCGCCAAAACAGCCGCAAAGGAGGCCGCCGGATCAGGGGTTTCGGTCAACTCTGGAGGCGGCGCGGGCTCAGGGTCTGAGGCCGGGGGACGAGGGGCGGGCGGCGTCAAGGCCTCACGGCGATAGGCCGAGGGGACCGGGGGCGGGGCGGAAGGGGGAAGGGCGGGAGCGGGCGGTGTCTCTTGGGCTGGCTCTGAAGGCTCGGCGGGCGGCGAGACCGAGGCGGCGGAGGGATCGAGGGTAGGAGCCGCCGGAGCCGCTTGGGCTTGCAAGGCAACGACGGCTGCCTGTAAGTCCGCCAAGGGCCCTTGTAGCTCGGCCCAGAGGGCTTGCCGTAGGGCGGGCAGGAGGTCGGGGGGCGACGGGGGAGCGGCCGCAACGGGAGGGTTGGCCCCGAGCTGGGCTTGGATCTGGGCCAGTTGGCGGCGGGCTTCGGCATCGACGGGCTGCGGGCCCTGCTCCACCTGGGCCCGTAGGGTCTCCAGTTGCTCCCGCACTTGCCCCAAGCTCCCTTGCCAAGCGTCCAGCAGTTGACCACGACTGGCCTCTGTCCGCGCTTCGAGCTGGTCAAATTGTTGCCGTAGGTCCCGGCCCTGTTGTTGGAGTTGCTCCCAGCGGGCCTGGAGCCGATCGAGCTGAGTCTGGAGCTGCTGGGTGCTCGTCGTGGCGGCGGTCAGGTCGGCGCGGAGGTGCGTTTGGCCGTCTTGGAGGGGGGCCAGGTCCTGGCGTACTTGTTCCCAAGCTGCCTGCAAGTGCTCGAAGCGGCGGCTGGCCTCGGGGCTGAGCTGACCCACGGCCTTTGTCAAGGCTAATTGCTGCTGGGCCAGGGGTTCGAGTTGCTGGTGCCACTGGGCTTGCTGGGCTGTAACGGCGGCCTGAAGCTGCTGCTCGAGTCGCCAGCGGTTGGCCGCCCCAAGGCCGAGGGCGAGGGTGGCGGGGGTCGCTGCGTAGAGGACCTGCTGTTGCAGGGCGGCGGCGATCGCCCCCGAGGCGGTGGCGGCGATCGCCAAGTACTCGCACCATTCCAACCAGTGTCGCTCGCGCACGCTTGATTCCTCCCGATTCACGACTTCTGTTCCCGGCCTCGGAGGGCGACGGCGGCCTGAGCCCAGGGCCGCTGGGGTCCTAAACAGCCGCATTGCGATCGCCATAGCGCAGCAAGAGAGCGATCGCCAGGCTGACCGCCAAGATCAGCACCGTACTCAGGGCCGAGCCAAAGCCCCAGTTGCGGGCCGCCCCGAGAAATTGATTGTAGATCAAGCGCGCGATCGTCATGCTCGAAGCCCCGCCCAGCAGCTCCGGATCGACAAAATCCCCCAGGCCGCTGATGAAGACCAGCAGCGAGCCCGCCGCGATCCCCGGCCGAGTCTGGGGCACGGTCACTTGCCAAAACGTTTCCCAGGGCCGGGCCCCCAGATCGGCCGCCGCCTCCAGCAGTTGCCGGTCGAGCTTCTCCAGGGAGGCGTAGAGAATCAGCACCATATAGGGCAAAAAACTATAGGTCATGCCGATCAGCACCGCTGGCGTGCGATTCAACAGGTCCAGGGCCGGGAGGTGCAGGACCCCCAGCAGACTGTTGAGCAGGCCTGTGGGCCGCAGGATGGTGATCCAGGCATAGGTTCGCAGCAGGGAGGAAGTCCAAAGGGGCAAGATGAAGCCCAGCAGCAACAGATTCCGCCAGCGCTGGGGGGCTCCTTGGGCGAGCCAGTAGGCGACGGGAAAACCGAGGGCTAAGCAGGCCAGGGTGCTACCCAGGGCAAACCCGAGGGAGCGCCCCACCACGCGCAAATTCACCGGATCGAGCACCCGCCCATAGTTGGCCAGACTGCTGGGATTAACCACATCCCCAGGTCGAATACCGGGCACGAGGCTGAGTTCGACAATGATCAGCATCGGCAGCACGAGCAGGAGCACCAGCCAGATCCCGGCGGGCCCCAGCAGGAGCGCGGGTCCGAGCCAAGCACGCCAGCGGGGAGGGGTTTGGGGAAGGTTCGCAGTCATGGCACGCGCAGATACTCCGGTGGGGGTCATGGCTGGGGGGAATCGTGCGGGGCGGGGGTCCCTCAACGGCGACCGACGGCGACCCGGCTCGTTAGACCCACGGCCGCCACGGCGAGGGCATCGGAGTGGGTTGCCCAGCTTACGGGTAGAGGGTCATAGTCGGCCTGGAGAGCGGCACTGGTGGCCGCCGTCCCCAGCCGCAGGGCTAGGGGCGGTGGCGGCGACGGAGCGCTGAGACTAGCCGCCCGGACCGGTCGCTGGCCCAGGGAGCGCAGGACGGCGGCCGTGGGCCGATTCACGCGCTCATCGCCGCTGGGGGTGAGCTGGGTTTGGTAGTAGCGGGCGATCGCTGCGGCCGTTGCTTTGAGAATCGGCGGATCGGCCAGGAGGTTGAGGGCGATCGCCGCCACCTGAGTCGTTGCCAACTGCTCCAACACCGTGACCAAGCTGGCGACCGCGCCGGGTGTGGCCAACTCCACCACCCAACAGCCTGCCGGTCGCCCCCGGTGATGACAGAGCAGATCCCAGGTGGCCATGCCCAGGCCCAGGCGATTGGTGACAATGGCAATGTCGCCCTTGCCCTGCCCCCACTCCAGCCACTGCCCCGGGCTCGTGGGGGAGGAGACGCTGGGAGACCGACCGTTAATCGTTGACCCGGCCTGGTGGGCGGGCTGCAATAGGGTCTGGAGGTCAGGGTGGCGGCCGAGGGCGCAGTCATTGGCGGCAATCTTGCCGTCGAGGGCCATGAGGCTGCCGTCGGCCCCCACGCCGAGGGGGTTGATCTCGATGCTGTTGAGGTCTTTGCTCACAAACAGGCGGTACATTTTCTCCACCACGCTGCCAATGGGGGGCACGAGGGAGCTGGCGAGCCCCATCTGGGTGGCGAGGCGGCGGGCATAGAAGGGGGAAAAGTCGCCCTCGATCACCACAGTCTGGAGGGCGTCCTTGCGTTTGACCGTATCGACGCCGCCCTGGGCCGAGCCGAGGAGAACCGGCCGTCGCCGCTGGTAGTCAAACACAATGGCGAGAAAGAGTTCCTGCTGGGCGTCGTAGCGAGCTTCGGCGAGCAGCACTTGGGGGTATTCGCCGCTGATCGGCAGGTCAAGGATGCTCTGGGCAGCGGCGATCGCGTCAATGGTATTTTCCACAAACCGGATGCCACCTGCCTTGCCCCGGCCCGCTGCCCGCACCTGGGACTTCAGGACCACAGGAAATGGAATTTGCAATTGCTTAATAGCCCGCGAGGCGGCGATGCACTGGGATGGCAAAACGGGAATCCCGACCTCGCGAAACAGCATCTTAGCTTGATATTCTAGTAAGTCCATGACCCTGGCAATCGCTGGCTTAGCAGCGCCTCTCCCTAAGTTCCTGCGATCTTAGCTCGATCCTTCGCTTAAATGGCAGGTAGGTTTGGGGTCTGGCAGATTGCCCGACCGCGGCCTACACTTTAGCTAACACATATTCGCGACCCCAAAATTCCCTACACCGGCGGCGGCTATGGCCCAAGCAACGATTCCGACCCCTGATTTGGCAGCGTTGGAGGTGCGGTTGCAGCAGCAATTGCAAACCCATCTACCTGACATCGCCCCCGTTCAGGTCAACTGCTACGTCAAGCGCGAGACCCTGCTGATGGTCGTGCAGCACCGCAGCCCGGCCCTCCCTCACCCCAGCCGCCTCTTCCGGCTGCTAGTGCAACAGTTCGTAGCCGAGCGCCTTGACCAGCGCTATCGCGGCCTGATGTACCTGAAGGTGGACGGCCGACCCCAGCCCTACGCCTTCCATACCCACACCCCCCAGCCACCGGACCAAGACATAGCCGCCCAAGTGTACGCCACGACCCCGGAGGGCCTAGCGGCAGCGGAAGATGAGGCCGAGATTTCCCTGACGCCAGCGGCGGCGGAAGACGAGGCCGAGGGTTCCCTGACGCCAGCGGCGGCGGCCCTCGCTCCGAGGGAGCGGCTCGAGGCGGGACCGCCGGAGCGCTTCCAGGATGCGGATTTGAATCTAGGGACGGTGGCCGACGCTGACTTTGAGGCCGATGAGGCGGCGGCTGACTTGGAGACCGATGAAGAGGGCAACCCAGTATTCTCCACGCCCTGGCCCGGTGACTGGCCGGGGGAAACGTGGCTGGGCGATCGCCTCTGGCCGACCCTGATCGCCGTCGCCGCCGTCTTTGGCCTGACCGTCTTTTTCACCAGCCTCTATCTGGTGAGCCGCCCCTGTGTCTTCCGGCGCTGCGAGCCCCTCACCTTGGCCCAGGAACTGGCCGATGAGGCCCTGACCACGCTGCAAAATCCGCCCTCAGGCCAGTCCGTGTTGCAGGCCCAGCAACAACTCCAGCAGGCGATCGCCCTCCTGGAGTCGATCCCCACCTGGTCCCACGCCCACCGAGAGGCGGCCGGGCTCTTGCTCGCCTACGGCACGAGCGCCGAGCGGGTGGCCGAGTTGGTCGAAGGGCTGCAAACGGCCGCCCGGGCGGCGGCGGCAACCCAAAATCCGCCCCTAGGGGTCGAGCGCTGGCAGGAAGCCCAACGGCTCTGGCGGGGGGCGATCGCCATCTTGGAGGAGATCCCCACGGACAGCGAGTTCGCCGCCTTTGCCCGCCAGAAGGTGCGAGAGTACCGGGAGAATCTCACGGCTGTGAACCGGCGACTGGACCAGGAACGCGAGGCCGTGGAACACCTAGCAGCCGCCCTGGAAGCCGCTAAGATTGCCGAAGTGCGCGGCGGCGTGGCCCAATCCCTCGATCACCTCCAGTTGACCGTAGCAACCTGGCAAACGGTGGTGGACCGCCTGGCGGCGATTCCCAGCAGCACGACCCCCTACGCCACAGCCCAGCAACGGCTCGAGGACTATCGCCCGCGACTGACCCAGGCTCGCGATCGCCTCAGCCGCGAGCGCTTTGCTCACGATGCCTACAACCAGGGGGACAATCTGGGCCGGTTGGCGATCACTGCTCAAGGCATGAATCAATGGGAACAGGCTGTGACCCACTGGCGCAACGCCCTCAACTACCTAGAGCAGGTTCCCAGTGAATCCTTTGCCTACGCCAAGGCCCAGCCCCTGCTGGAGCGCTCCGCCCAGTCCCTAAATACCGCCCAATCCCGCCTCGAGGAGAAGGTACAGGTGCGCCAGGCCCGAACCGCCCTCACTCGCCTCTGTGCCTCGACGGATGGCACGATCTGCGTCTACACCGCGACGGAATCTCTGCTCTCGGTGCGCCTGACCCCCACCTATGTACAGCGGGTGCGCCAGACGGCCCAGCAGGCCCAGCGCAGCAACGATGTGGAAGTCCAAGCAGGCCTCCTCGATCACATCTTCCATCTGGAAAAGGCCCTGGAGGCGATCAGTGAGGATACCGGCATTCCGCTGGAAATCTACACAACAGACAATGTGCTGGTGAAGCGACACCGACCCTGATCCCCAGCGTCGGCCGGCCCGTCCGTTCGCCCCTCCTCCTGGCGAGGCCTGGGCCCGCTTAGCGGGTTTCGAGCTCGGGTTGGGGGGTGGGCGCCCCAAAAATACGATCCGTCAGCTTGACGTACCAGGCAGCGGCCTGGACCTGAATGATGTAAGCCATCGCGATGATCAGGGCAATTTCAGCACCGTCTTCGCCAAAGACGGTAATCGCGATCGCCAACGCAATGGACAAATTCCGCATGACTGTACCGTAGACAAGGGCGATCGCATCCTCGCGGTTAAACCATAGCTTGCCTACCAGGGTACTGAGGAGAAAATTGAAGCCGTAGATGATGATCAGCGGGATAAAGAACGAGAGCACAGTCAGCGGATTCGCGATAATCGACTCGGCTTTTAAGGCCATCGCCACGAAGACAATACCAAGAACGCCAAGGGTGGAGAAAACCGGAAACTTTTGCTTCAAATTTTTGTGATAGCGATCTGCCCCCCAAGCCTTGATCACAGCCCATCGAGTGGCGAGGCCGAGGGCCATCGGCAAAAAAACGATCACCACAATTTGCTGGAAAACCTCGGCTAGGGGAATCTCCAGAGTCGCCCCCATCAGGACTTTGGCATAGACGGGCGTTGCCAGCGAGCCCGCAATGAGGCCAATGACCGTCATCTTAATTGCCGCGTTCAAATTGCCCTGAGCAAAGCCAGTCCAGGAGATAGTCATGCCGCTCGTCGGCAGGAGCGAAGTTAAGAGGAGCCCGAGGAGTATCAGGGGGCGATCGCGAAAAAACAGCAGCCCAACCCCAAAGGCAAAGAAGGGAATAACCACAAAATTGATCGCCTGCGTCAGAACCTGGAGCCGCAAATCACGACCGGAAAAAACCTTCCCAATTTGCAGGTTCACCATCATGGGATAAACCATCAAGAACGTTAGCGGCACGATGGTTGCCCGGAGGATGCTGGCGTCCACGAGCACGCCCACCAGCAAGCCCAGCACCATGAAGCTAGGCACAGAGTAGACAAGATGGTTCTTGAGAATGACAAGTAGTTTCCACATCGGGGGTTTTACGGAGTAGGGGTAGAGGGAGGAACAATGGGTGTGCCAAGATTGTGAGGGCAGGGGGTTTGGACGGGCTCCTGGGAGCTGGAGAACACCGCCAGCCAGAGCCTGAAGACGAAGCACAGCCAAGCGACTAGGCGTTTTCCCGCAAACTGGAGGGGTCGAGCTGCTCGGGCGAGGAGGCCTCGCCAAAACCCTTGCCACAGCGGTGAGAGACTGAGCAGCGACCGCCACCACGGGTCTCAGGGCGCGGACTGTAGCGCCGCAGCGCTGAAGAAGGCGACCCTCTGATTTACGCGGGATGTTTGTACTCCTTCGCTCAGCCCTCACCCCAATCCCTATCCCAACTTGGGAGAGGGGCTTCTAACTCCCCTGCTCCCAGCTTTGGGAGCAGGGGCCGGGGGATGAGGGCCCCGCAGCGCTGAAGAAGGCGACCCTCTGATCCTTGAACCAGCGCTCAAAATTCAGGGGAGCCGCGCTTTTTTTCGTCCGCCCGGTTGAGGGCTGCTGGGCTCAACAAATTGAATTATATGATTAAATAGCTATATATCCTAATTTAAAATTTCTGGCTAGCATGATCGGCGCTGCGGCGAGAGCCGTAGGCCTGCTGGGCCCTTTCATTCCCATTCTCGGATTCACAGCAACTGTTTGCCCTCCCCTCAAACCCCTTTCCCTGAGAGCTAAGAGCCTTGAGATCGGGCAAATTTCTGTGGTATGAATTCAAGAAATTGGTATAGCCCCTTCCCCCACTGTTTCAATCTACCTCCCCAGAGTAACCCTCAAACCCTATGGCTACTGTTGCAATCATCGGTGCCGGCCTTGGCGGCTTGCCGACGGCTTATGAGCTGCGCCAACTGTTACCGGCCGAGCACCGCGTCATTCTCATCAGCGAGGCTGACCAGTTCACCTTTATTCCGGGCCTGATCCGCGTTGGCCTGGACCTCGACCCCCTCGAGGACATCCAACTCGACCTCCATCGTCTGGCTGCCCGCCACCACCTCGAATTCATTCACGGTCGCGTCAGTCACCTGGACCCCCACCGCCAGCGGTTGACGGCCGGGGAGCAAACCCTCGACTACGACTACGCGGTGATTGCGACGGGCGCTCACCTGGCCTTTGAAGAGATGCCCGGCCTGGGTCCCCACCACGGCTATACCCAATCCGTTTGCACGGCGGACCATGCCCTAGAGGCCCGGAGGGCTTGGCGGGACTTTCTCAAGCACCCCGGCCCCCTGGTCGTTGGTGCTGTGCCCCAGGCGGGTTGCTTTGGCCCTGCCTATGAGTTTCTCTTGCTCGCTGAGCAGCAGTTGCGCCTCCAGGGCCTGCGTGACCAAGTTGAGATTACCTATGTGACGCCCGAACCCTATGCCGGCCACCTCGGGGTTGGCGGTTTGCACCAGGCGCGGGAGCTGACGGAGGGGCTGATGCGCCAGCGCGGTATCCGCGTGATCGATAACGCGGCGATCGCCCAGGTTGAGCCCGAAGTGATGCACCTGGCCGATGGCCGCCGCTTACCGTTTCGTTACGCGATGATTTTGCCCAACTTCCAAGGTGTCTCCTTCGTGCGCGAGAGCGGCCTGGGGGATGCGCGCGGCTTTGTGCCCGTCAACGATCGCTACCAGCATCCGGAGTTTCCTTCCATCTACGCGCTCGGCGTGAGTGTGCAATTGAGCCAACCCGAAAAAACCCCGGTGCCCATCGGCTTGCCGAAGAGTGGTCAGATGACCGAGGCCATGGGGATGGCGGTAGCGCACAACATCGCGGTGAGCTTGGGGGCGATCGCCGGTTCCTACACAAAACCCACCCTAGAAGCACTCTGTTTTGCCGAATATGGTGAGACCGGCATTGTCTACATTGCCGTTCCGGCCATTCCTGACCCTGTGAAGGGTCGCAAGCGGGCCTATGCTTGGCGGGGTCGCTGGGTGAACTGGGCCAAGGCCAATTTTGAAACCTACTTTCTGCTGAAGATGAAGCTCGGTCTCGGGGTTCCCTGGTTTGAACGCTGGGGCCTGCGGGTTCTGTTCCAGATCGACCTCATCCGGCCCTTACCTCCAGAGCCGACCGACGGGCCGCCGGTCTTCCCGGCCGGCTCCGAGGCGGCCGGGTCCTGAGCGGGCCCTGAGGATGAGCCCCTCCCCGTGCCACCAGTCCTCAAACCCCCACCACTCTAGTCCGCGTCTGCTACGGTCTCCGGTAGGTCAGGAGGAGTGGCGGGGGCGGGGCGATCGCCTTGATAGATGGAGGCGATCCAGGCCTGCCGCCAGGCATCGTCGGTGAAATACTCGCGATCGCGATCCACCACGTCGGCGAGGGCGTCCAGTTCGGTCTCGTTGCAGGGGACGTACTGGCCCTGGTAAATCGCGGTGAAGCGCGCCGCGTTCATGATCTCCCGAGAGGTGTAGTAGCCTACATCATCGATGCGCTCCGCGAGGCGCTTGTCGCTCATGCCGGAGCGCTCTCGACAGGCCGCGATCAGCTCCGGCAGCTTCATCGCCTCGGGCAAGCGGGGACGCAGCGGCCGGAAGCTCGTGTGGGCCCGCTCGGAGGTCGCCACGTCATCCTGAATACGGCTGTAGTCGCGACCGGTCGGGGGGGCAGCCGGGAGCAGTTCGAGCCATTGCTGCATGGTATCGACGAGGGCTCGCAGTTGCTGGACCGTCCCCCGCAGGGCCGTCTTGGCGGTCTGGCCCGCTTGGGGGCCGGCCACGGGCGACGGCTCCGAGGGGGCCGCGAGCTGGAACGTCGGCCGCTCGGGGAGTTCTCCAGTATCCAAGTAGCGGATCAACTCCCAGTACTGCCAGCCCAGATGGTGAGCAAACTGCCGCAGTTTGCGCGGATCGGGCTCGACTTTGAAATCTAGCGCTAACCAGGCCCGGAGGGTACGACTCGAGCTCAGCCCGAGCCGCTGGGCAAACTTTTCATAGCTCTCGCCCACTTGCCACTCCGCCTGGAGCAGTTTTTGCAAGCGTGCTGCGTAGTTTTGGGGGAGTCCTGTTCCCGTTCCCGTTCCCGTCACCTTAAGCCTCGTTCGCTGCTAGAGCGTTCAATCCCAGTGTTCTTTGTACGATACCGCGATCGCTGCCCGCAACCGCAGGGCGGCGGCCCTAGGGGTCAGCCAGATCGAAGGGGGTTGAAGGAGCGTCAACAGAGTTGGGCTTGAGCCCCGCAAGATGACCCCGGCCGCCTCAGCCGACGCCGTAGCGCTGGCAAAAACTGGTCACTGTATTCTCGAGCAGCATGGCCACAGTCATCGGCCCCACACCGCCGGGAACGGGTGTGATCCACCCAGCGACCGGCTCCACGGCGGCAAAATCGACATCGCCTACCAAATGGGAGGAACCGTCGGGGTTGTCCACGCGATTGATGCCGACATCGATCACGACGGCTCCCGGTTTCACCGCCTCCGGGCCCAGGAGCTGGGGGCGGCCGACCGCCGCAATCAGCACATCGGCCTGGCGGGTCAGTTCGGGGAGGTTGCGGCTGCGGGAGTGAGCGATCGTGACCGTGGCATTGGCGGCCAGGAGCATCAGGGCTAGGGGCTTGCCGACCAAAATGCTGCGACCGACCACGACCGCTTGGCGACCGCTCAGCTCGATTCCAGCGGTTGTGAGCAACCGCATGACCCCAGCGGGGGTACAGCTTTGCAGGCCGGGCTCCCCGCGCAGGAGTCGGCCTAGGTTGAGGGGGTGCAGGCCGTCTACGTCCTTGTCGGGGGCGATCGCGTGGAGCAGGGCTACGGAGTCTAGGTGCCCCGGCAGCGGCAGTTGCACCAAGATGCCATCGATGCGTTCGTCCTGGTTGCAGTCTTGGATCACGCTGGCCACCTCGGCCTGGGTTGCCGTGGCAGGAAAGTGGTGGCCAAAGGAGGCGAGGCCGGCCCGCTCACAGGCCCGCTCCTTGTTCCGAACATAGGTGGCGCTGGCGGGATTGTCCCCGACCATCAGCACCGCCAGACCGGGAGCACGACCGTAGCGGGCCTGAAGCGCCGTGACGCGCTGCTTCAAATCGGTCTGCAACGTGCGCGCTAGCGCTTTGCCATCGAGACGTATAGCCATGCCAGGAGTAACCTCACGTAATGAGCGGGGAGGGCCGCCCTTGATTGTGACGTGAGACCCGGCCCGGTCGCAATGCCTGGGCTCGGGGCTGTTAAACTCCAAGGACCGCGACTTGGAGGTGTTGAAGTTCGGCAGGGTCCAGTATGGGGAACTGTGGGTCAAAAAGGCTACGGCGACCTGTCGCCATCCTCGCGACGGTCGGCCTTGGCAGCGCCGCTTGTCAGGGGTGGTTCGCATCCAAGGCCTTGCAGTCGGCGGCCGCGGTGCGGGCGGAGCAACAGGCGGGGGCGACGGTGGAGTTAATTGGCTCGGTGAGTCAGCAGGCTCCCTTTCTTGGGGGTGGGGCCTATGAGTTGACCGACGATAGCGGTACGGTCTGGGTGGTAACGGCGGTCGAATTGCCGGCCGTGGGCGATCGCCTGCGGGTTCGTGGCACGGTGGACTACCGCAGTGTGCCGGTGGCCGGCCAGGAATGGGGGGAGGCCTTTGTGCAAGAGACCGAGCGTGGGGCGGTGCAGCCATGAGTCGCCCGGAGGTGGCAATCGCCATCCTCTACCAGCGGGGCCGCTTTTTGATGCAGTTGCGCGACAACATCCCCACCATTGTCTACCCCGGATATTGGGCCTTTTTTGGCGGCCATGTGGAAGCGGGCGAATCGCCGGCCGAGGCCCTGCGACGGGAGTTGCAGGAAGAGATCGCCTACGACTACGCCGCGCCGCCGCTCAAGTTCGGCTGTTATGAAAACGAGCTGGCCCGGCGTCATGTCTATGCCGTGCCCCTGCAACGGGCGATCGCCGAGCTGAAACTCCAGGAAGGCTGGGATCTCGACCTGCTGGACCCGGCCGCCATTCACCGAGGGGAGCACTATTCAGCCCGGGCCCAACAAGTTCGGCCCCTGAGCCCCCTACACCAGAAAATTTTGCTAGATTTTATGAAACAGACGGCGATTGATTGGTCTTCGTAATCGCACTCCAGGCAAACGGGTGCAGCTCAGTTAGACAAGTTGGCCCTCATCCCCCGGCCCCTTCTCCCAAGGAGGGCGAAGGGGAGTCTCCCAGGTGATTGGCCCTCATCCCCCGGCCCCTTATCCCAAGTGGGGCGAAGGGGAGTTTACCAGGTGATTGGCCCTCATCCCCCGGCCCCTTATCCCAAGTGGGGCGAAGGGGAGTTTACCAGGTGATTGGCCCTCATCCCCCGATCCCTGCTTCCAAGGAGGGCTAAGGGGGGTCTCCCAAGTGAGATGCGCCCAGGCAAACTCCCAGTTCAGCAACTTGATTACATTTCGTTACTGAGGCGAGGGTTTAGCCACGAGCCGGGAATGACAATGGCTAAACTGGCTGTTGAGTGCCGTTCTGTCACAACTCCCTCGCTACCATCAGGCGGAGCCCGAATGATTGCCACTCCAGCCAGATAATGCAGCGCTTTCGCTGCCTGATCGGGTTCATACCTGGTGATTCTGCTTCCTCCACCGCTTCCGCAACTCCATTGACATTAGTTCAGCTAGGCAGCCTGTCCATGAAGCGAATTTTTAACCCCTGCTCTCTTTCCCCGTCGCTCCTCGCTAAGGGCACTCTTGCGGCCCTTGGCTTGACGGCCCTGGCGATCGCCAGCGCTCCCGCCGTCAAAGCCTCGCTGACTGATAGCCCCAAGGCGATCGTGGATGAGGTCTGGCAGATTGTAAACAACGAGTTTGTCGGTTACGACTTTGACCAAGACACCTGGCAGGTCAAGCGCCAACAACTGCTCAGCCGCGATTACCGCAACCGGCAAGAGGCCTATGACGCGATTCGCCAGATGCTCCGGGATTTGGGAGATCCCTACACGCGCTTCCTGAGCCCCCAAGAGTTCCAAAACCTCACGAACCAGACCACGGGCGAACTGTCTGGGGTTGGCCTGCGTCTCACGGTGGATGAGCAGGCTGGGGTGCTGACGGTGGTGGAGCCCCTGGAGAATACTCCGGCAGCGGCGGCGGGGATTCAGCCGGGCGATCGCATTCTCCGCATTGACGGCAAGCCCACGGCCCTGATGACGGTGGAGCAGGCTTCGGAGCTGATGCGGGGCCCGGAGGGAACGGCCGTGACGCTGCAAATCTCCCGCCCCAATCGGGGCTTGTTTGAGCTGAGCGTGACTCGAGCCCAGATCGAAGTCCCGGTGCTGACCTATGCCCTGCGGGAGGAGAATGGGACGCAGATCGGCTACCTGAAGCTGGATGAGTTCAGTTCCCACGCGGCGGAACAAATGAAGAAGGCGATCCGCAAGCTGAGTGATGATAATGTACAGGCTTTTGTCCTTGACCTGCGCGGCAATCCCGGCGGCCTGCTCTTTGCCAGTGTGGACATTGCCCGCCTTTGGATGCAGACGGGGCCCATCGTGCGGACGGTGGATCGGCGTGGGGGCGATCGCTCCTACGAGGCCAACCGCACGGCCATGACCCAACTGCCCCTCGTGGTGCTAGTGGACGGCAACAGCGCCAGTGCTAGCGAAATTTTGGCGGGAGCCCTGAAGGACAGTGGCCGCGCCACCTTGGTCGGCAGCCGCACCTATGGCAAGGGCACGGTGCAGTCGGTGCATTCCCTCTCCGATGATTCTGGCTTGGCAGTCACCATTTCTCGCTACTATCCCCCCAGCGGCATCAATATCAACCGCAGTGGCATTGAGCCCAATATCCCCATCGACCTGACGCAGGATCAACAGCGCCTCCTCACGACGAACCCGGCGCTGCGGGGTACGGGCCGCGATCCCCACTACTTGCGCGCCCTGGGAGTGCTGCAAGCGGCGATCGCCAACCAGCCCCGACCAGCCACCCCCGCCCCCATCAGTCGCACGGAACCCTAGGGTGAGCCTCAGCAAGCCTTGTCGGTCTCATCGCCTCAAGGCTAGTGCTAACAAGGGTTTCGGGAGCCAAGGATGACAGACCCTAGGGCCTGTCATCATTATTTGGCCAGAACGAAATCACCGTAAATCCTGGAGAGCCCATCGCCGCCTCTGTCAACCCCAATAGCGGCAAATTCCAATCTGGAGGGGGTCTTGGAGTTCGCCGATTTCTCGGAGCTACCCCAGAAACCTGGGGATTTTTCCTGCACAGGAGCCTGTCTTGGGAAGAGACAGGTACAAATCATCCCCAAAGGGCGATGCTACATTAGAACCGTCGGCCCTCTCCGCAAACCCGCCATGACTGCCACAGAAACCTTTACCCCTCTACCGGATCACACCCAACTTCCCTGTGAAGATGGAACCTTTGTGAAAAACTTCCAAGAACATCCCCAAAGTATCCTCCTAACAGATTCGATTCTCCCCATCCTCACAGCTAAACATCCTGACCAAGACTACTGCATCGGTCAAGATAGCGGAATTTACTGGCGCATCACCGATCCCCCCCAGCGAGGGGCCGTATCTCCCGATTGGTTTTATGTTCCCAACGTTCCCGCCACTTTAGACGGACAAGTGCGGCGTTCCTACGTTCTTTGGCAAGAACATATCCCCCCGGAGATTGTGATCGAGTTTGTCTCCGGGACAGGAGCTGAAGAACGGGACAAAACCCCCTGGACTGGCAAATTTTGGGTCTATGAAACGGTGATTCGCCCCGCGTACTACGCCATTTATGAGGTGCAACGAGCCAGTGTGGAGGTCTACGGCTTAGTCCGTAATCGCTATGAGTTGATGCCGGCTAACGAACGGGGTCACGTCCCCATTGCTGAGGTAGGGGTTGAGTTGGGCATCTGGACTGGACGTTATGGCAATATGGAACTCCCCTGGCTGCGTTGGTGGGATAGTCAGGGGAATTTGCTCTTCCATGGCGAGGAGCGAGCTGAGCAGGAACGTCAACGGGCTGACCGTCTAGCGGCGCGCCTGCGGGAGTTCGGCGTAGATCCTGATGAGGAGGGCGTTTGATCCACGGTGAAGGATAATGGCCAGCCCTCAATGTTCACGCATCCAGGATTCCCCGATAGCCACCAAACACGGCAAAGCCAAAATACTTCCAGGGAATGGCCACATTCTCAAAGCCGGCCGAAGTTAACATCTGGAGATGGGTCGATAGACTGGCTAAGCGATCCTGTTCTGAATGACCATGAGGAACAGTCTCGCCCACTTTAGTGCGAGTAGCGGCGATCGCCTCCCCTTTTTCCTGGGCCCACTCCTCGCGCACGGACTGATAGACGGCCCTGAGATGGGGAGTTTCAGGAATCACGGGATCGCCATTCCAGAAACATCCCCCGGGCTTTAGGAGGCCGAACACCCAGTTAAAGAGGGTTTGTTTCATCTCATCCCTGAGATGGTGAATGGCTAAGGAGGAAACACAAGCTTCTGCCCCCTGCATGGGGCCGTCGCTCCTGGTTGTACAAGCCAACTCGCCAAAATCAGCTTCGAGAGGTTCCCAGCGATGGTGATAGCCGGCCTGAGTGATCCGCTGGTGAGCAAATTCCAGCATACGCGGCGAGTAGTCGATGGCGATAACTTGCGCCTGGGGACAGCGTGATAACAGTCGCAGACTTAACTCCCCAGTTCCACAGCCGAGATCGACAATGGTCGCACAGTCGGCGGGAACACAGCGAACAATGCTATCGAGCATCTCTGTATAGCGGGGGAGAAGGGTGCGAATCCCTTCATCAAAGTCGTGAGTATTGGGGAAGATTTCGCCGGGATAAACAGTTTTACTCATCACTAATCTAGTTATTTCAGCTAAGAATGAGGCAGATGGGCGGCGGGGCCCCCTCGGAGAGAAGCCGCTGCGTTCTCAAGCTAGTGCGATCCCAGAAGTGTTGAAAGTTAGCTTAACAGTGGATAGTTAAGCGCGGATGACGTTTGTACCGGTAAATGTAAAGTTTTGTGTTGAGATTCAACGTTTCTGAATTGTAACCAGTCCGCATCTCAATGCGAGTTGTGAGTTTAGCGCTATCAGCCCTAAAGGGTGCATCTCAGTTAGGTAAGTTTACTCACTCTGCGAGAAGCCGCTGCGCGTCTACATCCCCCGGCCCCTTCTCCCAAGTAGGGCGAAGGGGAGTCTCTCAAGGGAGATGCACTCGCCCTAAATCCCTGGTGTTTCAATTCTTTCCTGACCTACTGACCCGGTCCGCTAGCCTTGGCGCAGGCTGACGAAGAAGGCGAGGACAAATAGCCCCGTAGCCACTAGGACAATGGCTGGCCCCGAAGGCAGATTGTAAAAATAGCTGAGATAGAGACCCCCGACGCTAGAGAGGATGCCTAGACCGACGCCGACTGCCATCATCTGGTGGAGGCGGGGCACGAGCAGGTAGGCGGTGGCGGCTGGCGTGATCAGCAGCGAGAGGACGAGAATGACGCCGACTGCCTTGAGGCTGGCCACGATCGTGAGGCTCATCAGCAGTGTGAGGCTCAAGTCCAGCCAGCGCACGGGGAGTCCCACGGCCTGAGCACCATCCTTGTCGAAGGTGTAGAAGAGCAGTTCCTTGTAGAGGGCGATGACCAACAGCAACACCAGCCCTCCAGCGATCGCCGTGTCCCGCACATCACGGGCCGTAACGCCCAAAATGTTGCCGAAGAGGAAGTGATTGAGGTCAATCTTCGTATCTTTTTGAATAACGGTGATCAAGACAATGCCGAGGGCAAAGAAGGCCGAGAACACAATCCCCATGGCCGTATCTTCTTTCAGCGGCGAATAGAAGCGAATAGCGGCAATGCAAACCGTGGCGATCGCCCCAGCCACAAAGGCTCCGACTAACAGATTGCCGCCGAGCAGGAAGGCGATCGCCAACCCGGGCAACACCGAATGGCTGATCGCATCACCGAGGAGCGCCAGCCGCTGCACCACCAGATAGCTCCCGACGATGGCGCTAATCGCCCCGATGGTCATGGCGACGATCAGGGCTCGCTGCATGAAGCCATACTGCCAGGGTTCCAGCAACCAATCCATCAGGCGGCTTGCCGGGTTGACCCCGAGTAGAAGGAAATCGACCCGCCATAGGCCCGCTGGAGGGCCTCAGCCCGCAGCACCTCAGATCGTGGGCCGGCGGCGATTAAGGTCTGATTGAGCAGAACTAGGTCGTCGAAGTGGGCGATCGCCTCGCCGAGATCGTGATGCACCACCAGCACTGTCTTCCCGGCCGCTGCCAGCTCGTGCAAGATGCGGAAGAGGATCGCTTCCGTCTTGCGATCCACACCCGTAAACGGTTCATCCAAGCAAAAGATCTGAGCTTCCTGGGCCAGGGAGCGAGCGAGAAAGACTCGCTGCTGTTGGCCTCCGGACAACTGGCCGATGGGGCGATCGCGGTAGGCCTGCATCTCCACCCGCTCCAAGGCTTGCCAGGCCAGGCGGTGGCTCGCGGCGGAGTAGCGCCGCAGCCAGCCCGTCCGGCGCACGCGGCCCAAGAGCACCACATCCCAAACCGTTGCTGGATAGCTCCAGTCGATCTGGGAGCGCTGGGGCACGTAGGCGACGTGAGCCAATTGGTCGCGGAGGGGGCGATCGCCATAGCGGGCGGGCTCCCCCGAGGCGGGGATCAAGCCCAGCAGCGCCTTGAGCAGCGTACTCTTCCCTGCCCCATTGGGGCCAATGATCCCGATCAGGTGACCCGGAGGCAAGTCGAGGTTGAGCGCGCGCAGGGCCGTGACTTGGCGGTACTGGACACTGAGGTTGCGAACCGTGAGGGGAGCTGGGGGGCAGGTCATCACACAAGCCCAGGAATAAAGTCTTCATTTTCTAGCATAGAGCAAAAATGAAATATTTATGATAGATATTATGAGAGAAATATGAAAACAATTCGCCATGATTCCCTCTCCAATCCCCTCCCCGCGCGCCTGGCTCCTCCCCCTGGTGCTGGGGTTCAGCCTCGGTTGCGCGAGCTGCAATCCCGCTGAGCCAGAGCCAGGGGCCAGGGACCTGCCCAAGATCGTGTCAACCAACACGATCCTCGCTGACCTGACGGAGCAGGTGGGCGGCGACGCCATCAACCACCAGGGCCTGCTCGAGGCGGGGGTCGATCCCCATGTCTACGAACCGGTTCCGGCCGATAGCATCGCCCTTGAACAGGCGGCCTTGATTTTTTACAACGGCTACAACCTGGAGCCCGCTCTGGAGCGGCTGATCCAGGCCGCCGGCTCCCAGGCGCGGTCGGCGGCGATCGCCGAGCAAGTCGAGCCCCTCGAGCTCGAGCAGGAGGGGGAGCAGGTTCCCGATCCCCATGTCTGGGGCGATGTCCAGAATGTGATGGTGATGGTTGCAGCCATCCGCGACGAGCTGAGCGAGCTACAGCCGGAGCAGGCGGCCACCTTTGCCGCCAATGCTGCGGCCTTGATCAACGCCCTCGAGCAACTCGATGCTTGGATTCGGGCGCAAATCGCCACGATTCCCGCCTCTCAGCGCTACCTGATTACCACCCACGACGCCTTCCAGTACTACGCCGCTGCCTATGAGCTCACGGTCCCGGGAACCCTGATCGGGATCAGCACGGAGGAACAGCCCAGCGCTCAGACCGTGAGCCAGTTGGTCGAGGAGATTGTTCGGGCTCGGGTTCCCGCGATTTTCGCGGAAACGACCCTAAACCCTGCCCTGATTCGCACCGTGGCGGCCGAAGCGGGGGTGGAGCTGGCGCCCCAGGAACTCTACTCGGACTCCCTCGGCGCTCCAGGCCAGGGCGGTGATACCTACATCCGCATGATGGTGGCGAACACGCGGGCGATCGTGGCCGCCTTGGGGGGTGAGGACAGAGCCTTTCCCGGTTTAGACCATTAGGGCGTGGGGTTGGGGTAGCGGGCATGAACTGCGTTGATGTCCGCCAGCATCTCGTCCGTGAGTTCAATCTCGGCGGCGCTGAGGTTTTCCTGGAGCTGGCTCAGGCTGGTCGCCCCTAAGATCACGCTGCTGACAAACCAGCGCGATCGCGCAAAGGCTAGGGCTAGTTGCGCCGGCCGCAGGCCATACTTCCGGGCTACGTCAGCATAGGCCTGCACGGCCTCCGCCATGTTGGGCTTCTGGTAGCGGGAGCCAAACCCGGCAAACTCGGTCAGCCGTGCGCCGAGGGGCTGGTTGCCGTCCAGGTACTTGCCGGTCAGAAGGCCGAAGGCGAGGGGACTGTAGACTAGCAGTCCCACTTGCTGGTGATGGCAGGTTTCGGCCAAGTGGATCTCAAAGATGCGATTCGTGAGGCTATAGGCATTCTGGATCGAGACTACCTTGGGCAGGTTTAGCTCCCGTGCCAGGCGACAAAATTCGTTCACGCCCCAGGGAGTCTCGTTGCTCAAACCGACGTAGCAGATCTTGCCTGCTTGCACAAAATCGGCGAGGACTTGCAATTGCGCCTGGATCGGCACACTGTCGTGCTCCTGAGCCGGATTGTAGTCCGGAGCGCCAAAGAGGGGCACATAACGGTCGGGCCAGTGAATTTGGTAGAGGTCGATGTAATCCGTTTGCAGGCGACGGAGGCTATCATGCAGGGCCTGCTCGAGGTTGGCGCGGTCAAGGCGGCGCTCAGGGCTGCGAATCCAGGGCATTCGCGCCGTGGGGCCGGTGACTTTGGTGGCGAGGATGATGCTGTCACGGTCCTGCTCCGCCAGCCACGCGCCAACAAATTCCTCGGTTTTGCCCTGGGTCTCGGCCCGGGCCGGGACGGGGTACATCTCGGCGGTGTCGATGAAGTTGACCCCTGCCTCGAGGGCACAATCGAGCTGGGCTTTCGCGTCTGCGAGGGAGTTCTGTTGTCCGAAGGTCATCGTGCCCAAGCTCAGCACCGAGACTTCGAGATCGCTATCGCCTAATTGCCGGTATTGCATCGCGGTTGAGTTGCGGATCGGGGTCTGGAATCTCAGCCTTAATGCTAAGGGCTAGGGCGGCGGTTGCACCATTAAAAATTGCTGCTAGAATCGCCGCGATCGCCCATTGCTCCCTCCCTCGCTCGTTGGCGGCCAAAAGGGCTAAGCGGAGGACGGCTGCCCGGCCGGTTTCTTCGGCACGGCTGCCGGAGCAGCCTCGGCCCCTGGCTCCCGAAGCTGATGGGACAGGGGCCGATCGGTGAATTCGGGCAAAATCTCCCGCATGAAGGCTTCAGCCGCCTTAGAGCGGTAGCGGTTGGGATTGACGATGGCCGAGAGGGTGCGACGCACGACGACACCTTCAATCACGGCCCGTTGCAGAAACCTGTTCTGCAATTCTTTCTCGATGGCGGAAATCGAGACGAAGGCCGCGCCCAAGCCCGACTGCACAGCGTTTTTGATCGCTTCGATGGAGTTCAGCTCCATCTCGACTTTCAGCCGTTTGGAATCAATCTGAGCCCGGCTCAGCACTTGGTCGATGACTTTGCGAATCGTCGATTGGGAGTCGAGGGTGATGAAGTGGAGCTTGTAGAGGTCCTCCTTTTGGATCGTGCCCCCCTTGCCTAGGGGGTAGCTGGGGGGGAGGATCAGGGCCAGTTCGTCCTCGGCGTAGGGTTCGATTTCCAGGACATCCCGCAACTCGGCCGGGACTTCGCCCCCGATGATCGCCAGGTCCACTTGCCCGTTGGCGACGCTCCAGGAGGTGCGGCGGGTGGAGTGGACTTGCAGTTGCACGGATACGTCTGGGTAGCGCTGCCGGAACAGGCCAATCATGCGGGGTAGCAGGTAAGTGCCGGTGGTTTGGGAGGCCCCGACGATCAGGGTGCCTCCCTGGAGGTTTTGGAGGTCTTCGATGGCACGGCAGGTTTCTTGGCAGAGGGAGAGAATTTTTTCGCCGTAGTTGAGGAGGAGGTGGCCGGCTTCCGTCATCTGGGCGCGTCGTCCGCCCCGATCAAAGAGGGGCACATCCATTTGGCGTTCGAGGTTCTGCACCTGCAAGCTCACGGCCGGTTGCGAGACGTAGAGGCTGTCCGCTGCACGTTTGAAGCTGCCTTCTGCTGCGATCGCCTTCAAGATACGCAGCTGATCCAGGGTGAACGGGATTTCAGACATAGGGCCTCAGTGACAAGAGAGAGCGAAGATGGTGTGAGGGTCGGCAATTATCTAGGTAGCGGTCACAGTCGCGCGGATATTTGATTTAAGAAATTTATCGCCGAGCGGCAAGGGGTTAGACTGTGCCTCTCCTGAGATTGACAGTATCACAACCGGGGATCGCCACTGCTGGCCTCAATTAGCATTACTTAACCCAAAGCAGCCTCCCTGGTAAAATCAGAGCAGTATTAAAAAACGTTAACAATGACCGCTACTTGGTTCACCGCCAGTCACTGCATCATGCTGGCGCTGCTGCTGGGGTTTGCGATCGCCCACAGCGGCCTCGCAGCCCTGCGTCCCTGGGCCGAGGCCCGCATCGGCCCCCGGCTCTACCGTCTGGGCTTCGCGGCCGTCAGTATTCCCTTTGCCACGGTGCTGATCATCTATTTTTTCAACCACCGCTACGACGGCGTGCAGCTCTGGCAGTTGCAGGGCGTCCCTGGCCTCCGCCCCGTCATTTGGGCTCTGAGTGCGATCTCCTTTCTCTTTCTCTATCCCGCTACGTTTAACCTGCTGGAAATTGCCGCCGTTGCCAAGCCCCAAGTTCACCTCTACGAAACAGGGATCATCCGCATCACGCGCCACCCCCAGATGGTTGGACAGATTATCTGGTGTTTTGCTCATGCTCTCTGGCTGGGGACCAGTTTTATGCTCGTCACCTGTTTGGGGCTGATCGCCCATCACCTGTTTGGGGTCTGGCATGGCGATCGCCGCCTCACCCAACGCTACGGCGAGGCGTTTTTGCAAGTCAAGGAACGCACCTCCATCCTGCCCTTTCACGCCCTGCTCGAGGGTCGCCAGCGCCTCCACCTTCAGGAGTTTTTGCGCCCCGCCTATGCGGGGGTGGCTGCTTTTATTCTCCTCCTCTGGTGGGGACACCCCTGGCTAGTAGCGGTCACTGCCAAAGTGCCCTGGTGAAAGGGCCGCCTTTTCTGGACTCCCGGGCTGTCCAGCGATCCCCACTTGGGTTAGCATGGGTCTAAATCCCTGCTAGGCTGAGCCCCTAGGCCCAGTGCGTTTTAAAAATCTTTGAAATTTATGTTTCCAAATCTTAACGAAGCCAATTTTTTCCAGGCAGTTTTAGAGTCCCCCCAGCCCGTTCTGGTTCACTTTTGGGCTCCTTGGTGTGGGCTTTGTCGTCTCATTGAGCCGACCTTGCAGAAGTTTCAGCAGGATTGCGATCGCCGCATCACCCTCGTCAGCGTGAATGCCGATGCGAGCCTCAAGCTAGCCAGCCAGCATCGCCTGACGGTATTGCCGACCCTACTCCTCTTTGAGCGCGGTCGCGTCGTCCATCGCCTCGAAGGCTTCCGGGGCCGCGATGACCTCCAGCAGGCCCTCGACCAAATACGCACCTCCCTCGCTTTGCCCTCCCTCTAGGCAGTTCCCGCACAAGCACGGAGCAACCCCTCGAGACCATCAACGGGGAGCAGGTGACAACCCAACTGGGCTGCCACCTGATCAAGGGTTAAATCATCCAGAAACTTGGACTCATCGTGCTTGAGCATCACCCGAGGCAAGAGCACAGCGTCCCCCAGTCCTCGTCCTCGGAGGCCAGCGAGAATATCCTGCCCGGCTAACAGGCCTGTCACCGTGATCGCCTGCCCCCAGTACTCGCTCCGCAGGGCGGCTAGGTCTACCCGCAAATTGCCGACCTCATTGAGCCGCGCCACCAAGGGCTGAAAGGCCTGTTCCACGGCATTGCCTACCACCCAAGTGTAGTGCCGCGCTGTCGGCAAGCGCGGCGGCAGCAGTTGCGCGGCGGCGTCGGCAAAGTCCCCGAGAAACTGGCGGATGGAGCCCACGCCGTTGCCCAGTTGCGGGTAGTCCTCATAATGATCGGCAGGGGGTAGCTCCTGACCCGCGATCAGGAACCACTCATCCGCGAGCCACGCAAACGTGGTGCCGAACTGGGCGCGGAACTCAGCCTGGAGGGGCTGCACCTGAGCAATGACGGCCTGGGCCTGAGCGGGGCCAACGGGCTGCAACTCATCCTCCGGTGGCCGGAAGCGAGTGAGGCCGACGGGCACGATCGCCACGGACGCCACTGCTGGCAGGGAGTGCTGCTGAAACTGAGCCAGATCCCGCAGGGTGCGCGTCAGGTGCTCGCCGTCGTTCCAGCCGGGGCAGACGACGACTTGAGCGTGAACCTGAAGACGACGAGCTTGAAACCAGTGCAGTTGGTCGAGAATTTGACCCGCCCGAGGGTTTCGCAGCAGGCGCGATCGCACCTCAGGTTCCGTGGCATGAACCGAGACAAAAAGCGGGGAGAGCCGGAGCTGTTCAATGCGCTGCCACTCGCGATCGCTCAGATTAGTCAGCGTCAGATAGCTGCCATAAAGAAAGCTCAGGCGGTAGTCATCATCCTTCAGGTAGAGGCTCGCGCGCTTGCCCGGCGGCTGCTGATCGATGAAGCAAAAGGGACAGCGGTTATTACACTGAATCAGGCCATCAAACAGAGCTGTTTCAAACTCCAGACCCAGATCATCATCGTAGTCTTTTTCGATTTCTAAGTGGTGCAAGACCCCAGCCGCGTCGCGCACTTCCAGGGTCAACTCCTCCTCCGCACAAAGGTAGCGATAGTCAATCAGGTCCCGAGGCGATACACCATTGACCGACACCAGCGCATCCCCAGGCTCAAACCCCAGCTCAGCCGCAATCGAGTCCGGCAACACCTGAGCCACTACAGCAGGTTGAATCGGCATAACACATTGATGAATCCTACTGTAAAGTGTACAGCCTTGCGGCTGTAGGGCCTCTCACTTTGGAGACTCCCCTTTGCCCCTACCTGAGAGAAGGGGCCGGGGGATGTAGACGTGCAGCGGCTGCTCACAGAGTGGGCAAGCTTACCTAACTGAGATGCACCCTTGCGGCTGATAGCGGTTACTCGCTTCCTAAAGCTAAGATCTAGGTCCGTTAACCACAAGCGATTAAACTCTTTATCATGCCTAACCATGAGTCGCTAATCCGACCAGAATAACCATCAACAATATCCACTTTTCTACCTCCTGATATACACTGATCCCCAACCAAGTCTGGTATTAAACTTACATCCACTTATACGGGTCTCACCTAGCTCATGCAGATTACCAATACGATTCACTTTCGCAACCTGCGGGGGGATCTTTTTGGCGGACTGACAGCCGCTGTGATCGCCTTACCGATGGCCTTAGCCTTCGGGGTTGCCTCGGGAGCCGGCCCCATAGCCGGTCTTTGGGGCGCTGTGTTAGTCGGCTTCTTCGCCGCCTTGTTCGGCGGCACACCAACCTTGATCTCCGAACCGACGGGCCCGATGACAGTCGTGATGACCGCCGTTATCACAACCCTAACAGCCCGAAATCCTGACAACGGCTTAGCCATGGCCTTCACCGTCGTCATGCTGGCAGGCCTGTTTCAAATCATCTTTGGCACGCTACGTCTGGGTAAATATGTCACCCTCATGCCCTACACCGTGATCTCCGGTTTCATGTCCGGCATCGGCTTGATCCTGATTATTTTGCAGACTGGCCCGATGCTAGGGGAAAGTAATCCCGGTGGCGGCGTGATTGGCGCTTTAGAGGCTTTCCCAAAGGTGTTGACCAACGTAGACGACAACATCATTGGGGCAGGTCTCGGTTTATTCACTGTTCTTTTACTCTTCTTCACACCACCCCAAGTTAAGCGCCTGGTACCCCCACAACTGCTGGCCCTCGTAATTGGTACGCTCATTTCTGTATTCATCTTCCCCGAGGCTGAGATCACACGCATTCGTGACAGCTTTGAAGGGGGACAGATCCCCATGGGCTTGCCCCAATTCCAGATCCCCACCTTTGCCCCCGATCAGATCAACGCGATGATCATCGACAGCCTAGTCCTCGGGATGCTGGGTTGTATTGACTCCTTACTCACTTCAGTCATTGCCGACAGTCTGACCCAAACACAACACGATTCAAATAAAGAACTCATCGGTCAAGGCCTTGGCAACCTAGTCTCAGGCCTCTGCGGTGGCCTCCCCGGGGCGGGGGCGACAATGGGCACCGTTGTTAACATTCAAGCTGGGGGACGCACCGCTGTCTCCGGCCTGACGCGGGCCCTGATCATGCTGGTGATTGTGCTTTGGGCGGCACCGCTTACGGAAAGTATCCCTATGGCGGTGTTGGCAGGGATTGCCTTCAAAGTCGGCATCGACATCATGGACTGGAAGTTCCTGCGGCGAGCCCATAATCTCTCCCTGCGGGCGGCAGCGATCATGTACGGCGTGATGCTGATGACGGTTTTTTACGACCTAATTACAGCGGTAGGCGTGGGGGTTTTCGTCGCCAATATTCTCACGATCCAACGCTTAGCAGACATTCAAGCAGCAACCGTCAAGGCGGTGGACAACCCCGACGATGACGCTCTGATCAATCAGGAAGTGCGCGTCCTCATGCAGAAGGCGGCCGGCCGGCTCTTGCTTCTAGATTTGGGGGGCCCCATGAGCTTTGGAGCCGCGAAGGCCATCACCCAGCGTCAAGGAATTCTGAATAATTACAAAATCCTGGTCATTGATCTCAGCGATGTGCCGCTCTTGGGGGTGACGGCAACGCTGGCCTTGGAAAAACTGATCGATGCAGCCTATCAAAAATCGCTGGTAGTGTTTATCGCGGGGGGCGATGGCAAGATTCGGAAGCGGTTGCAGAGCTTTGATATTCTCGACCGTCTGCCGCAACAGAATCGTGTTAGTAACCGCCTCGAAGCGATGCGTGCAGCAGTTGCCTTGTTAGAGCAGCCCGATGGGGTAGTTGCTGGAGTATCCCAGATTGGTAGCTCCCAGCCCCTCTCCTCCCCGGGGAGGAGTGAGAATTAGCCTCTTGCCTGCCATCTTCCAGCTTAGGCGGCTAGTGATTGCTGAACGCTGGTGTTGCGGGAGCAAGGGTGGATGGAGTTACTGAAATCACCCCTGACTCGTAGCTGTTAGGGGTGACATCCCGGATACATCTCACTTTGGAAGCTTCCCTTCGCCCAAAGCAGGGAGAAGGGGAGCTAGCAGTTCCTTTCCTAAGCTTGGGAGTGGGGCTGAGGGCGAGGGCTGAGTGAAGGAGTAGCAACATCCCGCGCAAAACTCCGTTCACTCCAGCCAACCCTTCGTTTGACACTCTCACGGCTGAAGCCAGCGGGACTCTTGGTTCAGCGACCGAGCTTACCCAAGCAGATGGAAGGGAGCCATCAACAAAAGGATGGCACCGAAATAGGGCAGGAGTGTCGCTGAACCAGAATGTTCTGTGTCGCGACTCTTAGCGCTTCGCTAGTTTCTTCGTCAGCTTCCGCAGGCGGATTGATTGGGGGGTGATCTCAACCAGCTCGTCGGAGCCGATGTACTCCAGGGCCCGCTCCAAGCTCATCTCAACCGGCGTCTGCAATTGCACTAGCTCATCCCCGGTGGCGGAGCGGTGGTTGGTGAGTTGCTTGGTCTTGCAGACGTTGAGATCCAGGTCTTGAGGGCGGTTGTGCTCGCCAACGATCATGCCCCTGTAGACCTTCGTGCCCGGCTCAATGAAGAAGACGCCCCGATCCTCAGCATTCTTGAGGGCATAGAAGGTTGCGACCCCCTCCTCAAAAGCGATGATCACGCCGTTGTAGCGGGTATCTACGTCGCCAATCAAGGGACGGTACTCCAGGAAGCTGTGATTCATGATCCCTTCCCCCCGCGTCAGCCGGATGAAGTCGCCCCGGAAGCCGATCAGGCCCCGGGCCGGGATCACGAATTCGAGCTGGGTCCGGCCATTGCCGCCCACTTGCATATCCTGCATCTCGCCCTTGCGCTGACCGAGGCGCTCAATGCAAGATCCGACCGCTTCTTCCGGTACGTCCAGCACCAGGTACTCGAAGGGCTCGCAGGGTTGGCCATTGACCTCGCGGTAAATCACCTGAGGCTGGGCCACTTGGAACTCGTAGCCTTCGCGGCGCATGGTTTCAATCAGAATCCCCAGGTGCAACTCACCTCGTCCGGAGACCCGGAAGGTTTCTGGGGAGTCGGTGTCTTCGACCCGCAGGGCGACATTGGTTTCGAGTTCGCGGTAGAGGCGATCGCGCAGTTGCCGGGAGGTGACGAATTTGCCTTCTTGGCCGGCAAAGGGCGAGTCATTGACCGAGAAGGCCATCTGGAGTGTCGGTTCATCGACGGCGATCAGCGGCAAAGCCTGGGGATTGTCCGGGCAGGTAATGGTCTCGCCAATGTTGGCGTCGGCGAAACCGGCGACGGCGACAATGTGACCCGCCGAGGCTGTTTCCAACTCCACTCGCTGCAACCCCTCAAAGCCCATCAGCTTACTGATCTTGGCTTTGACAATCGAGCCATCGTCTTTGTAGAGGGCGGCCTGCTGGCCGGCGTGAATCACGCCATTGTGGATGCGACCAATGACGATCCGGCCTAAGTAATCGGAATAGTCTAGGGTGGTCACTTGGAGTTGCAAGGGCTTGTCCGGGTCGCCGGCTGGGGGCGGGACGTGGTGCAGGATCGCCTCAAAGAGGGGTTGCATATCCTTGTCGGCGTCTTCCAATTTTTCCTTAGCAAAGCCTTGGAGGCCGGAGGCATAGAGCACCGTGAAGTCGCACTGGTCGTCATCGGCCCCCAGTTCCACGAACAGATCGAAGACTTTATCTACTGCTGTATCGGGGTGGGCGTTGGGGCGGTCGATTTTGTTGACGACTACGATAGGGCGCAGCCCTTTTTCCAGGGCCTTTTTGAGCACGAAGCGGGTTTGGGGCATGGGCCCTTCGTTGGCATCCACGATCAGGACACAGCCATCGACCATACCGAGGACACGCTCAACTTCGCCACCGAAGTCGGCGTGACCCGGCGTATCGACAATATTGATTAAGGTGTCGCGATAACGAACAGCCGTATTCTTCGACAGAATAGTGATACCGCGCTCCCGTTCGAGGTCGTTGGAGTCCATGACGCAGATCGGGACATCCTCACCCGCGCGAAAGATCCCGGATTGTTGGAGCAGGGCATCGACCAGGGTGGTTTTGCCGTGGTCAACGTGGGCGATGATGGCGAGGTTGCGAATCGGGAGAGACATGGTACGGTGCGAAGAAGTGTGTAGGGGAGCGGCGCTCAAACTCAAGAATTCTTAACAATAGTAGCGCACTAGGGCCTAGCCTGAACGAGCCTCGGTGCTCGAAATCATCCGGCGATTGGTCCTCAGGGAAGCGGCTCGATCCATACTGGCAATCCCTCGGGGGCGGGGAGCCGGGCTCCGGTCCAGCGGGTATCGGTGCAATTAGCCCCCCGTAAGTCAACGTGGCTGAGATCCGCGCCGCTGAGATCCGCGCCGCTCAAGTTAGCCCCGTTAAGGCTGGCGCCGCTCAAATTCGCACCTCGGAGATCGGCCCCGCTCAAGTTGGCGCCTCGCAGGTCCGCCCTAGCCAAGTTGGCGCCCCGGAAGTCAGTGCCCTGCAAGGATGTACCTGCTAGGGTTGCTAGCTTGGCCGCTTGGGGCTGGAGGGTGGATTCATGCTGGAAGGTCCCGTGGGAAATCATCATCGTCGTCATCCCTGAATGCTGCTGCTGCGTTCTTAGGCCGGAGGCGGCGATTGTTATGCAGTCGGCGCGCGATCTGACCTTGCGGTTACGACGCGGGGCTCTGAGCGGGTTAAGCTGAAGGATGTGAGTCTTGACGGGTCTAGTGAGGTTGGACGGGTGAATTTGCGATCGCTCAAGTTTCTCAGCAGTCTCGGACGGGAACCGCAACACTTTGCTGTGATTGGCTTGGGGCGCTTTGGTCGGGCGGTGGCTTTATCCTTGCACGGCATGGGGTACGAGGTGCTGGGAACCGATATTAATGACAAACTGGTGTCCCAAGTGTTGACCGACAAGATTGCTTCCCATGCGATACGCCTCGACTCCACCGAGCCGACCGCCCTCCAGGAAGCGGGGATCTTTGAGTTTGACACCGTGATTGTGGCCATTGGCAACTATGTTCAAGAAAGCATCATTACGACCCTGAACCTCAAAGAAGCTGGCGTTGCTAATGTGATCGCGAAGGCCTCCTCCGAGATTCATGGCAAACTGCTCAACCGGGTTGGTGCGGATAAAGTTGTCTATCCTGAATACGAAGCGGGTTGTGCTTTGGCGGCGACGCTGACCAAGCCCGCCATTCTCGACCGCTTCGACCTCGACCCGGATCACAGCATTGTGGAAATGATTGTCCCGGCTGAGTTTGATGGCAAGACGATTGCCGAGCTGGAGCTACGTCGCCGCTATGGCCTGACGCTGCTGGCGGTGGGCGAGGATGAGAAGAAGTTCGAGATTAACCCCATGCCCAATCGTCGCCTGATCAAAGGCTTGGCCATGGTCGTGATTGGCAAAAACAAGGATATTCAACGTCTGCCGATATGAGCGCTGGGGCCTGGAAGCACCGCGTGACGCGGACAGCGGCGGCGCTGCTGCGGCGCTGGCCCTGGGGGGAGCGGCAGTTGGTGCGGGGCTGTCGTCGGGCCTGGGGACGCGATCGCCTCAAGCTGGGGGCGATCGCCTATGCCTACCTAGCCCTCCCGGCCCCAGAGCTCCGCCTTGCCACAGGGGCTGGCTATCGCCTCTGGGTGGATCTGACGGAGTATCAGGGCATCTTTCTCTACTTCTTCGGTCAGTCCCTGGAGCCCTTGGCCAGCCAGATCGCAGCCCACCTGGTTACAGCCGGGGATACCTGTGTCGATGTTGGGGCCAATATGGGCTCCTACACCTTTCTCCTCGCCAGCCGGGTCGGGCCGAGCGGTCGTGTGTTTGCCTTTGAGCCCCAGCCTCAGTTGTACACCTTGCTCCAGCGCTCGGTAGCGGCCAATGGTTGGGAGGCACGGGTACGGCTTGAAGCCCAGGCCGCCTATTGTCAATCGGGGCTCACCCTGCGGCTGTACACCTCGGGCGATCCCCATAATTCCGGGATTGTTTCGATGGTGCGTTACGGCGACTTTTTGGATGCAGAGCGTTATATTGAACCGGAAACGATGGCTCTCGACGATTATTTTCGCCAGCAACAAATCCCGCACTGCAAACTGCTCAAGATGGATATTGAGGGGGCCGAACTGCCGGCCTTGCAGGGAAGCCAGGCCCTCTTGGCTCAGAAAGCCATTGACTACCTGATCGTGGAGCAACCGGCCGGGGGCGAGGCCCAGCAATGGTTGCTCCAGGCCGGCTATCGGGGTTGGTTGATTGATGAGGGAGCCCAACGCTTGCGGCCCCTAGCGGACCTAGAGCCGGGCTGTTTTGGAAATTATCTGTTCATCAGTCCCTCCCAGCTCGCGGCCAGCCGGGCCCAACTGCGGGCTTGGTGGCCGGAGGCCTGAGGGCGGTGCAGGTCCTGGCGCTGGGGACGAAGGCGACCGGGTTGGTGGAGCGCGTGGTGATGGTGGCGGGCCGGGGCCTGGAGGGCGATCGCCATGCCCAGCTCGGCAGTCCCCGCCAGGTTTTACTGGTCGGGGAGCAGGTCCTCCAGGACTTCCAGTTGCCGCCGGGGGCTCTGGGAGAAAATCTGCTGCTGTCTGGGGATCTGGGGGAGTTTGCCTCGGGCCAACTGTGGCAAGTTGGGCCGGCTGTCTGCCTGCGACTGATGTTTCGCTGCGAGCCTTGCCGGTGGTTGAACCGGCTCCAACCGGACCTGGCGCGCCGGATTGGCCCCCGACGGGGTTGGTTGGCCTCCGTGATGACGGGGGGCGAGGTTCGGCGGGGCGATCGCCTCATCCGGAGCCCCGGGCAGGGGCCAGGCCTGAGCGATCGCCCCCGGGAGCGGTTTGCCGAGTTTGTCGCCCGGATTCCCAGCGGGCGCGTGGTGCGAACCCCGGCCTTACTCTTGGCCCTCGGGGTCTCGCCGGCCTACAGCCGCGTGCTCCCGAGCTATTTGCAGCGGGCTGATCCGGCCCTGCCTTGCCATCGTCTGGTGCGGGCGGAGGGTCGCTTGTTCAGCCGCTATCTCCCTCACCAGGCGGACTGTTTGCGAGCCGAGGGGGTGCGGGTTGCGGGCGATCGCGTCGTGGATCGGACCCAGGACTGGGAACCGGCCTGGTTTCATGCCCTCCCCATGCCGGCGGCTGGGCCGGGAGATCCGCCAGACTCGCTAGGGCGGCCCTGGAGTCCCTGACGGGATTCTGGCCTTAACGGATGACAGACCCTCGGTTCTCGCGATCGCCCCAGGGTCCACCCCTGGGCGTGCATAGGAATCCTGCGCCAAAGCCTAGATCTCAGTACTAGCCCTCCTTCTTTCCGGAACCATAGTCCGCTAGTAAGGGAGATTCGTGATGTCACCGTCGCAGTATGATGCGCTCAAAGCGCTGGCTGGTAACGATAACAACGATGACTATGAGGTGATTATTCTGCGGCGCAAAAAGCCAGATTCACCCCCTCCCAGCCCCTTCTTTTCCCTGGTCTTAGCCCTTTTGGTCAGCAGCTTCACGGTTTGGCTTCTGTTGGAGGATAGTGGGACTTGGCGATCGCCCGACCCCCCCAGGCCGGTACCGGTAGTGCCGGGCTAACGGTTCAAGCCCAAGCCTGAAGCCCTGGAGCACCTCTCAAGCGAGGCTAGGCAGTCAGGGGTTCAGGGCCAGCCGTGCCGCCTGGGCCTCGCGATCGCGATCGTCTCCCCGCTCCGGTTGTCAATTTAGCCTAGGACTCGTTAGAATCGTGTTAGTCACGGGGCCGTAATGGTTTCGACAGGCTGGCGAACACCGAATCGTGATACAGGTCGAGAGTGAGCCTCCTCTCGCAAATACCGGGCTCAAAACAAATGTAACTGCGAACAACATCGTTCCTTTTGCTCGTAAGGCTGCACCTGTTGCTGCTTAATAACCTCTCATAGGTCCGAGCGTCTGTAGTTTGACTCCGTTAAGGACTCCAGACACAACCCCAACGGATGCTCTCAAGCCGCTTCTCTGGCAACGGTTTGGGCTAAGACTAAGCTAGAGCATCCCACCGTCAGGGATAATCGACGGTTCCCGCCCCAAGGGTTAGAGGGGCTAAACCTGTGAAGGAGCGGTAGGCTAATACCCAGTTTGGACAGCAGTTCGACTCTGCTCGGCTCCATAAAAACAGCACAAGCTCTGTCATAGTCCGTCTCCCCTAGGGGGCGGGCTTTTGTGCGTTGGCGGACAGCGATCGCTCATACCGTGGCCGGCAAGGGTTGCCCCAGGCTACCTGCCGTGCCGGAATATCCCGGTAGACGCTACTACGGGCCCCAATCACCGCATTGGCCCCAATCGCCACTCCCGGCCCCAGAAAGCAATCCGTAGCGACCCAAGCACCGTTGCCAATCCGAATGGGTGCTGTGATCAGCCCAAAGGCTGGGTCATCGATCCGGTGGCTACCGGTGCAGAGGTAGGTTTTTTGGGAGATCACGCAATCACGGCCCACGTGAATCTCGTCCAGGCTGTAGAAAATCACATCATCGCCAATCCAGCTTTGGTCGCCGATCGTCACCTTCCAGGGGTAGGTAAAGCGGGCCGTGGGCCGAATCAACACTCGGCGGCCGATGCGGGCGCCAAATTGCCGCAGCAGCCAGCAACGAAAGCCACTAAGGTTGTGCAACGAGAGGGGAAAGGCGATCGCCTGCACCAGCCACCAGAGGAGGATGTACCAGCCTGGTCGGCCGCGGTCAAAGCAGCCTTGGTCATAACGGCTTAGGTCCACAGCGGGGGGATGGTCGAGGTCTGGCCTAGGCTCCGCAGGAGGTGTCATCGCAGGGCTGGACCTAGGAGCCGGTTGAAACCTGGGACTCCGAGGGCTGCGGGGCGATCGCCGGAGTCCCGTGGGGCGACGCTTCAACATTCAGATGCCCGCCAAACTGGCGCAACTCGTAGAGCTTGACCCCAATCTGATACTCGTACTGACTCAACAAGCGACCGTAGATGTAGCCGGCGCGCCCGTCCAGGAACCCCAAACGGAGGATATAGAAGAGGACAAAACGGAGTAAAGGCTTGAACGGCAACCGCACCCAAATCTTTTTCAGAAACCGCTTCCGCTGCACAGCATCGCCAAACAAGTTGGCCTGGATCGTGTTGTTATTGTCCCGACCGGTGAGGATGTTGTAGTAGACCCGCGCTTCCCAATTGGAATAGCGATTGTGGCGGGCGAGCCACTGGTAAATATCCCGAAAATCGATGTGGAGCATATCTTCCTTGAGATAGCCCACCTCCCCTTCGAGGATGACGTGCTCGTGAACCTCGTTGTCGCCGGTGTTGCGGATTTCCTCCGTGCCTAGGTTCTCGTAGCGGCCCTTGGCGTGCTTGAACAGGCGCAAATTCCAGTCCGGGTACTTGCCCCCGTGGCGAATCCACTTGCCGAGGAAAAAGACGCGACGATTGAGAAAGTAGCCGTTGTAGCGGGGGTCTTGGATTCGGGTCGCGATCTCGTCCCAGAGCGCTGGAGTAATCCGTTCGTCACAATCGACAATCAGCACCCACTCATTGCGGAACGGCAAATTGTCGAGAGACCAGTTCTTCTTCTTCGGCCAGCGACCGTTAAAGTGAAATTGAAAAACCCTAGCACCGTAATGCTCACAGATCTCTTGGGAGCGGTCTTCGCTTTGGGAATCGACGACAAGCACTTCATCAGCCCGGGCCACGCTCTCGAGGCAGGCAGGCAAGTTCAGCTCCTCATTCTTAGCAGGAATCAGAACTGAGACCGGGATTTTCTCTGGCGTAGGAGTCATGCGCGTTACAGCTGGCGAGCGGTAGCAAGGGCAGTAGCAAACGGGTAGAGCGTTAGGAGTGCAGCCGGGAAGGAGTGGCGATCGCGATCAAGGCTGCTTTGAGATAACCGATCTGACCGTAAGCATAAACCAAATTCTCAAAGCGCGTCGCGGGGTCCCGGATATTCTTCAAAGATTTGTAGAGTCCCCGGAGGATACGCTCACCGCCGCGACCGAACTGACGCCAACCCGCCCGCCCTGATAACTGCTCACGATAGCACTCACTGACCCCCTGCCACCAGCCACGCCGCAGAAACCAGCCCTTGACCAAGCGCTCCGGAGCAACATTGTGAGCCGCGAGGGCCACCGGCAAGTAAGCTACCTGCCAGCCCCGTTTCAGCGCCAGTTCCGTCACCAACAACTCCTCGTTAGAGAGCAAATTCTTGCCCACCCGGCCCAGGTTCGGATCAAAGCCGCCGATCTGTTGCCAGAACTCACGCCGGATCGCGTAATTCAGGCCCCGGGGCGTCAAATTCGGGTTCGTAATCAAGCAGTCCTGCTCCCCGAGGTCATAGGCCCCAAGGTTGCCCGCGAGGCCTGGGGAAAGCCAGGGGGGCGGCCCGCTCACCCCCGGAGGCCAGAGCAGCGTTACCTTGCCACCCGCGATCGCCAGCTTATCGTTGGCCTCAAAGCCCGCCCAAAGAGCCCGCAACCAGCCCGGCGACGCCTCCGCATCATCATCCAAGTAGGCCAAGACCTGGCCCCGGGCCTGCCGTGCCCCCGTATTCCGGGCCACCGAAAGACCCGTAACCGGCTCGTAGCAGTAATGCAAACGAGAATGGGGCTGGCGAGCCTCGACCACGGTCCGCGTGCCATCCTGGGAGGCGTTGTCCACCACAATCACCTCAAAGTCGGGAAAATCCTGAGCCAAGAGGCTGTCAATCGCAGCTCCGAGGTAGTGCTCGCGGTTGTGAGTGCAAATAATGGCGGAGATGGGCAGGTCGCCAGGCATAGGTTTCAGGAGCGGTAAGGGGTCGCCGACTGGGCCAGCCGGATTATAAGCCGCTTAGGAGTCGCTCAGACGGCTGCGGATTTGGATCAGGGTTTCGGCTAACTCCGTCAGGCGCTGCTCGAGGGTTTGCTTGCGGTCGAGCAGCGAGCGGAGTTTTTGGTAGCGGGCGATCGCCATGCTCACCCCCGGCACTTGATCCGGGGGGCAGTACTTCGACCACACCCGCCCCTCCGCATCAAAGCCGCAGAGGCGGTAGCCCGAACCAGGACTGGCCAGCTCCGAGACCGGACGGGCCGCGATGCGGGCGACTAGTTGCGGGTCCGTTGCTTGGGGCTGCGACTCCAGCCAGCCCGCGACGATGGGCCCCTCGAGGTAAAGATCCTGGAGATCCACCAGGATTTTTTGCAGTTCCTGTTGCCAACGCTGGGCCGTGGACTGCATATCCGTCAGCAGGCTAGTCACCAAAGCGGGGTTCAGGCCGTGGCGGTGGCCGCTGAGGTGGAGGGAGGAGCGGGGGGGCGCGGGGGTGAGAGGGGACGCCGGGCGGCTGGGCCCATTGGGGAGGGAAGGTAGCTCAGCCTTGAGAGCCCGTCGGCCTGGGGAGGCCCCCGGAGCAGCGACCCGAGCCCGAGGTCGGGGGGTGATAGCGAGCCGACGGGGAGCAGCCGTCGGGCGGCGGGCAACCGTCGGGGGGGGGCCGTCTAGGGTATCCAAGTGCTGTAGTGCGGTTGCGATGCGTCGCAGCTCCGATTTCACGGTGGTTCCTCGCCTTGAGTCCGAGCCCGCTCGGGGGATATGTCCCCTATTGTAGGAGCTAATTTCGATCTGTTCGCGCGAGTTCCAGCGGCCCTTAGCCAGCCATAAAAAACCCGCCTCAGCACGAAGGCGGGGACGGGCTCGGAGCTTTGACGTGATTTCCAGCTTCTAGGGTGGCGCGATCGCGGTCCGAGCGCATTGGCCTGGGGGTAGGTTTGCGGACTGTCCTAAGCCGGGGAGTAGACCACGGGTACATCCCGCGTTAGCGTTGCGGCAGCCCTCGTTCCCCGGCCCCGGCTGCCAAGGCTGGGAGCCGGGGAGCCAGAAGCCCTTCGCCTAAGACTGGGGGAGGGATTCGCTAGGGGGAGAACTGCCAATCTGAGGTGCTGCCTAGAACCCTAGGGGGCTGACGCTTCAGCCGGAGCCGGGGCGATCGCCGCAAACCGCACGAACCCCTTGCCATGGGCCGCATACCAAGTCCCGCTCGGGGCGGCATAGAAATGAGTAATCGCCACCGTTTTGCGGCTGAAGGGGAGCTGAATCGTATCGCCCGCCTGATAGCCCCCGTAGGCCATCACAGACTCCAGCGGCGGCGAAGCTTTGGCTTCCTGGCGATCCGGGCGCTTGCCCTCCGGGCGACGGCTGGGCTTGCGCGGGGGGCCCTCAAACTTGGGCTTCGTGGCACTGGGACTGGCCGACGTAGCGGCGGTACTGCTAGTGGTCGCTGCCGACGTAGCGGCGGTACTGCTAGTGGTCGCTGCCGACTCACTGACTTGGGGCGGACGCGGGCGATTGGGGCGTTGTAGCTGGGAACTCATGGCAGACTTCTCCTCCGACGACAGCAACGATTATGATTTTAGCTCAGTCTTCTTAAGGTCTTCCTAGTGTAACCAGGGACTTAGACCTTGGCAGCCCTTGCGGGCGAGTTCGCCACCGTAACCAGATTCCTTCCTGATACCTTACGCCTTGGGGAGCCAGGGCTCCGGTCAATTGGCCGGGGATTCAGGCCCTGGAGGTGGGATAAATATTGCAGCCAAGCCAATTCATTTTGCTGAATTTCTCTGTTCTGTCAGTGTTGTGCGAGACCCTTCAAACTCGCTCTCGACAGGGTGCATCTCACCTTGGAGACTCCCCTTCGCCCTCCTTGGGAGAAGGGGCCGGGGGATGAGGGTAAACTTGCCTAATTGAGAGGCACCCCTCTCGATAACAGGAGCATCTCAACTTTAGCGGCTTTGCATTCCTGCGGAACAGGCTAGGCCAATACTCTCAATCGCTCTCCCGCCAAGAGCAGGACGGCTAGCTCCCCTGCTCCCGCCGGGCGAAGGAGCTAGGGGATGAGGGCTTGGCAGCAGCCTTGGGATCACGGGGATGCCCCCTCGCCTAAGGGCTCCAAGACCGCTTGATCGGGTGAACGAAATTTTGCGCGGGATGTTGGTACTCCTTTGCTCAGCCCTCACCCCAACCCCTCTCCCAAGTTGGTAGAGGGACTTCTAACGCCCCTGCTCCCAGCTTGGGAGCAGGGGCCAGGGGATGGAGACACGCAGCGGCTTCTCGCAGAGGGGGCCCCGTAACCCGAAAGAGGGCGACCCTTTGCTCCTGGAGCAATCGCTCAAAATTCAGGGGAGCCGCGCTTTTTTTCGTCCACCCCCCGTTCCAGGCCGCTGCCCCCTAAAACAAACGTCCCCGTAGTAGCGCTTATGGAATTTCACAAATTAAATGCACCCCTGTAGGGTTTGGGTCTCCCAACCCTCAAACCCTGATCGGAACAGCGATTGACTGGGTTGGGGGCGCGGCCACCGTGCCCCTACCGAATTGGGTCGTTATTTCGTGAAAATTCGTTAGCCCCTCATCAGCCCGCTTATCGGAGCGCTGAAGCGCAACTACGGTGATAGTTGTTGCCGTTAAGGAGGAGACGGGTCAACCACAAAATCCTTGCCAAGCAAGCATTGCAGCCATTTCAAAGTGTCTCAAAATTGTTTGAGACAACTATGCGTTAAAACAGACGCCCTAGTGGCGCTTCAGCGCCAGGGCCAACCCACCGCCAAGCAGGCTCGGCCCAGCCATCAGGGTGGCAGCGACGCGGCCAACGCTTCCCCTCTCAACCACCAGCGTGTCCCTCTCCCTTGAGATTCAACGGGAAGTACAGGCCAGCCCTGGGGCCCCGTTCCTCCGGCTTGAGTCCGGGCGGGCAGACTCTTACAATGGGAGCGACCTTGCGCGCTGCGGGCACGGAGTTATGAGCGACACCATTTTTGGCAAAATTATTCGCCGCGAAATCCCGGCGGAGATCGTCTACGAAGACGATCTCGCCCTCGCCTTCAAAGACATCAGCCCCCAGGCTCCTGTCCACCTCTTGGTGATTCCGAAGCAGTCCCTGCCCCGCCTATCCGAGGCTACGGCCGCTGACCAGGCCCTGCTGGGGCATCTGCTCCGGGTCGTGCAGCAGGTGGCGGCTCAGGCCGGCCTCGAGGCGGGCTATCGGGTCGTGATTAACAACGGCGCCGATGGGGGGCAGACGGTAGATCACCTACACCTCCATGTCCTCGGCGGCCGCGCCCTCCAGTGGCCCCCGGGCTAGGATTTGGGAAGGCTCACGGCCAGAGCCCAGGCCGCGAGGGCGGCCGAATTGTCAGGGTGGCGGGTCGGCACACTCGCACGACTGGGGGCCCTCCTTCTTGGGGAACCGGCGGCGCGATCGCCTACCCCGCTGGCGCTTCCCGCCGCTGGTAATAGGCCTGGAGTAATTCCTGGGCCTGACGCCGTGCCCAGCCCCTCACCCCAGAACTTATGACTTCCCGCAGTTCCTGCTCAAAGTGTTGCCAGTCTGCCTGGGTTCCCCAGTCTAGGAGCACCGCATCAATGCCATCTACATAGCCATAGCCGCCTACCGCTAGATCCTGCCGCCAAGCCAGCCAGCAGACCTGAATCCACCGCTGCTGCACCGCCCCGGTCAGATCGTCCCCCGCCAGGGCAAAGCATTCCCGCAGGTTACTCACCACATCTTGGGTAACGTGGCCCAGAATCCCTGCCTCATCGCTGTTGACTAGGGTTTCGTACTGCTCGCTGACCACCTCCAGGAAGGTGCTGTAGAGATGACCTGCCTGGATAAAGTCGCCCGCCTCGAGGGTGCGATGGGCCCAGGCCACCTCAACCCCCAACAGATCGACGGGACCTTCCTCGTACTCCAGATGCCGTAGCTTCGCGGCGATCTGCTGCCGGTAGGCGGCAAGGTCCAGGGGGGGAGCCTCGGGCTCCTGGGAGAAGACCTGTATGAAGTCCAGCAGGTCAGGATGCTGCTGAAGCATTTGCTCAATGAGGTCGATCAGCGCCTCGCGGGAGCGATCGCCCAACAACTCCGACAGCGGCGCGATCGCCTGAAACTGCTGCGGCTGGTGCAGATAGGCCAGCAGCAAGGCCACCTGATGCTTGCAAATCCCCCCCCAGTCGTAGGGACAGGTGCAATGGAAGATCGCGATCGTGCCGTCAGGATTCAGCGTGACCGTAGTTTCGTAAAGGTCGCTGCCATAACAGCCGGCCCAGAGCCGTCGGCCTTGGCGGCGCGGATTGACCAGACGGCCTTGCTGGTAGTAGCGTCGGCCCCGCTCTAGGCTTTGGGGGGTCGCGGCCTCTGCGATCGTGCTGAGCTGGAGCGGTGGAGCGGGGTCTAGAGTCATGGGGAGGGATTGTGGGTGTCATCTACTTAGACCTTAGCGGCAGAGGACCCCGCTGGGCGCGGGTCTGGCGACCGTCCTGGATCAAGGCCCAATTTTCGGGGGAACTCATAGGTTCCTCGGGGCACGCTTCCCAGGGCCCCGGAGGCTCCAGGGCAACTCCTGGGAACCTAAGCCTCTGGGGCCAAGGATCGGGGTGGACGAAAAACAGCGCGGCTCCCCTGAATTTTGAGCGCTGGTTCCAGGAGCAGAGGGTCGCCCGCTTCAGCGTTACCGGGCCCACTCTTCGAGAAGCCGCTGCGCGTCTACATCCCCCGGCCCCTTCTCCCAAAGCTGGGAGAAGGGGAGTTAGAAGCCCCTCTCCCAACTTGGGGGTGAGGGCTGAGCGACGGAGTACAAACATTCCGCGCAAAATTTCTTTCACCCCAAGGATCAGGGCTATCCAGCTCCCACGCTATCTTGTGTTATCCTGGAATTGATCCGGACTCGCGCGATCACAACGCCCAAACCTTGTCAGGACCGGAAGGTAGCAGCAACACGGGATGCTTGAGGTAGGCGCGAACTCCGGGTCTTTTTGCGGCCGCCCGCTTCAGTAATGGCTGCCCGAAGTGCGGTGATGAACGGCTGTCACCCCTTCGCTGTCTAGGACTTTGCCGCTCTCGGCGATCGCATAGACCAGCCAGTGATCCCCACACTCGAGGCGCTGCTCCACCCGGCACTCCAAGTAGGCCAGGGCCTCGGCTAGAATCGCGCTGCCGTTGCTAGCGGTCTGGGTCGCGATGTTCGCAAAGCGATCCTGGCCGGGATCGTAGTTCTTCATGAACGGGCGGTGCAGTTGCTTGCCTTCCGGCAGGATGTTGAGCACGAAGCGATCGCCCCCATAGAGCAGGGCTTCCATGGCCCGTTCCTTGGCCACCGCAACCGTTAGCCCCGGCGGGTTGAAGGTCGCCTGGGACACCCAGGAGGCCAGCATCGCCCCCTCCAGTTCCCCCTTCTTGGCGGCCAGCACGCACAGGGAGCCAACGATCCGGCCTACGGCCTGCTCCAGCCGCGCCGATTGCGTTTCGCTCACGGAGGATTTGGGCTGCCGCTGTTTCTGCTGCCGCTTGAGCCGCTGGGCAAAGTCGGTCCCTGCTTCTTCGCAATACTTCAGCACCGCATCGGTGGGCTTGAACTTGACCCGAATCGGCTCAAAGCCGAAGCGATAGCCCGCATCCCGCAGCTTGGTTTCCAGCAGGTCGATGGCCTCGCCACTCCAGCCAAAGGAGCCAAAGACCCCCGCGAGCTGGGTCTTCTCGGCCGTCGCTAGCACCAGGCCCAGGGCGGTCTGCACTTGGGTGGGGGCGTGGCCGCCCAGGGTGGGCGAGCCCATAATGAAGCCGGCCGACTGCTGCACGGCGGCGCGGATTTCTTCAGGGTCCGCCGCCTCACAGTTGATCGAGGTGACGGCGACTCCGGCCTTGGTGATGCCTCGGGCGATCGCCTGGGCTGCCGTCGCCGTATTGCCGTAGGCGGAGGCGTAGATCAGCGCCACACTACAGGGCCGAGTCTTTTGCTGCTGCACCCAGTCGCGGTAGGCCCCGGTCAGTTCATGCAGGCCGTAGCGCACGAGGGGCCCGTGGCCCGTAGCATAAAGCGTTGCCGGTTTTGCCGCCAATTTGTCCAGGGCCGCGTCTACCTGGGCCGCGTGGGGAGCCATCAGACAGTCAAAGTAGTAGCGGCGGTCTTCACTGTAAACGGCCCAGCCTTCGTCGAAAATCTGATCGCCGCAGACGTGGGCTCCAAAGAGTTTATCCGTGTAGAGAATTTGCGTCTTGGGGTCGAAGGTGCAGAGGCGATCGGGCCAACGGGGACTCGGAGTGGGGATGAACTCGAGCTGATGACCTTGGCCCAGGTCAAGGCGATCGCCGCTCTTGACGATCTGCAACGCTACGTCCTGCTCCGCGAGGATTTTTTGCAGGGACAGGGCTGCGGGGTTGGAGCAAATCAGGGTGACGTGGGGGGCGATCGCCAACAAGGCCTGCAAGGTCGCACCGCGATTGGGATTGACATGGCCCAGGATGAGGTAATCCAGAGTTGCCAAGTCGAGCCGCGCCTGCAAGGCGGCCAGAAAAATCTCCGTAAAGGAGGCCCCCGGGGGATCGATCAGGGCCGTTTTCTCGGCCTGGATCAGGTAGGAATTCGCCGTTGTGCCATGCTGAAGCGCGTATTCAATCTCGAACTTTAGCCGCTCCCAAGTGCGCGATCGCAACACCAACGTCGCCGCCGCAATCGGCAACACCTGAACATCGCGCGGTTTCGTCGTAGCCGTCATGCCAGCAAACTCCTGCATTGGGAACAACAAGCCGGGTGCCAGGCCGATTACCACAACCCTAACCCTTGCGCGCTCCAGTCACAACGGGAGCGGCAGGGTCAATTTCAGACTGGCAAAGGACGGTCTCCAGCCTCGCGCTTGGGCAGAGCCGCGCGACCACCGAGAGCCGACGGACCGAGCACCCGTTCCCCCATCCTAAGCAAAACCGACCCCAGACCCTTCACCCTCCCGATAGAGGCTGGGTTGCCGCACCAGCCCTTTTCCCAGCAGCGGGCGCTCTCAGCCCTGCCCAGCCGCCGAGCGACCGGCCCGACTCCCAACCTGAAATCCTGGCGCAGCGGTAGCCAAGCTGTCCGTGGGGTTGGCTGTGCCCACCCCCCACGATCTGGGCAGCCTATCCCCTGCGGAAACGCTCCGCACAGGCAAGGCTCAGCCCCACTGGCCATCAAGCGGTGTCTGGTAGTCAGCCAGCCGCCTCCCGCGCCCCAAAACGGCCAAATTCCTACCCGTCAGCCCAAGGCAGCTTAGGCAGCAACCCCCTCGCTCCTCTCAAGGCCCTGGGGAACTTAGCCAATCGAAACGGGTAGAAGCTTGTGGTCTCTTAACCTAAGGCGGCCCAAGGTTTGGCGACCAAGCTTCTACAGTTGCCAGGAGGGTGGACGACATTTTACGCGGGATGCTTGTACTCCTTCGCTTAGCCCTCACCCCAACCCCTCTCCCAGGTTGGGAGAGGGGCTTCTAACTCCCCTTCGCCCTACTTGGGAGCAGGG
>CAYNIP010000030.1:0-56099 GCA_964397305.1 uncultured bacterium
CTTCTTCGCTCAGCCCTCACCCCAACCCCTCTCCCAAGTAGGGAGAGGGGCTTCTAACTCCCCTTCTCCCAGCTTTGGGAGAAGGGGCCGGGGGATGAGGGCCCGCCCCGTAACGCTGAAGAAGGCGACCCCCTGATCCTTGAACCATCGCTCAAAATTCAGGGGAGCCGCGCTTTTTTTCATCCGCCCACACCCGTAGCTCCTTGCCCCCGAGTTTGAAAAGCTTGTTACAATGAATCTTAAATAGTGGCCTTCTTCAGCTATTCATGGGCAGTACCTTCGGAACCCTCTTTCGCATCACCACCTTTGGCGAGTCCCACGGCGGGGCGGTCGGTGTGGTGATTGATGGCTGCCCGCCGCGTCTGGCGATCTCCTCCGAGGAGATCCAGTTCGAACTCAACCGCCGCCGGCCGGGTCAGAGCAAGATCACGACCCCGCGCCGCGAAGCCGATGTCTGTGAAATTCTTTCGGGGGTGTTTGAAGGTCAGACGCTGGGAACCCCGATCGCAATCTTGGTGCGGAACCAGGACGCGCGATCGCAAGATTACGAAGAAATGCGGCTCAAGTACCGGCCCTCCCACGCCGACGCGACCTACGACGCCAAGTACGGTATTCGCAACTGGCAGGGGGGTGGTCGGGCTTCGGCTCGGGAAACGATTGGTCGGGTGGCAGCGGGGGCGATCGCCAAGAAAATCCTCCGTCAAGTCGCTGGCGTTGAGATCGTCGCCTACGTCAAACGCATCCAAGTTCTGGAAGCTAACGTTGACCCGGAAACCGTCACCCTGGAGCAGGTCGAGAGCAATATCGTCCGCTGTCCGGATGCCGAATGTGCGGAGCGAATGATCGATTTGATTGACAGCGCCCGTCGGGAGCAAAACTCCCTGGGGGGCGTGGTAGAATGCGCGGCTCGAAGGGTCCCGCGTGGGCTTGGCGAGCCTGTATTTGATAAGCTAGAGGCGGATTTGGCTAAGGCAATGCTATCGCTACCGGCAACGAAGGGGTTTGAAATTGGCTCTGGCTTCGCGGGCGTCCTGCTCACGGGGCGTGAGCACAATGACGAGTTCATCGTTGACGATCAGGGCGAAATCCGCACCGCTACCAACCGTTCCGGTGGGGTTCAAGGCGGCATTAGCAATGGGGAAACGATTGTGCTGCGGGCGGCCTTCAAGCCCACCGCCACTATCGGCCAAGCTCAAACAACGGTGACGAAGACTGGCGAGCCGACCACCCTAGCGGCTAAGGGACGACATGATCCTTGTGTTTTGCCCCGCGCCGTTCCCATGGTGGAGGCGATGACAGCGCTAGTGCTCTGCGATCATCTGCTCCGACATCAGGGTCAGTGTGCTGTTTTAACGCCTTGAGTGCAACATGAAGACCAACCCTGCTTCTGAATTTGCGGTTCACTTCTGGGGCGTGCGCGGGAGCATTCCCTCGCCCGGACCCGAGACGGTTCGCTACGGTGGCAACACCTCCTGCGTGGAAATGATCGTGGCGGGGCGGCGCTTAATCTTTGACGGTGGCACAGGTCTACGGATGCTGGGCAAGCAGTTGCTCCAGGAATCCCCCCAGGATGTCTTTATGTTTTTCACCCACTACCACTGGGATCACATTCAAGGCATTCCCTTCTTCCTACCCGCCTTCGGGGAGGATACCTGCTTCCACATCCACGGTCAAGTGCCGCCGGAAGATGGCGACATGAAAATGGCGCAGCACTTCCGCGATCGCGTCCTCCATCTCAACGCTCCCGTGCCCGTCGCGGAGATTCATGCCGAGATGAAGTTCCACGATCTGGTCTGCGGCGAGATTTTTGACTTTGAAGGCATCCACATCGAGACTCAGATGCTGAACCACCCCAACGGAGCCATGGGCTACCGCGTCAGTTGGAATGGCTACACGGCGGTGTACTGCACCGACACGGAGCACTTCCCCGACCGCCTGGATGAACGGGTGCTGGAACTCGCCCACGATGCCGACATCTTTATCTACGACGCCATGTACACCGATGAGGAGTACCATAACCCCAAGTCTCCCAAGGTGGGCTGGGGCCATTCTACTTGGCAGGAAGGCGTCAAGGTGGCAAAAGCGGCGGGGGTGAAGCAATTGGTGGTCTTCCACCACGAGCCGAACCACAGCGATGACTTTCTCGATCGGCTGGCCGAAGAAGTGACCGTCACGATGCCCGGCAGTGTCTTGGCCCGGGAAGGTCTCACCCTCGACCTGACCCGCCAACCAGTGGAAGCTGCCAAAGCCTAGGCGGGAGTGCTGACGGGGGAATGCTGAGCCTCTTTGCCTACGGCACGCTGAAACCCGGAGAAGCAAACTATCACTACGTCGCCCCCTCGGTGCTCGCGGCCACGCCAGCTTGGGTGCGCGGCGATCTCTACGATCTGCCCCTAGGCTATCCAGCCCTAACGACGGGACGAGGTTGGGTGGCGGGGGTGTGGTTTCAGTTGCAGGGGCCGCCCCACCTGCTCGTCCGTTTGGATGACCTAGAGGACTATCACCCGGAGCGGCCTCAGGCTGTCAACGAGTATGCGCGCCGCTGGACACCTCTGTTCACAGCTCAGGGAGCTAGCTTGGGCCATGCTTGGGCCTACTGGATGCGGCGATCGCGCCTTCTGGCCTCCCAGGGGCGTTGGCTTCCGGGCGGCCTCTGGTCAAGCCGGGGATCGGGGAGCGGCTGAGTCGGGGGTCGCCTTGAGGGCATCCAGCTGCTGCCAGACGGCCTGCATCAGAGCGTCTAAGCCCGTGCGGGTGGCGGCAGAGATCAGGAAGATCGGGGCCGCCGTGTGGCGCGACAGTTCCGCTTGCAGGTGAGCGTAGGTGGCGCGATCGCCTGTATCCAGCTTACTCAATGCCACAATCTGGGGTCGCTGGGCCAGCTCCTGGTCATAGGCCTGAAGTTCCTGCTGGATGGTGTGAAAATCCTCTAGGGGAGCCGCCGCCGCACCGTCGATCAAGTGCAGCAGCAAGCGCGTGCGTTCAATGTGGCGCAAAAAGTCATGGCCCAGGCCCACCCCGGTGTGGGCCCCCGCGATCAGGCCCGGAATGTCGGCAAAGACCGTGCCATCCCCCGTAGGGCGGCGCACCACCCCCAGATTGGGCACGAGGGTTGTAAAGGGGTAATCCGCGATCTTGGGTCGCGCCGCCGACAGGGCCGCGATCAGCGTCGATTTGCCCGCATTGGGCAGGCCGATGATACCCACTTCGGCCAGCAACTTCAACTCCAGCCGCAAGCGCCGTACTTCTCCCTCCAGCCCTGGCAGAGCGTAGTCCGGGGCGCGATTTTGATTGCTGAGGAAGCGGCGATTGCCGATACCACCCCTCCCGCCCTGGGCCACACAGAGGCACTGGCCAGGCGTGACTAAATCTCCCAGCAGTTCCTCCGTATCGGCATCATAGGCGAGCGTACCGCAGGGCACTTCGATCAGCCGATCGTCCCCGGAGGCTCCGGTGCGGTTGTTGGGCCCGCCGCGCTTGCCGTCCTCAGCCCGAAACTGGCGAGCATAGCGGAAATCGAGGAGGGTTTGCAGGCCCTCCGTGGCCACCAGGATGACCGAGCCACCGGCCCCCCCGTTACCGCCGGCCGGGCCGCCGGCCGGGACATATTTCTCGCGGCGGAAGGCAACAATGCCGTCACCGCCCTTGCCGCCCTGGACCTCAACTTCCGCTTGGTCAATGAATTGCACTGGGGTTCGCTGTCCGCCGGTTAGCAGTAAGGGGTAATGTCCTCGCCACAGTCATCGGCGAGGTAGGAGAGGGCCCGAAAGCGCAAGCCGACCAATTGTTCATAGAGCGGGTTCAGCTTGCACATGGGCGGGATATGGACGACCTTGCGACCAAAGAGCACCACATCCCGCTCAAAGGGGCACTGGGAGGGGATGGTCTTGCACAAAAAGCGAGCGAGGCGCGGATCGTCGATGCTGATCCCGTCGAGCCAGTCGCGGACTGGATGTAAGACATCGGGAGTGATCCGTGGGCGCGGGGTCGCTGTGGAGCCCGCTTCAACCTGGTGTTTGTCGGCGTCGTAGAGGGTTGTTTCGAGGGCCTTCAGGGCGTCAATTTCCAGATTCAGGGCCGTGAGGAAGCTGTTGATCACCTCGGCTTCGGCTTGGGAGTAGACACCGTTGGCGAGGGCCATCATCACCGCTGTGCGGAGGAAATTCTCGCGGATTTGGGGGTCTTCGCCGAGGGCGATCGCCAATTCTGCGGGCGTGATCGGCTCGAGCTCGCCCAGCTCGGTTCGCGGGGCGAGTTCATCCTGGGTTAATTGGGCGATCAGCTCCTGTTCTTCGGGGTCGAATTGGCCGTCGGCCCAGGCGATCGCCAGCAGGCCCCGCAGCCAGGCCGTGATCTGAGCATCCGTGTAAGGGGTTTGAGTCGCCGTAGTCATGGGGGTCAACGCATCGCAATCAGCACTCCAAGTCCATCCTAACCTTTGGCTTTGACCCTGGGGGGTGAGCTGGCTCAATAGCAAAAGCGATCGCGCCCCGCTGCCTTGGCCTGGTAGAGGGCCCGGTCCGCCTCAGCCAAGAGGGTTTCCGGGGAGCCGGTCGGGGACGGCACGGTGCGGGCTAGGCCCAAACTCAAGGTCAGGTAGGGGCTCACGCGGGAGTGGCGATGGGGAATGGCAGCGGCGGCGATCGCCGCCTGGATCGCTTCAGCCATCTGGATCGCCCCCGCTAGGTCGGTATCGGGCAAAATCAGGACAAACTCCTCACCCCCGTAGCGGGCGACGAGATCCGTAGACCGCTTCAGGGTTTTTTGCAGGGTTGCCGCCACCTGTTGCAGGCAATCATCCCCCTGGAGGTGGCCATAGGTGTCGTTGTAGCGCTTGAAATCGTCAATATCGCAGAGAATCAAGGCCAAAGACTGTTGATGACGCCGAGCCCGCTCCCACTCGATCTGGAGGCAGTGGTCAAAGTGGCGACGGTTGGCGATCTGGGTCAGGCTATCGACGGACACCAAGCGCTGCAACTCCTGGTTCGCCTCCTCCAGTTGATGGTAGAGCTGGGATTGTTGAATCGCGATGCCCACTTGGGTGGCCACGCGGGTGAGAAAGTCCACCTCCTCCTCAAGCCACGGGTAGACCAGACAGTGCTGGGCAGCCAGCCAGCCCCAGTGGCGCGGCCTGGGGGTGCTGTCCGCGGCCCGTTCCCAGTCCCCCAGCAGAATCGGCACCACCAGATGGGCTTGGGCCGGAAACTGCGCCAAGAACTGCTGGTAATCCGCCGGGAGAGGGGTTGTGGGGTCATCCACATCACAGATCGCGATCGCCTGGTAGGAGGGCAGAGGAGCCGTCGTCGCTGCCAAGGCCTGGGGGGACGGCCGTGGTGGTGCAACTTGGGGACAAACGCCCTCGGTCGCTGCGGCGGCAATCTCGGCGATTGGGTTAGCCTGGCGGCAGACGATGACGCGATCGCAGGTCAAGAATTGGCGAATTTCAGCGACAGCGGTATTGAGGATATCCTTGAGCTGGAGCGAGGCGTGAATACGCTGGGCGATCGCCGTCACCAAGCGCTCGCGTCTGGCCTGGCGTTGGAGCTGAAGCTCCGCCGCCTTGTGATCGCTGATGTCTTGGATCACCGCTAGGAGGTATTGAGAGCCCTGGACCTGTTGGCGCACCCGCGAGACGCAGACATGAACCCAGACTTGGGACCCGTTGCGGTGTTGGTAGCGCTTTTCCAAGGCATAGCGATCGCTTTCCCCCGCCAGCAGGCGGCGTTGCTGGCGCTGGTCGGCGGCCCGATCCGGAAGCACCGTCAACTGGCGATCCGTCTTGAGGAGCAGTTCCAAAGGCGTGTAGCCCGACAGGTCACAAAACCGCTGATTTACCCGAAAGAAGTGGCCATCTTCCGTCAGCAGGGCCATGCCCACAGCCGCTTGATCAAAAATGGCCCGGAACCGCGCTTCACTATCCCGGAGGGCGTCTTCGGCCGCCTTGCGCTCACTCACATCCCGCACCAGCTCTAGAACCTCCGTCGGCCCACAGGCAATGATCCGCCCCTCACAACGAACCGAACGTCCCCCCATCGGCAACTCATACTCGCAGACCTGGGGTGTCTGGGTTTTTAAGGCTTGCTGAAGGCCCTGGAGGTTGATCTGCGCCGCCTCGACCGGCAGGAGATCGCGGAGGTGGCAGCCCGGCAGAGTCTCCGCCGGGGGCAAGGCCGGGCGAAAGCTCGGGGGGATATGCCCTTCCAGGATCGTCCCATCCTGCCGCACCCGCAGCACCAGGTCGGGAATAGTCGCCATGAGCGCCTGCATGGCTCGCTGGCTCTGGTTGAGGGCCTGGGCCGAGCGTTTGCGGGGGGTGATGTTGGTGCAGGTGATCACCACCCCATAGCCCGCCAGAGGAATCGGGGCCGCCGTGATATTCAGCCAGAGGGAGCCGGCCGGGGTGGCCTCCCCGCCGCAGACTTCGAGATTACTCACAGCCCGCCCTTCGTGGAGGGCTTGCAGGGGCGCAAACTCAGCGATGGGTAAGGGTTGGCCGTTGCTACTCCGGAGCAGCCAGCGCTGGGCGATCGCCCCAACCGAGTCCCCGCCGCCCAGATGCGCTTGCAACTCCTCAAAGGCGGCATTGGTTTCTAAAAACCGGCCCTGAGCGTCGCTGATCGCCAGGCAGACGGGCAGGCTAGCAAACAGGACCTGGCAGTAGCGCGGCTCAGTGGCTGGATGGGAGTCCGTCGTCGGTGGTTGAGCCTGGGGCTCCTCGAGGCGGTCCCCAAACAGGTGGTACTGCTGCGGCTGCCCCGCGTCATCAAAGGACGCCGTGTAGTGCCAGCGATAGCGGTGATGCTCGCCGCTGGCCCCGAGCACCCGGTGCTCTCCCGTGGCTTGGGGGTGGGCTAGGGAGAGGCCCTGCCAGAGAGAGTCGGCCTGAGGGCGATCGCCCGCCGGAACCTGGGCCAAAAAGTCCCACAGCATCCCCGGCTGCACGCTAGCACCGAAGTAGCGACGGGCGGCGGCATTGAGGAAGAGCACCCGGCCGTCAGCCGCGAAACAGCACACCAAGGTTGGTTGGCGATCCAACAGCGCTTGATAGAATTCGCTGCTGAGGGAACCTGGCAGGGCCGATCCCGGGGTTGGCGCATGGCCGGTCATAGGCAGAAGAGAGATCATGAGTCAGCAGCACTCACCGCTAGGGAGCAAAATCACCGCTGACACTATCCCAACGCTGCACGGTCAGCCCAGGTTGCCAGCTCAGCACCAGCCGGAGGTCAGCCTCCAGTACGGATTACTGGCCTTGCACCCCTCATGCCTTGGGACTCAGGAGCAGCCCAGGCCTCTAAACGATTGACCAGTACTTTGATCTTAGCTCAGACCCTCGATTCTCAGCGGCAGGTACTAGCAGAGACGGGTGCGGTAGGACTCGAACCTACGGCTGGCTGCTTAGAAGGCAGCTACTCTATCCACCTGAGTTACGCACCCTTGGTTGCGCCCTGAGGCCCGAAACCTAGCCAATTTTAGCGATCCCAGTCCCCCCACGGCAACGCCATCCCCTCGGAGACCCGCGACCTGGACGCAGAGAATTAAAATCTCAGGGTAAACTATATAGCAATCTCTCGGGATATCCGGTTGGCAGGGGGCCTAGCCATTCAATCTGGCGGGGGTCGCTCTCGTGATCACCGCCCATCGCTGCCTGCCTGTAGACTGGGGACGGCTTCTTTAGGACGGCCTAGCCTGGTCTGCGGTCTCTCCAATCCAGGAATCTTTGACTGGCACTATGTTTATTCTTAAACGGCAGGATGTTGAAATTTCCAACATTCAGCACCCGAAGCGAGAGCAACCGATCCCGATCCTTAAATACCAGGATCAGACTTTTCGCTTGATTAGCGTTTTTAACGCCAGTCAGGCAGAAGAGGCAAAAAACTTCTGGAAGGACCTGACGGACAACCAGGGCAAGTTTTGCGTTTTGTTGCAGGAGAGCGATCGCCACAGTGTCTGGGGACGGGTGCGCCTGGATCAACTGACTGGCGACGCTGGGGGCACGGCGGAGACCATCGCCCCCGGCTTCCTCCAAGCCGCTTTCCTCTTGCTCCAGGCCGTGTACTTTGACATTGAAGAACTCCTCGGCAACCGCCAAGCCAAGCTCTTTGAGAAAGAAATCGGCGACGTACTACTGCGGGGCGACTTTCCCCAAGTCGATTCGGCGAAGGTCGTGAACCGCCTGCTCAAGGCCGACCCTTTCGAGTCTCCCCCTACCCTCGCCTGGCAAGAGCAGCACCTGATTGCCTTTCTCCAAGAACTCTACCGCCTCGGCAAGTCCTACTTTGGCAACACTAGCTTCGCCGCCGAGGTGGCGGAGATTGTCCAAGACCTCCCCGATGCCGAGCGCCAAAATTTCCTCACCTGGCTGAAGCAGTCCCCCCTGGGTAAGAATTGGGGGTAAGGCGCTCGAAGCGCTGGGGACGTGAGCCGTGAGGCTCAGGGAAACGGTACACTAGCGAAGGTGGAAGCCTAAGGCGAGCCGTGCTCGGTCGTCAGCATCCTGTTGTTAGTTGGTTGTGCATTGCGAAGGGAGAATTGCAGATGAGCAGCTCGGCCGAACAAGCCTCAGAGTCCAGCACTGGACTCCTCAACAGCAAAGTCATCATCTATGCCGGTGTCACCTGGGGTCTGCTGTCTCTAGCCCTATTCCTGCTCAACATTCTGGTTCCTGAAACCGAGGATTCGTTTTGGTACTTGATCGGTACCTACGTCGCTGAGGGGGTCCCCTTCCTCGCCGCGGCCTTGCTCTGCTACCGCAACTGGCAGAGCCCCAAAATCGCCAGCGGTCGCACGGTCTGGCTGGGCATTGGCCTGGGCATTCTCGCCTACTTCTTGGCGAACCTTGTGTTTGGCTTCTGGGAAGTGTACTGGGGCCTTGACCCGGAGATCTCCCCGGCGGATCTCTTCTATACCTCGTTCTATATCTGTGTCGGCTGGGGAATGGTTTTGGCGGTGCTCTCGAAGCGGCTGAATTTGGCGGCCTGGCAATGGATCACGCTCTCGGCGATCGCGATCGCCGGGATTGCCCTGGCCATCTGGGTCGCCCTTGCTGAACCAGCTACTGCCACCGATCTCCTAGACCTCGCGCCGCTGCTCAACCAAGCTGATACAAGCGCCACGGCCAGCCTCGCCGACAGCGCTCCCACCCCACCCCTCTGGGTCATCCAGCTTCAGGATTACTTGCTGCAATTCTCCAAGCCCGTCAACTCCTTCTACATCCTCTGTGATGTCGCCTTGCTGATCATCGCGGCCACGCTCCTCCTCGCTTTCTGGGGCGGCACCTTCTCCCTCTCTTGGCGCACGATCGCCGCTGCTGCCTTGGCGAAGTACCTAGCGGATATGTGGTTCAAGTACGCGGCCACCCTCCCCACTGAGTATGAAAGTGGCGGCGTGCTAGAAGTGTTCTTTGTATTTAGTGGTATTTTGTTTGCCATTGGCGCGGCCCTCGAATATGACATTTCAAGTCGTCCTCGCCGCAGCCGTCGTCGTCGTGCCAAAGGAGATCCCGAAGAAGCCGCATGAGCCCCAGAAAACTAACCACTGCCGATAAAGACGAAATTCTCCAGCTCTATCGCTCGTCCCTGGAGACGACCTCGACTCTGGCCGAGCGTTTTGAGGTCAGCAGCTCGACGATTAGCCGCTTCCTCAAGAGCCGCCTCCCGGAGCATGAATACGAGGACCTGATCCAGCAAAAGCGCCTCAGTCGTACTCCCAGCGGAGCGGCCCAAGTACTCCTGCAAGCGCAGGAGAGTGACGTGGAACTGGAACCAGAGCTGAACCCCCGTTCAACCTTGAGCCTGGAGGCTGAGGAATTACCCGATGCTTGGGACGATGCGGCTGCTGAGGGAGAAACCGTAGAGTCTGTACGACGGCGGCGGCGGCGCTCTGCGGCCGCTCCGGAGGCCTGGGAGCCTCAGGAGGAGGAAGCTGAGACTACTGAGGTTGCTGAGGCTGTTGAGGCCCAACCCGAGCGATCGCGCCCGGTCCTGGCTCCCATAATACGCACCGCTGCCAGTTCCCCCACTCCCTCGGCGGCGGCGGACTTAGAAGACTTACTCGATGAAGAAATCGATGACCTCGAGGATGATGATGAGGACGACGATTTTGAGGACTTCGAGGACGACGAGGACGAGGACGACGAGGAGGATGATGACGAGGACGAGGACGACGAGGACCCCCTCACGACCCGCACCCCCAAGGCAAGCGTGGATGTCTTGCCGATCACAGACGCCAATCTGCCCCGCATCTGCTACCTCGTGATCGATCGGGCTTCGGAGTTGATCGCCTGCCCCTTGAGTGATTTCAGCGATCTGGGGGAGATTCCGGCCACGGAGGTGCAGCAAAAAACCCTGCCCGTCTTTGACAATCACCGCATCGCCCGGCGTTTCTCGCAGCGGCGGCGATCGCAGCGGGTGCTCAAGATCCCCGACAGCCGCATCCTGGCCAAGGCCCAGGACTACCTCTACGCCAAGGGTATCACCCGCCTCCTGTTCGATGGCCAGGTCTATGACCTGACGGACTCTTAGGGAACACCCTCCGGAGCTGCGGTGATCCCTAGGGGCAGGCCTGAAACCTGTCCCTACAAACCGTAGAACCAGACGATCAGCAGCGGCACGAGCGCCGCCATCATCAGATTCAGGGGCGCGCCGACCCGGGTAAAGTCGAGGAAGCGGTAGCCGCCGGGGCTGTAGACCATGGTGTTGGTCTGGTAGCCGATCGGGGTCATAAAGCTGGTAGAGGCAGCGAAGGTGACAGCATACATAAAGGCAAAGGGGTTGAGGCCAAGGGTCTTGGCTACTTCGACGGCCACGGGGAGCATGAGCACCACGGAGGCATTGTTGGAAAGAATTTCCGTCAGCAGCGAGGTGATTACGAAGAAGAAGACCAAGATCCAGTAGCCCGATAAATCGCTCCCGAGGGTGACGAGCTTTTCGGCCAGCCAGACGGTGGTTCCCGACTTCTGCATCGCGATCCCCAAGGGGATGAGCCCGGCTAGGAGAAAGATGATGTCCCAGCGAATCGAGCCGTAGACCTCGCCGGGCTTCAGGCAGCCCGTGAGGACCATAGCCACGACCCCGGCTAAGGAGCTGACTAGGATCGGCAGGAGGTTGAAGGCCGACAGGCCGATGACCCCGAGACCGATGGCGATCGCCACCCCGGCCTTCCCCGCCCGCAGCATCTCCACATTGCGCTGCTCCAGCACCAGCAGTTCCCGCGTCGTTTGCAAACCGATGAAGCTCTGTTTCGGTCCCTGCACCAGCAACAGATCCCCAAAACGCAGGGGAATCTTGCCCAGACGGCCCCGCACTAGCTCGGAGCCGCGCCGGATCGCGAGGACAGTCACGTTATAGCGCTGCCGGAAGCGCAATTCCTTCAGCGTTGTGCCAATGAGGCGGGAGTTTGAGAGAATCAGCACTTCGCCGATTTTTTCCTCCCCAGAGCTGAGGGCTTCGACAGCCTCGTTCTGGAACTTGACCTCGGGCAACAGATCGAGCCCCCGCTCCTCCCGAATGCGGAGCAGTTCCTCCCGGCCGCTGCGGACGATGAGGATATCGCCCGCTTGCAACACCTTGTCGCCGAGGGGCTGGGGGAAGCGCTCGCCGTCCCGCAGTAGCTCGAGCACATCTAGGTCAAAGGTGCGCTGGATCTCGCTCTCTTGTAGGGTTTGACCAATCAGACTGGAGCGGGGGGCGATCGCCACCTCGCTGACATAATCCCGCAGTCCATAGCCCAAGGCGCGATCCGTGCCGTTGCTGCTGCGGTCGGGGAGCTGCCGGGAGGCCACCAGCGAAAGATAGAGCAGACCCACGAGAAACACCACCAGGCCCAAGGGCGTGAACTGGAACAGGTGGAATTCCCCATAGCCCAACTGCGCCGCCAGGCCACTCGCGAGCACATTGGTCGAAGTCCCCACCGTGGTCAGGAGTCCGCCCAAGATCGTCGCGTAGGAAAGCGGAATCAAAAGCTTCGAGGCTGGCATCCCGTAGCGCTGACACCAATCCTCAACAATCGGTAAAAAGACCGCCACAACGGCCGTGTTGTTGATAAAAGCGGTGATCGGCCCCACGATGGCCCCCATGACAAACACCTGTCGCGGCGGCTCCTTGCCCCCCCAGCGAATCAGAAAGTCCCGCACCACTTGAATCACCCCCGTGCGCGCGATCCCCGAGCTGAGCACAAACATCGCCAGCACGGTTATCGTGGCCGAGTTGCCAAACCCAGAGATACCCTCCTCTGGCGTCACCAACCCCAGCACCATGAGAGTAACCATGACGATCAGGGCGATGCTGTCGGCTGGCAAGATTTCCGAAATGAAGCCGGCCAAGGCCAGCGCAACAACCGCAAGGGTGAGGGCAATTTGCATGGATTTTCAGCGTCCGAGGGCAACAAAGGGAGGGCCGGGGCCGAACTCCTTCAAACCTGATAGTAGTCGCGATACCAGTCTACAAAGCGTTGAATCCCGACTTCGAGGGGTGTATCAGGCCGGAAGCCGACATCCTGCATCAGATCCTCCACGTCAGCATAGGTCGTCGGGACATCTCCCGGTTGCATGGGTAGCATGATTTTCTCGGCCGTTTTCCCCAGGCAAGTTTCCAGGATCTCGATCATTTTGAGCAACTCGACGGGCTGGTTGTTGCCAATGTTGTAAATCCGGTAGCGGGCTTGGCTCAAACCCTGGGGCTCCGGCGGCTTGGCCAAGGTGCGGAGGATGCCCTCCACCACATCATCAATGTAGGTAAAGTCCCGCTGCATCCGACCATGGTTGAAAACGTTGATGGGGCGGTTTTCTAGGATCGCCTGGGTGAATAAGAAGAGGGCCATATCCGGGCGGCCCCAGGGCCCATAGACCGTAAAGAACCGCAGGCCGGTGGTGGGAATCCCGTAGAGATGGCTGTAGCTGTGAGCCATCAGTTCGTTGGCCTTTTTCGTTGCGGCGTAGAGGCTGACAGGATGATCCACGTTATCGCTGACGGCGAAGGGGACTTTTTTATTCGCACCGTAGACGGAACTGGAGGAGGCAAAGACGAGATGCTCGACCGAGTGATGGCGGCAACCTTCGAGGATGTTGACGAAGCCGACTAGGTTGCTGTCCACGTAGGCCTGGGGATTCTCGAGGGAGTAGCGCACGCCGGCTTGGGCGGCAAGATTCACCACGGCCTGACAGGCTTCGGTGGCGAAGAGGTCGGCCAGGCCTTGGCGATCGCTCAGATCGAGGGGGTAAAACTTGAAGTTGGGCTGTGCCTGCAAGCGCTGGAGGCGGGCTTGCTTCAGCGAGACATCGTAGTAGTGGTTGAGGTTGTCCAAGCCGATCACCCGCTCACCTTGGGCCAGCAGGGATTGACTCAGATGGAAACCGATAAAGCCAGCAGCGCCGGTAACAAGGACAGCAGCCATAGATAGGGGATGACGAGGTAACGCAGGAGGGGGCTCAGGGGCCGTTGCCCTCCCACTTTAACCCAGCTTGGCGGCGCTTTCGGGCGGTGGCTGAGCCGGGCTGGACGCAAAAAAGCGCGGCTCCCCTGAATTTTGAGCGATGGCTCAAGGAGCAGAGTTTAGCCCTCTTCAGGGTTACGGGGGCCCACTCTGCGAGAAGCCGCTGCGCGTCTACATCCCCCGGCCCCTGCTCCCCAAGCTGGGAGCAGGGGAGCTAGAAGTCCCTCGCCTAAGCTTGGGAGCGGGGTTTAGGGTAAGGGCTGAGCGAAGGAGTAACAACATCCTGCATAAAAAAATTCGTTCACCCGCCGGCAACCCTCAGGCCGGGTGCAGCTCACTTGGGAGACTCCCCTTCACCTTACTTGGGAGAAGGGGCCGGGGGATGAGGGTAAACTGGCCTAACTGAGATGCACCCCCTCAGGCTGAAGGTGGGAGGCCCCGAGCCCATGGCACCATCATCCCCCTCGGAGTATGACCATTTTGGGGCGAATCTGGTTACGCTGATGCCTAGGACCCAGCTTCGCCAACCTGGAGCGGACCGTAAGCCTCAACGTCCCCATGATTCAGCCCTAGGAACGCCGATGGTCATCGCCCTCACGCAAAACGCCTCGCGCCAACGCGAGATCCTCGAAATCGTCTTCAGCAACGGCTGGGACTATATGCGCGGCCTGCTCGCCGGGAATAAATTGGGCGAGCCCCAATTGCCGACGCCAGAGGTGTTGCGAAACATTCTGGTCGAGCTCGGTCCCGTCTATGTCAAGCTGGGCCAACTGCTGAGCACCCGCCCAGACCTGCTGCCGCCTCAGTACATTGAAGCCCTCACGGCCTTACAGGCTCGCGTGCCCACCGTGCCCTGGTCCGCGATCGAAATGACCGTGCGCCAGGAGTTGCCCCAACCCCTCGAGAAAATCTTTGCGGAAATCGACACCCAACCGATTGCCGCTGGTTCCATTGCCCAGATCTATCGCGGGACGCTCAACGATGGGCGGCTGGTGGCTATGAAGGTGCAGCGGCCGGGAATCGATACGGTAGTTGCCCAAGACACGGCGATCATTCGCGGCCTCGCTGAATTGGCTTCGGGGACCGACTTTGGCAAAGACTACGACATTGTGACCTTGGCCAATGAGTTCATCAAGGCCCTCAAGGCGGAACTGGATTTCACAAAAGAAGCGGGCTATACTCAACAACTCCGCCACAACCTGTCGAAAAGTCGCTGGTTTGATCCCCAACAGTTAGTCGTGCCAGAAATTTACCCAGAGCTGACTACCCAGAAGTTGCTGGTCATGGAGTGGCTAGACGGGAAGCCCTTGCTCGATGAAGAACTCCAGCCGGGGCAACCAGGATCGCCCAGTGAGAGCCGCCGGGGAGAGCTCGCTACCCTGCTGTTTCGGGCCTTCTTTCAGCAAATTTTTATCGATGGCTTTTTCCATGCTGATCCGCATCCGGGGAATATTTTCTACTTGCGGAGCGATCGCATCGCCTTGCTGGACTGTGGCATGATCGGCCGCCTCGATCCCCGCAGTCAGAAAATCTTGATCGAAATGATGTTAGCAATGGTCGATCTCGACTCCCAGCGCTGTAGCCAACTGGCGATCGAACTCTCGGAGGGCAGCAAACCGGATAACGTGGCCCGCCTCGAAGCCGATTACGAGCGGATGCTCCGCAAGTACTACAACACCAGCCTGGCTCAGATCAACTTCAGTGAGGCCTTTTACGAAACGCTGCAAGTGGCCCGCGATAACAAGATTCTGATGCCAGCCAGCCTCGGCCTCTTCGTCAAAAGCTTGGCCAACTTAGAAGGAGTCGCTCGGAGTTTCTACCCCCAAATCAACCTTCTAGAGGAATTCAAACCCCTCAGCATCGATCTCTTCAGCCGCCAACTGCTGGGAGACAGTCCCTTGCAGGGCGCCCTGCGGTCAGTCCTAGACCTCAAGGCCCTATCCCTCCAAGGCCCGCGACAGCTTGAGGTCTTGTTAGATCGCTTGAGTTCAGAAACCTTACAGTGGAACCTGCGAGTTTACGGTTTAGAGAGTCTACGCCGTAGCCTAGACGATTCCGCCAATCGGCTCTCGTTTAGTATCGTCGTCGGCTCCTTGATCATGGGAGCGGCGATTTTGGCCACGGGTTCTAGCAATCCCCAATTTTCAATTCTCAGTACCGTCCTCTTCACCGCCGCCTCGCTGCTAGGTCTCTGGCTGATTTTCAGCATCCTCCGCTCCGGACGGTTGCGCTGAGCACCCCAAGGGCATCGACGGGAAAGCCCATCGAGGTCAGTTCCAGGCCAGGATGATCTCAGAAAGCCTTGCTGGCTAGGGCCATGCGACAATGGTGATACCCCTTGGGCCGAGACCTTCCACGGCGGCCTCCAATACCCCTTGAGCCCGGGGCGTGAGTCCATCGTCTCACCCCTCATCGCGAATGGCATGGCAAAACTGGCTTACTTTGACTGTCCGACTGGCATCGCAGGCGATATGTGTCTGGGAGCCCTGGTTCATGCGGGGGTTCCCCTCGAGTATCTGCGCGATCGCCTCGCTGGCCTCGGCCTCAGCGACGAATACACCCTCCAGGCCGAAACCGTCCAGCGGCGGGGCCAAGCTGCGACCCAAGTGCAGGTGCGAGTCAACCCCACTCCCCCCCAGTCCGCCCGTCACCTCCCCGAGATTGAGCACCTGATCCTCAAGGCCGGCCTCCCAACCCGAGCGCGAGACTGGAGCCTGCACGTCTTCCGGGCCCTGGCCGAAGCGGAAGCGGCCGTGCATGGCCAGCCCGTGGAGCACGTCCACTTTCACGAAGTCGGCGCGACCGATGCCCTGGTGGATATTGTGGGAACCTGCCTCGGGCTCGACTGGCTGGGGATCGAGGCCTTTGACTGCTCCGCCCTGCCGACCGGAGGTGGCACGGTCCAGACGGCCCACGGGCTCCTGCCGGTCCCGGTGCCGGCCGTCTTGCAGCTCTGGCGGCGGCGGCAGGTTCCCGTCTATGCCAACGGCCTGGAGCGGGAGCTGGTCACGCCGACGGGGGCGGCCCTGATGGTGGCCCTGGCCCGCCGCTTTGGGCCATCGCCGCCCCTGCGGTTGCAGACGATCGGCCTCGGGGCTGGGACGGCGGCCCTGCCCCTGCCGAACGTGGTGCGGCTCTGGATTGGGGAAAGCCTGGAATCGAAAGGGGACGACACCGACATCGACACAGTGACCGTGATCGAGACCCAGATCGATGACCAATCCCCCCAGGGCTTGGCCTACGCTATGGAGCAGTTGTTTCAGGCCGGGGCGCTGGATGTCTGGGGCCAGGCGATCGCCATGAAAAAATCGCGCCTCGGCACGCTCCTGACTGTCCTCTGTCCCCCTGATCGCGCCGCCGCCTGCGAAGCCGTCCTCTTTCGGGAAACCACCACCCTCGGCCTGCGGGTGCGCCAGCAAGAACGCCATGTCTTGCGCCGCGAGAGCCGGACCGTCAACACCCCCTACGGACCGGTTGCGGTCAAGCTCGGATACTGGCAGGGGGAGATTGTCAACATCCAGCCCGAGTTTGAGGACTGCGCCCGGTGGGCACGACAGCACGGCGAGCCCCTGAGTCGCATCCAAGCGGCCGCCTCCGCTAAGCTAAGGGAGGAACTGTAAGCCGCTCTCCAGACCCATGCAATATCGGCGTTTTGGTCGCACAGAATTACAAATGCCGGTGTTCTCCTGCGGCGGAATGCGCTACCAACACAGTTGGCAGGATGTCCCCCCGGCTGAGATCCCAGCGGCGAATCAGCAGAATCTTGAAGCGACGATTCAGCAGGCCCTCGCCCTGGGGATTAACCACATTGAGACAGCCCGGGGCTACGGCACTTCAGAGGTGCAGTTGGGCAAAATCCTGCCCCAATGGCCGCGTCAGGACCTGATCGTGCAGACGAAGGTGGCTCCCAAGCCTGATCCCCTCGAGTTTCGCCGCCAGTTTGAGCAGTCTTTGGCCAATCTGCGCCTCGACTACGTGGACCTGCTGGGCATCCACGGCATTAACAACGAGGAAACCCTCCACCACACCCTGCGCCCGGGGGGCTGCCTGGAAGAGGCGCGGCGCTGGCAGGCCCAGGGCAAAGTGCGGTTCATCGGCTTTTCAACTCATGGACCCACGGCGCTCATTCAGCGGGCGATCGCCTCGAACCAATTTGATTATGTCAACCTCCACTGGTACTACATCTTTCAAGACAACTGGCCGGCGATTCTCACGGCGCGGGAGTATGACCTCGGCCTGTTCATCATCAGCCCCTCCGACAAGGGCGGCAAGCTCTACGACCCTTCCCAGCGCTTGATGAAGCTCTGCCGCCCCCTGAGTCCCATGGTTTTCAACGATCTCTTCTGCCTCGCGCGGCCGGAAGTTCACACCCTCTCCCTGGGAGCCTCTCGACCCAGTGATTTCAAAGAACACCTCAAAACCCTGCGCTTCCTCTCCCAGGCCGAGACCCTGCTGCCGCCGATCGTGGCGCGCCTGGAGGAAGCGGCGATCGCCCGCCTCGGCAAAGACTGGTATCTGACCTGGCGCGAGGGTCTGCCCTCCTACCAGGAAACCCCCGGCCAGGTAAACATTCCGGTCATTCTCTGGCTACTCAACCTCGCCAAAGCCTACGACATGTTGGACTACGCCCAGATGCGCTACAACCTGCTCGGCCATGGCGGCCACTGGTTTCCTGGCCAGAAGGCGGACCGGGTAGCGGAACTGGATTTGCGCCCTTGTCTCCAGGCCAGCCCCCATGCAGCGATCATTCCTGACCTGTTACAGGAAGCCGATTGCCTCCTGGGCGGCACAGAGGTGAAGCGGCTCTCCAAGTCTTAACACGGTTCATGCCCACCTATTCCATCATGATTCGTAAGGTTGAAATTCGGGGCTTTAAGTCCATCCATAACGCAATCGTTGAGCTTGGGAGGGTCAACTGCTTAATTGGGGCAAACGGGGTTGGCAAAAGCAATCTGCTCGAAGCCTTGGGGGTGTTGGGGGCAGCCGCCAACGGCATCGTTGACGATGAAAGTCTCCTGCGGCGGGGTGTGCGCGCCGGCTTGCCCCGGTTGTACAAAAGCTCCTTCATCTCTGATCGCACCCCACCGCATATCGCCCTCGGGGCGACCAGTGAAGCCGGAGCTGTCTATCGGGTTTCCCTCCTGAATCCGATTGAGTCCCCGGAACCAGCCTGGTCCTATAAAACCGAAGTCCTCAACGACGGACAAACCGATATTGTTTCTGAGGAGGTTCGCAACCGGAAAAACTTGAACCCTCAGGCGGGGCTCGCGGCTTTGGAGTTGGTTAATTTGACCCCCGACAATCCGGCCGCCCAGTTGATGCAAGATCTGCAAGAGTTTGCCATTTACAGCCCCAACACCCCGACCTTGCGTGGCATCGTTTCCGACCCGCAATCCCGCAACCCTGTGGGGCTGAATGGTGGACAATTAGCGGATGGCTTTGCTATGTTGAGGCAGCACCTAGGGGCTCAAGGAGATGAGGGCGAAGACCGATTGGGGGAAGTCTTGGCCCTGATCGATTGGGTCGCGGCGATTGAAACCACCAGCTATGGGGGCAATTTACTATCGCCTCAAGTACCTCGCACCAAGCAGATTCTAAAATTTAGTGATCGCTTCATGCAGAAAAGCCGCAACGAACTCACGGCCTATGATGCCAGCGAAGGCGCTCTCTATGTGCTGTTTACCGCGTTGCTCTGTCTCCTGCCTCAGGCGCCTAAAATCCTGGCGATCGACAATCTCGATCAAGCGCTGAATCCCCGTTTACTCACGGCGCTCATCGCGCAGCTAGTGGGTTGGCTGGATCACAATGGCCCAGATCGACAACTGCTGTTCACGGTCCATAACCCGGCCGCCCTGGACGGTTTAGACTTGGCTGATCCTGAAGTGCGCTTATTTACCGTCGAGCGCAACAGCAACGGCCAAACCGTGATCAACCGTCTCACCCTCACCCCGGAATTGATGGCGCTCAACCAGCAGTATCCCCTCTCACGCCTGTGGCTCATGGGACATTTAGGAGCAGTGCCCAATGTCTGAAGCGCGACGCATTGCCTTGATCGCGGAGGGGCCAACAGATTTTGCGGTGATTCAAGCTGCGCTTAAAGCTGTTTTAACCCCTGCCTTCGTGCTGGTGCAACTGCAACCTGAAAACACTCAGCCACGGCTCGGAGCTGGGTGGTGCGGTGTCCTGAAATGGTGCTATGCCGCTAGCCAACGGCACCGCGGCCCCTTGCCTCAAGATCCCACGTTGGTCGGCTTTGGCTTTGACTTGTTCATTATTCACATGGATGTCGATGTTGCCCAAGAGGGATATGGCAACGGGGGGAAAGCCGTTGTCACCTGGGCCAAGGAAAACTGTTGGGAAGGCCTCCCCTGCAACCGGCCCTGTCCCCCCATATCTGCCACGGTAAAATCCTTGGCTAAGGTTGTTGAAAGTTGGCTAGACCCCGTTGAACTCGGCGATCGCGCGCTCCTTTGCTTGCCTGCCCAGTCTTCAGGCACTTGGCTAGCGGCGGCTGTGCTGAGCGCCGATCATCTACTGCTGGCCAATGCTGAATGTAATCCTAGGGTCGAGTCGGGGTTAGGGCAGTTACCCAGACCTCAGCGCATCAAAAAGACCCTCCTAGAGTACCGAAGTCATGCCCCGAAGATTACTGAAAAATGGGAGCAAGTGAAGCGAATTTGTTCTCAAGCAGAAGCGTTTGAACAAGCTGTTTTAGCGGTCTTTGATTTTTAATACGGAATCTTCTAGCCAGATGCGCGTTACCGGGCCCTCCTCGGGTGCATCTCAGTTAGGCAAGTTTGCCCCCTCTGCGAGAAGCCGCTGCACGTCTACACCCCCCGGTCTCTTCTCCTAAGTAAGGTGAAGGGGAGTCTCCAAAGTGAGATGCACCCGATCATTCCTGACCGGTTACAGGAAGCCGATCGCCTCCTGGGCGGCACAGCGGTGAAGCGGCTCTCCAAGTCTTGATTCTGCTTTGGATAAGGCTAGAATTGGAGTAACAGAATTGGTTTGGGAACGGACGAGATCGGCCTCGTCCTCAGGAAACCCCTCGGGACAGCACGCCCCCCCGCAGGGCATTGCAGGGCAGGTTGTTCAACCGACGCGGCCGTGGCCCTTGGCAGTACGCCAGCAGCCCACCCTGCCTAAGGAGCAAGCGCTACAGCGTTCAGCCGGGAAACCGGGGAAGCCAAACGTCCCGCTCGAGTTGGGGAAAAGTCTTCAGGTGTGGGGCTGCCAGTCTGGCAGGTCTCCGAGCAGAATTCAACAGGCAACCGTAGGAGTTCAAAATGATGTCTCCTCTCCCCTCCGCCGTGGTTCTGAGTCTGGCGATCGCCCTGGGAACACCCGCTCCCTGGGTCGCGGCGACCAACCGGCCGCCGGCGATCGCCCAAAGCGCCACCCTCTGCACCGTCACCAATCTTCGTCAGGGCCAACTAGCCCTGCGGTTCACCCCCGAGGGGGCCTCCCGGGCCGGCCTGGACAACGGTAACACCGTCCAGCGCCTCCGCCAACAGGGGACCTGGGCCTATGTCCGTGTCCTCCGGGGGCCCAACCCACAGGTAAACGGCCTGGAGGGCTGGGTGAATGCGAACTACCTCAACTGCACCACAGCCGCTCCCGAGGGCGAATCGGCTAATCTCTGCGAAGTGGCCAACCTCCGCAGTGGCCAGTTGGCCCTCCGCTTCGCCCCCAACGGCGCTTCCCGGGCCGGCCTGGATAATGGCAACATCGTGCGCTGGCTCGAGGCCCAGGGAAATTGGACGCGCGTGCGGGTCCTGCGCGGCCCCAACGCCCGTGTCAATGGCCTAGAGGGCTGGGTCAATAGCAGCTATTTGCGCTGCTAATTCAGGCCCCGGATTCAAGGCTCCGGGACCAGCCGGCCGGAGCCCCTGAGCTGCTTACCACAACCCAAGATGTACCGGTTCTGGCTTTAGGGAGTGAATCGCTCGAGATCCCGACGGACCCAGTGCTGGGTTCTTGCCCGTTCTGGCAAAGCCCGATAGTGAGCGCTGAGGTACGGCTTCAGGGGCTCTTGGATCTCGGGAAAACGGGCAAGGACAAACTGCTCCGGCTGGTACTGGGCAATGATGTTTTCTAGAAACGGGAGGGAGATTTCCCCGGCGGCGACCCGCTTCCGGGAGATCGCCGCGATCGGCGGCGGGAGGTTGAGGCCCGTCGCGATGGCATACATCGGCAGATCGGTGAATAGCCAGTGGGTCTCCGCCTGGTAGTTGAGAATAGCGGCGACCACGGCCTGATGCTCGGCTCCGGCCGCGAGGACGGCGCGATTTTGGAGCTGGGTCGCCGCCAGCTTTACGGGAGCGGCGAGCAGGACGAAGCTGAGGAGGACGGTTGCCCCGACCGCCCGGGGACGCGATCGCGCCTCCGGGTCGCCAGCGCTGCGCTGCGCTGCGAGCCTTGGCCAGGCCGGGCCGCTCTCCTGGAGTTGGTCCACGGCCGCCTGCAAACCCAGAGTCGCCAGCCAAGTGAGGGGAATCGCCAGCACAAGATAGTGGTGATACCAGAGAGGCTTGTGGGTCAACATCAACCCGGTTGCGAGGCCCAGCCACAGGAGCGGTAACCGAGACCGCCAGCCCGAGGGCAGCGCGATCGCGCCCGCCGGTCGCCCGGCCATCACCCCAAAGACGGCTAATAAGCCATAGTCCAGGTCCTGAAGATACATCAACAGCACATCGACTAGGCTGTTTTCGCGCACAAAGACCGCCTTGAGGTCTCCCTGAAACTGGAACTGAGTCAGTTCAGCCGCCCGATCAAAACCCATCCCAAGACTGAGGCCGCCGAAGGTCGCTCCTAGGGCCAGCAGCCAGAGCCCCGGCGTGATCATCCGACGCTGGGCGATCGCCCATCGCCCCCCCTGAGGCGATGACCCGGCCGCCAGCCCGATCATCCCCAGCAGAATCGGGAGGAGAAAGCCCGTGAAGACCTTGATCTGGAGCGAGGTCGCCAGGGCGATCGCCGACAGCAGCAGCCAACCCCAGGATCGGCGCGGGCTCTGGCTGTATTTCACCGTGGCATAAACCGCCACCATCGCCAAGGCCAAAGATGGCAGCCCGATCATCACCGACACACTCAACCGCAGAAAGTTGATCGAGTTGGCCAACAGCAAGGCCCCCAGGAGGGCGATCGCCTCCTGCACAAAGCAGCGCAGCGTCTGGGCAAAGGCCCAGATCAGCAGCGTCGCAAAGCTCAACGTCAGCAGCCGCGCCGCCGCCACCGACGCTCCCCACCAAGCCTGCCACTGCACTAACAGGATGGAAAATAAAGGCGGATGGTCACTCCAAATTTCACGATAGAACTCAAAGCCCTGAGCATAGAGGGAGGCCCGCACCAGCTCAATCCCCTCATCGGTGTCAAACTGGAAGGCCTGCTTCACCGGCATCAGGAGATAGGCCAGACCAAAAAACAGCCCTGGTAGCACCAGGTTAAACACCCAGCCCCAGGGCCGCCGCCCCAGCCCCTGCGCGACCATCTGCCTCACACTCAACATCCCGCCCCCCCAGGCCTCGCCGCCGAGGCTAACGCCCCGCTGGTTAGCAGTGGCCGTAACACCTGCCAGGCCTTGGGCCAGTTCAACTCCAGCACCGCCGTGACCCCATCCAGCAACTGCACCTCCGGCAACTCCGGAGCCAGGGCTAGGGCTGGCTTCAGGGCGGCTCGTGCTTGGCGGGGCTGCCAGCGGTAGAGATGCAAAAAGGCGAGGTAGGCGTGGGCCATCGGATTTTCCGCATCCAACTGCACCACCCGCTCCAGGGCCGTCACCGCCGTCGCCGCATCTTCCTGCAAAATCTGGGCGAGGGCTAGGGCATAGGCCGCCTCCACATCCTCGGGGTCCGTCGCGAGCCGGACGCGGAGGGTCTGGTCCGCCTGGCGCACATAATCTTGCACCGGGTCGTACTGGTTGATCTGCCCCACGGTGTCAAAGACCGGATCAAGCGCAGCGCGACCTTGGGGCAAGTCCTTGGCCAACTCTCGCAGGATTGTCACCCGATCCAGGGGCGGCGCGGCCTGGGGCGGCGCGTTGGCCGCTAGGGTAAGGGACACGGCCGGCTGCGGGATCGGGGTGGTCGCGCCCGTGGCGGGATCAAGGTAGGTGGCGGTGAGCTGGTAGGTTCCTGCGGGTAAGTCGGCGGGGGGCAGCATGGCGGTGGTCTCGGTGACGCGGGCGGCCGGGAGGGCAGCGAGGTTGAAGAGTTCGCCCCGCGCGATCGCCCCATCCTGCCACCACTGGGCCTCCCCGGCGGCCGCCTGCCAGGTGAGCAACACTAGCCCCCGCTCTAGGGCTGCTCCGGGGCCGGTCCAGGTATAGGTTACAGGCACGGGCTCCCCCGGGGGGGCGATCGCCGGGACCTCGACAGCCTCCAGCCGTACCCCTTCCGCCACGGGCTCGGACAGCGGCTCGACGGCCACGGGCAAGGGCTGCCGCTGGTAGAGCAGGACCCGACCCTCCGGCAAGGCCCAACTCCCCCAGCGTTGAAACTCAGGGCTCGCGGCCACCCGAGCCGCCAGCCGGCCGCGCGGCGTCTCGAGGTCCCGCTGGGCCAACTCCGGCAGCAGCAGCCAGCTCAGATTCGCGGCATCGGCCGCCCGATGGCGATCGCGAACCCCCACCTCCCGGCCATACACCTGCCGCGCCGCCAGGGCCCCGTAGTAGTTGAGATTGTTGTGGTTCAGCGTCGGGGTATCGACCAGGACCCCCAGGGTCGCTTGGAGGTGAGGGGCGGCCTGGGTGATCGTGGCAATGATCTCCGGGTGGGGTGGCTCCGGCCGGGAGTCCGGGTAGCGGGGCGGGCCGGGGCTCAGGCCTTGGACTACGGGCGCGAGCCCCGGAGCGAGGGGAAACAGACGCAGCAGCATCAGGACGGTGGCGATCGCCAGGGCTCCCCAACGCAGCCCCCGCCACCGTTCCGGCAGCCGCACCAAGCCCCGAGCGGCCAGGAGCGCCAGGAGGGGCAAGTAGGGCATCACGTAGCGCGAATCTTTGTTCACCAGGGCCGAGCAGAGGAGATAGGCTCCACCCCAGCCGTAGAGCAGCCAGAGGAGCGGGGGCGACCACCGCAGGGTAGCGGGCGGCCGGGGGGCTGGCGGCCCTCCCGGTTGATACCCCGGCAGCCAGCCCTGGTGCCAGGCGAAGGCAAGCAACCCACTGACTAGGGGCAAGAGCAGCAGGGGCCAAGAGAGGCTCTGGGGCAATTGCCGGGCGTAGTAGATCCAGGCCTCGAGGGTGTTCAGGGGAGGATCGCCTTCCTGAATGGCGGCGCTGGCGATACCGTCTTGGTAGGCGCCGATGAAGAAGATCCAGTTCGTCTGATACCAGGGCAGGCAAATCGCGCCGGCCAGTAGCAACCCCGCCCCAATTTGCAGCAGACGGCCCCAGGCCCGGCGGCTCAGGGCCGTGACGAGAACCCAAAGACCCGGGGCCACAAAGAAGAAGAGGGCGCTCTGCTTGGTCAAGAGGCTGAGCCCGAGCCAGAGCCCGACGGCTAGGGCCCAGATCCACTGGCGGCGGGGCGATCGCGCATCGCTCCAGACCGTGAGGCTCCAGAAACCGGCGGTCACCAGGGCCACGAGGGGATAGTCCGTGAGGTACTCGAGCCGAAAATCGTAGAGGCCGGGGAGCAAGGCTGTCAGGGCCGCCGCCCAAAGGCCGGTGCGGCGGTCGAATAAATGCCCGCCCAGGGCGAAGACGGTGGCCAAGAGGAGCGCGCTGAAGGGCAAGGTGACCAGCAGGGCCGTGTCGGGGCCGGGGCCAAACCATTGTTGCCCGGGGGCGCTGGCAAGGTAGGTCAGGGGCGGATTTTTCGACGACAGCATCCAGAGTTCTCGCCACCAGTCACCCTCGAGCCAGCGAGCTTGCTGGAGGGCGTGCAGGTAGTTGAGGGAGCCCGTGAGGTGGTGGGTCTGATCCCAGGCGGGGACGCTGCGATCGCGGGCGAGCCAAAGCCGATCTAGGCCGACCATCCCGGCCCAGATCAGGGCCAAGCAACCTCCGACCGGCCACCTGGCGCGGGGGGAACGAGATAATCCCTCCGGGACGCTACGTGAACGCGCCACAGTCTCACTCCGAACGTAACAACTGCTTCATTTTCACATGAGGAATCCCGGCTTCCTCGAAGCGATCGCCCACAACCTCAAACCCCAGTTGTTGATAGAGCGGTGTGACGTATTCTTGGGCGTGGATCAGGACCTAGTGAAAGCCGCGCTCGCGGGCTCGGGCTAGGGCCGCTTGCATCAGCCCCTTGCCCAGGCCGCGCCCCCGCTGGGGAGCCAGGACAGCGAGGCGTTCGATTTTGACCACGGCAGCGTCCAGGGCCCGGAGCCGGGCTGTGCCCACGGGTTGGCCGTCGAGGTAGGCCAACAGGTGCTCAGCCTCCTCGTCGAGGCCGTCAAATTCCAGGGCTGGATCGACGCCCTGTTCGTCTTGAAACACCGTGCGGCGAATTTGCTGGATCGGGGCGATCGCCTCAGCATAAGTCACCTGCACAATCTCAAAGGGCTGATTCATCGGAGGTGCGTCCTGAGGGCTAGGGTCGTCGCCGTCCAGGCTCTAGCTCCTGGTAGCGGCGCTCTCGACCTCTAGCCTACCGTCTCCCGGCCTGTCTTTTCCTCCCTCGTGGCCTAGGGTCTCAGACCCGCACGGCGCCACGGCTCCTGTGTAACTTTATGTATGCACCGGCCGAAGCGGCAGGTAAATCCCCCTAGACTGAGAGAAGCGACACCCCTTGGAGGTAAGACCATGAATGCTGTCTTCAACCGCTCGTGGTCAGTGGAGCGCTGGCTGGCGATCGCCATGCTAGCGCTTGGTTTCTGGCTCAGCAGCAGCGTGATTTTTGATGTCATTATTCTCCCCAGTTTAGCGGCGGCCGGCATGACGGCGCAGCCAGAGTTTGCCAGCACGGGCTACATCTTATTTGGCGTGTTTAACCGCCTGGAATTGCTCTGTGGCGGTGTGGTTACAGTGGCGATCGCCGCGGCCAGCTACCAGGCCTCCTGGCCACAACGGGATTGGCGTCCCGTAGCCCTGGCCGTAACTCTGTTGCTCGCCATCGCCGCCGCCTACACCTACTGGCTGGCCCCCACCATGAGCGCCCTGGATGCTCCCCTGACCTGGCTCGCGCCGTCCCCGGAGCCCATGACCGGTCCCATGCTGCCAATGCAATGGCTCTACTGGCTTCTGGATAGCCTGAAGCTAGCCCTCGGCGGCTGGTTGCTTTACTGGTGCGGCCACCATCGCGCTTGAATTCTCCCGTCGGCTAGGGTCCGGCGGCCAATTTCTCAGGTCCTGAACCTGTCAGCTTCAGTCCTGCTTCGGCTCGCGGAGTGGGGCTTGAGCTGTCAAGCGCCAAAGCTACACCACCCCAACAACACAACCCGGTGAAAGTGGCTGAGCTGGGATGCTCCCAACACGATTCCCAACACGGTATCGACAAAACTGGCAGGGCGCAGTCAGGGCCGCATCGCGGCCCTAGGTGCTTTCCGGAACGACTCCGGGGGGCAGCGGGCAGTGGGCCTGGAGCAGCGCCAGCACTTTATCCGCATTCACGGGCTTGCTCAAAAAGTCGGTCGCGCCTACCAGCTTAGCCCGGGCCCGATCGACTAAGCCATCGTTGCTGGTCAGGATCGCGATGGGCGTGGCGCGCAACTGCTCTGTGCGGCGGATCTGGGCGCAGATTTCATAGCCGTTGGCAATGGGCATCACCAGATCCAGGACGATTAACTGGGGCTTGTGCTGCAACAGCAGGGGCAAGGCCTGAATCGGATCGGTGATGTCGAGGAAGCGATAGCCGGCTTCAGCGACGATTCCCTCCAGCAAGGATGTCACCTGAGGATCGTCGTCAATGCAGGCCACCAAGGGAGGCTCGCAGATCAGAGCGGGCGGCGCGAGATTCTCGGCAGGACGCGGCGCGAACACGACCGGGGCGGGCGGTGGCAGTACGGGCTTCGCCACGGGGCGGGGAAGATCACCGCGCTTCACCAGGGCCAGCCACTGTTGGCGCAAGTAAGGGATCAGGCTGCGGGTGATGGTGAGGACATCACGATTGGCGATCGCCGCCACATCCCGCAGGCTGCGCTGACCATCAATCAGGTTCGTGAGGTTACTAAACACTTTTGGCACGACGGCGGCTTGTAGAGCCTGGCGATCGCTAATCACCGGAACCAACTCCGGGTGGCAGCGCGTCAGGCCGGCCTCCACCCACTGCTGCCACTGACCGCGAACCTGCTCCAGGGTCGGCCGGATCTCGACCATGGCTTGCTGAGGCAACATCCCAATTTCCGAAGGGCGAACTCCCGCGTCTGGGGTAAGGCAAAACTGGGAGCTGCTGGTCTCGGAGCCGGCGGCGGCTTCCGCGAGGGCGATCGCCCGCACCACGTCGAACAACACCTCAGTGATACCGGTGTGGATCATGGCGAAGACTTGAGCCGCCGGAGCCATCTGCCGCAGGGCCAGGAGCCAGATGATGTGATAGTCCCAGCTTTCGGGCTCATCGGCCCGACGCAGCACCAAGCGCTGAGGATTCACTTGGGGGCAATGCTGCTGAAGCAAGCGCCGCCAGCGCCGCACGCGCTGCTCCCCCCCCGTGGCCCAAACCAAGTTGCCGAGATGGAGATAGAGTTGCCAAGACTCCCCGCTGGCGATCGCCACCGTCAGCTTCCCGGTGAAGCGGCTGGTTTCGTAGCGCAGTAGCTCGGCGCTGAAGCTGCCGGACTCAAAGCCCAAGGCCGCCGTTCCCTCCGTTGCTGACTGCCTCGGTTCGCCAACATCAAGATTCGGGTCATAGGGATGTGTCATAGGAAGAGCGTAAAAAGGAATGCAGCGTGCGCTGAGAACGATGTCGAGAGGTGGCTTTGTGGAGACTGTTTTACAAGTCTTGACAACTCAGTGTAAAGAAGGCTTGTGAAAAAGCTGTGAAGGCCCCCCAGGATTTTGGGGGCTGGAGCGGGGTCCCCAAGCTTGCGAACGCGCCGGAACGCCCGGCGCGCGCTCGATACCCCACCACCGAGCGCGTGCGGGTCAACCTTGTCCCTATCAGCCAGGTGTTGGCGGCGTTCGGCTCTGCTGGGGGAGCAGGGGCCTGAGGGGGTGAGGGCCGCGATGGGGGTCCTGAGGGGTGAACGAAATTTGGCGCGGGATGTTGGTACTCCTTCGTTAAACCCTCACCCCAACCCCTCTCCCAAGTTGGGAGAGGGGCTTCTAGCTCCCCTTCTCTCAGCTTGGGAGCAGGGGCCGGGGGAGGTCAACGCGCCGCGGCTTCTCGCAGAGGGGGCCTGGTAACACGAAAGAGGGCGACACTCTGCTCCTGGAACCGGAGCCCAAAATTCAGGGAAGCCGCGCTTTTTTCGTCCATTCGGTCCTGAGTAGAGGCTCCGGGGAGGACGCCTTGAATTGTTAAGAAACGGCAACAGCTACGGGGGTCTTCACAAGTTCTTCACGGACCTTGCCTAGATTAGGTTTCATAAAACACTTTGTTTAGCAACCAAGGTTACTGAACCGCTGTAAGTTGCGCCCCCTGACCCCAAAGGCTTGTTCGCCGAGGTCTTCCCTCGGTCAGCAAGGCCGCCAATCTCACGATCAGGGGCGCAATTCAGTCCCGGCCTGCTCTTGAATCATCATCAGCTTCATCGTTATGCTGCTTTCTTCCACAATCGGAACTGCAATGCTGGGCAGCGATCCTCGCTACCCTCCCCAGGCTCAGCCGCCAGCCGGCCCCTACCGTCTGCTGGTGATCGTCCCTGACGATGACCTGCGCGAGGTGATCTTGACAGGACTGGAGCTGACCACGGACTGGTGGGCGATCGCCGCTCAGTCGGACGAGGAAGGCCTCAAGTTTGCCAACGCCCTGCACCCCCACGCGATCATCCTCAATCAGCTCCCCAGCGGTCAGGAGCCATCCCTGGCGATGACCTTAGCCACCGGTGCTGAGACCCAACACATTCCCCTCATCCTTATGGCCAACCGGGTTCGCTACGCCGACATTCGGCACTACTCGCGCCGGGGCTTTGCTGGCTTGATTAGCAAACCCTTCGACTGTGCCCAGCTCAGCCAGACCATCGCTCAACTATTGAACTGGCCCCATTGAGCTGCCGACCGCTCGCCTAAGCACTGAAGTACTTCGCCGCCGGATGGTAGGCAATGATCGCCGTCGTGGACTGCTCTGGGTAGAGCTGCTCGCTTTCGTCCATATAGAGGTGAATCCGCTCGGCCTCCAGCAGGGCGAGCTGCTGGTACTGATCCTGAATGTTGGGACAGGCTGGATAGCCAAAGCTATAGCGCGAGCCCTGGTAGCGCTGTTGCAAAATATCCCGCAGGGTCTCCGGCTCGCGATCGCCAAACCCCAGTTCGCGGCGAATGCGGGCGTGGGTCCACTCGGCTAGGGCCTCGGCCGTCTGCACCGCCAGACCGTGGAAGTAGAGGTAGTTGGTGTAGTCGTCGGCGGCAAAGAGTTGGTGGGCATACTCCGTGGCGATCTGGCCCACGGTCACAGCCTGCATGGGCAGGACATCGATCTGACTCGTGGCTGCGGGCGCAAAGAAATCGGCAATGCAGAAGCGGCGGAGCGATCGCTGGCGCGGAAACTCAAAGGTCGCTACCGGGGCTGAACCCAAGGACTGCTCCCGCTGCATCCATTTGGCATCGTAGATCCGCAGCGAATTGCCCTCCGCTTGGCAGGGGAAATAGCCGTAAAGCACCTGCGGCTGAAGCAACTGCTCCGTGATCACCCGCTGCTGCCAGTGCTCCAGAAGGGGGTAGACCTTGGCCGCTAGAAACTGGTCGTAGTCCTCGCGGGATTGCTCCTTCGGTTTGCGGAACTGCCACTGTCCAGCGATCAGGGCCTGGAGGTCGAGGTAGGCGAAGATCTCGGTCCAGGGGATGTCCTCAGGCCCCAGGAGCTGCGTGCCCCAGAAGGGCGGCCGCGGCCGCTCGATGTCTACGGCGATCGCCTCGGAGCGGCGGGTGTCTACGACCTGGGGGGACTCTGGCTCCGCGAGCGCGGTGGTTTCTGGGCTGACCTCCTCCGCCTCGGGACGATCCGGCGCGGCCTCCGGGGCCCCCTCGCCGAGAAAGCCCAGAAAATCATCCCACTGGCCGGTCGCCTTGGCGGGCATCAGCTTATCCATGAAATGGAGATCTGAGAAGGCGTCCTTGCCGTAGATGACTTGACCCTTGTAGGTGTTTTGGCAATCGTTGTGGACAAACTTGGGGGTGAGGGCGGCGCCGCCGAGAATGACGGGAACCGTGATCCCTCGTTCGTTGAAGGTTTCGAGATTTTCCTTCATAAAGGCGGTGGACTTCACCAGCAGGCCACTCATGGCGATGCAGTCGGCCTGGTGTTCTTCGTAGGCCTGAATAATCGCTTCTACCGGTTGCTTAATACCCAGGTTGATCACCCGATAGCCGTTATTGGTGAGGATGATATCCACCAGGTTTTTGCCAATATCGTGAACATCGCCCTTGACCGTGGCGATGACAAAGGTTCCCTTAGCGTGATCGCCCGCTTCGGACTTCTCCATATAGGGTTCTAGAAATGCGACCGCCGCCTTCATGGTCTGGGCCGATTGCAACACAAAGGGGAGCTGCATTTGCCCCGAGCCAAAGAGTTCGCCCACTACCTTCATGCCGTCTAGCAGGAAGCTGTTCACAATCGTCAGCGGCTCGTGCTGGGTTAAGGCCTCGCTCAAGGCCGCTTCTAAGCCCTGGCGTTCGCCATCGATGATGTGGCGCTTGAGCCGTTCTTCAATCGGGAGACTGGTATCAATCGCTGCACTCTTGCTCAGCTTCTGACCCGCAAAGAGATTGGTGAGCTTGGTCAGGGGGTCATAGGTGCAGACTTCCCCTGCAAATTGGCGGCGATCGCCCATCAGATCACGGCAGATCTGTTGGTGGTCTGGGTCAATTTTTGCCAAGGGGAGAATCTTGCTCGCGCTGACAATCGCGGTATCCAGGCCGACGGCCATCGCCTCATGGAGAAAGACCGAATTGAGCACCTGCCGCGCCACAGGATTGAGGCCGAAGGAGATATTCGACACCCCCAAGACAATGTGGCAGCCGGGTAATTCCTGCCGAATGCGGCGGATCGCATCCAGCGTGGCTTGACCGTTGGCGCGATCCTCTTCGATGCCGGTAGAAATTGGGAGCGCGAGGGGGTCGAAAAAGAGTTCCTGGGCGGGAATCCCGTAGGCGATCGCGTCATGGTAAGCCCGCTGGGCGATCGCAAACTTTTGGTCCGCCGTCCGCGCCATGCCATCTTCATCAATCGTGCCGACTACGACTCCCGCGCCGTAGCGTTTGGCTAGCTCCAGCACCTTGTAGAATCGAGGCTCTCCATCTTCATAGTTGGTGGAGTTCAAAATACACTTGCCCCCAGCGACCTTGAGGCCCGCTTCCATCTTCTGCCACTCGGTCGAATCCAACATCAGCGGCAGGGTGACATTGTTTACCAACCGAGAAGCTAGCTCCCGCATATCCCGCTCCCCATCGCGGCCCACATAGTCCACGTTGACATCGAGAATATGGGCCCCTTCTTTCACCTGGGCCTTGGCCAGGGAAATGAGGCCGTCCCAGTCCTCGGCCTCCAGCAGAGTGCGGCATTTCTTCGAGCCACTGGCATTGAGGCGCTCGCCAATGATCAGAAACGAGTTGTCCTGGTGGTAGGGTTGGGGACTGTAGATTGAGGCGGCGGCGGGCTCATAGGCCGGGTGGCGTTCCTTGGGGCGCAACTCCTTCACCAACGTGGCCAACTGGGCAATGTGGTCCGGGCGCGTGCCACAGCAGCCGCCGACAATTTGCACCCCCAAATCTTCGACAAAATGCAGTAACGAGAACCGCAACTCCATCGGCGTCAAGCGGTAGTGGGCCTGGCCGCCGACGTTTTCCGGTAGGCCGGCATTGGGAATGCAGGAGAGGATGAAGGGGGAGTGTTCCGAGAGGTATTTGATGTGGGGCTTCATCTGCTCGGGGCCAGTCGCACAGTTGAGCCCCAGGATGTCGATCGGGTAGCGCTCCAGGATCGTCAGGGCGGCCCCAATTTCCGTGCCCACGAGCATTGTGCCCATGACTTCCATGGTTACGGAGACCATCAGGGGCAGGCGATCGCCGTTGGCCGCAAAGACTTCCTCAATCGCATTGAGGGCGGCCTTGATTTGCAGCACATCCTGGCAGGTCTCCACCAGCAGCAAATCCGCACCACCATCGCAGAGTCCCTGGGCCTGCTCCACGTAGGCGGCCTTCAGGGTGTCAAAGTCAATGTGCCCTAGGGTCGGCAGCTTTGTCCCCGGCCCCATAGAGCCGGCCACAAAGCGGGGCTGTTCTGGCGTGGAATACTCTCGGGCGAGGGTCTTCGCTAGCACCGCCGCATCCCGGTTGAGGGTATAGGCCTGGGCCTCTAGCCCATACTCCGCCAGCACGATCGCCGTCCCCCCAAAGGTATCGGTTTCGATCACGTCGGCCCCTGCGGCTAAAAAGCTGCGATGCACCTGGGCCACGGCCTCCGGTTTGGTCTGCACGAGGTACTCGTTGCAGCCTTCGTATTGGGGCCCGCCAAAGTCAGCGGCGGTGAGGTTCTGGGTTTGGAGGGAAGTCCCCATCGCGCCGTCAAAGACGAGGACGGGGCGCTCAGGGCTGTGGAGACGGTCCAGAAACGAGCTGTTCATTGAAATTCTACCGAGGGGTCAGTGAGGCCGGTCGCCCGGGGGGTGATCTTGACGTAACCTTGATTTTACCGGAGGCCGCCTTGCCCTAGCCGGGAGCAGAGCGTTACCCTACCCTAAAGCGCTTTGCTCCAACCTTTTTGCTGCCGGGGCTGCTGTAAGTCCCCCTTTTATGAACATCTTGGTTAATCTCCTGTTTCCTAAAACCCGCAGCGGCCTGCCGCCGTTACGGCGATCGCACCGAGGCATTGAACTCAAGTCTGCGGCTGAAGTCGAGATCATGCGGCGCTCCGCCAGCATTGTCGCTACAGTGTTGCAGGAAATTGCGGCGCGCGTGCAGCCCGGCCTGACGACCGCCGATCTGGATACCTATGCGGAGCAACGCATTCGGGACCTCGGCGCTACCCCCAGCTTCAAGGGCTACCACGGCTTTCCTGGCTCCATCTGCGCCTCTCTCAACCATGAAGTCGTTCACGGCATCCCCAGTGCCAAGAAAGTGATTCGCGCGGGCGACCTCCTCAAGGTGGACACCGGAGCCTACCAAGGCGGCTACCACGGTGATTCTTGCATCACGATCCCGGTCGGCAAGGTTTCCCCGGATGCCGCTCGATTGGCCCAGGTTGCGGAGCAAGCCCTGTACCAAGGTCTGGCCCAGGTGAAAGCAGGGAATACCTTGTTGGATATAGCCGGTGCGATTGAGGACTGTGTGACGGCCAATGGCTACAGCGTGGTGGAGAACTACACCGGCCATGGGGTTGGTCGCAGTCTCCATGAAGCCCCGGCCGTGTTCCATTTCCGCACCCAGGAGTTGCCCAATGTCATGCTCAAGTCTGGGATGACCTTGGCGATCGAGCCGATTGTGAATGCGGGCTCCCCGGTAACGCGGGTGCTGAGCGATCGCTGGACGGTGGTGACGGCAGATAACCAGCTCTCCGCCCAGTTTGAGCATACGGTTCTTGTCACGAGCGACGGCTGCGAAATTCTCACCGACCGCCGGGGTTTGTGACCCGGTTATCCGAGATTTCCCACGTCCAGGACCCCACAGCGGCCCTCGCCACGCCGCTCGTGATCGGCTCCAGGGCCTTGGCTCTACGGTGGCCGACGCGGGGAGAGCCGCTACCGGCTGTCTAGCCCTCCCAACTCCCGTTCCCACGGCTGGGAGGGCGGTCCAGGGTGTTGGCAGCTGCCGCTTCAGATGCTCGCACGGTTCCGGACCTAGCCGCCGATTTGGGACATGGTGCGTGTGTAGGTGTTGCCGCCTGTGCCCTGGTCGCGCTCTTGGAAATTGATCTCGGCTTTGAGGGCCAGCAACTCCCGCACGCGATCGCGCAACACGCCGAAGGGGGCTCCAGCTCGGAGCAGGGTCTTCAAGTTTAGCTGCCCCGACTCATTGAGCAGACAGGGGCGCAGCCAGCCATCAGCCGAGAGGCGGACGCGGTTGCAGCGATCGCAAAAACACTCCGACATTTGTGAGATAAACCCCACGGTCCCCAAGGCCCCAGGAAGCTGAAACACATCCGCCGGCCCCTGGCCCAGGACGCTGGCCGGTTCCAGGCCCCAACGATCGCGGAGGCGCTGGCGCAACTCTTCTGAGGGAACCCAGGCGCGATCGCTAAACAGGGCAGCATTGCCAATCGGCATAAACTCGATAAAGCGAACGTGCCAACAGCGCTCCAGGGTCAGGGCCGCTAGGGCTTCGACCTCGCCCTCATTCAAGCCCGGGATCACCACGGTATTCAGCTTCAGGGGGTCAAACCCGACCCGATGGGCCGCTTGAATCCCCGCCCAGGTTTGCGCCCAGCGGCTACGGCCCCGGTGGCCGATGATCCGATCAAACGTAGCGGGGTCCAGAGAATCCAAGCTGATATTCAGACGACGCAAGCCCGCCTCATAGAGAGGTTGGGCCAACTCCGCCAGCAAGAACGCATTGGTCGTCAGCGCCAGATCCTCCGTGGTCGGCAAGGCTGCCAGAGCTTGGACCAGTTCCACCAGGCCTGGTCGCAACAGGGGCTCCCCGCCGGTCAAGCGAAATTTGCGAAACCCTAAGGGTGCGAACACCTCACGCACTAGGGTGACGATCTCTGCATTTGTCAGAACCTCCTGCTTCAGCAGGTAGTCTAGCTCGGCCCCCTCCGGCATACAGTACTGGCAACGAAAGTTACAGCGGTCGATGAGGCTGATGCGGAGGTAGTCAATTGCGTTCATGGGCTCGATCCGAGAAGATGCAGCGTTGCCAGCCTCAACCTAATCCAGGGGGAGAGCCGCCGTTTCAGCCTCCACCCTTGGCCCGGAGGGAAGCACGGCAGCAGTCTCCTGAGTCCCGCTTCCGAGGAAGGCCTAGGAGGGTGCAGGAAGGAAATTCCCCTGCGCCCTCCTTGGGAGCAGGGGCCGGGGGATCTAGACGCGCAGCGGCTCTCGCAGAGTGGGCAAACTTGTCTAGCTGAGATGCACCCGCAGGAAACTCTCAGCGTCAGATTAGGTGAGGTCTCACTACTTTAACAACTTCAATGTTGTAAATCTAGCCCTGCCTGGAACCTCTCCCCCCAGGCGGCATCCCCCAGCCGAGCGCCCAGAGCAGCCAGGCCAGCAGGCTAGAAGCTCAGGGAACGGCTCGAGGGTGAGACGATGAATCCTAGCGGTCAAACTGACTCCGGCCGTAGGGATAGGGACTCGCTCCGGAGACACTGCCTTCAGGCCCCCCACGGTGTTCAGAGCGTTGCCCAAGGGACCTGGGCAAGGCTCTGAGCCCACTACTCCCACTCAATGGTTCCCGGGGGCTTGGAGGTGATGTCGTAGACCACCCGATTGACACCGCGAACCTCGTTGACGATGCGGTTGGAGATGGTCTCGAGCAAGTCAAAGGGAACCCGCGCCCAGTCAGCGGTCATGCCGTCCTCGCTAGCGACAAGGCGGAGCACGATGGGGTGGGCATAGGTGCGTTGGTCGCCCATGACGCCGACGCTCCGAATCGGCAGCAGGACGGCGAAGGCTTGCCAGAGTTCGTGGTAGTAGCCTTGGCGGGCGATCTCATCGCGCACGATAAAGTCGGCATCCCGGAGGATGTTCAGGCGCTCGGCCGTCACTTCGCCGATGATGCGAATGGCGAGGCCGGGGCCCGGGAAGGGGTGGCGGCGGATAATTTCTGGGGGGAGGCCGATGGCGGCGGCGACCCGGCGCACTTCATCCTTGAACAGTTTCCGCAGGGGTTCTACCAGCTTGAACCGGAGGTTTTTGGGCAGGCCGCCGACGTTGTGGTGGCTCTTGATCTTGACGGCGACGCGCTCCCCCGTCTGGGGATCGACGTTGGTATCGGCCGACTCGATCACGTCGGGATAGAGGGTTCCTTGGGCGAGGTAGTTGAAGGGGCCGAGGCGTTGGGATTCTTCTTCAAAGACCTGGATGAATTCGTGGCCGATGCGGCGGCGCTTTTCTTCTGGGTCCGTCACTCCTTTGACCTGGGCCAGGAAGCGATCGCGCCCATTCACATACACCACTGGAATGTGAAATTGCTGGTCAAAAATTTCCACTAACCGCTCGGGCTCCCCTTTCCGCATGAAGCCTTGGTCGATGAACATGCAGGTGAGCTGGTCGCCGATGGCCCGGTGGAGCAGGAAGGCGAGGGTGGAGGAGTCCACGCCCCCCGAGAGGGCGAGGAGCACCCGCTTGTCGCCGACTTTGGCACGGATCTCCCGGATCGCCTCTTCGACAAAGGCCTCGGTGGTCCAGGTGGGTTCGCAGTGGCAGATGTGATAGACGAAGTTGCGGATGAGGGCGAGGCCGTTGACGGAGTGAACGACTTCGGGGTGGAACTGGACGCCGTAGAGTTGTTGGTCATGGTGGGCGATCGCCGCGCAGGGAGTGTTCTCCGTGTGGGCGAGGATCTCGAAGCCCTCGGGCAGGCGGGTGCAGGAGTCGCCGTGGCTCATCCACATAGTTGAGCCCGGCTCAACATTGGTAAGCAGGTCCGTGGGATCATCGATGAGGAGAGCGGCCTTGCCATACTCAGCCCGCTCGGCCCGCTCGACCGTTCCCCCCAGTTGACGCACCATCAGTTGCATCCCGTAGCAAACTCCCAGGATCGGGATGCCCAAGTGCCAAATTTCGGGATCACATTGGGGAGCCCGTTGGTCATAGACGGAGTTGGGGCCCCCTGACAAAATAATGCCTTTGGGGTTAAGCTGGCGGAGTTGCGCGGCCGTAGTGCGATAAGAGAGGACTTCGGAGTAAACCTGGGTTTCGCGGATGCGGCGGGCGATCAGCTCAGAATACTGGGAGCCAAAGTCGAGAATGACGATCATCTGGCGGTTCAGGTTAGCAGCCTGCGACTCTGACGGCAGAGCTTCGGTGGTCATGGGCGAGGTTGAAATCTGCGTGGTCGTCATGGATTCAAGCGTTGTGCGGGTATACGAAAAGATGCCCTTGAGCTAGGCCCAGGGGTGAAGCTATCGGTTGTGTCGCTCCCAATTTTTAAGCAACCCCACGGACAGCTAGGGGGATCGCCTTAGGCCTTCAGAACAGCAACTCTGAAGGCCATGTCCTCAAACTCCTCAGGGTTCGGCAAGCTCGCCGGATGGTACAAGTTAAAAAAGTGTATTCAAAACATCATACCATAACCGTGTTTTCTGCATTGTATTCGTGTTAACACGGGGGATGGACGAATAAAAGCGCGGCTCCCCGGCCCCAGGGCTCTTGGGTCAGCCCAACTAGGGGTGAGGGGGAGGCTAGGACGAGGTGTTCCGGCTCGGGGGGGGATGGGGCTCAGGGCTAAGCCGTCGGTGCGGGTTGAGCCTCGGTCCCGGGGGCTTCAGTTCCTTGCAAGGCCGCCTGGAGGCGGTTGAGGGCGCTGAGGTAAGCCCGGGCCGAGGCCACGATGATGTCCGTGTTGGCGGCGTGACCGGAATAGGTGCGATCGCCATGCCGTACCCGGATCGTCACCTCGCCCATGGCGTCGATGCCCTCCGTCACCGACTTGACGGAAAATTCGGTCAACTCATTGGGCAGGTTCACCACCCGATTGATTGCCCGATACACCGCATCCACCGGCCCGGTGCCGATCGCCGCATCGCTCAGCTCCCGGCCGTCTGGGGTGCGGAGCGTGACCGTCGCTGTGGGGCGGGCGTGGTCGCCACAGGAGACCTGCACCAGTTCCAGGTGAAACAGTTCCGGCACTTGCTGGATCTCGTCGTTGACGATGGCCTCCAGATCCCAATCGGTGATTTCCTTTTTCTTGTCGGCCACATCCTTGAAGCGCAGGAAGGCCTTGTTCAGTTCCGTGTCCGACAGGTCAAAGCCGAGGGTTTGCAGGCGATCGCGGAAGGCATGGCGACCCGAATGCTTGCCGAGCACGATCTGGTTCTTGGTTAAGCCGATGGACTCAGCATCCATGATTTCGTAGGTCAGCCGGTGCTTGAGCACCCCGTCCTGATGAATCCCCGACTCGTGGGCAAAGGCATTGGCCCCGACGATCGCCTTATTGGGTTGCACACTCATGCCCGTGAGGTTGGACACCAGGCGCGAGGTTTTGTAGATCTGCTGCGTGTCGATGTTGGTCAGGGGGGCGGTGGATTCCGGCGGCCGCCCCAGGCAGGGATTGTAGAACTGACGGCGGACGTGCAGCGCCATCACCAGTTCTTCCAGGGCGGCGTTGCCGGCCCGCTCGCCGATGCCGTTGATGGTGCATTCCAACTGCCGCGCCCCCTGCTGCACCGCTGCCAAGAAGTTGGCGACGGCGAGGCCGAGATCGTTGTGGCCGTGGACGGAGATGATCGCTTGGTCAATGTTGGGGACGTGCTGTTTGAGGCCGCGAATCAGGCCCCCGAACTCCTCCGGCGTGGTGTAGCCCACCGTGTCGGGGATGTTCACCGTGGTCGCCCCCGCGGCGATCGCCGCCTCCAGCACTTGGTAGAGAAACTCCGGGTCACTGCGCCCCGCATCTTCCGGAGAAAATTCGACATCGGGGGTAAAGGATTTGGCATAGGCCACCATCTCCGGCACGATCGCCAGCACCTCTTGGCGGCTCTTGCGTAGCTTGTACTCCAAGTGAATGTCTGAAGTGGCAATGAAGGTGTGAATGCGCCACTTCGCCGCTGGCTTCAGGGCTGCCGCCGCCCGCTGAATATCGCCCTTGAGGGCCCGGGCGAGACCGCAAATCACAGGGCCGTCTGCGGTGCCCACCTGCTCCGCCACTCGCTGCACGGCTAAGAAGTCACCATCGCTGGCCTGGGGAAAGCCTGCTTCAATCACGTCCACTCCCAGTCGCGCTAGAGCCCGGGCGATCGCCAGCTTTTCATCGGCATTCAGGGCGGCTCCCGGCGATTGTTCGCCATCCCGGAGCGTTGTATCGAAGATGATGATGCGATCTTGCTCTGCGTTCATAGCTCGTTGACTGAGAGTTGACCATTGAAACTGAAAAACGGTTCAAACTCCAGAATAAACGAATTTTGGGGGATTGTTCAGGGCTCCCCGAGGCCCCCTCGCACCTCTACGGCCTCGGATGGGGGGAGGGCCGGCTCGGTCTCTGCGAGCTGAACGAGGCGATCAAAGCGGAAATTTTTGAGCCATTCCCCCAGGGTTGCAGCCAGGGGTCCAGCCTCGGGGGGAATCGCGGCCAGGAGGGGCCCCAGGGCCTCGCTATTGCAGCGCCGACTAGCCTGGTGAACCTGCTGCCGCCAGTCAGCCGGCATCTGCTGCCAATAGGCTTGCAATTCCTCCGGTTGCACCACCACCGGCCCTGGGGTTGGCGGTGGCGTGGTGACATAGACATACTGCACGCCGAGGTGGCGGGTCATGCAGTCGAATAGCTCTGACACTTGGAGCGGCTTGCGAATAAAGTCGTCAAAGCCACTGGCGAGGGCATGAACTCGCTCCTCCTCAAAGACGCTGGCGGTGAGGGCGATCAATACCGTGGGCTGGGGTCGGGCCCAGGCCGCTTCTTGGCGGCGAATCACCTGGGCGACGGCGTAGCCATCGGGCTCGGGCATCTGCAAGTCGAGCCAGACTAACTGGGGTTGCCACTGCTCCCAGGTTTGCAGGGCGGTGCGGCCGTCGGCGGCGAGCCGCACCTGAAAGCCGACGGCCATCAGCAACTCGGCCACGAGTTCCCGGCTGGCGGCGGCATCGTCCACGACCAGGATGCGATAGTCGGGTTGCTGGGGGGCGATCGCCGCTGGGCGTTGGCTAGGGCGGTCGGGCCGCGTCGGGGGGGGCGAGGCCGCCCGGGCCGGCACCCGGAAGCGGAAGGTCGTGCCCTGACCCACGTGGCTCTGCACCGTAATTTCGCCCCCCATCAAGCGCACAAACTGCTGGCTGATGGAGAGGCCCAGCCCCGTGCCTTGGGCGGTTTGGCGGCCGCTCTCCGTCTGGGCAAAGGCCTGGAAGAGCAGGTCCAGCTCCTCGGGGGCGATGCCCGGCCCCGTGTCGGTCACGGCGAAGTGGAGTTGATAAGTGGGGGACTCGGCCTCCAAGGGGGCGCTGGCCTGGGCGGTCAGCTCCACCCGGCCCACCCGGGTGAACTTGATGGCATTGCTCAAGAGATTGATGAGCACTTGGCGCAATTTTCCAGCATCGAGGCAGAGGTAGCGGGGTAGGTCGGCCGGCCAGGTCACGGTCAGGGGCAAGCCCTTGGCCGCAGCCTTGAGGGAGAGCATTTCGTACAGACCCTCCAAGAGCGCGTGGAGGTCACAGGGGGTTTCATGGAGGGTGATGCGGCCGGCTTCGATCTTGGACATCTCAAGCACGTCGTTGATCAGGGTCAGCAGATGCTCGCCGCTGCGCTCAATGGTGGCCAGGTGCTCCCGCTGGGGGGGGGTGAGGGTCTCGTCTTGGTTGAGGAGCTGGGAGAAGCCCAGGATGGCGTTGAGGGGGGTGCGGAGTTCGTGGCTCATGTTTGCCAGGAAGCGGCTCTTGGCTAGGTTTGCGGCTTCGGCGGCTTCCTTGGCGCGGCGCATTTCAATGGCGGCAAGTTTGCGATCGCTAATATCCTCCACAATCGCGGTGGCATACCGGGGGATACCGGCCGCATCGTTGACCAGGGAGACCGTGATCTGGGCCCAGACGACGCCGCCATCGCGACGGCAGTAGCGTTTTTCGATCGCGTAGCTGTCGATCTCCCGACGCCAAAGCTGTTGGTAGCGGGTCCAGGCGAGGTCCAGGTCTTCGGGGTGGCTGAGGTCTTGGAAGCGGCGTTGCAGCAGCTCGGCCTCGGAGTAGCCGACTAAATCGCAGTAGCGCTGGTTCGCTCGCAGGTAATGGCCTTGGCGATCGCTCTGGGTAATCCCCACCCCCGCTTGGTTAAAGGTGGCATTGAGCAGGGCCTCGCTCTCCCGGATCGCCTCCTCGGCGAGCTTGCGGGCCGTGATGTCGTCGAGCACCCCGAGAATGCCGATCGCATTGCCTTCAGTGTCGTAAATGGGGACGCGGCTACTCTCGAGCCAGACGGGAGCGCCGCTGGCATCCGGCCGCTGCTTGCGCTCCACGATATGGAGTTCGGCCTGATTGCTGGCAATGATTTGGCGATCGCGCTCCCGGTACTGTTCCGCTACTTGGGGGTCCTCGAGCAGGTCATAGTCCGTCTTGCCCACCACCGCTGCTGGATTAGGCAGCCCCGCCGCCTGGGCCCAGTTGCGGTTACAGCCGAGAAAAACGAGATTGGTATCCTTCCAAAACACGAGCTGGGGGATATTGTCGATGATCAGCCTCAGGTACTGCTGCTGCTCCCGCAGGGCAGCCTCGGCCCGCTTGCGCTCCGTGATGTCGAGGATCTGAGCAATGATCGACAAGGGGCGGTTGTGGCGATCGCGCCGCACATAGCAACTCAAGATCGCATAGATGCCATAGCCGTCATTGTGGCTGTAGCGTAGCTCGCCGCGATACCGGGTGCGCTCACCGCTGATCAGCTCCGCAAAGATGGCCTCAAAGGCCGGGCGATCGCCCGGATAGGTAATCGCCAGCAGTCCCAAGCTCAGCAACTGATCGGTCGAATAGTCCAGAAAATCACACAGGGCCGGGTTGATGTCCAGAAAATCCCCCGCCAGCGAGACCTCCGCCATGCCGATCGGCGCAAAGTTGAACAGATCCCGTAGCCGGGCCTCGCTCTCGCGCACCACTTCCTCCGCACTGTGTTGGGCTGTCACATCCCAGCACACCCCCGTCACGGCCCGAGGCTGACCATCGGCCCGGCGATAGACGCGGCCGCGAGCGTGGATCGCCCGGCGGCGGCCGCTCGGCTTGCGGATGTGGTAAACAAACTCAAACACCGGCTCCTCCCGCTGGTAGAGGTGGCAGCGGATCATATGGCGCAGCCAGGGGCGATCGCCCGGCTCCACCAACCGCAAAAAATCCCGGGGCCGCCCCCCAAACTGCCCCGGCATCAGCCCGTGCAACCGGTGCATCAGGTCATCCCAAACCACCGCCCCCGTATCCAGATACCAACTCCAGACCCCGCTCCCCGAAGCACTCAGGGCCAGCTTGAGCTGCTCCTCACTACTGCTGAGGGCCTGCTCCACCTCCCCGCGAGCTTGGCGCTCCTGAGCCAAGGCCTGATGGAGACTTTGGGCCATTTGGTTAAACGAGGTCGCGAGGATCTGCACCTCCGCGAGCGGTGAGGCCTGGACCAGCTCCGGCCCCAGGGACGATAGATCCGCCGCCTGACTCGCGGCGGCCAGGGCCCGGCTCGCTTCTGCCAGCCGGTACAGGGGCCGAGTGAGGTGGCGGGCCGCCAGGGCACTCAGCACCGTGGAGAGACCCAAGGCGAGGCCGCAGAGAGCGAGGGTCTGGCGCGTGTTGGCCGCAATCTGGGTCGTGAATTCACGCTCCGGCAGCACCACCACAATCAGCCAATCCAAGCCATACTCGTCCTGGAAGGGCTTCAGGCGCAAAAAGTGGTGTTGCTGATTCGCTTGAAACTCCAAAGATTGAGGGGCCTGGATCGGACGCAGATCCGGAAAGGCCTGGGTGAGCTGGCGAGCGGCAGCGCGAATCAGCGGCTGGGTACTGGCGGTGGCTGGCCGGCGTTGGGGTGTGTCGGCCGCTGTCATCAGCGGCTCCGAGGTCGAGGTACTGACCAGGCGGCCATCGCGTTCCAGGATAAACACCACCCCCGCCTGCCCCAATTTAATCTCCTGCAAATACTGGTTGAGGCGGTTCAAAAACAGATCCGCGCCTAAAACCCCCAGAAATTGCCCCTGGCGGTCGTAGACAGCCTGCGCCGCCGTAATCGCCAACTCTTGAGTACTGAAATCGACGTAGAGGGGGCTCCAAGTGGGTCGGCTGGGGGCCTGAGGACCGCCGGTTTGCTCGGAATCGATCGCTGCCTGATACCAGGGGCGCTGGCGAGGCTCAAAGTCAGAAAAGCGCTGCTCCAAATTGCCACGCTCCCCCTCGGGGGTCGCCCAGTAGCGCTCCACTTGCCAGCCGGTCGCCGCTGTGCGGGTTGCCAGGGTGAACCGTTCCTCCTCCTGTCGGCGCGCCGCAAAGTGCTCCCCTGCCCCCGTCGCCAAGTAGAGGCCCGTCAGCAAGGGAAAAACCTGTAACTGCTCCCAGAAGTGCCGCTCCAAGGACTCCGGGCGGCTGGGATCGAGGTGTCCGAGGGCCAGGGCGGCGGCATTGAGCTGGTTCACCTGCTGCGGCGTTTGTAAAAACTCCTGCAACTGCTGCTCCACTCGTAGACCAATCTCGACCTGCACCTGGGCCGCTACGTCCTGCACCGCTGCCCGGCCGTTGCGGTAGGATAGCCAGCCGGTGAGGGCCACCACCACTACCGTCTGCAAAACAACGGGCACAATCAACACCAACCGCAGGGGAATTCGAGTCATGGTGTACTGGCGGGCCATGCGTCTGGCAGGCCGCAACCGGGGGAGCTTGATTCGTCTATTATCGGGAGAGAGTCGCGCGGCGGCAAGACCAGGGAATGACGGCTCCGGGCTATGGTAGCAGCCGCTGGTTTTAAGGACTGGCGACTTTCCGGGCTTCCCCATGCAGGACTCCTTTCAGCGTATTCTCACCGGGGCTCTTTTCTTTGGTATCACCCTGGCGGTGGGGGCCTGGGGCTACGTCTTGTTTGGCTGGTCGGTCTTGGATGCGACTTACATGGTCGTCATCACGGTGTTTGGGGTTGGCTATGGCGAGGTGGAACCCCTCGAAACGGCGGTGGAGAAAGTGTTCACCATTGGGGTCATCGTCGCGGGGACATCCTCAGCCGTCTATGTTGTCGGGGGCTTGATTCAAATGATGACTGAAGGAGAGATCAACCGGGCCTTGGATTCCCGGCGGCGCAGTCGTGAGATTGAAAATCTCCAGGGCCATATCATCATCTGCGGTTTTGGTCGTATTGGGGAAATGCTCGCGCGACACCTCGCGGCCGCGCATCGGTCCTTGGCGATCGTTGAGATTGACCCGGAGCAAATCCAGCGGGTGGCTGCTCAGGGCTATCTATTCGTCGAAGGCAGCGCTGCCGATGAGGCCGTGCTCGATGCTGCTGGCATTAGCCGCGCCCAAATGTTAGTGACGGTCTTGCAGGATGATGCTCTGAATGTGTTCATCACGCTGACTGCTCGGGAGCTGAATCCTGATCTCACCATTCTCGCCCGGGGCGAACTGCCGAGCACAGAGAAGAAGCTACGCCTTGCGGGCGCGGATCGCGTGGTGCTACCGGCTGAGACTGGCGCTCTCCACTTGGCGAATTTGATTACTCGGCCCGTCGCTCTCGAGTTTCTTGCGGCTAAGGACGAGCACCAGCACCTCGAAGCCCTGCTTGGGGAGCTGGATATTCAGTTCAGCGAATTGTCTGTGTCCTCGGACTCGCCGCTGGTGGGGCTGACGATCCATAAGCTGGAGGTGCGGGGCAATGGCAGTTTTCTCGTTGTTGCGGTGCGCCGATGTGATGGCACGACTCTGACCCATCCTCACTATTCCCTGGTGTTGCAGGCAGGAGATACGGTGATTGTTCTGGGTCATCGCGGGGATCTGCCTCAGTTTGCGCGCCGCTCCACCCAGCGGCGGCAAATGCGCTACCGGGGGGCGCGCCTTTGACAGAGGAATTGGCGCTACTCCGGCAGGGCTTCCTCTTGCTTTCGGGTCTGGGCGGCCTGGACTAGGCGGATTTCGCCATAGTCGTAGCGGCCTTCTAGGTGGTGGTAAATGGGGCCGAGGGTTTGGGGATGGCCGAGTTGGGCGATCGCCTGCTCGATCACTTGCTGGGCCTCCGGCGGGACCAAATCATCCAGGGGAATCGCCACCCCCTTCCGGAGCAACTCCGCTAAGTGGCCTAAAATCGTGACGCGCTGGAGGTCACGCGCGTCAGCGATTTCCTCGGGGTTGAGTCCTCGTTGGTAGAGGGTCAGGGTCTCCTGCTCCGTGTCCGTGGGTTCGTCCTCACTGGGGCGGCGGCGGCGGGAGGGTGTTGTCGGAGTTGAGCAATTCATTTCCAGCCCCCGCTCCTCACAAAATTCGCAGATGGCGGTGGTAAAGGCCTGACCATAAAGCTCCCCCTTCCGGCGACCCACCCCAGGAACCTGCAAGAACTGCACGGTTGTCTGGGGCCGCTGCTGGGCCATGGCCCGCAGGTGAGCATCGTGGAAGACGACGTAGGGAGGAACCCCCTGTTGGTTGGCGTGCTGCTTCCGCAGGTCACGCAAGTGCTCGAACAGCTCCCGCTCGACGGGGCTCAGGTCATCGGCCTGGGCTGTGACCACGGCCTTGGCTTGGGGCACGGCCACGAAGACTTGGCGCTGGCGGCGGAGGACTTCCCAGCTCTGGGCGTTGAGCTTGAGGATCGGGTAGCCGTCGGCGGTTTCGCGCATCAGGCCCTGGTGCAGCAGGGTGCGGGCTAGCAGTCGCCATTCCTCCACCGTGCGATCGCCCCCAATGTTGTAAGTCGAGAGTTGATCATGGCCCAGCTCCAGCAGCTTCTGCTTCTTGACGCCCCGCAGAATGTCGATGATGTGGGTTGTCCCAAAGCGCTCGCGCACCCGGGCGACACAGGAGAGGAACTTTTGGGCCTCGATCGTCCAGTCCTGGAGGGGCTTGGGGTAGCGGCAATTGTCACAGCGATCGCAGTTCCCCGGAAAGACCTCGCCGAAGTAGCCGAGTTGGATCGTGCGGCGGCAGACCGTGCTTTCCGCGTAGTCAGCGATCTGGCGCAACTGTTGCAGGGCAATGCGCTGCTCGTCGGGGTCGGGCTTTTGGGCGATCAGGAACTTGACATTGCTGATGTCCTGGGGGCCAAAGAAGAGGATGCACTGGGCCGGGTCGCCATCGCGGCCGGCCCGGCCCGACTCTTGGTAGTAGCTCTCGAGACTGCGGGGGAGGTCGTAGTGAACCACGAGGCGGACATCGGGCTTGTTGATCCCCATGCCGAAGGCGATCGTCGCGACGATAATGCGGGTGTCGTCGCGGATGAAGCGCTCCTGGTACTCCGTGCGGGTGGCGCTGGGCAGGCCGGCATGGTAGGGCAGGGCCTCGAAGCCGTCGAGGCGCAGTTTTTCGGTCAGGCGCTCGACCCGTTTGCGGCTGAAGCAGTAGATGATCGTGGAGCCGTCCTGCTGTTCGAGTAGGGTCAACAGTTCCTGGTAGGTTTGCTGCTCGCGGGACTTTGGCCGCACTTCGTAGTAGAGGTTGGTGCGGTTGAAGCTGGCCACGTGGAGGCGGGGCTCCCGCAGGCGCAGTTGCCGGATGATGTCGGCCCGGACGCGCTCCGTGGCCGTGGCCGTGAGGGCCATGATCGGCAAGGGGGGATAGCGATCGCGCAGGGACCCCAACTGCCGATATTCCGGCCGGAAGTCATGCCCCCACTCCGAGACACAGTGCGCTTCATCAATGGCGATGCTGGCGAGACCCTCAGCGGCAGCCAGCTCGTCCAGGAACTGAAGAAACCCCTCACTCATCAGCCGCTCCGGGGCGACATAGAGCAGCTTCACCCGGCCGGCCCGAATCGCCGTCTCCCGCTGGCGCTGGGTCTCTCGGTCGAGGCTGCTGTTGAGAAAGGTAGCGGCGATGCCGTTGGCCTTGAGGGCCTGCACTTGGTCGTGCATCAGGGCGATCAGGGGCGAAACCACGATCGCCAAACCAGGAAGCAGGAGGGCCGGCAGTTGAAAGCAGAGGGATTTACCGCCGCCCGTGGGCATGACCACCAGTTGATCCTGCTGGGCGAGGGCGGTGGTGATGATCTCGGCCTGACCCGGCCGGAAGGAATCGTAGCCGAAGTGGGTTTTGAGGGCCTGGGCGAGATCGGGAGCAGAGAGGGTAGAAGCAATCACGAGCAGGATAGGCAGCGTAGGGGGTCAACGGCAATCCTGAGCGGCGGTTGGTAAGGGGCCGGGGCCTTGCTGTCAGCAAACCAGCCCCGCTCACGGAACACGCATTTTTTTAGTGAAATTTAAGCTTTCCCCGGCTCGGCCCGAGGCACCAGCAGCAGGGCTTGGGAGTCGTGCAGTTGGAATTTCTCCAGAGTGTCCGGGAGGGATGCTTGGTCTAGGCCGGGGGTGGCGATCGCCACCTCCCAGGCCTGCAAATCCAGTTGTAGCCACTCGCCTAACTGCACCGTTTGGGGCTCGCCCCCCATGTGGGCGATCATCGCCACCCGATTCGCCTCATCCTGAGGATCGCTCCGGAGGCCGTAGAATAGAGTGCTATCCTCATCGCTCATTTTATTAAAACGATCCGTGCCCGAGAGATTGGCCTGGAGCCAGGGGTGCTGGTGGCGGAACTGGCGCAGGGACAGGTTGAATCGCACCCGAGCCACATCAAGCTGCTCCTGGTAGTGGGACACATTGCACAGTTCATAGCAATCTTCCATAAACTGCCGCGCGAAGGCCTTGAGGCGGTCGAGGTCCAGCTTGGCTAGAAATCGCAGCATTCCGGGCCGGGTGAGCGATCGCACTTGGGGCAGTTCACAGGCCTCGTCCCCCTCCATACAGATGCGGATCGCCTTGACGACTTCCGAGATGTTGTAGTCCTTCTGGTGCATGATCTGCTGCAAGATGTTGCCAAACTCCCGCAGTTCATCCAAGTGCTTGAACCCCTGGGCCTTAAGGCGACTGAAATTACCAGCCTGGCGGAACAGTTCCGGCGTCACCTGCCAGTCCAGAAAACCCACCTCTTCCGAGACCACCTTCACCCCATAGCGCTCGTCCGTGTTGCGAAAAAACATCCAGGGGGCGTGCATGGTGGCGTTGATGAAGTCCATGGGCAGACCGGGACTGAAGCCGTAGACCCAGAGGGTGACAGCCGGATTGTCGTAGGCATTGCGGAGCACCTCCGGCAGGGTGCGACCCAGGCTCCAGTTGATCTCAGCCTCCGTGGGCACTTGGTTGCCGCGCCGCACCGTGTCGTGGTTTGCACAGCCTGTGATCCAATGGTCTTCCTCGTAGATCGCCTCGCAGACCCGCCGCCACTTCCGCTCCCAGAAGCCCTTCAGCGTCGGCGTATTGTGGGCAAAGATCAGGGGCCCCCACTGGTAGGAGTCTGGCTCGATCTGGATCAACTCGCGGTAGGTGGAAATCTCCTCCCAGCCTTCCTGGGGCCAGGGGCGGCCGTCCTCGTAGATGGTAAACAGGAGTCGCTGGTGGCCGCCGATCTCTTGCACCACATGGCTCATGGCCTTGAGATAGGCGTCGTCATATTCCATGCGCCCCGAGAGGGGGTTGAAAAAGCGGAAGTCCTGACCGCCATCGACCCGAATTCCGTCCGCGCCGGTATTGATTTTGCGCCGCTGCATTTCCAAAAAGATCGCCCGCACCATCGGCAATTGATGATTGAGGTCCTGGCCGTACATATTCGGCCCTTTAAGGAAGTGGTAGGAGAGGAGCAGTTCTGATTGGTTGTCGGCGTGGCCGTAAACCAGGTCGTAGATGACTTGGATCGGGCCGGTGGCGAAGTTGTGGAGGGTTGCGATCAGATCCACGACTTCATCGGGGCGCAGGCTGGCCAGGAGGGCCGGGTTGGTGGCGCTGGAGCCGACGATCGGCACATCGTAGCCCCAGTCTTGGGTGTTGGGCTTCGTGAGTTCGATCGTGACGGTATCTAGGCCATCTTCCCCGACAAAGGAGAAGAATTCGCTCTCGGGGCTGTACTCGTCGCGGTACTCGATCGTGGGCTCCACGGGGAGAAATTGCACCGCATCGTAGCCGATGTAGTTTTCTTCGGCCGGGGTCAAGGGTTCGCCCTGGGCGAGCTTGTGGGAAATGCGTTGGTAAACTTGGTTGAGGCCTTCAAAGGAGCCCCCGGCGGCGGCGGTGCCGATGTGGAGTTGCAGGATGTTGCGGGGGGCGCGCATCCGGGGAATGCGGGGAGTCGTCGCGCCGGGGACGTGGGAGGCTCCGGTGCGCGCGAAGTAGTCGAGGTCGGCCCGCTCGGCCTGGAGGCGCTCTAGGTCGTAGAGTTCCGCCGGCCCGAAGACGCCGTAGGGCAGCGAGTAGGGCAGGGGATCGCGGATGGCTTGGAGGAGGTCGTTGGGATCGACGTAGCGGAGCCAGTAGAAGGAGCCGAGTTCATGCCGGGTTCCTGGTTTCATGCCGGCGATCACGCCCCAGTGAAATTCCCCCTGCTGCACGAGGTTGAGGCGATCGCGCCGAAAGCGGACGATCTGTTCCCGCTCCCGGGGGTCGATGGGGTCGAGGGGGGTGAGCACTTCTAGGTAAATTTCGAGCTTCCGCATCACCTGGGCCATGAGGCTGGGGGTCCAGAAGCCGATCTCGACGAGGCCATCCGGGCGGTAGTGGGCTCCCAATTTATGGGCTAGTTGCTGGGCTTTTTGGAATACGGTGTCTTTGGAATGGTCGATATCGTGGGCCCAGGCTAGCAACTCATCGGTTGCGTCTTCCACGAGGGCGATCGCCGGTTGGGTCTCTACTAACACAGTCTTTTCTACGAAACAGCAGGCCAGTGGTCGCCCGAGCTGCCCATCGCAGCCAGCGCGCCCCTCGCCACGACGACTGGCTCAGGCGGCAGCATCCTCCACGACGACCACTACCGTAATGTTATCGGAGCCACCATTGTTTTTGGCCGTTTCCACCAGGCTTTTCGCGATCTGCTCGCAGTCTGTATCCACGGCCAAGCAGCGCTGAATTTCCGCATCGGTTACTTCTTCAGTCAGGCCGTCGCTACAGAGGAGCAGGCGATCGCCCGGCTCAATCGCCACCGGCTGAACTTCCACCTGCTGCAAATCCCGCCGCCCCAAGCACTGGGAGAGGACGTGCCGCCAGGGGTGAACCCGAGCCTCGGCCGGGGTGAGGTCGCCCACCTTCATCGCCCGAGCCACCCAGGTTTGATCATCGGTAATCTGTTCGAGCCGGGCCGCTCGCAGACGGTAGAAGCGGGAGTCACCGATGTGCCCACACCAGGCCTTGCCTTGGCGCTCCATGAGCACCACCACCGTCGTCCCCATGTCACCCCGCTCGGGGTGCTCGCTTTGGTCCTGAAGAATCCCTTGGTTGGCCTGCATCACGGCCTGCTCCAGCAAGCTTTCGGAGTCTAGGGGCCCGTTCCAGAGCTTGTCGAGGTAGGTGGGGATAATTTTTGTGGCGATCCGGCTGGCTTCCTGACCGCCAGCATGACCGCCCATGCCATCCGCCACAATGAAAAACCGCCCTTTCGGATCAATGTAAAAATCGTCTTGATTCACTTGGCGAATCACGCCAACGTCTGTGAGCCCCGTAAAGCGACGTGCCATAAGTAGTACAACTGCGAATTGATTGGGTCTCCGAAAAGCATGACAACGATTCTAGCCCAATTCCCTTAACCCTACTGTTAAGTAACGGTCAAGTAACCCCTAGTCCCGGATGAAATACGGTCTAAAAGCGGTCGTAGCGTTTGATCTGGCGAAGGAGCCGGATCAGCACGACGGCAAACCCTAGGGCGGCGATCGCCGCTCCCCCCGCCAGCCAGAGGCTGCCATGGACCAGCAAAATCGTCGCCGAGATCATAAACGTGCCCACTAGCAGCGTGTAATTGGTCGCCATCTGCATGGAACTCAAGCGCCGCAGCAGGCGATCCGACTCCGTAGCCCGCACCCGCACCCGGACATCGCCGCGCTCCAAGCTGTCGAGGGTCTCCTCCACGCGCCGGGGCAGGCCTAGGGCGGTCGTACTGACCTGAGCAGCTTGGCGGCCCAGTTCATCCAGAATGCTGTTGCCATTGTTGGCCTCCCGATTGGAGACCACATCCAGGGCAAAAGGCTTGGCAACTTCCATAAAGTTGAACTCCGGATCGAGCCCCTTACCGACCCCCTCGAGGGTGGAGAAAGCGCGCATCACAAACGTAAAGGTCGCGGGAAACCGGAAGGGCTGGTCGTAGGCAATTTCGTAGAGGTCATCGCTGATCGCGCTCACGGACTGCTCCTCAAAGGGCTTGTCCATGAAGTTATCGAGCATGTACTGAATCGAACGCCGCACGGGGCCCATATCCCCCACCGGGGTCAAGGCTCCCAAGTCCACTAGGGACGTAACCACCCGGTCGGCATTCTTCTCCGCGATGCCGAACAGGGTCTCCATGAGCTTTTCCCGCACATTGGCATTGATCCGGCCCATCATGCCGAAGTCGTAGAAGATCAGCCCGCCGTCAGCCGCGACTGCCAAGTTGCCCGGGTGGGGATCGGCGTGAAAAAAGCCATCGTTGAGCAACTGGCACAGGTAGGCTTCGGCCCCCTGCTTCGCCAGCAGCTTCCGATCCAGACCCGCGGCCTCCAGGGCTTCGTAGTGGCTGATTTTAATGCCGGGTAAGTACTCGAGGGTCAACACCCGGGGCGAGGTATAGCGCCAGTAGACCCGGGGCACTTGCACCCAGTCGCAGTGGCGGAAGTTGCGCCGAAAGGTGTCGGCATTACGCCCTTCGTTGAGGTAGTCTGTTTCCTCCCAAAGGATACGGCAGCATTCCTCATAAACCCCCAGCCAGTCGCGGCCACGGCCCCAGCGGGGGTGATTTTGGAAGTATTGGGCGATGCGCTTCAGGATCGCGAGGTCGATGGTGAAGAGCTTTTGCAGCCCGGGGCGCTGCACCTTCACGACGACTTCTTCGCCAGATTGTAGTTGCGCCCGGTGGACTTGGCCAAGGCTGGCTGCTGCCAGGGGAACGGGGTCAAAGCTGCGAAAGAGCTGATGCACGGTTTTGCCCGTGTCCGCTTCAACGATCGCTGCTACCTGCTCATAGCTAAAGGCCGGCACGCGGTCTTGGAGCTTGCTCAGTTCCTCAACATATTCGCTGGGAAAGAGGTCAGCGCGGGTGGAGAAGAGCTGCCCGACCTTGATGAACGTAGGCCCCAGTTCTAGGAGGCTTTCGCGAATCCAGACCGCCTGGGCCTGGCGGCGGCGCTGGCGGCGCTCGTCGCTGTAGCCGCCCCAGTAGGTCCAGGGTTTGCTGTCCCACCAGAGTTCGCTCAGGAAGGTGGCCACAAAGGCCCAGATGTCAGCCCGTCGCCGCAGTTTGGAATAGCTATCACGATTCCAGCGATAGGACTTTTTGCCGCGCTCGGGGCGGGGCGATCGCGTTGTCGCAGTTGGGGCAGAGTAGGGCAGGGCAGAAGTCACGTTGGAAGATAGGGCAGACACGCGCTTGACTCAGAGACGGGCATGAATAAGATTTTGCTAAAAAGGCTGGAGCCCGCAGAAGGCTCCCGAGGCTAAGCGGAGCGGCTCTGACGAGCGTGGAGGGCGGCCCGCAGTTGGGCGATCTCAGCGCGTAGGTCGTCAATGGTGGCTTGCAGGTCGCCGGGACTGTCTGAGCTGGTAGCGCTGCTGACTCCTCCGGTGGCTTGGGAGAGTTCCTGTTCTGCGCGGGCCAAGACTTCTTCGGTGAACTGGCGCAGCTTTTCGCGCTGCTCGGCATCAAACTTGCCCAGCTCGCTGAGGGCGTCTGTAGCAGCCGCCTCGACTTTTTCGCTGGCGACCGCTGCCAGGGCGCGGCCGATGAAGAAGGCGCGGGTCACAGCGTTACTCATGACAAAACTCGCTTGATGTTTCGTAACAAATTATATACGACTGGCCCCGGAATCGCCGCCTCAGGGGAGCCCAGGCCGCCCCAGGATCGCCTGGGCCTGCTGGGCCGCCCGCCGCCCGGATGCGTAAGCACCGTGGGCCGCGCCACGATGGAAGCGGTGGGTGTGCTCGCCCGCGAGGAGGACTCGGGGGGCGACAGGCGTGGCTAGGGTGACAAAATCCTTAGCGGTTGACCCGACCGCCGCATAGCTGTAGGCGCCGCCCGCAAAGGGATCACGACGCCAGCGGGTGATCAGCACCTGCTCGGGCGGTTGGGCCCTGGGCCCGAAGAGGCGGCGGGCTAGGGCTGTGACCTCGGCGGTAATCTCTTGATCGGACTGGGCTTCGTGGGCGAGGCTGGCCTGGCCGCTGGCGATCGCGATCAGCACGTTCTGGTCCCGAAAGCGCCGCCCGTTCATCCAGTAGGTGTAGGTCTCCGCTGCCCCGCCTGCGTTGCCAAAGTACTGGATGGTCTCGTCCCAAAAGGTCGTGGGAAAGCGCATCACCACCTTGTTCACGGCGCCGATCCCGAGACGGGCGATCGCCCGCTGATGGGCCTCGGGCAAGGGCGGCAAAAACTCGACGGTTTGTTGCTTCAGCAGGCCCAGGGGCAGGGTGGCGATCGCGACCGCCGCCTGAAACCGGCCCCGCTCGGTGTCCACAGTCACCCCCTCGGGGGACCGGGCATCAATGCGCTCCACAACCTGCTGGCGGCGGATGTCGAGGCCGGCGGCCAGGACTTGGATCAGGGCCTCAAAGCCTTGGGGCAGGAGCAGATCCTGGCCGGAGAAGGCTTCGTCATCTTCCCAGTACCAGGCGGAGAGGTCCTCCAGGGAACCCCCCGTGTCGAATTCGAGGTCAGCGTTGAACTGGTAGCGGAGGAGGGGATCGCTGAGGGCCTGGGGATCAAGGCGGGCGATCGCCGCCGCCAAGCTCACATCCTGGTCCAGCTCCTCAGCCCAGCGCTCAACCTGTCGGAGCAGGCCGTAGTAGCGCTGTTCCGCCGCGCGGATGACCGCGTCCGCCAACGGCTGGCCGTTGGCATCAAAGATCACCACACTGGCGTCGTCCGTGGCAAAAGTCGGAGCCTGGGCCTGGGCGGCCAGCTTCAGAAGGGGATTGCCTTCGTTGCCATGAATCCAGGCGGCCCCGAGGTCGATCGGGAAGCCGAGGTCATGGTTCGTCCAGATGCGACCCCCGAGGCGATCGCGCGCCTCCAGAACCAAGACGCGCCGCCCCTGGGCCTGGAGGGCCTGGGCGGCGGCGAGGCCGGCGATCCCGGCCCCGATCACGATCACTTCAAACTCACGCGGATCGCGGAGGTTGCCGCGAGGGCGGGAGTGGCACGCGGTGACGGCCTGCTGGCTGAGGGCGGCGAAGAGCAGGGCCTGGAGCAGGGAGCGGCGGCGCAGTCGGGAGCTGGGCATGGGGGGAGTGGGTAGAGGATGGCGGCGCACAGGCGGCGCACAGGCGCCATGGCCGCCCGCTGGCTCAGCCTTGAGTATTACCCTGGAACCCGAGGCTTGGCCCTGGAGTGAATGTTACGAAATATTGCTAGGCTTATTAAGCTCTGTTGCGACCCTTGGGCGATCGCCCCCGAGGCCCCGGAAAGCCCGTGGTAGGATGCAAACCAAGTTTGAGACCATCGCTATAGTCAGGAGAGAGAACCTTGGTGTTACGGGTTGCTGTTGTAGGCGGCGGACCGGCTGGGTCTTCGGCGGCGGAGACTTTAGCAAAAGCTGGCATTGAAACGTATTTATTTGAACGAAAATTAGATAACGCCAAGCCCTGTGGCGGGGCAATTCCGCTCTGCATGGTCAGTGAGTTTGACCTGCCTCCGGAGATCATCGATCGGCGCGTCACGCGGATGAAGATGATCTCCCCGTCTAACGTCGAGGTCAATATCGGCCAGACGCTGAAGCCCGACGAATACATTGGTATGTGCCGGCGGGAGGTGATGGATGGCTTTCTGCGCGATCGCGCGGCCCGCCTCGGGGCCAATTTAATCAATGGCACGGTCTATCAACTGGACATCCCTAGTTCTGACCGCGAGCCCTACATCCTCCACTACGCGGACCACTCCAACGGCAGCAAGACCGGCGAGATGAAGTCCCTGAAGGTGGATCTGGTCATCGGCGCGGATGGAGCCAACTCCCGGATCGCGAAGGCCATCGAAGCCGGGGACTACAACTATGCGATCGCCTTCCAGGAGCGCATCCGCCTGCCCGAAGCCCAGATGGAGTACTACGAAGACTTGGCGGAAATGTACGTCGGTGACGATGTTTCCCCCGACTTCTACGCTTGGGTGTTCCCCAAATACGACCACGTGGCCGTGGGGACCGGCACGATGAAGGTGAACAAGGCGATCATCAAGGACCTGCAAGCAGGGATTCGTGCCCGCGCCGCCCACCGCCTCGTCGGTGGCCAAATCATCAAGGTCGAAGCTCACCCGATCCCCGAACATCCCCGCCCCTACCGGGTTCGCGGCCGTGTCGCCCTCGTGGGCGATGCCGCCGGAACTGTGACCAAATCCTCCGGCGAAGGCATCTACTTCGCGGCAAAGTCGGCGCGGATGTGTGCCGAAACGATCGTGGAAACCAGTAATGGTGGCCAACGCCTGCCCACGGAAGCGGATCTGATGCTCTACCTGAAGCGCTGGGATCGTAAGTACGGGATGACCTATCTGGTGCTGGATCTCTTGCAGCGGGTCTTCTATCGCTCCGATGCCGCCCGCGAGGCCTTCGTGGAAATGTGCAGCGACATCGATGTACAGCGCTTGACCTTTGACAGCTACCTGTACAAAACCGTCGTGCCGTCGAATCCTCTGGTGCAAATGAAGATCACCGCGAAAACTATCGGCAGCCTCCTGCGGGGCCACGCTCTCGCTCCCTAGCGATCGCGGGCTCAGCGGGTAGCATCTCAGCTAGGCAAGTTTGCCCACTCTGCGAGAAGCCGCTGCGCGTCTACATCCCCCGGCCCCTTCTCCTAAGTAGGGCGAAGGGGAATCTCCAAAGCGAGATACACCCGGCCCAGCCTCTTAGA
>CAYNIP010000031.1:0-56087 GCA_964397305.1 uncultured bacterium
TTCGGGCCGACGATCACCCCCGACCTCGCCAACTACCGTGGCAACGTCACCTATGGTTCCGGCCCCCAGGGAGTCTACCGAAAGAAGACGACGCCGCGCGGTACGTTCAAATTTACCAACGCCTTTGGTTTGCTGGATATGCACGGGAATGTTTGGGAGTGGTGCGCCGATCCTTGGCACGAAAATTATCAGGGCGCTCCTGACAAGGCCGTTATATGGTCATCCAGTGATGAGAGCAAAACTAGAAGAGTGCTGCGCGGCGGTTCCTGGATCAACGATCCGTGGAACTGCCGCTCTGCGTACCGCAGCTGGTACCTTCGCGGCTTCCGCCTCTACCGCATCGGTTTTCGTGTTGCCTGCGGTGCGGCGAGGACTCTTCCCTCTTCCCTTTAGCCCTTTTACCCTCTACACTAGATTCTCTTTAGCTCGCAACGCTTGCAAGGCAGTAGGTTGGGTTTCGTGCCTCAACCCAACACCAGTCAATTCTAAACTAGCTACAATCAACTGGCTGACAACAATTTAACGGGCTGATGGTTGGGTTTCCTGGCGTCAACCCAACCGACTCTCGGCTTTTCACCACTTCGTTACCTGGCACTCGCTGCTTGCTCCCGGCCGCCTGCACCGCTAGGCTCTACGGTATGTTTCTGGGGCACCTATCCTCACGATCCCTCGCACCAGGCGTTATCCAGGAGGTACACTTCACTGGGGAGACTCCCCTTCGCCCGACCTGGGATAAGGGGATAGAGACATGCAGCGGCTGCTCGCAGCGTGGGCCAACTTGCCTACCTGAGATACACCCTAGCCAAACTGAGCCACAATGCGTTGCATGGCCTCGTTAACAGCATCACGACTGTTGAAGGCCGAGATGCGGAAATAGCCCTCGCCAGCCGCCCCAAACCCGGAGCCCGGCGTTCCCACGACATGGCAGGTTTGCAACAGCTTGTCGAAAAATTCCCAACTGTTGAGGCCGTGCGGAGTTTTCAACCAAATGTAAGGGGCATTGACGCCGCCGTAGACCGCGAGGCCCGCTGCTGTCAATTGCTCACGAATGATGCGGGCATTCTCCAGATAGAACGCAATCAAGGCCCGAATCTGCGCCTGACCCGCTTCCGAATAAACTGCTTCTGCCCCCCGTTGTACGATGTAGGAGACACCATTGAATTTAGTGGACTGGCGGCGGTTCCAAAGTTGATGCAACGACACCTCCGAGCCATCGCTAGCCCGCACGATCAGGGTCTTGGGCACGACGGTATAGGCGCAGCGTGTGCCCGTGAAGCCAGCATTTTTAGAAAAGGAGCGAAACTCGATCGCACAGGTGCGCGCCCCCGGAATTTCGTAGATCGAATGGGGCAGGCTTGCGTCAGTGATGAAAGCCTCATAGGCGGCGTCAAAGAAGATGATCGCCTGGTTGGCTTGGGCATAGTCTACCCAGGCTTGTAGGTGTTCGCGGCTGGCGGTCGCGCCGGTGGGGTTGTTGGGAAAACAGAGGTAGATCAGATCGACCTTTTGGCTGGGAATGGCGGCGGTGAAGTTGTTTTCCGCGCTGATCGGTATGTATACTAGCCCGCCATAGCGACCGTCTACCGCCGGCCCCGTGTGGCCGGCCATGACGTTGGTATCCACATAGACCGGGTAGACCGGGTCCGTGACGGCAATCCCATTGTCTTGGCCGAAAATGTCCAGAATGTTGCCGGTGTCGCACTTCGCGCCGTCGGAGACAAAGATTTCTTCGGCATCGATCTCGCAGCCCCGGGCCTGAAAGTCATGGGTGGCGATTTTTTCCCGTAACCAGGCATAGCCCTGCTCGGGGCCGTAGCCGCGAAAGGTGGCGCGATCGCCTTGTTCCGCCACCGCCGCTTGCATGGCTGCACAGCAGGCGGCCGGCAGGGGCTCCGTCACATCGCCAATGCCCAGCTTGATGATCGGGGCCTCGGGATGGGCTGCGCTAAACGCTTTGACGCGGCGGGCGATTTCTGGGAACAGGTAGCCAGCCTTTAGTTTTAGATAATTCTCGTTGATAGCAACCATGAATGCAGTCGGCCGTGTAGCACGAGTGAGCAAAGAATTGAGCCCTTCATCTCTAGTCCCGCACCCAGGGGGAGTGGGGAGCGATTCTCCTGCGGAGACGCTTCGCGATCGCCTAGGGAGACAGGGGCTCAATTCCAGTAAACCCTACTTTGGGGCATTGGTTTAACGCAGGGCGATCACACAGCCCTGGCGCGGTGGCAGCGTCACCCCCCAGTCCGCGCCCTCGCTGGGGGCTGACACCGTGACCTCGGCGGAGCCGTAGAGGAGCTTCACGCCAGCTTGCGGCGTCGGTAGGGGAGCTTGGGCCGGGGACTCGCCGGCATTGACGACAATGGCGAGCTGCGAATCGGCCCAAGCTCGCTCGAACCCGTAGACCCAGCCCTCGGCGTGGAACTGGCGGTAACTCCCCGTGCGGAGGGCCGGGTACTGGTGGCGCAGGGCGATCAGCTCCCGGTGGGTTTGCAACAGCTCATGATCCCAGGCCGATGCGGGGGGAAAGCTGCGGCGGCAGTCCGGATCTAGGGCTCCCGGCAGGCCCACTTCGTCGCCGTAGTAGATGCAGGGCGCACCGGGGAACGTCATTTGGAGCAGCACGGCGAGCTGAACGCTGGCGCGATCGCCCCCCGCGACCGTCAAGATCCGGGCCGTATCATGGCTCGAGAGCAGGTTGAGCTGGGCGAGCTGGATCTCCCAGGGGTAGAGGTCGAGCAAGGTGCGTATTTTCTGCCCATAGCCGGCGGCGTCTAGGGGGGGATAGGGGCTGTAGTCAGGCCCTTCCACATACTCGCGGACAACGCGATCGCCCGCGACAAAGGCGATCGCCGGCCCCGTGAATAAGTAATTCATCACAGCGTCAAACTGCGTGCCATCCAGCCACGGGCGGGCATCCTGCCAGACTTCACCGACGATATAAGCCTCCGGATTCACGGCCTTGACGCGATCGCGAAAGGCCTGCCAGAAGCCCGGTACTTGCACCTCAAACGGCACATCCAACCGCCAGCCATCGATCCCAAACTGGAGCCAGTACTCCGCCACCCGCAGGAGGTACTCCTGCACATCGGGGTGTTCGTGGTTGAACTGGGGCAACGCGCGATTGCCGACCCAACTGGCATAATTGGCCGGTTGGTCGCCGTCGTAGGCCGAGACCGGCCATTGCTTCACCTTGAACCAGTCCAGCCAGGGGGAATGGGGGCCATTTTCGAGAATGTCGTTGAAGTAGAAGAAGCCGCGACTGGCGTGGTTAAACACCCCATCGAGCACCACGTGCATTCCCCGCTGGTGCGCCGCGTCTAGCAACGCCCTCAAGGCCTCATTGCCCCCCAGCAGCGGATCGACTTGGTAATAATCGTGGGTGTGATAGCGGTGGTTGCAGGCCGATTGAAAGATGGGCGTGAAGTAGAGGGCGGTGATGCCCAAGTCTTGGAGGTAATCGAGCTTGGCGATCGCCCCCGCCAAGTTTCCCCCCTTGTAGCCTTGGGGCGTCGGCGGCGCGTCCCAGGGCTCCAGGGCCACAGCGCTAGAAATCGGTGCTCCAGTCGGCACACGAGCAAACCGATCGGGGAAAATTTGGTAAAAAACCGCGTGTTTGACCCAATCGGGCGTTTGAATCGTCACAAGTAGGACCTGAATTCGCCACTGTTAGCGTAGGCGATGGCAGCCAGCTCGCGGGCCCCCCGTCGCCTCAGTCAGGCCCTCAGTCAGTTCCTTGGCGGGACCTCACCAAGGGCGCAACCGGCGATCGCCACCTAGGCTGTGCCTACTCCTGGAGCAGCAGTTGCTCAAGCGGTAGGGGCTCCGGAGCCACCACCAGGATCGTATGACCCTCGTGGCGGAGGAGGTGAAGGTAGCGCGGCTCAGAGCTGTCGGCCGTTGCCGTGAGGCGATGAACCTGGAAATCGTCCGCCTGGAGTTCCGGGTTACTCGCCAGCGTGAAGCCGGCCTGGGCCAGAACTGGGGCATAGGCCGCCAACACTTGCTCAATTTCGTCCGGCGTGTGGAAGGCTAGGCCCTCGAGGTCCGGTTGCAAACGCGCCAGGGAGCCCGCCTGGGCTTGTGAATACGGGGGCAAGCTGGCAAAAGGATCACTAGGGCTGGGGGGTGTTGGGGGGGCGATCGCCAGCTCAGCGGGGGGCTCCGGCTCAAGAATCGGGGGAGCCGCCACAATCGCCGGAGGCTCGCTGGGTGGCGGGCTAGAAGGGGGTGGCGGGGCACTAGCTCGCGGGGGAGCCGGCGAGCGGCGCGTCACGGGAGTGCGCTGGCCAACAGGGCCCCTGGGCGTTGCGCGGGCGGGGGTTCCCCCCTGGGCCACAGGGACAGCCGGCGTCCGGAGCAGGGGAGTGGGGGAGCCAGCGGCGGGGGAGCCGAGGGGCGGCTCCCCGTCCCCCTCAGGGGACACCATGACCTGCTCATCATCCAGCTCTTCCGCCAGGGCCGGAAAGTCGCTCCAGTCCTCCCCTAGCTTGAAATCAGCCGTCTCGGCGGTTGTCTGCTCAGGGGCGGGGTCATCAGCCTCGTCGGCCTCAGGGGAGGCCGCGAGGGGGATGGCCAGGAAGGCAATGTGGAGTAGCAGGGCTAACAGCAGGGCCGGATGCAGGGCATAGTGCAGCGGCGCGAGTAAGACGGAGACCAAGAGTGGGCGACGCATAGCAGATTCAGATCAGGGGGAATCGTAGAGGGCAACGGTGGGATGAGGGGTTGCGAAATAATGATCTTGATGGGGGTAGGGATGTGGTGGCTGCGCCCTCCGTCGAGAGCTGGGAGACCCCAGGCCCACCATGAGGCAGCGAATTCCCAAATTTTCATCCCACCAATCTAAATCTAAACCAGGATGAGACGGCTGGGAGTACGGGGTAGAAGGGTGGACGAAAAAAAGCGCGGCTCCCCTAAATTTTGAGCAATGATTCAAGGAGCAGAGTGTAGCCCTCTATCGCTACGCGACGCTAGCGCGAACAGCGCTACGGGGCCCCCTCTGCGAGAAGCCGCTGCGCGTCTACATCCCCCGGCCCCTTCTCCCAAGCTGGGAGAAGGGGAGTTAGAAGCCCCTCTCCCAAGTTGGGAGAGGGGTTGGGGTGAGGGTTCGGAACGGCAATTGACTGGGTTGAGGGCGCGGCCACCGGGCCCCTACCGAATTGGGTCGTTATTTCGTGAAAATTCATCAGCGGGGAGATGCGGGCAACCGGAGCGCCCAAGCGGGGATATACCCTAGCAACCCTTGGTAGGATTGTCGGGTATCAGCTCCAAACAGCTATGCAGATTGCGCGGGTTCAGTTTGTTGTTGACAATGCGTGCCAATGGCGCGATTGGTTTGTAGAAGTCCTGGGCTTGCCGGTCGTGGGGGATTGGTGCGAGGCCGACTCCCATACCATTGCGCTTCAGGCGGGGGCAGACTCCTTCTGGGTCACAGCGCCTCGGAGCGATAATCCCTCCGGGACGCTGCACGAACGCAGTCCAGCCGCCCGCTACCTCCAAGACCACCCGCCGGGCGTGGCCAATGTTGCCTTCGCCACCGAAGACTTTGAGGGGGTGCTGGACCGGGCCCTGGCCCAAGGGGCGCAGCTCGTCCGCGGACCCCAAGCCGGTGAAGCGGAAATTTGCAGCCCCGTGGGTCTACACCACACTTTGCTCGCCGCCAGCGGGGCGTCTCCTCCGTCCCCCGTGGTGACAGATTTCACGGGCATTGACCATATTGTGCTCAATGTGCCCCAAGGGCAACTGGCGGCGACGGTGGCCTGGTATGAACAGGTCTTCGGCTTCCAGCGCCAGCAGCGCTTTGTGATCCAGACCAACTACTCGGCTCTCCACTCCCAAGTGTTGGTGCATCCGACCAGCGGTTTGCGCTGGCCCGTGAATGAACCGGCTTCGGCCAACTCCCAGATCCAAGAATTTCTCGAGGCCAATCGCGGGGCGGGGATTCAGCACCTGGCCCTGGGAACAGCCGATATTCTGGCAACGACGGCGCGGCGGCGGGCAGCCGGTCTGCGGTTTCTCCCCGTGTCACCCTGCTACTACGAGCAGGCCCAGGTGCGCTATGCGGACCTGGGTCTAGGCGCTGCGACCTGGCAGGCGATCGCCCAGCAACAAGTCCTGCTCGACAGCCAAGCGGCGCCCGAGGGGGCGACGACACCGCTACTGTTGCAGATTTTCACGCAGCCCATTTTCGGCGTGCCGACCTTCTTCTTCGAGTTCATTGAACGCCGCCACCAGGCCCAAGGTTTCGGGGAAGGCAATTTCCTCGCCCTCGTGCAGGCCATTGAGGCGGAGCAGCGCCAGCGGGGTTCGTCGCTCCCCGCCTGAGGACCGCGCTCAAGCGGTGCTGAAGGTCCGCCAATCTTGCCAGAGGGGGTGGACGCGCTCCTTGGCGACTCCCTGGGGAAATTGGTAGGTCAGGCCGGGGTGGATCGCCTTGAGCCAGGCGATCGCCCCCTGGGCATCGACAACGTAGTAGACCGTATCCCAAAGCCCCGCCGTCGCCGTCGGCCGCCACTGCCCCCCCGGCAGGTCGCAACCCCAAAACCGCAACTGGGCCTCGCCGCTGTCGGCTAGGGGGTGGTTTCCGGGGGGGCCGCTGCTGTAACGCCACTGCTGGGGGTTGGCCAGGGGCAGGTCGCAGGCGAGGGGCGATCGCCAGCCACAGACCGCCAAGGCTTGGAAGCACCAGGCCCGCACCCCCCACTCGTTGGGGGTCGGATCGTAGGCCGGCTCGATCTGGATGAGCCGACCGTGGCCACCGATGTTCCACTCCCCCAGCTCGACTCCGTAGGGATAGAAGGCGCGATAGTCGGGCCTGAGGCCGGGGGTCACGCTCAGGGCCGTCGGCAGCTTGCTCAGGGCCCGCAGCCGCCCGTTGCGATAGCAATACAGGTCGTAATCCGGGAGGGCTGTCACCGTCGTGGTCGCTTCTTTCCCTTGGGCGCGCACGGCCTCCCGAGCCTGGAGAAAGGCCTGCCGCCGGGCCCCCCGCAGCTCCCCGTCAACGTAGCAAAGAAAGGCCGCATTGTAAGACTCCGGCTTGACAGCCCACTGGGCTAGCAGCCGCAGGCGCTCCGGCCAGGTCGCCTGGTCTGGTGGGGAGGGAGGCAAGGCAAGCTGAAGCTCGGCCGCCAAGCGGTCGATGTCGGCCAGAGTGGGTTCGGGGCGATCGCGCATAGCCAGTCACCAGAGCCATAATCCCTCTATCTTCCTCCCAGCCGGCCCCCCCGGCAACGGGAAGGGAGCCGGGCCGCGCTCACGCTAAGATAGGATCGCTCCTTCTAGACATTGCCAGGTGCGTGCCGTGAGAACAGTGGGTCGTGCTGCCAAATGGTTTTACAGTTTGCTATTGCTACCAGCCGTGATCGGGGTCGCAACTTGGCAAAGCTGGCAGTGGTGGCACTGGGCTGTGTCTCCCGCCGTCCCGGCCAAAGAAGCGGCCGGTCGCGATTTACTTGTCACCGTCACGATCCCAGACGGCACGACCACACGGGAGATTGGCAAGACCCTCGCCGCCGCCGGAACGCTCCAATCACCGCTGGCCTGGCAGCTTTGGGCCCTGTGGCTCAACCGCTATCAAGACCGGACGGGCTCCTTCAAGGCCGGAACCTATACCCTCTCACCCACACAACCCCTACGGGAGATCGCCAGCCAGATCCGCCAAGGGGAGGCGACTCGTCAGGGTCAGGACTAGGGATTCGTGGCTGTTGTTCACCATATCCCTGTGCTCAGTGAGCCCTTGCTCGCTGGCTTGGCCGTGCAGCCCGACGGCTACTACCTGGATGCTACCGTTGGCGGCGGCGGCCACAGTGCGCTGATTCTGGCGGCGGCTCCGGCGGTGCGGTTGATTGCCCTGGATCGGGATGCGGCGGCCCTGGAGGCCGCCCAGGCCCGCTTAGGGAGCGATCGCGTCACCTACTGGCACGGGAACTTTGCCGACTATGAACTGCCGCCAGGCCTCACCTTAGCCGGGGCGATCGCCGACCTGGGGGTGAACTCGAGCCAACTGGACACCGCCGCCCGGGGCTTCAGCTTCCAGCACGCGGCCCCCTTGGATATGCGCCTGGATCGCCGCCAGGACTTGACCGCCGCCACCATTGTCAACCACTGGGACGAGACGGCTCTGGCAAACTTGATCTACACCTACGGCGAAGAGCGCCTCTCGCGCCGCATTGCCCGCTGCATCGTCGCCCAGCGACCGTTTACCACCACGACGGACCTGGCCGAGGCGATCGCCCGCACCGTCCCCGCCTCCTACCGCCACGGCCGCATTCACCCCGCCACCCGCAGCTTCCAAGCCCTCCGCATTGCCGTGAACGGAGAGCTGGAGGCCCTCGAACGCTTCCTGGAGCGGGCCCCCCACTGGCTGCAACCGGGGGGAAAATTAGCCCTGATCAGCTTCCACAGCCTGGAAGACCGGCGAGTGAAACACAGCTTCCGGGAACACCCCCTCCTACGGGTCCTGACCAAGAAGCCGATCGTCGCCACGGAGACCGAGCGGCGGGACAATCCCCGCTCCCGCTCCGCGAAGCTACGCTTGGCTGAACGGCTCCCCCTGGCGGCTCCCTAAGCATCACTCTATTCGTTAGTCTGGGTGCGTCTCACGGTGAAGACTCCCCTCCGCCTCGCTTTGGGCGAAGGGGATCTAGAAGCCCCTCTCCCAACTTGGGAGAGGGGTTGGGGTGAGGGCTTAGCTAAGCAGTACCAACATCCCGCGTAGAATTTCATCCACCCACGAGACTCTCCGCCGCCGCGCTTTGCTGTCTGCTGGTCTACCTCTAATAACCAAACTACCGGGTTGACTGACAAAGCTTGTGGGCTAGCAGTAGCTCCTCGAAAGCCCTCTCCCTGGCTCTCTTCTAAGGGGAGAGGAAATCGGAGGTGGGAGCGGCTCCCCTCACCCTAGCCCTCGCCCCCTGCCCAGAGGGCGGGGGCTTGGAGACAGGGCAGGATTCTGGTCGTGCGAGTTTTGAGGAATCAGATCACTCTATCAAAACTGGCGGGGCTGTCCTGGACTTAGCGGGAGGGCTCGCCTAGGGCGGCGCGGCAGGTATTGAGGAGGTCGTGATCGAGGGCGCTCACGGTTGGCAAGGGTTGCAGGCCGGCCAAGTTGAGGCTCACAGGGCCGTCCCCTTGGGTTGCAACCGGGCTCGGGACTAGGGCCATCTCATAGGCGTAGGTGTCTTGGCTGTAGCTTTCGGTCACAGCCAAGGTCAAGCGATCGCCCGCCACCTCGCCCACGAAGCAATCAAACGACGAGTGGGGTTGATAAAAGGCCCCCAGCAAACGACCCTGGCGCAACTCAAAGGTCATGTAGGTTGCCCCCATGACATTCGGTTCAGTCGCGTCGCTGTAGCGGTACACACCATCCGCTTGGGGGGCGGTGGGGGTCGCGAGGGCGGCGGGGAGCGCCACTGTCATCGCGGTGAAACCAGCGGTCGCAGCCGTAGCGAGCCAGCGAAGGGTCAGCATCGTCTTTACTCCTGAATGTCTGCTGGGCGATTACAAGGTTCACTATCCCGTATATTCTCGGAGCGCACAGTGATGTAGTTTGAGCAGGCTGGTGAGTTCCAGCGCCCTCGGGCGCGATCAGGAGCGGGTCGGCGGTTGATTTTTAACACGACGACTCTGTGATCGGGCTCGCTAGCCGCTAGGATGACAAGGGCCTGGCGATCGCGAAGGGAAACTAACTATGACTGCGCCATTAACAGACATTCTGCCTGTGATCTGGGAGGGCGATCGCGCCCTGCTCATTGACCAAACGCAACTGCCGGCCCGCTACACCACCGTCGCCATCGACAGCAGCGAAGCCATGGCCATAGCGATCAAAACGATGATCGTGCGCGGGGCTCCCTCCCTCGGCGTGGCCGCGGCCTACGGGATGTATCTGGGAGCCCGGGAGGCCGTTTGTGAAACCCGGGCTGAGTTCCTGGCCCATCTGGAAACGGTGGCCCAGCGGCTCCGGCAGACGCGGCCGACGGCGGTGAATTTATTCTGGGCCATTGACCGGCAGTTGGCGATCGCCCACCAGACCCCCGGCACGATGGCGGACTTGCAGGCTGCGCTCCTCCAGGAAGCCCAGGCGATCCAAGCCGAAAACCTCCACACCTGCGAGGCCATCGGCGAGCACGGGCTGACGGTTCTGCCCTCCAAGCAACAACCCCTCACCCTGCTCACCCACTGCAATGCCGGGGCCCTGGCGACGGCCGGCTACGGCACGGCCCTGGGGGTGATCCGCTCAGCCTGGCAGGCGGGGCGACTGGCGCGGGTCTATGCCGATGAAACCCGGCCACGCTTGCAGGGAGCGAAGCTGACAACCTGGGAATGCGTGCAAGATGGCATTCCGGTCACGGCGATCGCCGACAACATGGCGGCCCACTGTATGCAGCAGGGCCGGATCGATGCCGTGGTCGTCGGGGCCGATCGCATTGCCGCCAATGGCGACACGGCGAATAAGATTGGCACCTACGGGCTCGCCTTGATCGCCCAGGCCCACCAGATTCCTTTTTTCGTGGCCGCTCCCCTCTCGACCGTGGACTTCAAGTTGGCCAGCGGCGCTGAGATCCCGATCGAGGAGCGTGATCCGGCGGAACTCTACCAGGTAGGCCCCACGCGCCTTTATCCCGACGGGGTGGATTTTTACAACCCCGCCTTTGATGTGACGCCCGCAGCCTTGATTACCGCAATCATCACGGAGCGGGGCGCGGTGGCTCCGGACCAACTGGGGCCGTGGCGGCCAGGGGAATCCCGCTAAAAGTTAACGGTTACAGGATACTAGAGGCAGTTCTATCGACTGCGGCTCGGCCGTTGTGAACATGGTTGGGGTTACGGGTGAAGTGATCGCCCTCAGCGTTCTGGTCTTGATCAATGGCCTGTTGGCTATGTCCGAGATTGCCCTCGTGTCAGCCAATAAGATTCGGCTCGAGCAGCAGAGCGAGCGGGGCGATCTCCGGGCTCGCCAAGCCCTCTACTTGGCAAATAATCCGAACCAAGTGCTCTCGACCGTGCAGATTGGGATTACCCTGGTGGGCCTCTTCGCCGGGGCCTTCAGCGGCGCGGCGATCGCTGAAAAGCTGGCGGTCTTCCTGGCTCAATCCCCCCTGACCCCGGCCCAGAGCCAGGCCCTGGCCCTGGGGATTGTCGTCTTGATCATGACGTACTTCTGGCTGGTGTTGGGGGAACTCGTGCCCAAGCGCCTCGCCCTCGCCCGTCCCGAGGCGATCGCCACTCGGGTTGCCGTCCCCCTCAGTGCCCTAGCCACTCTGTTTGCTCCCTTAGTGCATCTGCTCGGCACATCCAATGATGTCATCCTGAGTCTCTTGGGGGCCAGCTCTCTGACCGTTGAACCGCGCGCTACCGAGGAGGAAATCAAAGTGCTGCTGAAACAGGGCACGGAGGCCGGCACGTTTGACGCGGTGGAGCAAGACATGGTGGAGCGGGTCCTGGGCCTCGATGATCGCCCCGTCAACACCCTGATGACGCCGCGCCCGGAAATCGTCTGGCTGGATCTGGAAGACTCCTCAGAGTCCAACCGCCACAAAATCACCCAGAGTGTCCACACCCGCTTCCCCGTCTGCCAAAGCAGTCTGGACAATGTGCTCGGCATTGTCCAAGTCACGAGCCTGCTGGCCGGCCTGCTGCAAGGGCATCCCTTCGACCTAACGGCCAGCCTGCGTCAGCCCCTGTTTGTACCGGAGACGGCCCCCGCTCTGAAGGTGCTAGAAATGCTCAAGCAGACCCACACCAATCTCGCCCTCGTCGTGGATGAATACGGCATTATCCAAGGCCTGGTGGCCCTCAATGACCTCATGGAAGCGATCGTCGGCGATTTGCCCAGTGTGAATCAGCAGTGCGACTTGCAGATGGTGCAGCGAGAGGATGGCTCCTGGTTGCTGGATGGGATTATGTCCATTGATGATTTTAAGAAGCGCTTTGAGATTGCCGAGCTACCCGGCGAGCACCGGGGCAACTACCATACCCTGGGAGGCTTTGTGGTAGCGCACCTGGGCCGCATTCCCGCCGCCGCTGATCGCTTCGAGTGGCAGGGCCTGCGCTTTGAAGTCATGGACATGGACGGCAATCGGGTTGACAAGGTGCTGATCGTGCCGCAGGCGCCTTAAGTCTGGTTGACGAATCAACCTTGTGGGCTAGTCCTTGGTCCTCGAAAGCCCTCGCCCTCGCCCTCCGAGAGAGGCATTAGATGGGAGGGTCCTGAGCTTTTGTCAGTCAATCCGGTTCAGGATACCGATTAAAATCGAGAGTGACCTGAACCTAGGGACGCTCGGACTTGGCGGGCGTCATGATTCACAATGGCAGACCCAATTACACCAGCCGTGAGCGATCGCATTTGCAAGCATATGAACGAGGATCATGCCGATGCGATCGTGCTTTATGCCCAGACCTATGGCGGCACACCGCAGGCCGCCGCCGCCCAAATGCTGGCCATTGACCCCCAGGGCATGAATCTCGCCGTTCAGGCTGAGGGCCAAAATCTGACGGTTCGCGTGCAGTTTGACCACACCCTGGCGGACTCGGAAGATGCCCACCAAACCTTGATCGCGATGGTGCGGCAGGCGCGGACGGCCCGTTAGGGGGGTGCATCTCCCGTTGGCGACTCCCCTTCGCCCTCCTTGAGCGAAGGGGAATTAGAAGCCCCTCTCCCAACTACGGAGCCCTCATCCCCCGGCCCCTTCTCCCAAGGCTGGGAGAAGGGGAGTTAGAAACCCCGCTCCCAACTTGGGAGAGGGGTTGGGGTGAGGGTTTAGCGAAGGAGTAACAACATCCCGCGCAAAATTTCGTCCACCTGATCGCCGGCTGATTGTCGCGAAATGTCTAGAATTGTAATAAAGTACTAATACCCGACCGGGATACCGGGTTTTGTGGCAAAATTAATACCTGATTACGTTCCACGAGTCTGTTTTTCCCAAGGAGATCAACGTAGATGGTTTTACAACTCGGTGACACCGTACCCGATTTCACCCAGGCCTCCAGCGAAGGGGAAATCTCCTTCTACGACTGGGCCGGTGATAGTTGGGTGGTGCTCTTCTCGCACCCGGCTGACTACACCCCTGTCTGCACCACTGAACTGGGGGAAGTCGCTAAGCTGAAGCCTGAGTTTGAGCAGCGCAATGCCAAAGTGATCGCCCTGAGTGTGGACGATACCGAGTCCCACCAAGGTTGGATCGGCGACATCAACGAGACCCAAGGCACGACCATCAATTACCCGATCCTGGCGGACTCCGACAAGAAGGTGTCGGACCTCTACGGGATGATCCACCCCAACGCCAACGCCAAGGTGACGGTGCGGACCGTTTTCGTGATCGATCCCAACAAGAAGTTGCGCTTGACCCTGACCTATCCGCCGAGCACCGGCCGCAACTTCCAAGAAATTCTGCGGGTGATTGACTCCCTCCAGTTGACGGATAACTACCAAGTGGCCACGCCCGTGAATTGGCAAGACGGCGAGGATTGTGTGGTGGCCCCGACGATCCCCACTGAAGAAGCCAAGCAAAAATTCCCCAAAGGGGTGACGGAGATCAAGCCCTACCTCCGCATGACGCCGCAGCCGAACAAGTAAGCTAGGGGCGATCGCGCTTTCAGGGGTTCGGAAAAAACCAACGTCTGACGCTGAACCTGCTCCCCCCGGTTCAGAAACCCGGTTTCTGTGCGAATCCCTCGGCCTGTCGGCCAGGGCTAGCCAGAGCCGGGTTTCTCGTGCTAGTCCTGGCCATAGAGTTGATTGGCCGCCGTCAGGGGGAGGCGCGATCGCGCATTCAGGCTCAGGGACGAGCGATCGCCCCGAGCCAGACGCTCCGCCGCCGCACAGCCAATCATGGCGGCATTGTCGGTGCAGAGCCCCAGGGGCGGAAACTGCACCCGCAACCCCTGGGCTATAGCCGCTGCCTGTAACTGGGCCCGTAGTTCGCTGTTGGCCGCGACTCCCCCCACCGCAATGATCGTGTCTAGCCCCTGATCGCGGGCACAACGCAGGGTTCGCTGGACGAGGGCGCGGGCTACGGTGGCTTGAAAGCTGGCCGCCAGGTCCGCAATCGGCAAGTTGTCCGCCCCCTGGGCGGCGGTCAACTGTTGCACCCGTCGCAGTACAGCGGTCTTGAGGCCGCTAAAGCTGGTGTCATAGGGATGGGGGCGGCCGTCGGGCTGGGAGACTTTGCCCTCGGGGAGCGGGAAGGCCTGGGGATTGCCCTGCCGAGCGGCGCGGTCGATGGCGGGCCCCCCCGGATAGCCCAAGCCCAGCAGCCGGGCTACCTTATCAAAGGCTTCCCCGGCGGCATCGTCGCGGGTGGTTCCCAGGATCTGGTACTGGCCGCAGCCCGTGACCTGAATCAGGTTCGTGTGGCCCCCGGAGACTAGCAGACAGAGAAAGGGGGGCTGGAGCTGGCGATCGCCCAGGTAGCTGGCGTAAATGTGCCCTTCGAGGTGATGAATGCCCAAAAAGGGCTTGTCATGCACCAAGGCCAAGGTTTTCGCCGTGGTCAGACCCACGAGGAGCGCGCCCACGAGGCCGGGGGCACAGGTGGCCGCAACCCCGTCGATGGCCGACCAGGGCAGGCCGGCCTGGGCGATCGCCTCCTCCAGACAGGCGTTGATCGTTTCCAAATGCTGGCGTGAGGCCACCTCAGGAACCACGCCACCGTAAACCTGATGGGTGGCCACCTGAGACGCAACAGCGCTACTCAAAATTTCACGATTCTTAACAATTGCGACGGCCGTTTCATCACAACTGGTTTCAAAGGCTAAAACAGTGGTCATAGGGCAGTTAGGGGGGAGCGCTGCCAGGCTGTCAAGCGGGGCCAGGCAGCCTGCTTTCACGTTTTGTAACTTAATCTTTACTCAAATAACCGGTCGGGGCTAAGATCGCCTCCATGTACGACGGATGAACTGTATCTTTTGTACACAAAACATATCGTTCTGTACTCAAAGGAAACACTGTATGCGAAAGTTGTTGGCTCTGATCCTAGCTGTGGTGCTCTGGTTCAACATCGCCCCGGCTGCCTTCGCGGATAGCTACGGCCTCGTGCCTTGCAGCGAGTCCCCCGCCTTCCAACAAAAGGCCCAGTCGTTCCGCAATACGACCGCCGACCCCCTCTCGGGCCAAAAGCGTGCCGAACGCTACGCCCAAGCCCTCTGCGGCCCCGAAGGCTATCCGCACCTGATTGTGGATGGCCGCCTCAGCCATGCCGGGGACTTCATCATCCCTAGCCTCATCTTCCTGTACATTACGGGCTGGATCGGCTGGGTTGGTCGCGCTTACCTGATCGCCGTGCGCGGGACCGGTGAAGCGGAGATGAAAGAAATCATCATTGATGTGCCCCTCGCCCTAAGAATCATGCTGACCGGCTTTGCTTGGCCCGTAGCTGCTTTCGGCGAACTGATGGCAGGCAAGCTGACGGCGAAGGAAACCGAAATCCCCGTTTCGCCTCGCTAGTACCTTGTCTGACCGGCGCTGAAGTCCACGTATTGCTTGCTTAAATTTTGGGAGATCCACTTGCTTATGAAAGGTTTACCATCCTTCTTGTCCACAGCTCCGGTGTTGATCATGGCTCTGCTGACCTTCACAGCCGGTCTGCTGATTGAAATCAACCGTTTCTATCCCGATTTGCTCTTCCATCCCATGTAATCCTGCCGTTGAGTTGCGCGGCTCCGGCTGGGCAACTGAGCGATGACGGGCGAGCGGGGTCAAGCTGCGGCAGTATCGCTGACGGTCGTAGCTTGACCCCGCTACTAGATAGCTTCAAAAATCAGGCTGTTACCCTGATGACGGCAGGGCCAATTCTAAATTTCTGAACAGGTCTATTCGTGTTTTTACTGGCCGGATTCGTCGCAGCTCGCCCTCACGAACTGCATCCCTCCACAGCAACGATCCCGGCTGCCTCTCATTTTGGCGACTCCCCTGCGCTCTCCCTGGGAGCAGGGGAGCTAGAAGCCTCTCTCCTAAATACGGGGCCCACTCTGCGAGAAGCCGCTGCGCGTCTACATTCCCCGACCCCTTCTCCCCAAGCTGGGAGCAGGGGAGCTAGAAGCCCCGCTCCCAAGTTGGGAGCGGGGTTGGGGTGAGGGGTGAGCAAAGGATCACCAGCATCCCGCGTACAATTTCGTTCACCCGTCCAGCCCGCCCGCCTCAGCGCCAACACACCCTAAAGCGGGCTCCCGGCAGCAATCAGAATTTCAGCAACGCCGCCCAAGACCCAGGGCCGCTCCTCTAGAGAAGGCAGCGACGCTCGAGGAAGTAAGCTGAGCGGACTTGCTGGATCGCGGCGGCGGCCGCCTTCGCCGCCGCTGGGGGCGGCGATCGGTCCGGGCCGGGCGGCAGGGGTTGTACCGGGCGACGGAGCGGTAATGATAGGAAGAACATAAGCAACCCTCCGGTTTTGGGAAACATTGATGTAGTATGATGCGCCCTTAACACACTACAGTAATACTACAGACCGCCGCACTATCCCGGTCTGGGCCTGAATTCTCAGCATGGAAACCATGCAAAATTCACATAGAACGGGCAATTCTGTGTCCTAGATAGCCAAACCCCCCTCCCGGACCGCCTAACCTGGAGAGCAATCTGTAATCTGCCCTATGACTGCTGACTTCTGCCCTGATTCTTGTCCCACCCCGGTTTCCGGCAAGGTCTACTTGGTAGGCGCCGGCCCCGGCGATCCCGGCCTGCTTACCCTCAAAGGCAAGACCCTGCTCGAACACGCGGACATCGTGATCTACGATGCCCTCGTTAGCCCTGAAATTCTTGCCAGCATTAACCCCCAGGCCGAGCGGATCAATGCGGGAAAACGCAGCGGCCGCCACTCGCTGCCCCAGCATGAGACCACCCAACTGCTGATCGAGTCGGCCCAGCGGGCGGCGATTGTGGTCCGCCTCAAGGGCGGCGATCCCTTTGTCTTTGGGCGCGGTGGCGAAGAGATGGCGGCCCTTGTGCAAGCCGGTATCGCGGTGGAAGTGGTGCCCGGGGTCACGGCTGGCATCGCGGCTCCGGCCTACGCGGGGATTCCTCTCACCCACCGCGATTACAGCTCCTCCGTCACCTTTGTCACCGGCCACGAGGCCACGGGCAAGTACCGGCCTCAGGTGGACTGGGGGGCGATCGCCCGGGGCTCAGAAACCATCGTGATCTACATGGGAGTCCGCAACCTGCCCGCCATTACCCAGGAGCTGCTCGCCGCTGGCCTGGCCGAGACGACGCCGATCGCTCTGATCCGCTGGGGGACGCGCCCCGATCAGGAGACCCTGTTCAGCACCCTAGGTCAGGTCGTCGAGCAGGTCGCTGCTACCGGTTTCACGGCTCCGGCTGTGGCCGTCATCGGTCGGGTCGTAGACCTAGCCCAAATCCTACCCCCGCCCCTGCGCCCTGTCGTGCAGGGGATCGCGTCGCCTCCAGCCCATGACTGAGTGTTTTCAGTTTGAAGCGGACTTTGCCGCCTCCCTCCGCTGTATCCCGATGCCGGTGCGCTACAAGCTCGATAGCTGTGGGGTCAAGCTCAAGCTCCAGCACTGGAACCAACTCAGTGTGGCTGAGCGCCAGCAGCTTTTGGCCCAACCCTGTGCGTCGCCGGCCGAGCGAGGGGCTTACCGCCAGCAACTCCAGGCCTGGGTCGTCCGCGATACGGGGACCCCAGCCACGGAATTCGCCGTCGCTCCCCAGCCTCCTTGGGAGGTCACGACGGCCCTCCCGGAGGCGGTGCAAGCCAAGCTCCAGGAATTGGGTCAGGTGGTCACTCTGCCCCAATGGGAATCGCTCAGCCCGCTCCAGCGTTTTGCCCTCATCAAGCTCAGCCGCCCGAGCCACGAGAACCGCAACTTTCTCCCGGCGCTGCGGGAGTTTGGACTGCTCTAGGGCTGGAGGAGCTTCAGTACGCCGGGGTCTTGCTGCCGGGGCAGGACGGGGAGGGTGTCGGTCTGGGCGCAGTAGCGGAGATCGTCTTCGAGGCCGAGGCGGAGCAGGCGCTGGCCGTGGCTGGCTTGGCGGAAGAGGCTGACGAGATCCTGCTGCCACTGTTGGTAGAGGGCGATCGCCCCTAGGGTCTCGTCATTGCCAATACAGGCGGGGTCTTGTTGGTAAAAGGGCAGGGCGATCGCCCCCGCGCAGACGGTATCCTCCAGGGAATAAGCCCCCTCCCAGCCCGACCCCAGGAGCCACACTGTCTCTGGTGCTTGGCTCTGCAAAAAATTCACTGCTGCTTGGCGGTTCACCTGGGCCGCCGTGATCACGATCGGCGCAGCCTGCACCCGTTGCAGGGCCCGCGTGCCGTTGGTGGTGCTGAGAAACAAGCGCCGCCCCTGGACCCGCTCCGGGGTACAGATCAAGGGAGAATTGCCGATGTCGCAGCCGGCTACCTGCTGGCCACCGCGCTCGCCGGCCCGGAGGCGTTTTTCGGCCGGCCAGGTCTCGCTCTGGCGCAGGAGGTCCTGAATATCACTGAAGGCTTGCACGGCTTCGGCGCCGTGGTGCAGGGCCGTGGCGATGGTGGTGGTGGCGCGCAGGACATCGATCACCACGGCGCAGTCGGGTTGCACATCCGCTGGTGTCAGTTCGGGCGTGTGGTAGACAAAGAGTTTCACAGCAGGGCAGCAGGTTCTGTTGAGAGGCCGCTCTCTACCGTACCATTCGATCCCAGGCCTAAACCGAGCGGCGCAAAAATTGGGTCAGCAGGGGGCTGATGTCCTTGGACCAGTGCTCTTGGGGATAGTGCTTGGCCTCGGGGAGGCGCGCCAGCTCGATCGAGGCCTGGCTGGCGGCTAGCTGGGCGGCCGGCTCCTCCTCCAGCCAGGGATCGAGGCTGCCCCAGATCAACAGCGTGGGCTTGGTCCAGGTAGCCCAGCCTGCTTCGAGAGTCCCGAGGGATTGGTCGAGCTGCAAGTTCTGGATGGTGGCGACGAGCGATCGCCCCGTGGCCGAGGTTTGCAAGAACGGCCGCCGGTAAATATCGAGATCCGTCTCGGGGATCACGAAGCCACTGCCCCCTTCTAGGGTGCGATCCATGAGCAGTGGGTCTTGGGTCAGCATATCGCCAACGAAGGGAATTCCCCACAGGCGCATAGCCCAGGGGAGACGGGCCTCGCGGGTGAGGGGGGCGTTGAGCACGACCAGGCGTTCGATCTGCTCGGGCCGCGCTAGGGCGTATTGCAGGCCGACGGAGCCGAGAAAGCCCTGAACGACGAGGGAGCAGCGCTCGATCTCCCAAGCGGCTAGGAGGTCAGCGAGGGCCTGTTGGTAGGCGGCTGGGGTGTAGGCAAAGTCGCGCCGGTCGGGCTTGTCGGAAAAGCCGTGACCAAGCCAGTCGGGGGCGATCGCCCGCAGTCCCGCCGCCGCCAACTCGGGCAGCAGGCCCCGCCAGGTATAGCTCTGGGCCGGGAGTCCGTGCAGCAGGATCACGGGCGGTTTGTCCAGGGCTGCTTCGGGCTGGGTGTGGCGGTAGTACCAGGTGAAGGGACCGACTTGCAGGGAGTCTTTGGCGATCGCGCTGGACATGATGGCAGGGGAGGATGGGGCAACAGGGCTGGAAGTCCTAGCATTGTCCTGCCAAGGGGGACGCGGTGCAACGAGCCGGGGGGGAGTGCCAGCCCAATTTCCTCTGAAGAAGGCAAGCTCCCCGCCGGGAAAACTCAGTCTAGGCTCAGATTTTGTGGCTAAGCTAGGGCTGTAAAATCTTCCCAACACTCCCACACTCCCGCTCAACCCATGAATCTTCCCCAGCAATTAGCGGCTACCCAGGCCCACCTTGAACAGACGGTGTTTACGCCTCAGCAGGCAGCCGCCATCGGCCAGGTTGCGGACGATCTACGGCAGACCGATCTGGCTGAGCGGAGCCTTCAGGTCGGCGACCTCATGCCCAACTTTGAGTTGCCGACGGTGCAGGGCGATCGCGTTGAACTCGAGCCTCTCTTGGCCCAAGGGCCGGTGGTCGTCTCCTTTTATCGCGGTTCTTGGTGTCCCTTTTGCTCTTTGGAATTGCAAGCCCTGGAATTGACCCTGCCGGCGATCATGGAACTGGGAGCTACTCTTCTCTCGATCTCGCCGGAGCTACCCCGCCGCACCCGCCATCTCGTTGCCGAGCAGGACCCGAGCCACCTGATCCTGCATGATCACGGCAACCGCCTCGCCCACCAACTGGGCATCACCTTTGCAGTCCCCGCCGCTGTGCGCCAGACTTATCAGGAGCTGGGTATTTCGCTGGCCCGCTTCAATGGCGACTCCTCTCATAAGCTCCCAGTCCCCGCAACGTTTGTGGTTGATCAAAATCAGCGGGTTCTGTACCGCTTTCTCGACCCCGATCACACCCAGCGGCTCGATCCGGTGGAGCTGGTCAGCATTCTGAGGCGTCTACGGCAGTCTGTGGCCTAGCTGAACCGTTACAATTTGTAAACGATGGACTTTTACGCAGCGTCTATGGAAACGTCGATCAATTGTGCCGAGGCTTGTGTGAAGGGGTGTGTGTTGGGCGATCGCTGTCCCCACCGCGAACACGCCGCCCAGGCGAGTCGGTTTGTGCAGTCTATCTCCCTGGACAAAATGCACGAAATCGCGGAAGCGGCTCGGCTGAAGAAGTTAGCCGAGCCCCCGAAGTGGGTGATCCCGGACGAGATTTGATCCCCAAGCCTCGGACGCTCACGACCCAAACCCCGCCCTGTCTCCAGGCTCCTCGCCCTCAGGGAGGGGAATTTGCGGTTGGCGGCCTGGGAGGAACGGCGGGCAACGGGTTGCTGTGACGCTGGGGGTCAGCGATTACTCATGGTGGTAGGGCTCCCCTCGCAGGATCGTCAGGGCGCGATAGAGTTGCTCCACGAAAACTAGCCGCACCAACTGATGCGAGAGAGTCATGGGGCTGAGGGAGAGTTGGGCATCGGCGCGGTCATAGACGGCTGGCGAGACGCCGTAGGGGCCGCCGATGGCGAAAACGAGGGTGGGGCGGTTGGCCAACATCTGGGCTTGTAACCAGGCGGCGAATTCTACCGAGCGCTGTCGGGGACCGCGCTCGTCGAGGAGGACGAGAAAATCGCGATCGCCCACCTGTGCCAACAGCTTCTCCCCCTCCTGGGCAGCCTGCTGCGGCGGTCGCAGCTTTTTGCTCGCTTTCACCTCCGGCACGATCTGCATTTGGTAGGGGAGGTAGTGACCAATGCGGCGGGTGTAGAGGTCGATCCCTTCCTGAAGATAGGCGGCCTGAGTTTTGCCAACCGCCAAGAGCTTGACCTGCATGGCCTAGGGGCGGCTCGGGTTGAGGGTTGCCCCCAGGAAGCGCCGCACCCGTTGACAATAGGTGGCGGCATCTTCAAGCATTGGGAAATGGGCCGTGGCCGGTAGCTCACAGTAGTCGATCCGGTCATTGCAGGCAGCGGCGCGGCGGGCCAGGTGCGGAGGGATGATCTGATCTTCAGTGCCCGCGATCAAGAGCGTCGGCACGGCAATATCCGCAAACGCTCCGGGCATCACCTGGGCTGCGTGGCGGCTGACGGCGGTGTAGATGGTTCCGGTCGCCGCCGCTTCGTCCGCCAGGAGGTAATCCCTGAGGAACTGGGCATTGCTGGCAGCATCCAGGGGCCGATGCACGAAGCGGCTCATAAACAGGCGGCCGGCCAAGGGAACTTGGAGGAACCACTGGAAGCGCAGCTTTACCACCCAGGTTCCTGCTTGGTGGAAGGCCGCAAAGGCGATGGGATTGTAATCGAAAAGGCCGCTACAGGTAAGAATGGTGCGGATTGCCCGGCGGGGATAGCGCTGGAGAAAGAGCACCGCGATCGAGGCCCCGACCGAGTGGCCGTTGAGGTAGACCCGCTCCAGGCCGAAGTAATCTAAGAGGGCTGCGAGGTCATCCGCATAGGCTTCGAGGCTGTAGTCAGCCGGGATGGCGGGACGCTGGGCTGAGCGGCCAAAGCCCCGCAGATCGTAAAGTAGGCAGTCGAACTGGGGGGCGAGGGCCCAGGCCGTGCTCTCCCAGTAGCGAGCCGAGCCACCCCAGCCGTGGATAAAAACCATCACTGGCTTGGGGTCGTCGCTAGGCTGGCGAATCCACTGGCAGTAGTGATCCGCGCCGCGCAGCTTGACAACCTGAGGGTTGGGGGCGATCGCAACCATAGGCTCGTCAGGGTTAAGCCGACTCTGGCTTGAGCAAGGTCGAGGGGTGCAGCAGCAGCTCCGCTGTGGAACGCTTCTCCACCATCTCCGACGTGATCAAGCAGCGGCGCACATCCTTGCGGGAGGGGAGTTCGTACATCATCTCCAGCATCAGCTCCTCGACAATGCCGCGCAGGGCGCGAGCGCCGGTCTTGCGGCGATACGCTTCGCGGGCGATCGCCCGGATCGCCTCAGGGCGAAACTCCAGTTGCACATTGTCCATCCGCAGCAGCTTTTGATACTGCTTCACCAAAGCATTGCGGGGCTGCGTCAGAATCGCCACCAGGGTTTCCTCATCCAGAGGATTCAGCACGGCGGCTAGGGGCAAGCGGCCGATGAACTCCGGGATCAGGCCAAACTTCACCAAATCTTCCGGCTCCACCTGTTTCAGGACATCTGCTGCCCGCTGCTCTCGGGACTGCCCCTCCCCAGAGCGCACAAAGCCCATCGACTTCTTGCCGGTGCGCTGCTCCACCACCTTCTCCAGGCCCACGAAAGCGCCACCACAGATGAAGAGAATATTGCTGGTGTCGATTTGGATGCAGTCTTGGTAGGGGTGCTTGCGACCGCCTTGGGGGGGGACATTGGCGATCGTGCCTTCGAGCATTTTCAGTAGGGCCTGTTGCACCCCCTCGCCCGAAACATCGCGGGTAATCGATGGGTTCTCGCTCTTGCGGGCCACCTTGTCAATTTCATCGATGTAGATAATGCCCCGCTGGGCCTCTTCCACATCCAGATCCGCCACTTGCAGCAGACGCAGGAGGATATTCTCCACATCTTCCCCGACATAGCCGGCTTCCGTGAGGGTGGTGGCATCGGCCACGGCAAAGGGAACATCTAGGATCTTTGCCAAGGTTTGAGCTAGGAGCGTTTTTCCCGACCCCGTAGGCCCAATCAGCAGAATGTTGGATTTCTGCAACTCAACCGTATCATCAAAACCGCCCTTGGTCTTGCTTGGGTTCAGGCAGCTCAAGCGCTTGTAGTGGTTGTAAACCGCCACGGAGAGCACCTTCTTAGCCTCATCCTGACCAATCACATAGTCATCCAGGTACTTTTTGATATCCGTGGGCTTGGGGATCTGGCCCAGGGTGAGGCGCTCCGCGTGGGTGCGGCGCTTGGGGGGTTGTTCCTCCGGACGAGGAACCGGCTGGGGCACGGGCGGTGCCGAGGAGTCGATCAACTCCTCATCCAAAATCTCGTTGCAGAGTTCCACACACTCGTCGCAGATATAGACCCCAGGACCGGCAATCAGTTTGCGGACCTGTTCCTGCGACTTGCCGCAGAAGGAGCATTTCAGATGGGAGTCGTACTTGGGCATGACTACCTCGGGGTTAAACGGTGGAGGCGGCCGCGCTAGCGGGCTCGCGGCGGGCAATCGTCTGGTCGATCAGGCCGTAGGCCTGGGCTTCCTCAGCGGACATGAAGAAGTCCCGTTCCGTATCCACCGTGATCTTATCCAGCGGTTGGCCGGTGTGGTGAGCCAGCATCTGATTGAGCTGATCCTTAATGTAGAGAATTTCCTTCGCTTGAATTTCCACATCCGCCGCTTGTCCTTGAGCACCACCGAGGGGTTGGTGAATCATGATCCGGGCATTAGGGAGCGCCATGCGCTTGCCCGGAGCGCCGCTGGTGAGCAGAAAGGCTCCCATGCTAGCCGCGAGACCGTAGCAGATCGTCGCTACATCGGGGCGCACCTGCTGCATGGTGTCGTAAATAGCCAAACCAGCGTAGACCGATCCCCCCGGGGAGTTGATGTAGAGTTGAATGTCTTTCTCGGGGTCTTCCGCTTCCAAGAAAAGGAGCTGGGCGACGATCGAGTCGGCAATGATGTCGTCTACCTGGGTGCCGAGGAAGACGATGCGTTCCCGCAGCAAGCGGGAGTAGAGATCAAAAGCCCGTTCCCCCATGCCGGATTGCTCGATCACAATCGGCAGGGGGACGGAAGCCTGAACCGCCTGACGCGAATCGTGGGTTTGGCTGTGGAGTGGCGGGTAAGGTAAGCGGGAATGGAACATAGGAGGATAATTCAGGACTGTGGACAAGCATTCTTAGGCTGGTCCTGGCCTTATTATGCCCTAAGATCCCTAGACATGTAGGCGGAACCGTTAAGAATCCAAGGTGGAGGGGCGCCTCGGGGGAGGGGAACCCGGCTGGGGACTCCCTCAATCGGAGGACTGGGCCCAGGCCTTGGCCCAGGCTAGGGTCTGGGCGACGAGGGCTGGGGTGGGGGCTTCGCAGTAGAGCCGCAGTACCGGTTCCGTGCCGCTGAAGCGGATCAGTAGCCAGTGGCCTTCTCCAAGGCGGAACTTGTAGCCGTCCAGGGTCAGGCAGTCGAGGACGGGGCGGTCGGCCACGGTTTGGGGACGGGCCTGGGTGAGGCGGTCGAGGAGCTGCTGGCGCACGGCCATGCTGGCGAGGGGGAGATCGATACGGTCGTAGGCGAGGGCGCAGTGGGTTTGGGCTTGGAGGTCGGCGTAGAGAGGGCCGAGGTCGCGGCCTGACTCGACGACTGCTTCCAGGACATAGAGGGCGGAGAGCAGGGCATCCCGCTCGGGGATGTGGGTGCCGTAGCCGATGCCGCCGGATTCTTCGCCGCCGATGAGTACGTTGGCTTGTTGCATCCGCGCCGCGATGTACTTGTAGCCGATGGGGGTTTCCGAGAGGGGCAGTTGGTAGAGCTGGGCTAGGCGGGGGATGAGGTCGGAGCCGCTGACGGTTTTGACGATTTCGCCGGTCTGGCCTTTGCGCTGGGCGAGGTGCTCGATCAGGATGGGGATCAGGACTTGGGAGCTGAGGAAGTTGCCCTGGCCGTCGAGGGCGGCGATGCGATCGCTATCCCCGTCGAAGACAAAGCCGACCCGGAGGGCGGCGTCCCCCTGTTGGGCTGCTGTCTTCATCACCCGGAAGAGGTCGGCTAGGTACTTGGGCAGGGGCTCCGGCGCGCCGCCGTCAAACAGGGGATCGCGATCGCCCCGCAGTTCGTCGATCTCGATGCCCAGGAGCCGTTGTAGACCCGAGGCGGCGGCCCCGTGCATGACATCGGCAAACAGGCGCAACTTGCCACTGGCGATCGCCGTCCGGATGGCAACCACATCCACCTTGGCCCGCAAGCCCTCACAATAGCTAGTCCAGGGATCAAAGCTAGTCAGGGAGCCTGGAGCCGTGGCGGCGGGCAAGGGCTGGCCGAGACGGGCTTCGATTTGCTGGGTAATTTCCCCCGTGACCGAGCCGCCAAAGGCCCCTTTGACCTTGAGGCCTAAGTATTTCGCCGGATTGTGACTGGCCGTGAGCACGAGAGCCCCGATCGCCCCCTGCTGGTGGGCAGCCCAACTGAGGGCCGGGGTGGGGGCGTAGGAGTCGGCCAACCAGACTTCAAAGCCCGCCGCCTGAACCGCCTCGGCGGCGGCGGCGGCAAAGTCTTCGGCGAGGAAGCGGCGGTCGTAGCCAATCATGATCCGGCGGGGGTGGCGGGCGCTGGGACCATAGGTTTCGGCCAGCACGTGGGCGGCGAGGGGGGCGACTTGCTGGACACGCTCGAAGGTAAAGTCGGCGGCAATGACGCCGCGCCAGCCGTCCGTCCCGAATTGGATGGGGTTGATCGTAATCGGCATGAGGGGGTTTGGAACTGGAAGGGGTGTGTAAAAGCGGCGGGAGCTTGCCCGCCCCCAATCTTAGCCTGAATCCTGGGTGCTTGGCGGGCCAGGGTACGGCGGGCTGGGAGCCCGGATCGGTGTGAATTTTGTTGTCAAGGTAGCAATTTGCGATCGCCCTTTGGCCTAGAATGTGCCGATCAATTCATGCCAATTCCAACCAACCATTTGTAATACCTGAGGGTCGCAACACTTGAAACGCTTTCGCTTTTCCCTAGGCCGTCTTTTTCTGCCCTTAGCCCTGCTTTCCTTGGTCGGCACCTTGGCGATCGCCGCCTGTAACCCCCAAGCCGAAGCCCCCACCGCCCCCGACACGGAAGCCCCTGCAACCGATGGCGCGCGGGCCGCCGCCGATGATGTTTTGCGCCTGCTCTACTGGCAAGCACCGACGATCCTGAACCCCCACCTAGCGACGGGGTTCAAGGATTTTGACGCCGCCCGCATCGTCTACGAACCCCTAGCCAGCAAGGACAGCAACGGCGAGTTTGTCCTGTTCCTCGCCGCCGAGGCCCCCAGCGCCGACAATGGCGGTCTTGCTGAAGATGGCCGCTCTGTCACCTGGAAGCTCAAGGAAGATGTCACCTGGGCCGATGGTGAACCCTTCACGGCGGCGGATGTCGTGTTCACCTATGAGTTCCTCGCCAATCCGGAGGTAGCGGCTGCCACCACCGCTGACTACGAGACCGTCGAGAGCGTCGAGGCCCTCGATGAGCACACCGTCAAGATCAACTTCAAAGATGTGACCCCCGGCTGGGATGTCCCCTTCACGGGCCAGAACGGGATGATCCTGCCCAAGCACATCTTTGAGGACTACAACGGCGAAAACGCCCGTGAAGCGCCGGCTAATCAGAGGCCTGTCGGTACGGGCCCTTACCAAGTGACAGAGTTCAAACCCGGGGATATTGTGGTCCTGGCAGCCAATGAGGACTACTGGGATGGTGCGCCCCCCTTTCATCGCGTTGAAGTGAAGGGCGGCGGCGATGCCACCTCCGCCGCCCGGGCGGTGCTGCAAACCGGAGATGCGGACTACGCCTACAACCTGCAAGTGGAAGCCAACATCCTCGAAGAGCTGGAAAGTTCTCCCCAAGCCACGGGTCAGGTCTCGGCCGTCTTTGGGCCCTACGTGGAGCGGATCATGCTCAACTTCACCGATCCCACTATCGCGACAGCAGACGGGGAGCGCTCGAGTGTCGAGCATCCCCACCCGTTTTTTACCGATCTCAAGGTCCGTCAGGCCTTCAACCTCGCCATTGATCGGGAGACCATTGCCTCGGAGCTGTACGGCCCCACCGGCCGCGCGACGGGTCAACTCTTGGTCTCGCCGGAGTCCATTGCCACGGACAAGATTCGCTACGAGTACGATCTCGAGCAGGCCGAAGCCTTGCTTGACGAGGCGGGCTGGACGGATACCAATGGGGATGGCACGCGCGATAAGGACGGCGTAGAAATGAAGGTGGTGTTTCAGACTTCCGTGAACCCCGTGCGCCAGAAAACCCAGGAAGTTGTCAAGCAGGCCCTTGAATCCCTGGGGATCAGCGTGGAACTCAAGAGTGTCGATGCCGGCATCTTCTTCTCCGGCGATCCGGCGAACACAGACACCGTGAACCACTTCTACGCCGATATGCAGATGTACAACACGGGCAACGGCAGCCCTGATCCAGGGCCTTACATGAAATGGTGGACCTGTGATCAGATCGCTCAGAAGGAAAACAACTGGCAACTGGATAACTACGCCCGCTACTGCAATCCCGAATACGATGCCCTCTGGGAGGCCTCAACGACGGAACTCGATGCCGCAGCCCGCAATCGCTTGTTCCAGGAAATGGACGAGTTCCTGATCAACGATGTGGCAGTGATACCGATCGTGGATCGGGCCAATACAAATGGCGTCGGCAACCGGCTGGCTGGGGTGGAATCCAGCCCCTGGGACGCCAATACCTGGGACATCAAAAACTGGCGGCGGGCTGAGTAGCGCCCGTTGGCTCGCGTCTCAGAGTCCAATCCGGCCTCCGCCGGCCGAGGATGCGTTACGAAGCCCTCGTCCTCCGGCCCCTGCTCTTGATGCCGGGAGCAGGGGCGTTAGAGGGCAATTAGAAGCCCCTCTCCCAAGTTTGGGAGAGGGGTTGGGGTGAGGGCTCGATTCCGTCCGCCGGGAGAGCGATTCGGTTGAATCAAGTTAACCCAGGCCTAGGGGTTGGCACTCTATCGCTCCTGCTTTCAACATACAAGGGGTTTGGGGTGAGGGCTGAAGCGCACTGCTTGGGCAAACTGCTTAGGCAAAGTCTCTAGATAACCCCTTCTAGGGGCGCACAGAAGTCGTCGAGGCCCTGTTGTTGCACGTAGAGCAATACTGGCAAGGCCAGGAGGTCAGGAATGAGCTTGGTGGTAGCCAGGGCCTGGGCGGCTTCGCCCCAGCGCTCGGCGGCGATCGCCTGCCGTAGTTCTGGCTGGCAGATTTTGGCGCGGCAACGTTTCGCCAGGGCCGCGAGCCAGAGGGCATTGTCCGCGTTGGGCTGCTGGCCAGTGCGGATCGCCAGGGAAATCGCGGCATCTTCCAGGTTGCCTTCGCAATCTTCGATCACCGCTAAGGCTAGGCTAGCAGGTTCATAGTCAGCAACACTAGCTCGCAGAGCCAGAATCACAGGGGCTGTCAACGGTTCACTCATGCAGGGCAATGATTCACTTAACTCCCATTGTGCCAGATGGGGGCGATCGCCCCCAGCCAGAACGGGAGGTGGAGCCCCCTCGGAAGTGGAACTTGGCAGCGCCCCGTCACGAGAGCGGCAGGAGCGCACCAGTCCTAGGATTCCAGCTTGAGGGTCTGGATGCTGCGCTCAAAGTCCGGCAGGCGGTTGTCAAACTCTGCCGCCGTCGTCGCGTAGGTGACGATCCAGAAGGTGTCGCCGCGCTTGATCGCGTAAAAGAGTTGCTTGACTTGGAGTTCGTCGGTGTTGAACTGGCCGACGATCTTGCCGGCTTCGTCGCCGCCCACGGTGGTTATTTCCTGGGACTCAATCTCGTAGAGCTGGGCGAGTTGCTGGGTTGCGGCCTCGAGGTACTGCTCGATCGTGATGTCAGCGGGGACTGATTCAGTGGCCACGTTGACATTGGTGAGAAAACCCGAATCGGCGCTTTCAGGGTCAAAGGCCAGAAAGGCGATCGCCTCCGGGTTTTGGCGAATACTCTCGATTCGTTGGGCATACTGGGGATCAATCGCTTCGAGCTCTGCGGCGAGGCGATCCAGGTCAGTGCTGGGGTTGCCCCCCGTATAGTCCTTGGGGAGGGAAAGGGCCAGGCCGGCACCGCTGAATTCTTGCCACGCATCAGCAGACCCAGCCTCGCCAGCCATGTTTGTGGCGGCTTCCCCCGAGGGGGCCGACGCGCCATCGGTCGCTCGATCCTCTAAGTCCGCGGCTGATTGGTTACACCCAGCGGCGGTTCCGACAATCAACAGACCGACTAGCAAGCGCCGCAAGAAGGGGTTCATTGGCAATAGCTGCTCTAAGAACAGATGTTAAAACGCTTCCAGGCTAACAAATTTCGTTCCCCAGCGCGGTGCAGGGGCCCCGAACCCCGATCAGGCCGGGTAGATCCGCAAACGGCGATTGGGCTCTTCGCCAAAGCTGGAGGATTGGAGGTGGTAGTGTTCCACCAGTTCGTGCTGCATTTTGCGAACCTTGGGCGATCGCGGCAGTAGTTCCACCGGCTGCCCCTTGGGAATGACGATCTGTTCGACCGCGAGCCGCGCTTCTTCCAAGGCCTCCAGCTCATCGTCACTGCCATCCTGGCTAAACAGACGCAGATCCGCCGTCGCGCCCACGGGCTCCTCCAGGCCGGCCGCCCGCCGGAGGGTGCGGGTAATCTGCGGGATGGTATTCGATTTCACGGCATAGACGGGCAACTGGCGAGCCTTAGCGGTTTGGCGCAGTTTAGGGTTGTTCTTAATCTGCGATCGCAGGGCCAAGACCACATCCGCGCTGCTCATGTCCTTGGTCAGGACCACGGGCAGTTGCAGCACTTCGATCGCATGGTCGAGCTGCGATCGCCCCAGACCATAGGGATAGACATAGACAGGCCAATCCTCGCCATTGGGGCCGGGGATACGCACCTTCTCCGTCGGTGCTTCCACCTGCTGCCAGGATTGGGCCAGCAGGCGATCGAAGTCGTCCTGATCCGGCAGATGATCAGTGACGCCATTGCTGCGCCGCCCCGGCAGCGGCTGCATCCGTCCCGAGGCCCGCCAGCCCCCGGGCGGAGCCACGGACGGCAGCGGGCTGAGCCGAGGCGGCAGGGGCGGCGTCCGGGCAGCGGGAACAATCTCGACCTCTCCCTGCTCATTCACAGTCCGAATTTCGGGCTCAGGGATGCGGCCCCGCAGCAGACAGTCCACCGTTTCACTGACATCCGGGTGAATCGCCCAGCGCTGGCGCTCGAGCATTTCCACCGCAATCTCGAAGGTCGGCAGGGCCTTGCGCTCAAGAACCGTTTTTTGAGAGCCCCGCCGCCGCGCTTCATCGTCTCCCAGGGTCACGGCCTGGATACCACCGACTAAATCCGCTAAGGTCGGGTTTTTGATGAGGTTCTCGATCTGGTTGCCGTGGGCCGTGCCGATCAGTTGCACCCCGCGCTCGGCGATCGTGCGGGCAGCCAGGGTTTCCAGCTCGGTGCCGATCTCGTCGATGATGATTGCCTCGGGCGTGTGGTTCTCCACCGCCTCGATCATCACCTGATGCTGCAACTCCGGCCGGGCCACCTGCATCCGGCGGGCGCGGCCGATGGCCGGGTGCGGGATGTCGCCATCGCCGGCAATCTCGTTGGAGGTATCGACAATCACCACCCGCTTGCTGAGGTCATCGGCGAGCACCCGAGCGATTTCGCGCAGGGCTGTAGTTTTGCCCACCCCCGGCCGACCCAGCAGCAGGATCGACTGGCCGGTTTCAACCAGATCGCGAATCATGCCGATCGTGCCAAAGACAGCGCGGCCGACGCGGCAGGTCAGGCCGACGATCTCACCCTGGCGGTTCCGCAGGGCACTGATACGGTGCAAGGTCCGCTCAATCCCGGCGCGATTATCGCCGCTGAAGCAGCCGACGCGCGCGATGCTATACTGTAAATCCTCTCGCGAGATAGTTTCTGGGCTCAGATCCGTGGCTCCGCTCGGGAAGCGCGCTTCCGGGCAACGGCCCAAGTCCATCACCACTTCAATCACAGCATCCTGCTCTGGGTGAGCTTGCAGGGCCCTGGTGACGCGAGGCGGCAGAATATCGAGAAGTTGTTGGAGATTATCTGTAATCTCAGTGCGAAGCTCAGGGGATCGTTCAGGCACTAGGATAGGCTGCGGCTGAAAAGCCAGATGCGCCGAAAGGTTTCTATTGTTGGGATCTACCATAAAGGCTGTCGTGAGTCAATACAGGGGACGGGCTAGGGTTGCCCTTCAGGGAAGTCACGAAGTGCTCCGCTTCGGTGACAGCAGCGGCCAAGAGGGCCGGATGCTGCTCCAGTTCGGGGGCGGCGACGCGGCCTGCTGTGCTCCAGAGAGCCTCCAGTTGCTCCAGGTAAGGAGCGAGGAGCGATCGCGCCGCACTGCCATAGGCAACCCCCGCCACACCGCCTTGGCGCGGCGGTTTGAGCAGTCCCAGAGTGGCCAACTTGGGGGCGGTATAAGCATTGGTTCCTCCCGCTAGTTGCACATAGCCCGGTAGGTTAAACCCCAGCACCCGCTGGGCCAAGCGCACGGCGGCACGAGTTGCGCCTTTGCCCAGGTCGCCGCTCATGGGGCGGCCATCGGTTTGCCAGAGCAGCAGGCCGGGAAAGGGGGCCAACTCCTGGGCGATCGCCCGCAAGTAGTTGGCCAAGTCGGGCCCATCGGGGCAACTCACCGCCAACAGTTGGAGGCGATCGGCCCAGGGCGCGATCGCCGCCCAGAGCCGCTGGAACCCCTCTACATTGCCCACCTGGGTGTGAATTTCCAGGGCCGCCAGGCCGCTGTCCCGCAACAGAGGGGCGATCGCCCCCGGTGCTGCCACATAGGTGCGGCTGGTGATCAGTTGCTGGGGACAGACCGGCAGACAGCGACCGCAACCATAGCAGCGGGCCTCGCTCACTCCCCCCGGCGGGGTGCGGGGAATCGCCGCTGCCGGACAGATGGCTGCACAGGGGCGCGGACAGTCGGGAGGGCAGCAGGCCGGGTCGAACTCGGCCTTGCGAAAATGGGGGTCTTCGCCCGCATTGAGGCTTACCATCAGCCAGGGGCGATCGCGTCCGCTGAGCCGCTGGGCCGCCGCAAGGCCGGCCTGGGCCGCCGCGATCACGGCGGGATCGGCCGCCACATCCACACAATCAGCCCCAGCCAAGCTATAGACCAAGGCCAAATTACGAACGGCCGGGAGATGCTGAAAGCTGGCTCCGCAAATAAGCTTGAACCAGCGTCCGGCCTCCAAGGCAAATCGAGGGGAGAGAGAAAAGGTCACAACCGCCGCCCTAACGGGTCGAGTCTTTCGCTGGCCTAGACAGCAAAAGTGTACTAAACTACACTGTAGCACGCAGATTACGAGAGCGGGGGGAACTGGGAATGGGGGGGTGGACGAAACAACAGCGCGGCTCCCCGGAATTTTGAGCGATGGTTCCCGGAGCAGAGGGTCGCCCTCTATCGCTCCGCGACGCTAGCGCGAACAGCGTTACGGGGGGCCCCTCTGCGAGCAGCCGCTGCGCGTCTATATCCCCCAACTCCTGCTCCTAAAGCTGGGAGCAGGGGAGCTAGAAGTTCCTCTCCTAAGCTTGGGAGTGGGACTTAGGGTGAGGTCTGAGCGAAGGAGTACAAGCATCCCGCGCAAAGTTTCGTTCACCCCGCCCTAACAGACTAGCCGCCGCTCCCGAGGCCATGCTCCTCAATCGGTGCGCCCTGCTGGAGCCAGGCGATCGCGCTTTCCTCCGCCTGACTAGGGTTCACCCAGGCGATGCTCCGCAGCTCAGCAACGTCACAGCTCGCCACAGCGAACAGTTGGCGGACGGCCTCATCGCAGGCGATCACAATGTAATCAGTGGCCAGGGCGGCGACGAGAAGATGCAAGTCTTTGGACATGGCAGCGATTTCTTCGTCACTCTCAGTTGTGGCCGCAATCGCTTGCCATAGTTCAGTACTATCAGCGGGCTCAACCCAGCAAAATTTCCGACGCGCGACCATGCTCCGCCGCCACTTCGTCGCAAAGTTGGACTGATGCTTGTTCCACTCGTCTCGCAGGTCGGGGGTCATGGCCACCTGATGGCAAATCTCTAACACGGCTTGCAGAAAATTACGGCAATGCACTGAGGTTGGATGGGTCGCTTCTGCACCGCCAGCAGAACGAGCTACCGAGGTGTCAATCACGAGTCTTTTCGAGGGTTTTACCATTCTGCCGTTGCCAGAGTTTCTTTTCCGCAGCACTGAGGTAGCGACTGTCAAGGTCTAGAGAAACCTGCCCAAAATCTTCGGGCCAGTCGCCATAGGCTCCAGCCTCGTCTAATTCAGCACTACTGACGTGGGTAACGCCATCGCGATCGCGAGTGAACCAGTGCAGCTCCACCAACTTCGCCTCGAGCTGCTCCTCCGCGATCAGGGTTTGGAGGCGCCGCAAGAGCAAGTCACTGTGGGTCTCAACAACAACCCGCACATCGCGTCGCGCTGCATCAGCCAGCAAGTCCCCCAGGGCCGCTTGAGCCCGGGGATGCAGGTGCAATTCGGGCTGTTCCAGATACACCAGTTGCCCCGGCTCCGCCACCAGCAAGGCCACGACCACGGGCAGCACTTGCGAGACCCCAATCCCGACATCGGCAATGCTGACCATCTCCTGGAACTGCGCCTCGCGGGGACGGGAATTAACGCGCAATTCGACTTGGACATCGTTGAGCTGCCTAGCCTCAACGTTCCAGGTTAAGCCCAGTTTTTCCAAGGCCTGACCTAGGGCCTGCAAGCGCTCATCGCCGCGATTTTGCCAGTCACGGATGACGCTCGCAGTATATTTTTCAAATGTGCCGGGAAACTCGCGACCCACGGCAGTTAGAGGATAGCTACGCTCCGGGTTGTCTCGGAGTCCAGGGACGTGAATGAGGGATTGGATCGCGGGGTTGAAATCATCCAGATCCAATTCACCGAAATTGCTAAAAACCTCATCGATCACAGTTTCATCGCCGCGCTCGTATTGCAGCGCCGGTACTCGATAAAACCACTGCTCCGTCGTCACTAGTTGGGGCTCTGAAGACCCCTTCAGGGACCACTCATGATCATTATGTTTCGCCAAAAAATCACGGAGCCATTCCGTCTGCCGCTGAATCCGCTTCCAGGCTTTGCTAGCTGCGAGTTGGGCCTGCAACTCCACTGGCTTAGCCCCTGCTTCCAGGCTGATCCTAAGATTTTCAGACTCACGAGCGCGGGCTTGGTATTCAGTCCGGCGGACCTCCAGCTTACCGGCTGAGTCCTTGGCGATTTCCGTGGCAAAGCTGCGCCCTGAGCCAAAGGAGAGTTGGACACGCCAAGAGTGGCTCGCCTTGTCCGCGTGGCAATGCGATAAGGTTTGCTCGAAGGCGGTGAATTTGACATGGGCCCCGTTGAGGACGAGGGGCCCGAAGTTGTAGGAGGATTCGAGGGTCTGCTTCAGCAGGAGGAGCGGCTGCATGAGGCTCGATTTGCCGGAGCTGTTGGCTCCGGCCAGGAGGGTCAGCGGGCGGATGGCGATCGCCGTCTCCTCGGCCAAGGCCTTGAAGCCGCAGACCGAGATTCTGGTGATCGCCTGACGAGGATTCCAGCGGCTCATGGGGGGGGACTCCTTAATGTTGTGCAGCCTCGGAGAATTGCTACACTCGCTCAAAGTTGCTGGCGGTTGTCTGGCAACAAGCTAGCGCGAACAAGCGATTTGTTTCCCATCTTAAGCGGGCTCTGCTGCGTCCAGGGTGAAAGCAACCGGTGGTCTGGCTGGGGGCCTTGTCTCTAGACCCAGAGCTATTGGGGGCTTGGCGGTTAAAGCGGCTCAAAGTTCTACGTTGTTGTGCTGGCGGGCTAATGAATTTTCACGCAATCACGACCCCATGCGGTAGGGGCCCGGTGGCCGCGCCCTCAATCCAGTCAATCACTGTTCCGATCAGGGTTGGAGGGTTGGGAGATCCAAACCCTCCAATGGGGCCTTTGATTTGTGAAATTCCATCAACGCAACGACAAGCCCCTGGGCTCAACCGAAACCAAGGCGGGGTGAAGGAGGCTGGATGAGAGCGGCCCATCGGAGCGGCTCCCGGGACGAGGGGATGGTTCCTGGCTCGAGGCGGGCACGATCGGCATCTGGTTCAAGATCTTAGTCTATTTGTACTAACTTTTTTCCCCGCTTGGCTCCGGAGCCGCTAGGATAGAAGCCGAAGCTCTTGTTTTATTAGCCGCTGAATTCCTCCTATGCGCGATCGCCGCGTCTCGTCCCCCCTCGGCTCCCTCCTGGCCCCCTTGCAGTTTCTCCTTTGGGCCAGCACCGGGAGCATCCTCCTCTTTGTCGCCCTCACCCTCGCCGATTTGCGCCAGGCTGGGACTGGCCTCTCGCAGCAGGCCGAGCGCTGGCTGAACCCGGCCCCGGCGCAGCCGGAGATCGACCCCAGCACGGCGATCGTGCAGCAGATTCGCGGTGCGAGTGAACTCACGGCCGCGGTCATGACGATGGAAACAGTCGTTCCCACGCGCAAAGACCGCAAGCTGGGGGAACTGCGCCTGGGAACCACCCAACTCCTCTACATCGCCCGGGGGGAAGTGGCGGCGGGAATTGACCTCAGCCAGCTTTCGGCCGCGGATGTCGCCGTCAGCAGCGATGGCAACACCATCCAGGTGCAATTGCCACCACCCCAAATTCTTCGCAGCAACCTGGATCTCAACCGCTCCCAGGTCTACGACTATCATCGTGGCTTCCTCAACCTGGGCCCCGATGCCGCGCCGGAGTTGCAGACCCTGGCTCAGCAAACCACGGTGGAGCGCATGGTGAGTGCGGCCTGCCAGCAGGGCCTGCTCGACCAGGCCAATGAACGAGCCCAGGTGGCGATCGCTCAACTCCTCACCCTCAGCGGCCAAACGGCGGTGCAGGTGCTGACCACTCCCCCCGAGGCCGGAGCCTGCGGCCTCGCTCCGGCGGAGCACCAGGCGGCTGAGCCAGCCCAAGCCCTCCTGCCTACTCCCCTTTAAGAGGTATTCCCTTGCACCGATTGGCTGCCCTACCGGGGGGCTGGACGCCCGGCACCGAGGGGGTGATCTTTGTAGACCAGACCCCCGCGCCCCTGGTCGTGATCACAGCGGCGGACACGGATATCAGCGCGATCGCCCAGGCCTTGACTCAGCTTCCCGCCGACTTTCCCCCCCTGCGGACGGTTAATCTGTTGCAACTCCAGCAGCAACTCTCCATCGACACCTACGCCGACACGGTGCTGACGGAAGCGCGCGGCGTCTTGGTGCGGCTCCTGGGGGGGCGTTCCTACTGGTCCTATGGGCTGGAAGTGGTGCGGGAGACCGTCGCGCGTAATGGAGCCACCCTGGTTGTGCTGCCCGGGGACAACCAACTCGATCCGGCCCTGATGAGCCAGTCCACCCTGCCGCTGGCGGAAGTCACCCAGGGCTGGCGCTATTTCCTCGAGGGGGGCCTGGGTAACATGGCCAATGCCCTGCGTTGGCTGGCCCACCACGCGCTGGATACCGCCTATTCCTACGCGCCGCCGCAAACCGTGCCCGCTGTCGGTCCCTACCCTTGGCCGGTTCCCGCAACCTTGGCTAAGGCCCCGCAAGTGGGAATTGTCTTCTACCGTGCCCACTACTTGGCTGGCAACACGACCCCCATCGATGCTCTCTGTCAGGCCCTGGGCGATCGCCACCTCTGCCCCCAGCCTTACTTTGTCTCCTCCCTGCGGGATGCGGATGTCCAGGCGGCCCTCGTGCAAGCCTTGCGCCCACCCCAAGAGCCGGGGATTCAACTCCTGCTCAATACCACCAGCTTTGCCCTCGGTCAGCCCCTGGATCTGAACCGTCACTGCGAGGCGGCCGCCGAACCGGCGGCCCTCTGGCAGCAGTTGGATGTGCCGGTGCTCCAAACCATCTTCAGTGGCGGCAGTGAAGACCAGTGGCAGCAGAACTGGCAGGGCCTCTCGCCTCGGGATGTGGCGATGAATGTGGCCCTGCCCGAAGTGGACGGCCGGATCATCGGGCGCGCTGTGTCCTTCAAAGCGGTGCAGGGCTGGAATCTAGCTCTGGAAACGGCGGTCCTGAGCTATCAGCCGGTGGGCGATCGCCTCGAGTTCACGGCCGACCTGGCAGCCCGCTGGGTGCAGTTGCGACAGACACCCGTGGGCGATCGCAAGGTCGCCCTGATCTTGGCCAACTATCCCACTCGTAACGGCCGCTTGGCCAATGGCGTTGGCCTGGATACTCCCGCCAGTTGCGTCGCCATCTTGCAAGCCCTGCGCCAGGCCGGGTATCGGGTCGAAAACGCCCCCCAGACCAGCGAGGAACTGATCGAGCGCTTGACCGCCGGGGCCACCAATGACCCAGAAACCCAGGGCACAAATCCCGTGGCTCAGCACTTGCCCCTCGCCACCTATCAGGCCTGGTTTGAAGGCTTGCCCCCGGGAGCGAAAACCCAGGTTTACCGCCGCTGGGGAGCGCCCGAGGCCGCCGTCCATTCCCAGCCGAGGCAGGCCTTTCCCATCGCCGGCCTGCAACTGGGCAACGTCTTTGTGGGGATTCAGCCGGCCCGGGGCTACGACCGCGACCCAGCTCTCAACTACCACGCCCCCGACCTAGAGCCGACCCATGACTACCTCGCCTTTTACCTCTGGTTGCGGGCTGAGTTTGGCACTCAGGCCCTGGTTCATGTCGGCAAGCATGGCAACTTAGAATGGCTACCGGGGAAAAGTGTCGCCCTGTCGGCGGACTGCTTCCCGGAAATCGCCAGCGGCCCCTTGCCCCACTTCTATCCCTTCATCGTCAACGATCCCGGGGAAGGCTCCCAGGCTAAGCGGCGATCGCAAGCCGTGATCCTCGACCACCTGACACCCCCGATGACGCGGGCGGAACTCTACGGCGGCCTGCAAAAGCTCGAAGGACTGATCGATGAATACTACGAGGCTCAAACCCTTAACCCGTCGCGGCTGCCGGCGATTCGCGATCGCCTCGCGGCCCTGATCCAGCAGGAAAACCTCAGCCAGGAGCTTCAGGCCCTCACCGGTCAGACCGTGAGCCGTTACCTAGAGGCTGAAGCCCTCGCGGCCCTGATCACCCAGGCCGACCGTTACCTCTGCGAGCTCAAAGAATCCCAAATTCGCGACGGCCTGCACATCTTCGGCCAATGCCCCGCCGGGGCCCCGTTGCGGGACCTGATCATCGCGATCGCCCGCCACCCTGGACGAAATCGTCCGGGCCTGACCCGGGCGATCGCCACGGCCTGGGGCCTCGACTTCGACCCCCTCACCGCCGATCCGGCAACTCCGAATCCCTGGAGCCCTCAACGCGGACCCTACTCCCACCTAGCTCCCCCTTGGCGAGACGGCGGCGAAGAATTTTCTGCTTCTCCCCCCTCTCCCCCCGAGAAAGGGGCCGGGGGAGAGGGTCTTCAACCAACGGATCGCCCTCAACCCCAACCCGCCCACACCCTCGGCGACCTCATCGACCGGATCGAAACCGAGGCCGCCCAGCTCATCGATGCGCTCCTGGCCTCTACCCCCCTGCCGCCGCTGCCCCCCCCGCTGCAAACGGAACTGGACTGGATCGCCCAGGTCCTGTTGCCCAACCTCCAGCAAACCCCCCAAGAAATGGACGGGCTGCTCCACGGCCTCAGCGGGGGCTATGTCCCTGCCGGCCCCTCGGGCGCCCCCACCCGGGGGCGACCGGAAGTATTGCCAACGGGGCGCAACTTTTACTCGGTCGATATTCGCGCCGTGCCGACAGAGAGCGCCTGGGATGTCGGACGGCGGGCGGCGGAGCTGTTGATTGAAACCTACACCCAGGAACACGGCGAGTATCCCCAGACCCTGGCCCTCTCGGTCTGGGGCACGGCGACGATGCGTACTGGGGGCGATGACTTGGCCGAGGCTTTGGCCCTGCTGGGGGTGCAGCCAGTCTGGGAGGGGATCTCGCGGCGGGTGGTGGATTTTGAGGTCCTGCCGTTGGCGGTGCTGGGGCGGCCCCGCGTCGATGTAACTCTGCGGATTTCTGGCTTTTTCCGCGATGCCTTTCCCAACTTGATTGACCTGTTCAATCGGGCCGTAGAAACGGTGGCGGCCCTGGAGGAACCGGCTAACTGGAATCCCTTAGCCGCTCAGGTGGCCCAGGAAACCCAGGCCTGGCAGCAGGCGGGTTTGAGTCCAGAGCAGGCCCAACGCCGGGCGACTTACCGCGCCTTTGGCTCCAAGCCAGGGGCCTACGGGGCCGGGTTGCAAGGGCTGCTGGAGTCCCAGGCCTGGGAAACCAGCGAGGACCTCGCCCGGGCTTACCTGAATTGGAGTAGCTATGCTTACACGGCCCAGGGAGTGGGCTATTCAGAACCGGAGGCCTTTAGCCAGCGGCTCTCCAAGCTGCAAATTGTCCTGCAAAATCAGGACAATCGGGAGCATGACTTGCTCGATTCGGATGACTACTACCAGTTCCAGGGGGGCCTGACGGCGGCGGTGCGATCGCTTCAGGGAGTGAACCCCACGGTCTACTACGGCGACCATGCCTTGCCAGAGCAGCCCAAGGTGCGATCGCTCCAGGCCGAGATCGCCCGGGTCTACCGAGCGCGGGTGGTGAATCCCAAGTGGATCGCCGGGGTGATGCGGCACGGCTACAAGGGGGCCTTTGAGATGGCGGCGACGCTCGATTTTCTCTTCGGCTACGACGCCACCGCCCAGTGTGTGCCGGATCATATGTATGCCGGCGTCGCCCAGGCCTACCTGCTCGATCCAGCCACCCAGGCCTTTGTGCGGGCTAAGAATCCCTGGGCGCTGCGGGATATGGCCGAGCGCTTGCTCGAAGCCCACCAGCGGGGGCTTTGGGCTGAGGCCGAGGCCTCGCTCTTGGCGGCGTTGCGGGCCCTTGCCCTCGAGGCGGAGGCCGCGATCGAAGGCCGGTTGGGGGGGCTGTGAGCAGACGGTCGGCCGTCCAACCCCGGAAACGCTTGGCCAAGGCTTCAGAACGTCAGCGCTCTGGGGCAACGTCCGAGCTGGAATAGTCCTCAAGGGACTCCAGGAAGCCAACCCGGGTGGCGATCGCCCGAGCCAGATCACGAAAATCGGCCCGCACCCGCTGAACCGCCAACCCATGGGCCCCCACCACTCCATCAGCAGGCTTCAAGTGGAATATAGGCTTGCGCGCTTCCTGGGCCATGGGCTTTAAGCTCGGGTACTGCTTCAACAGCGCCAAGCGGTGTGGCTCAGCCGCAGCGGGGACCGCCTTGGCATCTCCCGGCGCGGACAAAAGCTCAGCCTGGTAGAGAGCAGGAATCCGCTCAATCCAGCGCTGCCAGGCTTGGACCGGGCGATCAAACCGCACCCCGTGCTGGAGGATGACGTAACCAATCGGTTCCATTTTCCCGGGGGGCAGAGGGAGCGTTGCCGGGGCGGGATTTTTGGGCACGCGCTCCTGCCATTCCCCCCGCCAGCGCTTGAGGGTTGGCCCCAGGTTTTTCAAGCCTTGGAGGGAAAAGAGATCAGGGGAAAGGGGCACAACGACATAATCAGCCGCAATCAGGGCTGCCCGATTGATGGCCCCAAGATTGGGCCCCAGATCGACCAAGATCACGTCCACCGGCGGCAAAATCCGACCCGCTCGGTCTAAAATTCGCCAGAAGGCTGAAATGACACGGAAGGCGCGTTCTTTGCGATCCAAGCAATCCGGCCACTGGGACGATAGTTCATCTTCAAAACCCGACAACTGCAAATCGCCCACGAGCAAACTGAGGCCATCCTCAATAGTTTCAAGCTGGGGTTCGGCAATATCCCCCAGGCCGCTCAGCAGGGGCTGAACACACTCAAAAATTGTATTCCGGCTCTCAGAATCCTGCTCCCAAATCGCCTCGAGACGATCTTCGTCCAGAAAAGCGGCTGTCAGATTGGCCTGGGGATCAAGGTCGGCCGCTAACACTCGGAGGCCTAAGTCATAATACATCCAGGTCAAGTGATAGACGAGGGAGGTTTTGCCAACCCCACCCTTGTTGTTAAAAAAGGCAATAATCGGGGCGTTCATGGACGCTTCGTCAGTACGACTGAGGTATAGGTTGCGTCGAAGGAAAACGCTGGCGCTGGGTTGCCATTCTTCTCTAATGCCCGCTTGGCGGTAGAAATGCCCACACCAAAACGCTGCACATAGCCCAGATTCTTCATCACCTCAGCCAGGTGGGGGTTGCGATAGTCGGTGGCTCGGCCGAAATTAGCCGCGTTGACTTGACCAAAGAGCCCGCCGGGGTTGGTAATCTCTAGGCGATCGCAAAACCAATGGATTCTGATCGGAGCATTCGTTTGTTCATAGGAGCGGTGCATGACGGCATTTCTGGCCAGTTGTTGTAGAGCTACAATGGGGTAGTCGGGTTGTCGAATTTCTTGCACTTGACTGGTTATATCAGTCGCGGTGGAGATGTTGATCTGGAGGGTTTCATCCAGGGCTCTGAGAATGTCGAGGAGGGAGCCACTGATCTCTTTTTGATCCTTGATCGGATCGGCTAATTCTGAACCATCAATCCTAAGAAACTGGATGTAGCTACCGGGAATAAAGTAGCGGGGATCATCACCAATTACCAGGATTCCCAGCACAGTAGGGCATGACTCTGGTTCCGGGGTGGTGAAGCGCACGGAGGCCAATTGCTGCGTGGGCGATCGCCGATTAGCCGCCAGCACGTCCTCGGCAAGGGTGAGCGGTAGGTAGGTCTGCTGGAAGAATGTCAGGTTGAGATCCTCGAGGCTAGCCGAGGGCAGGGGACGTAAATCAAAGGGCAAGTCGCGGGCGCGACGCTTTTCATTCAGCCGCCGCTCCTCATCTGGAGTGGCGATCGCCCGTCGCGGCCCTACCCGAATCCAGACACGCCCCTCAAACCGGACGGGCGGGCTATCAGCGGGCTCAACAACGACTACAACCAACTCGCAGCCGTTGAGGGTATGCTTGTCCAAAGTCAAGGTTGGGAAGGGTAAGATCCCGCCCTGGGAGCGGAGATCCGCGAGCTGCCGGAGTAGCTCATCCGTGATCGGGAGGTCAGCACACCGGCCGTCGTCATGCATCCCCAGGAATAGCACACCCGGCTGCTGATGATGGGGGAGATCATTGGCAAAAGCACAAATAGCCTGACGGATTTTTTTACCATCGGCCATTGAAGCCTTGCGCTCGACGCGATCCGATTCCAGGTCTGCTAAGAGGGCGGCTAACTCGCGACTATCCACTGGCTGAGACCCCGATCATTCTCGGCAACCATTATACCGAGGGAGCTGGGCGGGCAGCGGGGGAGCCAGGGCGAGCCTAAGATAACCGGCTGCCAAGACCCTTGCCTGCCCGTGGCCGAGTTTAGGGGGGGAGTGTCCCCGGGGCCGCAGGAAGCCAGGTCGAGCCAGGAGAGGGCCTATCCCTCGCGACCCTTGGAGGGGTGGCGCTGGCAGAATAGGCACAGCTCCACGACGGCGCCTTGCAGGGTGGCAAAGGGATCGCCGCCGCGCTTCAGGCTAGCCTCCAAGGCCAGCAGTCGCGGTAGGGTGGCGAGGAGTTGCTGGCTGGTTAGGTGGCGCATTTCCCGGCGGATGAAGTAGATGCGCTTGGGGTTGCTGATCTCCGTGAGCTTGGCGATCGCCCGTTCATCCTTTTCTCCCCGCTCAACAGACAACTGAATAAGGAGCCAGAGCCGCAGTTGGCTGGTGAGGGTAGCGACGATCCGCAGCGGCGATTCATTTTGGTTGAACAAGTCGGCAACCAATTGCAGGGCTTTGCTCGGATCACCGTCGCGAATCGCCGCTACCAGTTCTAGACTGCTGTGGTTATGAGTCGCCATCAACGCCGCCACGACCGGCCCATCCAGGGGCTGGGGTTGGGTCTGGGCCAAGAGCTCGAGCTTGGTTAACTCGTTTTCAAGCTGTCGCGTATCGTTACCCACGGCCTTCGCGATCAATTCGGTGGCTCCCGGAGTCAGCGCAAACCCGCGATCACGCGCGGCCTCCTGGACGCGCCGATAGAGTTCCTCCGTGCGCCAGGGAGGAATCAGGGCAAACTCACGAATATGGCCGTAGCGTTGCACCAGTTTCACGAACTTACTGCGACCATCCGGCTTCTTGCGGCTGGTGAGCAAGAGGATGGAGGTTTCTGGGAGCACGGCCAGGGTGCGCTCTAGCTCCTGGGCCCCCTCGGGACTGCTGGTGATGGGGGGCTCCGAGAGCCAGACCAAGCGTCTCCCTTGACCAAAGGGGGGGGTGAGGGCCTGGTTGAGGGCCTCGAGCAGGGCGGTGTCGCGATCGCCCGTCAGCTTTTCATAGTTGAACGCTCGCCAGGCAGGGTCGAGATTCTCCTGCTGGAGGCGCTCAATGGCCTGAGCCATGCTAAAGTCATCTTCACCCCAAAACCAGTAAAGGGTCATAATGTTGCGTTTTTTGACCGCCCTGCGTCGGCCAAAAACCCAGCGCTTCTACAATGGTGATGGCGGTTACGGGAGGCTAACGGACTTGGACGAAACCTATCAAGCTTATCTTAATCGGGTGGCGCGGCTGACGCTGCCGGCAACCTATCGCTCGCAGTTGGCGACGATCCGGCCGTCGCCCAAGTTTGTGGGCGATCGCCCCGCAGCCTTTCCGGGCTATAGCATCAATACCCCTGTAGGCCTGAGCGACCTTGACAACGCGGCCCTCTACGCTGAGTTGACCGCTACCCAGCAGCAGCTCAAGGCCCAGCTCGATCCGATTGGCTTTGCCCCCGTGCCCCCGGCCAGCTTTCACCTGACCCTCGCGGATCTGATCTGGGAGCGGGCCTATGAGGACGCGCTCCAGGCCCAGCCCGACTTCGAGGCGCGGCTGTGTGACAGCATCCAGCTCAGCTTTCAGCGCTACCGGCAGGCCGTGGGCGAACCATCTCCCCTGTCCCTGCAAGTAGTCGGCCTGACCGTGCGGCCCCGTTCCCTGGCCGCCTGTCTCGTGCCGCAACAGGAAGCTAGCTACCAGCGCCTGCAAGCCCTCCGGCAAGCCCTCTACCAAAACTCCGACCTGATCGCCTTGGGCATTGAGCAGCAATACCCCTTTACGGCCCATGTCACCCTGGGCTACTTCAGCCAGGTTCCCGGCACCCTGGCGGCCGAGCCCTTGGCTGAGCAACTGGTGGCGGTGAATGATGCCCACTGGCTGGAGGCCGAGCCTCGGGTGCTGTGGGTCAGCCGGGCGGAGTTACAGCAGTTTGACGACATGACCCACTTCTTTCATCGGCCGGAGTTCCCGGCGGTTGACCTCTGAGCTGAGAGGGCCTGGGGTTGATCGGGGCGATCCGGTTGCCTCCCGGCCGAACCCGGCCAGGGGTTTGGGGGGAGGGCTTGCATCGAGCTTCTGGAAACCGGATTTCGTAGAACCCAACTTTGGGGCTGGCGTTAGCATCATTCCCCGGGTGGACGAAAAAAAGCGCGGCTCCCCTGAATTTTGAGCGCTTGCTCAAGGAGCAAAGTGTAGCCTTCTATCGCTACGCGACGCTAGCGCGAACGGCGCTACCGGGCCCTCATCCCCCGGCCCCTGCTCCCAAAGCTAGGAGCAGGGGAGCTAGAAGCCCCTCTCCCAACTTGGGAGAGGGGTTGGGGGGAGGGCTTAGCGAAGGAGTACAAACATCCCGCGTAAAATTTCGTTCACCCATCATTCCCCAGTCCCTTCTTCTTTACTAACAATCTGGGTTAAGCTAGCGGCTAGATTGGGCTGCGGTACGTCTTACGTGCCTGGCTCCAAATTGGTGAGCTTGTCCCCATGTCTGCCCAACTGCCTTCCGCCGCCACGATCCTCATCGTTGACGACAATTCTGATAACCTGCGTCTGCTGTCCGATATGCTGGCGGCGGCTGGTTACGAGATTCGGATTGCCCGCTCCGGGGAACAGGCCCTGGAGCGAGTGCGGTATGCCCAGCCGGACCTCATTCTGCTGGATGTGATGATGCCGGGGCTGGATGGCTTTGAGACCTGCTGCCGCCTCAAGGCTCAGGAGGCTACCCAGGCGATTCCGGTGATTTTTACGACGGCCCTGGCGGAACCGGCTGATAAGATCCAGGGCTTTAACGTTGGTGCGGTGGATTACATCGCCAAGCCCTTCTTCCAGGAAGAAGTGCTCGCTCGGGTGCAGATTCACCTCCGTCTCAGCCTGCTGACTCGCACCCTGGCAGACCGCAACCAACTGCTCGACCAACTGGTTCAGACTCTGGAAACGGAGGCCGAGGCGCGGGCGAGCGAACTTCAGCACGTCTTGGGCGAACTCCAGACGGCCCAGGTGCAGCTCCTGCAACAGGAGGAGCGCTTGCAGTACAGCACCTTTCATGATGCCCTGACCCGCTTGCCCAACCGGGCCAGCTTGCTCCGTCGCCTCGAGGCGGCGGTGCGCTTTAGCAATCTCTACCCGGAGTATCAGTATGCGCTGCTGTTGCTGGACTTGAAGCGCTTTCATCGGGTCAATGAGAGCTTGGGCCATGCGGCAGGCGATCGCCTGCTCCAGGCCGTGGCCGAACGCCTCCAGATTGCGGCCGGGCGGCAGCATTTTGTCGCCCGGGTCGGCAGTGATGAGTTTGTCGTCCTCCAGGAGGGGTTACAGCACCCGGGCGAGGCGGCCGATCTAGCCACGACGTTGCTCGCCAGCCTCCAGGAGCCGATCCAAGTGGGGGGGCAGGAGGTCCTGGCGATCGCCAGCCTGGGGATCGCGTGCAGTCGTGAGGGCTACACTAGCGCCGCCGATGCCCTGCGCGATGCCACGATCGCCCTCAGCCGCTCCCGCTCCTCGGGCTCCTCCCACTACACCGTATTCAACCCTCGCGTGGAGACGGCCGATCCGGAGCGCTTTGCTTGGGAAAATGAACTGCGCTGGGCGACAGCCCGCCGGGAGTTTTGTCTCCACTACCAGCCGATTGTCAAGTTGAACACAGGCCGGCTGATTGGCTTTGAGGCCTTGGCCCGCTGGCAGCACCCCAAGCGAGGTCTGGTGTCGCCCCAGGGGTTCATCGGCCTGGCCGAGGAGATGGGCTTGATCGGCATCTTGGGCTGGCAGGTGCTGGAGCTGGCAGCCCAGCAACTCCAGGAGTGGCAGCGCCTGTTCCCGGAGCATCCCTTGTTTGTCAATGTCAACCTGAGTGTGTTGCAGTTGAACCAGCCCGACTTTGCCCCTTGCCTAGCGGCCTTGCTGCGAGAGCATGGCTTAACCGGCGATCGCCTCCGGCTGGAGCTAACCGAGAGTTGCTTCCTCGCCACAGCGGAGAAAAATTTGGCCCTGCTCCAGACCATTAAGGATCTGGGCATCGACCTCTGCATTGATGATTTTGGCGTCGGCTACTCCTCCCTCAGCCGTTTACTGGATTTTCCCGTCAATTGCCTGAAGATCGACCGGGCCTTTGTCAGCCGCCTCACGGAGCAGTCGGGCCAGGCCATCGTCCAGTCCATCCTCACCCTGGCCAGCCATCTGGAGATCGATGCGATCGCCGAAGGCATTGAAGTCCCCGAGCAGGCCCAGGCCCTACAACAGCTTAACTGCCACTTCGGGCAGGGCTACTGGATCGCGCCCCCCCTCACGGCCGCGGCCGCTACCGATTTTTGTCACCTAGGGGGCAAGCGTGAACTGAACCCGCCAGCGCTTGGCCTCTAACTCCTGCCGGGAGTAGCTGAGTTCACCGCGCCGACCCACGGCAATGCTGTAGAAGTCCGCCTTGGGGACCCGCAGTTGAAACTCAAAAATACACTGCTGGGCCGCCGGGCCAGGAGCGGGCGGACGATAGCCGGGTTGGGTGGCTCCCGTGGCCAGGAGGTGGCCGCGTCCGTCGCGGACCGTAATCCGTAGATCCGCATCGATGTCGCTGTAGCCATTCGTGCCGTGGCAGTGGGGACCGGCGTCGGCGATCTTGTTGTCAATCAAGACGAGGCGACCTTGCAGGGACCGCTGGCCCAGGCGGGCCCCCAGACTGCTCTGGGAGGGGGATTCGGCCGTCTCCCCACCGCCGACCAGGCTCCAAAGAAGGCTAGTGAGCAAAAACGTGGCGAGAACCAAGCCCGCGCGCTCGCCGTTGCGGCTGGCGATGAGGGCGAGCCAGGGCTGGGCCAGGGAGCGGGGCGGCGGTTTCGTCGGGGAGCGCCGGGAAGTGCGGGAGGGATGCGGGGCAATGATTTGGGTGTTCGGCTGGGCGGCGAGGCTCGACTCGGGCGGCAGCGTCGGGCTTAGCCGAAACGAGGTCTGCCAGGCCGGCTCCGTCTGGTCCTGGGCCCGCCCCTGGACACTGACGACGGCGATCGCCTCGGGCTGCCATTGCTCTAGGCCCTGCTTGAGGAAACAGATGAGGGTATCCCGGGGCGGGGCCACCGGAGCCGTGAGCAAGATGTGCAGGCGATCGCCCTGACGCAGGACCTTGGTGGCGATGCCTCGGGGCCCCAGCGCCTTGTTGAGCAAAAGGGCGATCGCTTTGGGATCGCCCTGTTTAACCGCCGTTGCCAGCGCTGACTGCACCATAGAGAATTCCGGGCTTGAATCGTGCTCCCCGCTAGTCTACCCCAAGCCCTTGCCAGCACCTCAGCCCTTGGCCTTGGGTTGGTGGACCGGGATCATAATCGCAAACTCCGCCCCCCGGCCCGGTTCCGAAACGCAGGTCAGAGTTCCCCCGTGGCGCTCGGTGATGATCTGGTAGCTGATCGACATCCCCAAGCCCGTGCCCTTGCCCGTGGGCTTCGTCGTGAAGAAGGGATCAAAGAGCCGCTGTTGCACCGCCTCTGGAATACCAGGACCGTTGTCCTGAATGCGGATCGTCAGCCAGCCGGGCTGCTCCTCCTGGGTCGTGATCCGAATGGTGCTGGGCTCCGCCTTTTTCGCGTGGGGCGATCGCCCTTCATCCCGCTCCTCCATCGCATCCAGGGCATTCGCCACAATGTTCATAAAGACTTGGTTCAACTGGCTGGGGTAACACTCAATCAACGCCCGGGGCCCATAGTCCTTCATCACTTCAATCGCCGGCCGATCCGACTTCGCCTTAAGCCGGTGTTGCAAGATCAACAGCGTACTCTCCAGCCCCTCGTGAACATTGGCCTCCTTGCACTCAGCCTCATCCAGGCGCGAGAAGGTGCGTAGGGAGGTGACGATATCCCGAATCCGCTGGGCTCCCAACTTCATGGAGTCGATCAGGCGCGGGAAGTCCTTCAGCGTGAAGTCTAGATCCAGCTCCTCGATCAGGTCCTCCAGTTCCTCCACGGGGTCAGGATAGTGCTGCTGATAGGCCTGGACCACCTCGAGCAAGTTCTCAGCATACTCCTGGGTATGGACCAAATTGCCGCAGATGAAGTTCACCGGGTTGTTGATCTCGTGGGCAATGCCTGCCACCAGTTGCCCCAACCCCGACATCTTTTCGCTCTGGATCAGGTGGGCCTGGGTCGTGCGTAGCTCCCGCAGGGCCTGCTCCAGTTCCTGCGTCTGTTGGCGAAGAGCCGCCTCCGCCTCCTTGCGGGCCGTTATATCGTTCATGATCCCCAGCACGCCGATGATCTCCCCCTGCGGCTCGCGAATAATGTAGTTAGCGCGGACGAGGCCGAGGAAGGTAGGGGTAGGGCCATGAGCACGATTCAACTCGGCTTCACCGCTCCAGGACTGTTCCCTGCTAAGGCTCTGGAACATCTCCTGAGCAACCCCAGGGTCTGCAAAGACTTGGGAAATTCCCCCCCGGGCATTGAACGCCTCCGGTGTGGCCACGCCGAACAGCGCGCTGAGGGCAGCATTCTGATACCATTGGCGACCCTGGGGATCGGCGATCGCGATCGCGTCGGTGGCGCTGTCAAGGGCCTGTTTGTAGACGAGCAACTCCTGCTCAACCTGGCGGCGCTCCGTGATGTCCCGGGCCGCCGCGTAGATGCGGTTGCCCCAGGGCGAAGCACGCCACTCAATGTAACGGTAGCTGCCATCCTGACAACGGTAGCGGTTCACAAAGCTAACCACCGTTTCTCCGGCACCGAGGGCGGCGATGGTCGCCAGGGTCGCCTCCCTATCGTCAGGATGAACAAAATCCAGGAAAACCTGTCCCTCCAAGGACTCAGTGGTATAGCCCAGCACCTTTTCCCAGGCCCGATTGACGCGCAGGAAGTGCCCCTCAAGGTCAGCAATGCAGAGCAGATCCAGGGCGACGGTGAAGAAGTTCTCCAGTTCTTCCTTGGTCGCTTGCAGTTGGGCTTCGGCCTGCTTGCGCTCGGTAATATCCGTAATCGTGCCCACAAAGCCTTCGATCTCGCCGCTTTCCAGGATCACCGGCGCGGCTTGATTGATCGCCCACAGCACTTCTCCATCCGGGCGCTGGAAGCGAGACTCTAGACGGAAGGGCTTGCCCAACGCAGCGGTACGGCCCCACTCCACAAATAAGGCGTCGCGATCCTCCGGATGCATCGCCTGGAGCCAACCGTTGCCCAGCATTGCCTCAGGGCCGTAGCCTACCAGCGTTGACAGGAAACGGTTGCTATAAAGACAATTTCCCTCAGTGTCGCTGTAGTAGACCCCGATCGGGGAGACCTCCGCGAGGGTCTGGTAGCGACGCTCGCTGTCGCGGAGTGCTTGTTCCGCTTGTTGGCGCTCGCGAACATCGCGTGTCACCGTTGCAAAGCACAGAGGCTCTTGGGTCTCGGGGTGACGCACGAGGAAGAGGTTTGTCTCAACGGGTAAGATCTCCCCGGTTTCAAAATGTTGGAAATAGTTCTCTCCTTGCCAAGCCCCCCGCTCCTGAACCGCCGGCAGGATTTCGTTGGCAAAGTAGGAGTGGTATTCGGGGGGCGAGAAGTCAGCCATGGTCATAGATAGAGCTGCCTCTAGATTGGGCAAACCAACGAGGGCTAGGCCAGCCGGGTTGATATATTGGGCCTTGCCTTCCAGATCAGCGAGGCCGATGAAGTCGGGGCTATTTTCAATCAGAGCGGCCAGCTTGCGCTGGGTGGCTTCGGCCTCGAGGCGGTCGGTGATGTCTGTGGAGATGCCACAGACTGCATAGATGCGGCCCGCTTGGTCGAAGAGCGGAAACTTGTGGGAAATGTAGGTATGCAGGCTCCCGTCCTGATGGGGAACCGTTTCTTCGCTGCTTAGTGCTTGGCCAGTGGCCATGACTTCTTGATCATTGGCACGAACCGCAGCGGCAACAGGGGCTGGAAAAATCGCATCATCCGTTCGACCCAGAACCTCTGCTTGCTTGATCTGGAAAAGGTTTTCATACTGCCGATTGAGCAGTAGATAGCGCCCTTCTAGATCTTTCACATAGATGACAGCAGGGGCATTGTTGAGGATGGCGGTCATCTCAGCCGTTGTCCGCTCCAGCTCAGCGGTGCGCTCGGCGACTCTGGCCTCGAGCTGCTCTTTCAGATCTGCGACTTGCTGATAGGATTGCTCCAGGTTTTTGCGATCGCTAACATCTGTGAAGTAGACAAATAATTCCCCCACCACAGGATAGGCGCGGACCTCAAACCAGGTGTCAAGGGGGGGATAATATTCCTCAAAGGTGGCGGCCTGCCCTTGCTCAGCGGCGTAGCGGTATTGCTGCTCGAAGGTGGAGCCCACTGCCTCGGGGAAAAGCTCCCAGAGATTGTGACCGATTAAGGCCTCGGCCCGCTGGCCCAGCAGGGTCTCGGCATGGTGATTGACGTGGGTAAAGCACCAGTGGCGGTCGAGGGCGAAGAAGGCGTCGCTGGCGCCATTGAGGATGGTGGTGAGGCGATCGCCCGCTGCTTGCAGCTCAAGGGTAGCCTGCTTGTAGTCCGTCACATCCAACATCCAGCCATCCCAGGTAATCGAACCATCGGGCTGAGCCTCCGGCCACGATTCGGCCTTGATCCAGAGCACCCTGGCCGTCGGCAATATCAGGCGACCCTCCCAGCACCAAGGCTCCAGGGTCGCGGCGGAGCGAGCCACGGAGGCTTGAAAAGGCTCCCGCTCCTCGGGAGGGATCAGGTCGAGCAACTGCGTGGCATCTTGCATAATCGCGGCTGGTTCCAGGCCAAGCCGGGGGCGGCAGCTCTCCGAGATGTAGGGAAAGCTCGGAACCCCTTCAGAGCTGAGGCGGAACTGATAAAGGATACCCAAGCCATTAGCTGCCAGGCGCTGGAAGCGGTTGAGCATCCCCAGGGAGCGATGGGTCGGCCTCACCGTGGTTTGGGAGTTGCGGTCAGGTTCGGCGACGGCTACCGCATCGCGACTGCCATGATGGCTGGAGTGATGAGTCTGGCTGCTCGGTTCGGCGGAGTAAGCGCGGACTTGTTGGCGGAGCAAGGCCAACTCGGCCTGGAGAGCGTCGTAGTCTACGGCCTTGAGGGTGATAGTGTTTTGAAGCATTAGGAGGGAGCGGATTGCGGGACGGACTGACGGGGTGGTAGTCAACGAGCCCTGTTGCTCTACCACCTTGGATCTCCAGTCTAGCCAGCCGGTCGTGAAAAACTTGTGAAGGAAATACCTTCCACAAGGTTAGGTTAAGGAATCGTAATAATGCCCTCTCCTCTGGGAGCGTTTCGTGAACCTTTGGGAGCACCGTAGTTGCGCTTCAGCGCTCTTCTGGCGGGCTAAGGCCCCACTACGTCTCAGCAAAAGCCCCACTACGTCTCAGGGCGATCGCCCGCCAGTACCTGCTCCACCCGCTCCCACTCGATCTCCCCGAGGCGATCCACCGTCCAGTTCGCCAGCCGTTGCAGCATATGGAAGGGGTAACTATTGGCTACTCCCACGACTTGAATGCCTGCTTGCTTCGCCGCTTCTAGACCGGCTGGCGAGTCTTCGATGGCCAGGCAGGTGGCTGGAGTAATGGCGCGCTCGGGAAAACGGCGACTCAAGCGCTCCACGGCCAGCAGGTAGCCATAGGGGTCGGGCTTGCTGCGGAGAGTCTCTTCCCCCGTCACCCAGATGTCAAAGTGAGAGAGCAACTCCAAGCGCGCCAACACCGTTTCGACATCTGAGCGCACCGCTCCTGTAACCAAAGCGAGAGCCAGGCCCCGCTCGCGGAGAAAATCGAGGCCCTCGCGGACATCAGGATAGCTGGGCAGTTCTGGCAGAGTCGCCAAGCGCTGTTGGTAGGCCTGGGCCTTGCGGGCCATGAGTTGCTCCAGATAGGCCGCCGTGGGTACGCGGCCGTAGCGGGCGAGCAGGTCACTGAGGCCAGCGCGATCGCTCCGGCCCAGACAGAGTTCCTGGTAGTCTTGGGGGCGCAGCCGGAGGTTTTCAGCCAGCAGGATCTCGGCGAGCAGTTCCTCGTGGAGCGGCTCGTCGTTGATGATCACGCCGTTGAAGTCGAATAAGACAGCCTGGAGAGTCATGTCTGCTTTTAGATCGCCATCGCCCAGGTTGCTTGGGGAGGATCAGGGACGGGGAGGGGCTTCTGGGCTACAGTGATCTGATGGAGCCACCAGAATTCCTGGGCCTGGATGACCGCAAACCCAGCCTCTTGGAGCCAAACGGTCACGTCGCCCGCCGCATAGGCCTGGATATACGGTTCTTCAAACACGCGCGTGAGCCAAGCAACGTCCCGGAGCAGGGCTTGGTTGCCATCGGCGATCGCCACCTGGCCGCCGGGGGTCAAGATACGCCAGCACTCCCGAAAAATGGCCTGGGTCACGGCCGGGGGGGTCTCATGGCAGAGCAGGGCCAGGGTGATTAAATCAACGGACTGGGGCGCTAGGCCCGTAGACTCGGCTAGCCCATGCTGCCAAGTAATCGCGAGGCCAGCCTCCTGAGCCTTGTGAGCCGCCATGACCAGCATATAGGGAGACAGGTCCAGGCCGATGACAGCCGCTGCCGGGAAGGCCTGCTTGAGTCGCAGGGTCTGGGAGCCCGTGCCACAGCCGAGATCGAGGATGCAGCGCGGTTGCCCCCCGCAGGCTTGGATCAGGGCCTGGCGGACCCAGGCCTCTCCCGGCGGCAGGACATAGGCGGTAATCGGGTCATAGGAGACGGCCGCCCGGGGGTTGAGGTAGCCGCCATCGATGCCGTGGAAATTTTGGCCCTGGTAGTAGTCCGGGTAGGTGAGGGTGGGATTGCGGCGGCGATCGCCCTCGGCCTGCCAGTCCTTGCTCTCGTAAAACGCTTGCAAGGCCGATTCATCGAGCAGCGGGCGGATCAGGGGGGCGAGGAACTGTTGCCAGAGGGTGGGGGCTGGCGGAGTCATGGCAGCGTGCGGGGGAGTTGCGAACCAAGCAAACATCACGAATTGTAACGGCCCAGCAGCCAATAGGTCGTCATTTTCCCCTTGCCCTTGACCTCAACCTCGCCGCGTTCCTCAAAGTGATAGTCGCCCTTGAGGAGTTCATAGGTGTTGGCGGTCATCTGAATCTTGCCCGGCAGTCCCTGGGATTCCATGCGCGAGGCAACATTCACCGTATCTCCCCAGAGGTCATAGCCAAACTTGCTCACCCCAATGACCCCAGCGACGACGGAGCCACTGTTGATGCCGATGCGGAGGGAAAATTGCTCACCGGTCTGGGTGTTAAATTCCTGCATGAAGTCGAGCAAGTCTAGGGCCATATTCGCCACGGCCGGGGCGTGGTCGGGGCGGGGCGTCGGCAGGCCGGCGACGGCCATGTAGGCATCGCCGATGGTTTTGATCTTTTCCAGGCCGTGGCGGGCGGCCAAGTGGTCGAACTCGGAAAAGATGGTGTTGAGCACCTCCACCAGCTCGGTGGAGGAAATCTGGGTGGAGAACTCGGTGAAGTTGACCAAATCCGCAAAGATGACGGTGACATCATCGAAGCTGTCGGCGATCGTGCTTTCCGCGTTTTTGAGGCGGCGGGCGATGGGCTCCGGCAGGATATTCAGCAGCAGGTGTTCGGAGCGCTCCTGCTGGTAGCGGAGGGCCTGCTGGGCGCGTTTGCTCTCGGTCACATCCCGGGCCACCCAGATGACGGCGGTGTCGGAGAGGGGGGATACGTTGGCGGAAAACCAGCGCTCGGAATCCCCAAACTCCAGCGAGTATTCGACGGTCTCGGGCGCTTGGCTGGCTACCACTTGCTGGATGCGGGCGCGGTGTTGGCTGGCTTGCTCGGGGGGAAAGAGGTCGTCAACGGTGCGGGTGGTGCTGTCGTCGGGCAGTTCGACGGTGGAGCGGGTCGGGGCGATCTTCAAGCAAGTGCCTTCTTGGTCGAAGACGATGATCGTGTCGCTCATGGCCGCAAAGAGGGCCCGCAGTTCGGCCTCGGAGGCTTGCAGGGCGGCTTCGGCCTGTTGGCGATCGCTCACTTCCCGGACGAGGCGTTGGTTTTGCTCCTCGAGCATCCGCTGGAGGTTGCGGAGGTTGAGCTGGTTCTCCACCCGTACCAGCACTTCGGCAAATTGGAAGGGCTTGGTAATATAGTCCACCCCCCCAGCGGCAAAGGCCTTGACCTTATCCAGCACTTCGCTGAGGGCGCTGATAAAGATGACGGGAATATCGCGGGTGGTCTCGTGGGCCTTGAGGGATTGGCAGACCTCATAGCCATTCATGCGGGGCATATTAATATCCAGCAAGACCAAATCGGGCGGTGACGCCTTCGCCGCCCGGAGCGCCATTTCGCCGCTGATCACGCTCCGCACCTCGTAGCCTTTCTTGCTCAACAAGGTCGAGAGGACGCGCAAATTGTTCGGTGTATCGTCTACGAGCAAAATATTGCCCAGCGATGGCTTCTCAGGCGCTTCACTCATCATTGACAGCCTTGCTCAAGGCTTTAAGGCACGGTCGGTCCGCTCCCGCTCCCCTAGTGTATGCCACCTAATTCTAGCGGTTCTGTTCCGATGCACCCCTAGAAGAGGGTCAGAAAGACAATCCAGGTCAACCAGCCGCTGCTGATTAGGGATAAGAGCGTCCACCAAGTCGCCGCCGCCGGGGGTAGCTTGAGTAGGTCGATTGCACCACTGTATAGAATCAGAATCGTCCAGGCCCCAACCCAGACAGAGGCGTTAATTGCGATAGTAGGGCCGAGGGCCTGGGAGAAAATGCTGATTAGGGCAAGACTGCCCAGGGGCAGTAGGGCCGCACCACTGATTAAAAAGTCACTCGCCCAAGTCACGGGACGGGGCCGGAGGAGCCGGGCGATCGCGCTGCTAGCGACGAGGGTGGCCCAGGGAACCCCACCGACTAGGAGTAAGCTCACGGGATTAAACGGTAGCAGATCGCGCCAACCCCAGTAAACACCCCCCAGCCAGGCGAGGTTGGCGATCGCCCCGTATCCGAGGCCCAGGACGGCGGCGGCGAGGGGCGGCCCCTGGGCGGGGGCCATCCAGCCCGAACCACTGGGATTGACCGCAAGGTGTAGGAGGCCGCCCAGGCCTTGGCCAACCCAGGCCCCCAGGGAGGGGCTCCAGCCAGCTCCCTGGCGGCTGCGGCGAAGAGTCTCCCGGGCCAGGCGCTCGCCGCTGCGATCCCCCTGAGCTTGGAAGAGTTGGGCGGCCTGGTGCCAATCCGCGGCGGCTCGGGAGCGATCGCCCAAGTCGTGATGGGCCAGACCGCGATGGTAGTAGAAGTCGGCTGCTTCCGGGGCACTGTGGAGGGCTTGGTGGTAGGATTCCAGGGCCGATTGCGGGTAGCCGAGCCGGTAGCGCGATCGCCCTTGGTAGAAATGCGCTTCGGCACAAGTCGGCTCGAGGTCCAGGGCTTGGCGGCAGATTTCCAACACTTCGCGGTCGTCCCCGAGCTTGAATTGGGCTTCGGCCGCCTTGATGTAGGCGGGCAGAAATCGCGGCTCCCGGGCGATCGCCTCCCGGTAGGCAGCGAGGGCTCCGGCATAGTCCTGCTGGAGGGCGCACTCGATGCCGCGCAGGTAGGCATCTCGGGCGTTCCGTTCTCCCAGCGTGACTTCGCCCTCGCCGTCGCGATCGCGGTCATACTCGCGGCGACGATCCGCATCTGAGAGCACGTTATAAGCGGCACAGATTTGCTTGAACTGCTCCTGGGCCTCGGGGTCGGGATTGAGGTCGGGATGATACTGGCGCGCGAGGGCTCGAAAGGCCTGTTTAATCGCCTCGGGGGTTGCTTGGGGAGAGACGCGCAGCACCTGGTAGTAGTCGGGGGTGTCAGCCATGGGGACAGCAGGGGTCTCAGGGAGCAGGCGCGGTCTCCGGGTCCGGGTCGGGGGTCAGCGGCGACGGGGGAGCTGGTTCCGGTTCCGGGGGGCTGGGGGGGCGCGTTGGGG
>CAYNIP010000032.1:0-54436 GCA_964397305.1 uncultured bacterium
TAGCATAAGAGCCCAATCGGCAGTATGACACCTTATTTAATCCATGATCCTAAGCGTCACCAATAGTCTTGATTTTTTCCAGACCATACACTTCGGTGAGTTGGTCAAACTTGGAGAAGATCGCGTTCAGGACCTGGACTAATTCCTGGGGCGACAGGCGGGCCGAGAGCCGCGTGAAGGCCACGATGTCAGCAAAGAGGACGGTTACAGCATCAAAATGCTCGGCGATCACGCCCTCGCCATGCAGCAGACACTGGGCGATCGCGCTGGGGAGGGTGTTGAGCAACAGGCGCTCAGACTTAGCTTGTTCGAGTTCCAGTTCCTTCAGACTCCGGTGCAACGAGACTTCAGCCAGCTCAAGCTGCACCAGCTTCTGCTCCGTAGCCTCATAGAGGTCGCGCAAGCGCTCCGTCATCCGGTTAAAGGCCTGGGCCAAAACACCGACCTCATCCTGGGTAAGCACCGGAGCCATCTGCGTAAAGTCCCCCGCCGCCACCTTCATCGCCGCCGCTTTGATCGCGAGGATCGGGTAAGTAATCTGCCGAGCGAGGAGATAGACCGCGCCCGTGAGGAACACAGCCGAGGCAGCCCCGACCAAAAAAATCCCCCCCGCCAAGTGACGAGCCGGCCGAAAAGCTTCGCGCTGGCTGATCTCGACGAGCAGAGCCAGTTCCAAGCTATCGAGCCAGCGAGTATAGCCAATCACCGGAACCCCAGCATAGTCACCATAGAGCGCGCCACCTTCTTCACCGCGCAAAGTGCGAACAATCCCATCAGAGTCAAGGACAGAGGGCCCTTGGTCCAGACCGGTCCGAGTTCCAGCCACAAGAACCTGATGGCGATTCACCAAATACGCCTTGCCGCTCGCCCCCAAACCATCGGCTTGGCGAACAATCGGCCCCAAGCGGTCCAGATGAGCGTAGGCCACCAGCACCGCCACAGGCTGTCCCTGAGCACCAAGCAAAGGAAGGGAAAGAGCTAGCTCAGGGGAAGCCGCCGCGCTGAGCTGGGATACCTCGGGGGGCAGGCTCAAGGCCGTGATACTCAGCTCCCGGAGCCCGGCCTGAAAGTAGGGAGCCTGGGGGTAAGCCTTGCCCTCGTGACGGCGATCCGTTGCGAGGAGCACGTGGCCGTCTCGAGCCCGGAGCACTAGGAGGTCCGAGAGATCGGGATTGCTGGCCAGGGATGAAAGGAGGGCGCGGCGACTTTCAACGTAGGCCTGGAGAAAGGCCTCACTTGTGGAGTCTTGATCGACCAGAGCCGTCAAGTTGGTTTGCAGTTCCGGCAGTTGGGCAATCAACCGAATGCTGTCTTGGCGATCCTCGGTCCAGCGCTGCAAGGCCGCCTCTTTTAACAGAGCCGTCACCCGCAGGCGGTCAAAAACGAGGCGAGTAATGACCACCCGGGCTCCCCAAAAGGTCAGGACACCAACGCCGCCAACAGTCACGAGGGACAGAGCCGAGAAATACGTTACCAGTCGAGTTCGTAGGCTATTGTTCCAAAACCCCATTGCCATTGAGAGCGGATACTACGCAAATTCAGGATTGCCTGACAATGGTTGCCATCCGGGACATTACGGAATTTAACGCCCAAGGTTGACCCTGGTTCACAGCGGGCAAAAGGCTAGTCAATACTGTTCTTGCCGTCCTGTTCCTACCTTACCCTCGGATCGCGGGGATCGGAAAAAACAGCGATTCAACCCCGTCGGGAAATTGTTAACCGCGAGTCTTGAGCGGGTGCATCTCACTTTGGAGACTCCCCTTCGCCCTACTTGGTGGGAGAAGGGGCCGGGGGATGTAGACGCGCAGCAGCTTCTCGCAGAGTAGGTAAACTTGCCTAGCTGAGATGCACTCGTCCTGAGCGACAAAAAGTTTAGAGTAGCCAGTTCTCCCTGGGGTTGACGGGGCCCAGGGGTGCATCTCATCCCTGGACGAGAGTAAGCGTAGTTGGGCTTTAGCTCCGCTTGGGCCGGCGGGCAGGATCGCTCCCTGAAGCGCCACGGCCCCTTGAGGCCAGGACAGAAATCCTAGGCGGTCTGAATCGCTTCCCTAAGTTAAAGGTTCTGCCGTGAGTCCATGGATTAACCTTTTATTAATCTTAGGTCAATAAACTCTTAACTTACGATCAGCAGCGCTTAACCCCAAGCTCTTAGGATAAGGGGCGGCATAGATTGCTAGGGCAAGTGGTCTTAAAATCCTGTTCTGAGTGTGGTGAACGCTATGAATTTGCTATCGAAGTGGAGCGCTGCGGGCGCTGTTGCAACCTTGGCGGCGGCCGTCGCTGTCCTGACCCCGACAGTTGCTGAAGCGCAACGGACTACGATCCGGATCGATGGTTCGAGCACCGTTTTTCCCGTCACCCAAGCGGTGGCTGAAGAGTTTCAAACGGCCCAACGCGGTCAAGTGCGCGTCACTGTCGGTGTGTCTGGCACGGGCGGCGGCTTCAAGAAGTTCTGCGAGCGGGACGGGACGCACATCTCCAACGCCTCGCGGCCGATACGGGACAGCGAGATCGAGGCTTGCCGGGCCGCCGGGGTGGAGTTCGTCGAACTGCCCGTAGCTTACGATGCTCTCTCGGTGGTGGTCAGTGACAACAACACCTTCGTTGAGTCCATGACCGTCGAGGAGCTGAAGACGCTTTGGTCGGTCGAGTCCCAAGGCTCCATCACTCGCTGGAATCAGATCCGCCCTGAGTGGCCGAATGAGCGGATCGTGCTCTACGGACCGGGTGCTGACTCCGGCACCTTCGACTACTTCCTCGAAGCCGTCGTCGATGGGGACAGCCGCACCGACTTCACGCCTAGTGAAGATGACAACGTGCTGGTACGCGGGATCGCTGGTAGCCCCTTCGCCCTGGGTTATTTTGGTCTCACCTACTACATCAACAACCAGGACACCCTACGGGCTGTCGCGATTGATGACGGCAACGGTCCGGTTTATCCCTCGGAAGAGACGGTGAACAACGGCACTTACACGCCGCTGTCGCGTCCGATCTACATCTACATCAACAAGCAGGCTCTGGAAACAATTCCGGCTCTGGGTGAGTTTGTCGAGTTCTACTTGGAGAATGCGCCGGCCTTGGTTGAGGCAGTGGATTATGTCGCCCTGCCCAGTGCTGACTACCGTGCTGCCATGACCCGCCTTGAAAACCGTCAGACGGGCCGGACCCCATTGCGCCAAGGCCTCTAATCGCGTCGGTGCTTGACGCCTAGCGGAGCCTTGAAGATACAGAGCTTGGCGGCTTGCTTGGCAAGTCGTCAGGCTTTTAGGGTCTGGTTGAGTACTCGGGCTTTTTTAAGATTCAGCGGTTTCAAGCGAGGCTTGAGGGAGTCGAGGTTTTGTCGCCCAGCCTGAAGTTACTGAGGGTTGGGGGGTCTCGGTCTTTGCTCAGAGCGATCCAAGGAGGTGCCTGGTTGCGAGGGGGGGTAACGTTCTGTCGGTGTTTCTCTCCCCAGTGTGTTATGCAGCTCTCACCTCAAACTCCTCTCCCCCAAGAGGGAAAGCGGGTGCATCTCAGTTAGGCAAGTTTGCCCCCTCTGGAAGAAGCCGCTGCGCGTCTACATCCCCCAGCCCCTTCTCCCAAGGAGGGCGAAGAGGAGCCTCCAAGGTGAGATGCACCAAGTATTGGCTTTATGATTGATTGAAAGATTCAGGCTTTCGGCCCAGGCTTCATGATTGAGAAACCTTTTGAAACTTCGCTCACTACGCCCTTAGTGATCTCGCCGCGCCCTTTTCGGAAGGTTGGTGAGTTTTTGATTGTAGGGGTACTTTTTCTGGCAGGGCTCTCCTCGGTGATCGTCATGACGATGATCGTCGGTTTATTGCTCTGGGAATCCTTCGGTTTTTTCCGACAAGTGCCGCTCTGGAAGTTTGTCTCTGGCACGGAGTGGACGCCGATTCTCAGCCGAGAAAATCCGCAGTATAGTATTTTGCCCCTCTTGTCGGCGACGCTGATGAGTACGGCGGTGGCGCTGCTAGTTGCGATTCCGGCGGGCACGATCTCGGCGATGTATCTCAGTGAGTTTGCCCTGCCTCGGGTGCGGGATGCGATTAAACCAGTGCTGGAGGTGTTGGCGGGCATTCCAACGGTGGTCTATGGCTATTTTGCCCTCTTTTTTGTGACGCCCTTGTTGCAAAGTATTCTGCCACGGTTGGCGACTTTCAATATTCTGAGCGCGGGGCTGGTGATGGGGGTGATGATTGTGCCCTTTGTGAGTTCGATCAGTGAGGATGCGATGCAGGCGGTGCCCACGAATCTGCGGGAGGCTGCCTACGCGGCGGGTTCGACGCGCTTTCAGACGGCTTGGCGGGTCGTGTTTCCTGCTGCTATTTCTGGCATTAGCTCGGCTTACATTCTCGCTGCTTCGCGGGCCGTAGGGGAGACGATGATCGTGGCGATCGCCGCCGGCCTGCGACCCCAGATGATCTGGCATCCCTTTGAGCAGGGGGCGACGATCACGGCTTATATTGTCCAGGTGAGCTTGGGCGACTTGCCTCACGGGACGCTGGAGTATCAGACAATTTTTGCAGCGGGCTTGACGCTGGTGGTCATGACCCTAGTGCTCAATATCGTCGGTCACTTCTTGGCGAAGCGTTATCGGGAGATCTACTAACGGTTATGACTCCTTCTTCTCCAACTCCTTTTGGCAATCTGCGGCTCCGACGGGCTACTAATCTGGGGTTTGCGATCGCCAGTATCGCTACCTTGGCGATCGCCACGCTGATCCTGGTCGCTCTGCTGTCCCAGATGTTCATCTTGGGCATCCCGCGCCTCTCGCTGAGCTTCTTCACCTCCTTCCCTAGTCGGTTCCCTGAGCAGGCGGGCATTCTCTCGGCCTGGGTGGGTACGACGCTGGTGATGATTGTCACCGTGATCGCGGCGGTTCCCCTGGGGGTTGCGGCCGGGATCTACCTTGAGGAGTACGCCCCCAAAAACTGGCTCTCGGACTTGATCGAGGTCAATGTCACCAACTTGGCGGGGGTTCCTTCGATCGTCTATGGCTTGCTAGCCCTAGGTCTGTTTGTCTCTGATCTTCGCCTAGGCGAGAGCATCCTCACCGCTGGCTTGACCTTGGGGCTGCTGATTTTGCCGATCGTCATCGTCACGACTCGCGAAGGGTTGCGAGCGATCCCAACCAGCATTCGGGAGGCGGCCTATGCAACGGGGGCGACCAAGTGGCAAGTGACCTGGGATCATGTCCTGCGCTACTCCCTCAGCAGCATTATGACGGGCGTGATCATTGGCTGCTCGCGGGCAATTGGGGAAACAGCTCCCCTGATCACCATCGGCGCTTTGACTTACATTGCCTTCTTGCCAGATCCACCCCTCAACCCTGAGTTTCCCTTCCTGCCCTTCATTGGGAGCTTTCCCTTTCTGGATTTTCGGCAACTCTTTGCCTGGCTAGAATCACCCTTCACGGTGATGCCGATTCAGGTGTTTAACTGGGTGTCGCTGCCCGATAAGGAGTTCCACATCAATGCGGCCGCCGCCGGTACAGTCCTGATCACGATGACCCTGGCCATGAACGCGATCGCGATCTATCTTCGTTATTTCTTCCGCAAAGGTATCAAATGGTAGATGAGTCTCCAGCGGTGGCATCGGCGATCGCCATCCAGCCCGATGTTCTTCTAAAAGCCGAAGCCAAGGAGCTGAGCTTCTTTTATGGCAGCAATCAGGTCCTCAAGCGAGTCAATCTGCCGGTTCCTGACCGCAAGGTGACGGCCCTGATCGGTCCCTCGGGCTGTGGCAAAACCACTCTGATCCGCTGCTTCAACCGGATGCACGACCTGTATCCCAACAATCACTACGAGGGTGAAATTCGCCTCGACTCCCTGAATATTCTCAGCCGCCAAGTCGATCCCATTGAGATCCGGATGCGCGTCGGCATGGTCTTTCAGCGGCCCAACCCCTTCCCCAAGTCGATCTACGAAAATGTCGCCTACAGCCTGCGGGTGCGGGGCAGCGTCCGGCGCAGCACCCTGGATGAGCAGGTGGAGGAAGCCCTGATTCGGGCCGCCCTCTGGAATGAGGTTAAGGACCGCCTCCATGAGCCAGCCTTTGCCCTTTCCGGGGGTCAGCAACAGCGGCTCTGCATCGCCCGCTCCCTGATCTCGGAGCCCGAGATTCTGCTCCTAGACGAGCCCACCTCGGCCCTCGATCCGATCGCTACCGACAGCATTGAGCAGCTCTTGAGCGACCTCAAGAGCCAACTCACGATCCTGATCGTGACTCACAGTATGCAGCAGGCGGCCCGGTTCTCGGACTACACCGCCTTCATGTACCTGGGCAGTATGCTCGAATTTGGTGATACCACCACCCTGTTCGCCAAGCCCACCAATCCTAAAACCGAAGACTATTTGAGCGGCCGTGTTGGCTGAAGGAGCTATGAACGAACAATTTGACTGGCTCGCCTGGTGGCGACAACACTGGTTCCCAGCCCTCCTAGTCGGTGCAGCGACCCTCTTCCATGGTTTGCTGCTCGCCATGCCCCTGCCCCCTAGGCCGGACCTGGCGGAGATCGAACCCGAGGAGGAAATCATCGAAATTACGAGCCTCGTCGCACCCACGCCGACACCCCCACCCTCGCCCCCAGAGGAAGTCGCCCCACCGCCAACGGAAGCACCGTCACCCGATCCCAGCACACCTCCACCCCTAGCGGCAGCTCCCCCCCCGCCTTCTGGGGTTGTGCCTCCCGATGTCGATACCTCCAAGCCGCTGCCCTCGCCCCCGGAGTCGGCTCCAGAGCCAGGCCCCGCCACGGCAGCAGCTCCGCCTCCGCCCCCGCCCCCACCCCCCGCCGATCCCTCACAGCAAGGGGCTTCTCTGCTGGACCAATTGCGCCCCGCGCTCATCGCGGACCTCACGGAGGGAGCTGTCTCCATTGAGGCGGCGACTCGGGGCGCTATTCCGGGAGCTAATGAGGCTCAGGCTCTCATCGCTTACATGGATTCACCGGCAGATGAGTGGCTGGATGCCTCGCGGCACAGCTGCTTTCTCAGCGATGGCAGCCTGATTCCGCCAGCCTTCGCCTACATGAACGTTCCCCAGCGGCGACCCTTTCAGCTTGAGGAAAACTTCCTGCCGCCGATCTTGGCTGGCATGAACTACGAGATAGAGTTTCTTTTTCCCAACTACTGTGATTCTGACCTCTTCAAAGTGACCGATTCGCGGCCGGGCGGCCAGCAGCCGACGTTTTACATGAGCTTGGTGGGGGCCAGTGCAGGAACCCTGGTGGTGCTGTGGGCTGAGAACCCCAATGGTGGCGAATAGCGGCGCCTAGGGCACAAAACCCCAAGGCCTTGGGGCTGGGGACGAGAATTCAGGCGGATCATGGGGCTTCCCTAGGACGGGTCCTCAGCCAGGGGTCGGCGCTCGATCACCCGGATGAGGACCAGGGGCTCTTCATCTTGTTTGGGGGCTATCCCTAGGCTCGACAGAGCTGTAATCCGGAGCCGGTAGGTATAGCCTGGCTCGTACTCAAAGCCAGCGATCGCGCCTCGCAGGGGCTGCCAAGCTTCGTAGGGGTGGGAGCGGGCTTGCAAACAGGGCTGCTCCGGGTCGCAATCGGGACGGGCGGCCATCACCTGGAGGATGCGCTCGTGATCCGGGGCGGGGACAAAGCGAAGCACGCCCCAACTGTGGGGGGTGGCATAGGAAATCTCCAGCTCTCCGGCCTCGGTCAGGCGGAAGTGCTGGGCCCCGGCGATCGCCCCCAAGTAGTGCCCATCCAAGTCCCCCCGGGGCGGCGGGCAAGTAAGGCGACTGGTGGCGAGCTGGTCGCTGACGACGAGGCGATTATCCACCACCTCATAACTGGTGCGGTAGTGGTTACAGCCCGTGAAGCCGAGCAGGGCTCCTTGGTCGAAGTGGGCGATCGCCCGGATTCCTGAAGGAGATTCCTGGGGCGCGACCGGATCGCCCCAGTGGGTCAAGCGCCAACTGCCGTTCAGAGCAGCCGGGGTGGCGATCGCTGTCTGGGCTGCTCCCGGAGTCTCACCCAGCCCCCAGAATCCCAAGCTGCCGACGACACCCCCCAGCACCCAGGCCCAACCCCACGGTTTTCCTCTACTCACAACTGCCTTGCTCACCGCCCAAAAACCTCTCCCCGAGACTATCCAGCAATCTCCTAGCCCTGTCAATGGTGGGAGTACGGGCCTTGGGCTGAGGGGATGAACAGGTTAGCGGCCAGGACCGGGTTCCGCCCCGGCTAGCGGCAGAGTTGACCGGACCAGTCCTGATGACCGCGCCCCGGCTGACAGCGAGTTTGCGTGCCCACCCAAACCAATTGCCAGTGATCCTCCAGGCGCTCCAGTTCAACCCGGTAGCGACTCGCGGCCACCGAGTCATCGGCCAAACCCACGGCCTCCACGATCACCACCGCCGTCTCCCAGGTGGGATAAGTGATCGACAGGGACTCCGAGCGGCGGCCCTCCCGCTCGGTGGTGTAGGCCGCGAACAGGTCCCGGGCCAACTCCCGGGGCTCCGTGGCCACGAAGCCAAAGCGATCCGTAAATTCCTCCGGACTCACGAAGCGATAATTGGCCCGCGCCGGTTGCGCCGCGCTGGACGCAGCGAAACTCAGGGGGGCGATCGCCAGCAGAGCCAGCCAGCACCAGCGTTTGAGCATTGTGTCTAACCTCCGTTACTGCGACGATTCGCAGCGATTGTTCCTCTCCATCATAAGGATTCATCCGGCCCTGGCTTAGAATGCTAGGCTACTAATCCCCAAAACTGATCTGGTCCGACTGGTAGTTCGGGGGCTCCACATGGATCAGGATGCGGGCAGGGCCAAAGCGCTTCTCCAACTGCGCCTCGACTTGTTCCGTAATCGTGTGGGCCGATTGCACATCCGCCGCCGTGACAATCAGGTGCATTTCGATAAACACCTGGCGGCCAACCGTGCCCCGGGAGGCAATGTTGTGGCAGTTCACCACCCCCGAAACTGCCATCACCAGCTTGTGGATATGTTCCGGGGCGATCGCCATCTCATCCACCAGCCAGGGCACATTCTCTCGCAGCACCTCCCAGCCACTCCGAAAGACCAAGACCGCCACGGGCAGCGCCAAGGCAACATCCAGCCCCTGCAACGACCCCCAGCCCCACTGTTGCCCGAGCCAAATCCCGACTAATCCACCCAGAACCGTGATCGTCACCCAGATATCGCTCAAGGTGTGGCGCGCATCAGCCAGCAAAATCGGGCTCTGGAGGCGGCGGCCGACCCGTCGTTCATAGGTAGCGACAAAAATATTAATCGCCAGCACCACCAACAGGAGCGCCAACTCCGGAACCGCGATCGTCACCAAGAGAGGCTCCCCCAGGAGGCGACCGAGGGCCTGCTGCACGATCTCAAAGCAGGCAATTCCCAAAAAGGCCGCAACTCCCAGGGCCCCCAAGGCTTCAAACTTTTGGTGTCCGTAGGGATGATCCCGATCCGGCTCCGGTCGCGAGAAGCGGTTCGCCACCAGGCCCAGGACATTGTTCACCCCATCGGTGACACTGTGGAGGGCATCGGCCTGCAAGCTCAGGGAGCCCGTCGCCCAGCCCAGAACCGCCTTGATCAGCACCACCAGCAGATTCAGGCCTAGGGTGACCAGCAGAACACGGCGCACTTGGTCCTGGCGGTCCGTCGTCACAACGACCTCGCGATGACTCGACATTTCCAAAAACCGGGCTACTACCCTGATGGTGGCACGTCTAACCGGGAATGCTGACTACCTGACCCATCTCGACCCGAGGATGAAGGGTCTCAGGCCTGGGGTCAAGCCATCAGCCTTGGAGGCCTGGATCGGTCTACTGGAGACCAGTGTAGAGGATCTTGCCCCCCAGGGCGACCCAGAGCAGCCCCCCCAGAAATTCCACCTGCTGCGGGAGGCGATGGGCGCCGTGGCGGCCGAGAACGACTCCGAACCCACCGCCGTCTTGCGGCGATCGCCCCGCTCCCGGTCAGGGTTAAGGGGAATTCTCCTCTAGATCCTGGTGCAACAACTCCAAAATACCGCGATCATCAAAATCATTAGCCAGGGCCTGGAGCCGCTGGCCAAAGGCCGCGTAGCGCTCATCCAGCGTTTGGAGCCGGAGGGCTTCCTGCTCAATCGTCTCAATGTCCCCGATGCGGGCCGCGTGGAGGAGGGTTTGCAGCTCAGCCGCCGGGGGTCGGTGCCAGTCCTCCGGGTTCACCGGGGTCGTCGTGGGGCTAGCGGCCAGGGCTCCCTCATGGTACCAGGTGAGCCCTAGGTGGGTTTCCAAACAGGCCAGGAGGGTGCTGACCTCGAGCGGCTTGGTCAAAAAGCAGGTACAGCCCGCCGCGATCGCCACCTGACGATCCGCCTCCCCAGCCCGGGCACTGAGGGCGATGATCGGCAAGGCCGGGCCGAAGTGCTGCCGCAGCCGCTGAGCCAAGCCAACCCCATCGAGAACTGGCATCCGCAGGTCTGTGATCACGAGGTCTGGGGGCTTCGGGGCTTGGGCGATCGCCTGCCAGGCCGCCTCCCCCTGCTCCGCCGCCGCGACCTCAAAGCCGAGGTCATGGAGCAACTCCACCAAAAACAGCCGGCTCGCTGGCTCGTCATCGACCACGAGGAGCCGGCGGGTACTGCCGAGGTAGCCCTGGGCGATCGCCGGTCGCTCAGCCAGCGGCCCCAGGGAGTCCGTCGCGGGCAGCAGATGGACAGTAAACCAGAACAAGCTGCCGGCCCCCGGCGTGCTGGCCACCTGCAACTCACTCCCCATGCGCGTGACGATCTCGCGGCTAATCGCCAGCCCCAAGCCCGTACCCTCCGTCGCACGATCCTCGATCTGGATCTGTTCAAAGGGTTGAAAGATTGCCTGCAATTGGGACGGGGCAATGCCGATCCCCGTATCGCGCACCGCAAAGTATAGGCCCGTCTCCCCGTCCCGGCGCACCTCGAAAGTGACGCTGCCCGTATCGGTAAACTTCATAGCATTGCTCAGCAAGTTAACCAGCACTTGACGCAGGCGACGATCATCCCCCCGGACCTGGACCGGCAAGTCCGGGGCAAAGTGAGCCCGGAAGGCCAGGCCCTTTTGCCGGGCCCGCAGGCGCATGAGTTCCACGGTGCTCGCCAGCAAAGCCCGCAAGTGGAAGGGCTGATCGCGGATATCCAGCTTACGGGCTTCAATTTTGGCGAGGTCGAGGATGTCCTCGATCAGCGTCAGCAAATGGGTTCCACACTGCTGGATCACGGCCACCCCTTGGCGGTATTCGTTGAGATCCTGGGCATTGTGCAAAATCTGGGCATAGCCGAGGATGCCATTGAGCGGAGTACGCAGCTCGTGGCTCATGTTGGCGAGGAATTCACTCTTGGCCTGGTTCGCCGCATCGGCCGCTTCCTTCGCCGCCCTCAGGGCCGCCTCGGCCTGCTTGCGTTCACTGATGTCCGTGTGGGAGCCCACCACCCGCAGGGGCTGGCCATCCGCCCCCCGCTCGACCACTTTTGCCCGGGCGAGAATCCAGCGGTAGCTGCCATCCTTGCAGCGGAGGCGAAATTCCTGCTGGAAGGTATCGTTAAACTCCCGCAGGTAGGCCGCTTGGGTGGCGAGGGCCCGGGCTCGGTCGTCCGGGTGCAGCAATTCTTCCCAGAGATAGGGCTCATCATTGAGTAAGTCCTGATCGCTGTAGCCCAGCATCGCCTTCCACTGGGGCGAATAGTAGCTGCTGTGGCGATCGCAGCGCCAGTCCCAGATGCCATCATTCACACTCTGGATCGTCAGCCGGAACCGCTCTTCACTGGCCCGTAATTCCGCCGTGCGAGCCGCCACCTCCCGCTCCAGGGAACGGGAGTAGTCCGCCATCTGAGCATAGAGGGTCTCGAGCTGCTGGCTCATGCGGTTAAAGGAGCGGGCCAGGGTGTCCAATTCAGCCACCGCCGACCGTGGGACCAGAGGTTGATCGAACTGGCCATTGGCGATCGCCTGACTAGCCGCGCTCAGCCGCAGGATCGGCTGGGCCAACCAGCGGGCCGTGGCGATCGCCAGACCAATGGCCCCGGCGATCACCCCCAAGGCCAAGCCCAAGGTCGTGAGGGTTTGGGCCGACCCCAGAGGCGCAAAATCACGGACCGGTACCGTCACCACAAGGAGCCAGTCGAGGCCCTGGGGATCGCGATAGGGGAGCACCTGGAGAAACTGCCGACCCAGGGAGCTGCGAACAGTGCTGCGCCGCCAGCCCTCAATCGCGTCAAGAGTCTCAAACTGGGCCTCCAGGACCGCCGTTGTCGCGCGAATTTGCGGTTGTTGCACCGCGTTAGCCGCTTGGCGCTGGGGCTGACCGTCGATGAGCTGGAAGGGCGACTCTTCCGTGGAGCTGGCCACCAAGAGCCCGGAACGCTCCAGAATAAACACCGTGCTCGTAGCACTGAGGTTCAGGGTCTTGAGGAAGTCATCCAGTTGCGAGAGCAGCAGATCGCTCGCCAAGACCCCCTGGACGGCCCCCGTAGCATCAAAGATGGGACTCACGGCGGCGATCGCCAGACGCGGCGCGCCCCGATAGGAGAAGATCTCGCTCCAAGTCGGCCGCCCCGCTCGGACCGCCGCCTGATACCAAGGCCGTTCTTGGGGAACAAAGGCCTCCACTTCCCGCTTAAGCTGAGTGCGGCGACCCTGGGCATCCGTGGCATAGAGCCGGAAGCGGCCGCGATGTTCCGGCGCGATCACGTCAATTTGCAGCTCGCCATTGTCCAGCCGCTCCACACCGATCAAGTCCCCCTCCCGGTTGGCATAGTAGATAAATCCCGCCTGGGGAAAGGCCTGCATCTGTCGCCAAAAATGGCCCTCGAGACCCGCCAAGTCTTGACCCTGAAGCCACCCCAAAGCCAGGGCATCCTGATTCAGTTGATTGATCAGAGGCGGCGTACTGAGGTAACGGTTGAGGTGATCCTGCACCTGCGACACGACCTGCTGCTGGAGTTGCAGGGTCAGGTTTTGGGTCACGCGGCCGACTTCCCGCAGGGACAGCCAACTGGCAAACCCAATCGCCAACGCAATCTGAAGCAGGAACGCCACAGCCAAAACCCGGCGCAGGGGCCAGCGTCGCGTCGGTCGTCTTGCTTCCAGTACTTGTGCCTTCTGGTTCATACGCTCACGATTCGTTGGCTTGCAACTGGGACCGGAAGCTGCCACGCCCAGGCCGAGTCTCTTCGCACTGTAGCAAACCCCGGAGTCATAGCAGACCGTTGCCCCATGAGCGTGAAATCCTGATTAGGTCTAAGTTACGTCTAAGATTATTTCTAGCAGACGGTTCGTGTCTTGTACCATCGCGATCCCACGCAACCCTCGTTTCCAGGAGGTTCCAGCCTGGAAGGAGAAGTGATCGATCGCGCGGCTCGCGATTTTCGTCTGAGCCCCCTAAAATGACCGGTTAAGGGGTCATCACAGCGTAATGCTCAAAAGCACCACCATCAAGGAGTCAGTGCGCGGATGAGTTTGCAGCGCCCGAAAGCTTGGCGGCGATACCTTCCTGCGGTCCAGGCCACGCCAACGCCCAAGACACCACCCGCACGAGTATCGTTACGTCTCGTGCTGGTGTTGCCCTTTGTGGTGCAGATTTTTGCCGTTGTCAGCCTGACGGGCTGGCTCTCCATGCGGAACGGGCGCATGGCCGTGCGAGAGGTGACGGAACAACTGCGCGGCGAGATCAGCGCCCGCATTGTCCAGCGCCTGAGCGATTACCTCGAAGTCCCCAAGGCCATTAACCAGGTCAACGCCAGCGATCTGGAGCTGGGGGAACTGGACCCCGCCGATCCCGGCACGATGACCCGCCGCTTCTGGCGGCAGCGGCAGCTTTTTTCCCCCGTGAACGTGTCCGCGATCTACTTCGGTGACAGCAACGGGGAATTCACTGGCCTCGGTTTTCAAAGCGATAACACCTGGCAGATCGGGCGGGCCGGACCGGAAACGGGGGGTCGCTTCTACAGCTATGCCACAACCGCCACGGGGGAATGGGCCCGACTCCTCGAACAGGGCCGCCCCTATGATCCCCGCCAGCGCCCCTGGTATGAAGCGGCGATCGCCGCCGCCGGCCCCGTCTGGAGCGATGTCTACGTGGACTTTAAGGAGCGTCGCCTCAAAGTGACCTTGGCCCAGCCCGTCTCGCGCCAGCGCGAGTTCCTGGGGGTGGTCGGTGTGGATTTTGTGCTTATCCACATCGACCGGTTTTTGCAAAGCTTGGAGGTGGGCAAATCGGGGGAAACCTTCATCATCGACCGCCAAGGCTTGCTCGTCGCGGCCTCGGTTCCTCACGAAATTGGCGATCGCGACGGCTCCGAGCCCGATCGCTCCCCGGCGACGGCCTCCCCCAATGCCCTAGTCGCTGCCACGGCTGAGGAACTCCAGGCTTACTACGGCTCCTTGACACGGGTGCAGGGGGCGGAGCAGTTGGATTTGATAGTGAACGGCCAACGCCAGTTTGTCCAAGTCATGCCCTTTGCCGCCGGCCAGAATCTGGACTGGCTCATTGTGGTGGTGATTCCGGAAGCCGACTTCATGGCTCAGATCAACGCCAACACCCGGATCACGATCGCGCTCTGTGCCGCCGCCCTGCTGCTGGCCACGCTCCTGGGCCTGCTCACCTCCCGCTGGATCACAGGCCCGGTGTTGCGCTTGAGTCAGGCTTCGGAGGCGATCGCCAGCGGCGAACTGGATCAACACGTCAGCCAGAGCCGGATTGCCGAGCTGCGCGTCCTGGCAACGTCGTTTAACCGCATGGCCACTCAGTTACGGAACTCCTTTGCCGCCTTGGCCAAGGCCAACGCCGAATTGGAAGACCGAGTTCAGGAGCGCACCGCCTCCCTGGCCGAGGCCGAGGCTAAGTATCGCAGTATTTTTGAAAATGCCATTGAGGGGATTTTTCAATCCTCCCCAGCCGCTGGCTATATCAGCGCCAACCCCTCCCTGGCTCGGATTCTCGGCTATGACTCCCCCGAGGCCCTGATCGCCAGCTTAAACCGGCCCGCCGAGCAACTCTACGTCGAGCCCCAGCGACGCCAAGCGTTTATGACCGCCATTGACCAGGCCGGCGCTGTCTATGGCTTTGAGTCTCAGGTCTACCGCCGCGATGGCAGCGTGATCTGGATCTCAGAAAACGCCCAGGCGGTTCGGGATGAGGCCGGGAACTTGCGCTATTACGAAGGTTCCGTCGAAGACATCAGCCGCCGCAAGCAAGCGGAAGAGGCCCTGCGGGCGGAAAAACACAAGTCGGAGCAATTATTGCTCAACATCCTGCCGGAGCCGATCGCCACCCAGCTCAAGGAAGATCCGGGGGCGATCGCCCAGTACTTCCCCGAGGCCACCATTCTCTTTGCTGATATTGTCGGCTTCACGGCCCTCTCGGCCCGGTTGCAGCCCCTGGAACTCGTCACCTTGCTCAACGAGATTTTTTCCCAGTTTGACGCTCTCGCCAACCAATTGCGCCTGGAAAAAATCAAGACCATCGGCGATGCCTACATGGTGGCGGCGGGGCTCCCCGTGCCTCGGACGGATCACGCGGAGGCGATCGCCACGATGGCCCTCTCCATGCAGGCGGCGGTCAAAGACTACTGTACACCGCGCGGAGAAAGCGTCCAGATTCGCGTCGGCATCAATACCGGCGCGGTGGTCGCTGGCGTTATCGGCACAAGCAAGTTCATCTACGACCTTTGGGGGGATGCCGTGAACCTCGCTAGCCGCATGGAGTCCCTAGGAGAACCCGGCCGCATCCAGGTGACGCCCGCCACCTACGAGCGCTTGCGGGACCAGTACTGCTTTGAGCGGCGGGGCTGGGTGGCGGTCAAGGGCAAGGGCGAGGTGGAAGCCTATTGGTTGGTGGGCCGGGGTAAGGGCTGAGGGCCTGGCTCCAAGGCGAGCAATCTTGGCTGGAGGGGGGTTATCTCCTGCGGTGACGCTTCGCGTTCGCCTAGCGTCCCGGCGGGAATCCTCCGGAGTTCTTGGACCCAGAGGAGCGAGAAGATCGCGGGGACTTTCAGGGACGGCCGCCAGCGGAGCTAAAGTCCCCCCTAGGCCCCCTCCCGTCTGGTGAGGGCCGAGAGCGCCGGCTCAGGAGCCCGGCCCCGGGGGTGCTGGAGTCGGCGTGAGGACCTAAACCCGCAAACTCGTTTCCGGCAACGCCCCCTGCATTTTCCCTAGCCACTCCAAGAGATTTTCCAGTTGCTGTTGAGGTTTTAGGGCTCCGAGGCCGCGGACTGTCACCTTTTTGGGAGAATAGATGAAGCGCGATCGCAAATGCTGCGGTAAGTTTTCTTGTAACAACTTCCAGGCCGGCTCCTCCATCGGCGTTTCCAAGACGACGTGCTGCGGCTCGGGCTTGATCCGGGAGAAGCCGAGCGATCGCGCTACCTGCTTCAACTGGGCCAGTTGGAGCAACTGCTGGGCCGGCTTAGGCAACTCGCCATAGCGATCGCGCCAGGCCTCAGCCAAGCGCCCCAACTCCACCTGGGACTGGGCCACAGCCACCGCCCGGTAAGCCTCCATTTTCTGCTCCAGGTCCGCGATGTAGGTCGCCGGCAGAAAGGCTGTAACCTTGAGATCCACTTGCGTTTCATCCACTTGGGGGATCTCTTGGCCGCGAATCTCCTGCAAGGCTTCTTGCAGCATTTCCATGTAGAGATCAAAGCCGATCGCCATCATTTGCCCCGACTGCTCAGCCCCCAACAAATTGCCCGCGCCACGAATTTCTAGATCCCGCAGGGCAAGCTGGTAGCCAGAGCCCAACTGCGTGAACTCTTGCAGGGCGCGCAGCCGTTCTCGGGCCGCTTCCGAGAGGCTGCTTTGGCTCGGGTAGAGCAGCCAGGCCTGGGCCTGAATTCCCGCCCGTCCGACCCGACCTCGGAGCTGATAGAGCTGGGCGAGGCCAAAGCGCTGGGCCTCTTCGACAATGATGGTGTTGACCCGGGGAATGTCGAGGCCGGATTCAATGATCGTGGTGCAGAGGAGAATATCAGCTTCATGGTCGTTGAACGCGAGCATCGTCGCTTCGAGGTCCTCAGACTCCATCTGGCCGTGGGCGATCGCCAAGCGCACCCCCGGCAACATCTCCCGGAGCTGCCCAGCAATTTCCTCAATCCCCTCCACCCGGGGCACAACGTAAAAGACTTGACCACCCCGATCCAGTTCGTTGCGAATGGCCGTGCGAACCACTTCTGGGTTGTAGGCCGCTAAGTGGGTTTTAATCGGTCGGCGCGAGGGAGGCGGCGTCGCGATCAGGCTCATTTCCCGAATCCCCGACATGGACATATAGAGAGTGCGGGGAATCGGGGTTGCAGTCAGGGTAAGCACATCAACTTGAGTTTTCAGGGTCTTGATTTTTTCCTTTTGATTCACCCCAAAGCGTTGTTCTTCATCAATCACCAGCAGGCCGAGATCCTTGAACTGCACCGTTTTACCCAAGAGCTGCTGGGTGCCGACGACGATATCCAGCTCCCCCGTCGCCAGCCGCTGGAGGATGTCCTTGCGCTCCGAGGGGGTACGAAAGCGGTTGAGCAAGCCGATCTGGATTGGGTAGGGAGCAAAGCGTTCCTTGAGCGTGTGGTAATGCTGTTGGGTCAAGATCGTGGTCGGGGCGAGGAAGGCGACTTGCCGCTGGCTGCTGGTGACGACCTTGAAGATGGCTCGCACCGCCACCTCCGTTTTCCCGAAGCCGACATCCCCACAGACGAGCCGATCCATGGGGCGATCGCTCTCAAGATCCCGCTTGACATCTTGGATCGCCTTCAACTGATCAGGGGTCGGCTGATAGGGAAAAGAGTCTTCTAGTTCCTGTTGCCAGGGCGTGTCCTCCGGGTAAGCGAGGCTGGTTTGCTGCGATCGCTTCGCGTAGAGTTCCAGCAGATCAACGGCCACCTTCTTCACCGCCTTGCGGACGCGACTCTTGGTGCGCTCCCAGGCCTTGCCCGTCATCTTATTCAGTTCCGGCGGCTGTTTGCCACTCTGCTGAAAGCGGGAGAGGGTTTCGAGGGCATCGGCCGGAACCCGCAGCAACCCATCGGCATACTGAAGGACTAAATATTCCCGCGTTTCCAAGCTTTCCAACCGCAAAAACTTACCAATGCCGTGGTGTTTGTGAACGACATAATCACCGGGGTGGAGCTTGTTGGGATCAACCTGCTTCGAGGCCGCGCGGCGGCGCTTGCGGATATAGCTGGGGGTAGCGAGGGAATGCTGGCCAAAAAACTCGCGGTCAGTGACGATGACCAGGCGGAACGTGGGCAAGATAAAGCCCTCCAGTTCTGCCAGACCCGAGTATTTCAAACCCACGGCCACGTTTTGGGTTTGCAACCGTTCAATGGCTGGTAAGTCGCCGGGGTTGGGGACAAATTGCGCCGGACAGTCGTGCTCCTGAAGGAGGGCCACCGCACGGGAGGGCTGGGCCGAGATCAGCCATTTGCTATAGGGTGTGAGCGTCAGGTTGCTGTAGATCTCCCGCTTGCCGCGCAGGATCTCAGCCAGCTTTGCGAACTGGTGCGGCGTGATGGGCAGGGGTCGGCTGGCGAGGTCGATGGTGGGCGGGCCGGCGGCGATCGCCTCGGGGGAGCGAGTTTCCACCAGCTCCGACAGGGAGAGACTGGCCCAAATCTGCTGGGCGGCGCGCCAGGCTGGGTCGAAATCACCGTGTAGTTTGGGTCCCTCGGCCTGAAGCCCCTCTCCCAAGTTGGGAGAGGGGTTGGGGTGAAGGTTTAGCCTCAGAGGCGGCAGGGGGAGGGAGGTATTGGGGTTTTCCTGGGCCCACTGCCACTGCTCTTCGGCGTGCTCGACCCAGCGGCGGCTGCGATCGCGGCACAGCTCCAGCTCATCGACCGCTAAGAGGAGGGCCGGGGGCAAGTAGTCCAGCAACGAAGCGGGCTGCTCAAAGGCCAGACCCAAGTAGCGGCCCAGGCCTTCCGGCAGTCCGGTTTCCAGGTCGGGGAGAGCCAAGCCCTGGGCCTGGAGAGCCTGGGCGATCAGGGGCCCAAAGCTCGTGGGGGTGAGCACCAGTTGCTCGAGGCGATCGAGCGATCGCTGGCTGGCCGGATCAAACTCCCGGATCTTTTCCAGCTCGTCGCCGAACCAGTCGAGACGCACCGGCAGTTCCGCCGAGACCGGGAAAATATCGACCAAATCGCCGCGCCGACTCCACTGGCCTTCAGTTTCCACCAACGACACGCGCTCGTAGCCCAATTTCACCAACTGGCGATCGAGGGTTTTGGCCGCGAAGGTGCTGCCCGGCTGGAGGGTGAGGCAGTAGTCCCGAAACACGGCCGGCGGCGGGAGATGGGGCTGCAACGCTCGCTCCGTGGCGACGATGGCGCGCGGGGTGGCGGCGGCCTGAGCGCTAACCAGATCCGCCAGCACCTGCATCTGCCCCCAGACCAGCTCTGATTCGGGATCAAAGGGTTCGTAGGGGGAGGCTTCGGTGGTGGGATAAAAATTCACCGCCGCCCAGCCCATGGCCTCCAGTTGGGCGCTCCAGCGGGCCGCCTCTTCCAAGCTGGCACAAAGCACGAGGAGCGATTGCTGGCGGGCCAGGGCCAGGGCGCTGGCGACGAGGCCCTTGGGGAGGCGGGCCGCACCGCAGAGGTGGAGTTGCTGGTGGTGGTCGAGCTTGGTGGTGAGGTCCTGGGTGAGGGGCGATCGCGTCAGAGCGCGGATAATAGGCGCAAACGGCATGGCGTCGGCAGACAGGGCTGGCGGCAATGGAACGTTAGCGATCTTAGCGCGGGCTGGGAAAATCAGGGGATGAGCCCGCACCCTGGACCCTGGGGCTGCGGAGCATTTGCGCGGGGGGGGTTCTGGCCCTCCAGGGCCGGGGGGATTGTAGCGAGGCTCCCCCCGGGGGCGATCGCCCTAGAGCACGAAGCTGGTAGGACTGAGGGGCACAAGATCGCCAGTCGTGGTGAGGCCGAGGAGCATCGGTTCCTGTTCCGGGATGGGGCAGCCCGTGAGGGCGCAACACTCGTCTTTTTGGGCGATCGCGCCGAAGGTGGCGCGGATGTCAGCGCGGGAAAATTGGGGGCGGTAGTCGCCGGATTTCTGGTGGACGTAGTTCCAGAGTACGTCGCGGATCAGGGCTTGGTAGCCGCTATTGCCCGAGAGGGCCTTGAGTTTCTCTTTGAGATCGCGCTCCAGCCGGATGCTGGTAACTTCCATTTCGGTGGTCGAAGTGCGCGTTAGGGTTCGCATGGAAAGTTTTCCTCCAAAAAAGTGTGGACATCCCAGTAACACAAGTGTAGTATGTAAAAGTCAGCTTTGACAGCAATTCCCGTCCTCGTCATAACCCTTCCTTAATCTTTTTCCGGAGTCTAACCGTGAAGTTCTTGCCCGCGCTTCCTACCTTCGTCGCGATGACCCCCAGCCCGCGGGCTGGGGAGCCGCGCCATGGTGGGGGCGCGTTTGTTGTGGCCGGCGGCGGCTACGGCCGGCCTCGGGGCAGTGCGACGGTGGCCCTCAGCGGACTCGCCGACCTGGCTGCCTCCCGAGGGGCCCGCGCGATCGCCTGGCGTGGCGGTGTGCTCGGTCAGGCCCACGGCGCTCAGACTGGGACTCTGGCTGTAGAAGCCCCCAACTTTACTATCACCAGCAGTAGGTGGTACAAGCCCCCCGACCCGGCTGTACCGAGTTAAAGCGAACTCCCTCGCTGACTTGTACCCCCGCTGCGTAACCCGCCAGCGGGGGTTTTGCATTGGGACGGCTTCAGAACCGCAGAAGCGTTGTTAGGACCACCTAGAAGCTCATCGTTACAGCGTCGCTCTGGCGCGATCGCCCCCCCAGCCAAGGCCTAAGCCCCCCCTGATTAGCAAGATTTGGTTCTTTTGCTCACCCAACCATTTCCAACGAGCGATGTTGAAACTCATCTACACCGATACCGGTCTTCACCTCGAGCCCCTGACTCAGACTCTGGAAGCCTGGGTGACGGCCCGCCTGTTGCTGTCCCTGCGGTCGGGAACCCCCCTGTATGTTGAATCCAGCACCGCTTGCTTCCTACTGCCCGCCACGCTACCGCCCTTAGCCGCCCTAGCGGCGGCGGCCCAGGATGACGAGTCGGCGGCGATCGCCATCAGCCGCTGTGATGCAGAGTGTGTCGAGGTCAGCTTCCCAGGCACTTGGCTCGCCGAGAGTGCCGAGAGTGACACGGGCCTGTTCGTCGCGACGCTCCCCGACGCCCTCGAGCGGTGTCTCTATCAGGCCTGGCAGGCGGCGATCACCACGGCGGCGATCGCCAGCGATTCTTAGGGCCTAGACCCCCAGTGGTGGCCTGGGCCTCAAAGCCGTCTGACGGTTTTAGCCGCCTAGGCCACGGACGCGGCAAGCAAAATCACGGTATAGACCGCCGCACCCGTGACAAATAAGGGAAAGTTACTATCTTCTTTCGCCGGTAATTCTTCCTTCAAGACATTGAGCACAATACCTCCTGCCATGAAAGCCCAAATCGTGGCGATCGCGGCCGCATTCACCGGCTGAGCCTGACCCAAGATCCAGCCCAACAAAATCGCTCCAGCCAATAGCCAACGCCCGAGCCGGTCGTAGGCCCGCTTGTGATGCTCCCGCAGACCAACATCATTAACCACAAAATGCAGGGCAAGGGTAAAGAAAAGGAGCAGACAGGCCATAAGGCCGTGATTTTCCGATTCCCGCAACAGATAGCCGAGAATAGCGTTGTAGATCGCAAACGACGTGATGTGCAGCCAGAAGATCGCCGACTGAGTGCGATCTTCGCCGTGGGTTTGCTGGTGCTGGGAGCGAGAGTGGCGGGCCAGCTTTTCCAAACCGTAGAAGGTCAGCAATCCCGCTAGCGCCAAGAGATAAACATGATTCTCCAGGAACGCGATGGCTGGGATCGTGCCCTGCGCCACCTCGGCCTGAGCGTGACTCAGCTCCGGGAAAATGTCCAGAAAAATGTAGGCAATCGAAATCCCCCCCGCCAGCGAGATCCACCCACGCTGCGGAATGCGCTCTAACCACGGCGTTCGGCTGGCAAAAATGTGTACCAGCCCCAAGCAAAGGGCAAGGGATAATCCCAGAATGCTCATACTGGCGCTCCTCCTGAAGCTAGTTTGGCGTGAGGCAACCCCTCAGAGGCCGCTACCGTAGATTAGGGCCAATTCCTCGAACCAGCGCCACAAAAATTCGCCAGTATCGCCAAGCCCCTCGCCCCCTAGGAGAGGGGTTGGGGGTGAGGGCCCCCGCCTCAGGGCAGCTCAACGGAGGTTGGCTTGGCAATATGGGGCAAACCCCAGCCCAACTTTTCCCGGAGGATGCGGAAAAACTCCGGCGGTTGCAGGCGAATGAAACGGGCGGCGTAGTCGGATTTTTCGATGCAGACCCGATCTTCCGGCAGGACATAGCAGCCACCATTGCCATCAACCACCATAACCATCTGATTGGGCGTCGCTGGCAAAATGGTCACGGGCTCCTGATCCGAAAAGACTAGGGCCCGGGACGCCAGGGAGTGGGGACAGATGGGAACCAATTGCAGCACGGGCACGCCGGGCGTCACCACCGGCCCCCCCGCACTGAGAGAATAGGCGGTGGAGCCGGTCGGCGTCGAGACAATGACGCCATCGGCGGCGATGTCCACGGGGGCGTGGTTGCCAATCACGATCTCGAAGTGGCACATACTCGTCAGGGGCTCCCGGTGGATCACCATCTCGTTGAGGCAGAGGGCTTCCCAGAGTAAGGCCTCTTGCCGCAACACGCGCACCGTCAGCATGGAGCGTTCCTCGATCTCGTAGTCCCCTCGGAGCAGGCCCTCGAGCACTTGAGGCAGTTGGTTCACATAGGTTTCCGTCAGGAAGCCCATGTGCCCCGTGTTGACGGTGAGCAGGGGAATCGCACAGGTGGCCAGTTGGCGGCAGGCCGCGAGCACCGTACCGTCACCGCCCAGCACAATACCAAAGTCGATGCTGTGGTCAAAGCCAGGGGGGACAACTTGATCCATGCGGGTGTAGCCCACGGAGCGCTCCGGCTGGGAATAGCCGAGGATGCCCCCAAAGCTGCTGGTCACGCGCACTTCGCAGCCAAGGGTCAGCAGCTTGTCGCGTAACTCGGTGGCGATGCGGCAAGCAACGGGCTTTATGTCGTTGTAGATGATGCCTACTTTCGGCACTGTTGTTTGGGAGGGCGAAGGGCGGGGTGGAGGTCGCGGCTAGGGTTCAAGACTTGGATTTGAAGGGCGATCGCTTTTGGCGGCGGCGTTCCTTTTCCTTTTCATAACTGATCTCCTTGAGCTTCTTCATGATCCGGCCGAAGTACTCTTGCAAGTAGGCTTCCAGGGTCGTGGTTTCCTGGGGATCGAGTTGGAAAGCTTGATAGGTTTCCTCCATTGAAGCATCGAGGGGGCGATCGCTGGCGAGGACTTCCGCAAAGGCGAGGCGGTCCGAGATATTCCAGGTCCACTGGAAGAAGCGGGTCAGGCGACGCATGAAGCGGAGGAAGCCGAGGGAGAGCCGGGCCGTCTTGGCCGTGCGGTCTGACAGGCGCTCACAGAGCCGCACAATCTCATAGGCTCCCCAGGCCCGGGGGCCGACGAGGGGAAAGCTGCGGTTGACCGTTTCGGGAATCTCCAGGGCGCGAACGGCAAACTTGGCCACATCAATCGTATCCATGTAGGCGACGGGGGCCCCCTCGCCGGGAATCCAGATCAGTTGGTTATCCAAAATGGGCACCGCATACTGCCCGATCAGCCCCTGCATAAAGGCGCAGGGCTGCAAGATCGTGTAGTTCAAGCCCGACTGGGCCAGCAACAGCTCCGTACAGCGCTTGATCTCCATGAGCGGCACGGTGGGAAATTGCGCCGCGTTCAGAATCGAAAAGAAGATGTAGCGTTCGACGCCGGCTGCTTGGGCGGCTGCGATCAGGGCTTTTTTTCCTTCCCAGTCGATGTCCTTGATGCTGAGGGAGTCAGTCGCCCGGGCTGTGGCCGCATCGATCACGGCCGTGACCCCGGCTAGGGCTGGGGGCAGGGTTTCGGGCTGGCAGAAGTTGCCCGGTACGAGTTCTGCCCCCCACTCTCTGAGAAAGGTTGCCTTGCGGGGGTTGCGTACCAGGCAGCGCACCCGATGCCCTTCATCGAGGGCACGGCGGGCAATCTGCCGTCCCAGGGTCCCGGTCGCACCAACGATGAGCAGTTCCATTACAGCCAAGTCAAGTTATCGTAAAGTTTCTATAAGATTTTATCAGAAACTGATCCCCCTCCCTCAGGGGCGATCGCCAGAAACCGGGTCTCGGCCGGCGGAGCCTCGGCTCCTTAGCCCCGGCCGGGGGAAATGACCGGGGGAGTTGGTTGCCTCTCCTCTTTACGTTATGATCGATACCGTTAAGTTTTGTTGAGGCTGGGCGCTAGCCCTTGGGTAGCCCCCCAGTCTCGGATGTTGCGGGTGAACGCGCTGCTGCCGCTAGGTCCCAGCAGGCGAGCGCGCGGGTTCTCATACCAGCAACAACCTATTCAAAGCTTGTCCCCCAGTCTTGTTTCGAGAGGAGAAACTTCATGGCTTACGAATTACCGGCTCTTCCCTATGATTACACGGCTCTGGAGCCCTGCATCTCTAAGAGCACGCTGGAATTTCACCACGACAAGCACCACGCCGGCTATGTGAGCAAGTACAATGCGGCGATCGCAGGCACCGAAATGGATAGCATGAGCCTGGAAGCGGTGATCAAGGCGATCGCAGGCGATCCCGCCAAGAGCGGTCTGTTCAACAATGCCGCCCAGGCTTGGAACCACTCCTTCTACTGGGAGTGCATGAAGCCTAGCGGCGGTGGTCAACCCAGCGGCGAACTCGCCAGCAAAATCGATGCCGATTTTGGTAGCTTCGCTAAGTTTGTGGAGGAGTTTAAGAGCGCTGGCGCAACCCAATTTGGCAGTGGCTGGGCTTGGTTAGTCCTCGATAATGGCACCCTGAAGGTCACGAAGACGCTGAATGCGGAGAACCCCATGACCGCGGGCCAAACGCCGCTGTTGACGATGGATGTGTGGGAACACGCCTACTACCTAGACTACCAGAACCGCCGTCCTGACTACATCGGCGACTTCCTGGGTAAGCTGGTGAACTGGGACTTCGTGGCGGCAAACCTGAAAGCAGCTTAAGCCCCAAGCGGGTCGAGGCTTGCGGGTTGCTCGCCAACGCCACCCTGATCGCAATGCGACCAGGGTGGCGTTGCTTTTGCCCTGCGGTCCCTGATCCTCCGGAGCCCAGCAGGGGTGGACGAAATTTGGCGCGGGATGGTTGTACTCCTTCGCTCAGCCCTCACCCCAACCCCTCTCCCAAGTAGGGAGAGGGGCTTCTAACTCCCCTTCTCCCAGCTTTGGGAGCCGGGGCCGGGGGAGGTCAACGCGCAGCGGCTTCTCGCAGAGGGGGCCCGGCAACGCTGTTCGCGCTAGCGTCGCGTAGCGATAGCGGGCGACCCTTTGCTCCTTGAGCAATCGCTCAAAATTCAGGGGAGCCGCGCTTTTTTTCGTTCACCCGCCCAGCAGGCCCGCAAGCGGTCGGGGAGTCCGACATGAGACACTAAATTGTCCCCCAAAGGTTGAGCAGGAGTTGCGGGTTTGCTCAAAATGATCGGCAACGATGCTGGCCCGGGCCGCTGGACCGCCTGACCAACTAGACGCTTGGGCCCCCGGCAGCGGCAAACCCTGGCAGTTCCTGCTGGGGACGGCCCTTCCTGCTCCCACTACCGACGCTGGCGGAACCGATTGATGGCTACTTTCTACTCCCTGCACCCGGACACCCCCCAAGCTCGCAGCGTTGACCAGATTGTGCGCGCCCTCCGAGCTGGGGCGATCATGCTCTACCCGACGGATACGGTCTATGCAATTGGCTGTGATCTTCAGGCCAAGGCCGCCGTGCAGCGGGTACGCCAACTCAAGCAACTGGCCAACGATAAGCCCCTGACTTTTCTCTGCTCCTCGCTGTCGAATATCGCGGAGTATGCCTGGGTCACCGATGAGGCCTACCGGCTGATGCGCCGCCTCATCCCTGGTCCCTACACGTTTGTGCTCCCAGCCACGAAGCTGGTGCCGCGCTTGGTGATGAACCCAAAGCGCAAAACGACCGGGATTCGGGTGCCAGACAATGCTGTGTGCCAAGCCTTGCTCACGGCCCTGGGCAACCCGATTGTTTCTACCTCGGCCTATCTGCCGGCTGCTGTGGGTGAGTTTCCGCAGTTAGGGGCCGAGCGCCAGCGCCTCTTTGAGGCCCTCGAGGGGTTGGTGGATCTGGTGATCGATAGCGATCGCGAACCCGGTCATCAGGTATCCACCATTCTCGACCTGTCCAGGGACCAGCCAGTGGTGGTGCGACAGGGGTTGGGCTGGGAAGCGATCGCCCCCTGGATCGAATGGGTCTAGCCGGGTTCGCCCGGAGCAAGGTCTAGCGGCGGCGGCGACTCAACTTCCCCCCCGCCGAGGGAATATGGGACAATAGTTCATTGACCCTTGTGCCACTGGAGATGCGATCGCCATGACGGCGGCGGTAAAATTGCCCACGGTTCCCAAAGAGCTATTACGCGCCCCCGGGGGCTGCAACCTAAACGTTTGCCTGTGTGGGCTGGCCGTTGTGTTGTTGACCCTTTCCACCTGCGGCTACTGGCTCTGGGATTGGCGTAGTTGGTGCTGCTTCTGGGTGAATGTCGTCGCCATCCACCTAGCGGGCTCCGTAATTCACGACGCCTGCCATCTAGCCGCCCACCGCAACCGGATTCTCAACGCCGCCCTGGGCCATATCAGCGCCCTAATCCTGGGTTTTGCCTTCCCCGTCTTCACCCGCGTGCATCTCCAGCACCATGCCCATGTCAATGATCCCGACCATGATCCCGACCATTTCGTGTCCACGGCTGGGCCCCTGTGGTTGATCGCGCCGCGCTTTTTCTATCACGAGGTCTTCTTTTTCCAGCGCCGTCTCTGGCAGAAATATGAGCTGCTGGAATGGTTTCTCAGTCGCCTAGTCTTGCTAACTGTGGTGGGAATTTCCCTGCGCTACGGCTTCTTTCCCTTCATCGTCAACTATTGGTTTTCGCCCGCTCTAGTCGTCGGGATTGCCCTCGGTCTCTTTTTTGACTACTTTCCTCACCGGCCGTTTCAAGAGCGCGATCGCTGGAAAAATGCCCGTGTCTACGCCAGCCCGGTGCTGAACTGGTTGATCCTCGGCCAGAACTACCACCTTGTCCATCATCTCTGGCCGTCGATCCCCTGGTATCGCTACCAGACAGCCTATCGGGCGACCCAACCCCTGCTCGAGGCGAAGGGCAGCCCTTTGCGCTTGGGTATTCTTGAGGATGGCCGGAATTTACGCGGCTTTCTCTACGATCTCTTCATCGGTATCCGTTGGCAGCCCCCGGCGATCGCGCCAACCCTGCCGGACGAAACGAAAACCTGAGGACCTGGCTCGCTCCCCTTTCCCTGATTGACTGACAAAGGTTGAAGACCCCCAACCCCTTCCCAGAGCGAGAGGGCTTTTCCGGTTCCCGCTCCCAAGGGGAGCGGACTAGGGTGAGGGCTTTCAAGGATCTACCAGCCCACAAGTTTTGTCAGTCAACCAGCCACTCTCTTCAAGCTAAGCCATGACTGTCTAATAAAACTTAGAATGTCACTATGAACGGCTAGCAATATCCCTGCGGACTCATGGTTTACACCCCCCCCTATCTGAGCGGTCGCGAAATCCGCCAGCAGTTTCTTGACTTCTATGCCCAGCGACAGCACAAAGTTTTGCCCAGTGCCTCCCTGGTTCCAGAAGATCCGACGGTGCTGCTGACGATCGCCGGGATGCTGCCGTTCAAGCCCGTATTCCTGGGCCAGCGCCCCGCCCCGGCCCAGCGCGCAACGACGGCGCAGAAGTGCATCCGCACCAACGACATTGAAAACGTCGGCCGCACCGCACGCCACCACACGTTTTTTGAAATGCTGGGGAATTTCAGCTTCGGGGATTATTTCAAGGAACAGGCGATCGCCTGGGCCTGGGAGTTATCGACCAACGTTTTCGGCCTACCCCCCGAGCGCCTCGTTCCCAGCGTCTATGTAGAAGATGACGAAGCCTTTGCGATCTGGCGCGACCAGATTGGCATTGCCGAACACCGTATTCAGCGCCTAGGCGAGGAGGATAATTTTTGGAAATCCGGCCCCACCGGCCCCTGCGGCCCTTGCTCAGAAATTTATTACGACTTCCATCCCGAGCGCGGCGATGATGCAATCGATCTCGAAGACGACACCCGCTTCATCGAGTTCTATAACCTCGTCTTCATGCAATACAACCGCGACAGCGAGGGCAATCTGACACCGCTAGAGAAGCAAAATATTGACACCGGCCTAGGGCTGGAACGGATGGCGCAGATTCTGCAATCCGTGCCCAATAACTACGAGACGGATTTAATCCGGCCCATTATTGATCGCGCTGCCGAGATCGCCAAACTTCAGTACGCCCAAGCCGACGAAAAAACCCAGGTGTCGCTGAAAGTGATCGGCGACCATGTGCGGGCTGTGGTTCACCTCGTTGCTGACGGTGTGACGGCCTCGAATACCGATCGCGGCTACGTGCTGCGCCGCTTGATCCGCCGGGTCGTGCGCCACGGCCGGCTGTTAGGAATCGAGGGGACCTTTGCGGGGCAAGTCGCTGAGACCGCGATTCAGCTCTCGGAGGAGGCCTATCCAAATGTGCGCGAACGGGAGGCCGTGATCCAGGCTGAATTGGCACGAGAGGAAGAACAATTCTTGAAAACCCTGGCGCGGGGTGAGAAGTTGTTGGCAGAAATTTTAGCCAAGCAGCCCGCACAAATTGCTGGGAAAGATGCTTTTACGCTTTACGATACTTACGGTTTTCCGTTGGAGTTGACCCAGGAAATTGCCGAGGAGCAGGGAGTTGGCGTCGATGCGGCTGGTTTTGAGGCCGAAATGGAGCGGCAGCGCGATCGCGCGCGCCAGGCCCACGAAACCATCGATCTCACCGTTCAGGAAAGTTTGGACGAGTTGGCAGCGAGCATTCATCCGACAGAATTTCTCGGCTACACCGATTTCCAAACCCTGGCGAAGGTAGAAGCGGTCTTGCGAGACGGGAAACAAGTCAAGCAAGCAGAAGCGGGCACAGCGATTCAACTGGTGCTCGACCAGACGCCCTTCTATGCCGAATCGGGTGGGCAGATCGGCGATCAAGGCTATTTGAGTGGCGATGGATTGCTGGTGCGAATCGAAGATGTCCAGAAGGAATCAGGGATCTTTATCCACTACGGCCGCGTCGAGCGGGGAACCGTGCGGCCGGGCGATCGCCTCACGGCCCAGATCGACCGCGCCTGCCGCCGTCGCGCCCAAGCCAACCACAGCGCGACCCACTTACTCCAAGCGGCCCTGCGGCAACTCGTGGATGAGTCCATTGCCCAAGCGGGCTCCCGGGTAGATTTCGATCGCCTGCGCTTCGATTTCAACTTGCCGCGCCCGGTGACGCCGGCAGAGTTGGCGCAGGTCGAAGCACAGATCAATACCTGGATCGCCGAAGCCCACACCGCTAAGGTTGATGTGGTGCCGTTGGCGGAGGCCAAGGCGCGGGGGGCGATCGCTATGTTCGGCGAAAAATACGGCGCCGAGGTGCGGACGATCGATTTTCCCGGCGTGTCGCTAGAGCTGTGCGGCGGCACCCACGTTCAAAATACGGCGGAAATTGGCGCCTTTAAGATTATCTCAGAAACGGGTATTTCGGCTGGCGTGCGCCGCATTGAAGCGGTTGCGGGTCCGGCGATTCTGGATTATTTACAGGTCCGGGATCAGGTGGTGCGGGAGTTGAGCGATCGCTTCAAATGCCAACCGGAAGAAACAATCGAGCGAGTCAATAAACTGCAAGCCGACCTAAAGGCAACCCAGAAGGAGCTAGAGGCGGCGAAGCGAGAGTTAGCCCTAGCCCAGTCCGACCACTTGCTCACAGCAGCGGAAGCCCTAGGCGACCTGAAGCTGCTGGTGGCGGAGATGCCGGGCGCTGACCCGGAGAGCCTGAAAACAGCGGCGGAACGCTTGCAGCAAAAGCTGGGCGAAGGCGCGGTGGTGTTGGGCTCGGTGCCGGAGGCGGGCAAGGTGAGCCTCGTGGCAGCCTTCAGTCCGACAGTCGTGAAGGAGAAGAAGCTCCAGGCAGGCAAGTTCATCGACGGCATCGCCAAGCTCTGCGGCGGCGGCGGCGGTGGTCGCCCGAATCTGGCCCAGGCCGGCGGCCGCGAGCCAGAGCAGTTGCCGGCCGCGCTGGCGGCCGCAAAGCAGCAATTAACAGCGGCGCTGAAGTAAGCCTGTTTTCCAGGCGAGGAGCGCCGCATTACGCGACGCGCCCCGCTGGCAAGCCATCGTCGTTGAGCCAAGTTCTGGCGTGAATGAACTCATTCCGAACGTGGGTAGGGCTTCACAATAAACCTGATTAGCTGGCTCCGCTGAGGGTCCTTGCACTCGTTCCTTGAGGTTGTCTGCAAGTCCAAAACACCCAGAAAATTGTCAGTGGAGCAAGGGTTTCAGTATTGTCTGTGTCTGCAAAATCCCCCAAAGGGTTGTCAGTGAGGGCAGTAGCGACGGGTGATCTAGTTGGGTTCTTTTCAGAAAGCCTCAAGCTATACCGAGGGCTAAAGGACAAGGATTATCTTTCCTTTTGAGTTCTGTTCCGAGCAGCTAGCGACCTCGATATCCCAAGAAGGCTTGGTGTAATGGTTCAAAAAATTGCCTTATTTAACCACAAGGGCGGAGTTAGCAAGACTACAACCACCTTCAATTTAGGCTGGATGCTCACCTCGAAAGGCAAAAGAGTAATTCTTGTGGACAGCGACCCACAATGCAACCTCACGGGCATGGCTTTGGGAGAGGGAACGGAGAATGACGAGGCACGAATTCAAGAAATCTATAACACAACTTCCAATATAAAGTCGGGTCTAGCTCCGGCCTTTGAATCGCAACCGAGAGCAATTGAAGCTGTCAATTGTGTTCCAGTAAAAGGTCAGGATAATTTATTTCTGCTACCTGGCCATGTTGGCTTTGCTGAATATGAAGTAACACTAGGTATTGCTCAAGAGCTAAGTGGTTCAATTCAAGCTCTTAAGAACTTACCAGGTTCTATCAATGATTTACTTGAGAAAACAGCAGCCAAGTTTAATGCAGACTATATTTTGATTGATATGAGTCCCAGCTTAGGCTCAATTAATCAAAATCTGCTGATGATTAGTGACTTTTTCTTGGTACCCACAACTGCCGATTTTTTCTCTGTCATGGCGATCGATTCTTTGGCTAAGGTACTGCCGAGATGGTCTGCCTGGGCTAAGGCAGCAAGTTCGCTCCCAATCTTGAAAGAAGCTAATTATCCTTTTCCTGATGTTAAGCTGCGTTTCTTAGGAACGATTGTTCAAAACTATCGAATTATCCGAGGCAAAGAAACGGCTGCATTTCAAATCTGGATTGAGAAGATTGAGAAAGCTGTCTCCGATCAGCTAATTCCAACTCTGAGGCAGATCAATATAATGTTGCCAGATGAGGCTTACAGAGATCAGGGCATTGACAGCAATTTCACCCTTGCAAAGATCTCAAACTTCAATAGCTTGATTGCTTTATCACAAGAACATCGAACACCAGTTTATGACTTAACCTCTCAGCAGTTGAAGCAAACAGGAAAAGTCTTGGATAACAACCAAAAGAAACAGGAAGAGTTTAGGCAAACCTTTTCAGATTTGGCAGACAAAATCATTGCACTCAGTTCCGTAAGCTCCACGTATGCAGTCAGCGCTTGACCAATTTCGCATTAGCATTGGTCGTGTCCGAGACCTAATTGCACTGGCTTTCCAGGATTCACAGTGATTTCGCTTCGCCAAGCAACCCTTGCCTTTAGAGGAGCTGGATCTCCAAACCCTCAGCAGGCCTGGGCTGGGAAGCCAAACCCTTAGATACTCGATCAGTCATTTCCACCACAGATCCTGGAGAGCCGCAAGCATTAGAAATTTAGGCACTACCCGAACGTCTCGTGCGACCACGGCCTTAGGCTTCCGTTGCAACCTCAGTCCCCACCGTCTTGGAGCGGCGGGTCGAGCGGCCTGAAGCCGTCGAGCGCTTGCGGTTGGCTGGAGCCCGTTTGCGTTGGGTCTTGGCAGGCGGAGGGCTGTCGGGGGAAGTCGCGGCGGTAGACGACTTGCGGCGGCGGCGTTTCGGAGCTGCGGGTTCAGCGGGCGGCGCGGAGTCCGTTGCCTCGGGAGTAGGAGGAGGAGCCGATTTCGCTTTGGGCTTGCGGGCCTGGCGCTTGCGGCTGCTGCCCTGGCGAAGCATGGCGGCCAGCTCCCTAGCCTCGCGCTCAGCGGCGAAGAGGTCCAGGCTGCGGGAGGCGAGGACAAGCTGGCCGTTTTCCTGCTGGCGGAGCGTGGGTAATTCTAGGGAGTGGTACTCGCAAATTTCGGCGGGGAACCAGTCGTGGCCGTACTGCTCGCGAAAAACACCACTACTTTGGTTGACTTGGGAGGCGATCGCCTTCAGTTCCCAAATCGCACTTTCCAGTTCCGCCGTCAACTCATTGACACGCTGGGCCTGAGTCTCGAGGCGGCGTAGGTTAACCTGAAAGCGATCCTGGGGGGTGATCGTACTGAGGGCGGCGGTATCTTGGGGTTGGAAGGGTTGGATCGCCTGGGACGGCGGTTTACGCGCTGTAGCGGTGGCGCGCTGATTGCCGCCAGGTAAGCAAACTAGCCGAGTGGGCGGCGAGATTTTGGCGGAAACTTGTTCCATAAAACCCGAGGGGAGTGGATGACTACAGTATTATACATTAGTACTCAAGTATTATTTTCGCGCTCCGTAGTCTCCCAGCGACAGCCCACCTGGGTTGAAGCAACGACTCGCAACGGGCTACCCTAAATACATCCCCTAAGTTCCACAGGAGTCTGTCTATGGCGCGCACCGCTTCAACGATGCTTGATCTGGGAACCCAAGCCCCAGCGTTTCAATTGCCGGATGTGGTGTCCCACGAGACCATTTCTCTAGCCACCTTTTCGGACCAAGCCGCGCTGCTGGTGATGTTTATCTGTGTGCATTGTCCCTTTGTCAAGCACGTTGAAAAAGAACTGGCGAAGTTGGGGCGTGATTACCAGGAAACCGGCCTGGGCCTCGTGGCTATCAGTGCCAATGATGTCCAAAACTATCCCGACGATTCTCCGGCAAACTTGGCAACCATGGCGAAGCGCCTGGGCTTTACCTTCCCGGTCTGCTACGACGAAACCCAGGCAGTAGCGAAGGCCTACACGGCCGCTTGCACGCCCGATTTTTTCCTGTTTGATGGCGATCGCCAACTCGCCTACCGGGGTCAACTCGATGACAGCCGCCCGGGCAATTCCGAGCCCGTCAATGGCAAAGACTTGCGCGCGGCCATCGATGCCCTGCTAGCAGGCAAGCCCCTGAGTTCCGAGCAAAAGCCCAGTATTGGCTGCAATATCAAGTGGATCGCGGGGAATGAGCCCCCTTACTATGGTTAGAGCAGAACGGTAATCCCGTGAGATGCACCCCTTAGCATCCCTAAGATGCACCCGACTTCTTTACCGTCTTGAGTGAAGTCATCACCTAATCATTTTATGTCCCATCTTTTTCTGATCACCCTTAGTCTACTGCTACTCATACTGCTTCTAGGATTAGCGCTTTACCTGCTATTGCCTCGGAAATACCAATCGACGGATTCTGTCGCCAACTCCTATGATGATTGGACCAATGACGGTATTTTAGAATTCTACTGGGGGGAACATATCCACCTCGGTCACTATGGTTCGCCGCCACAATCCAAAGATTTCCTCAAAGCCAAGGCCGACTTTGTGCATGAAATGGTCCGTTGGGGGGGACTCGATCGCCTACCTCCTGGTACTACCGTGCTAGATGTTGGTTGTGGCATCGGTGGCAGTAGCCGCATTTTGGCGCGAGACTATGGTTTTGCCGTCACCGGCATTACCATCAGTCCCCAGCAAGTCAAACGGGCCCAGGAACTCACCCCAGCGGATCTTAAAGCACAGTTTCAGGTGGATGATGCGTTAGCGCTCTCTTTCCCTGACGAGAGCTTTGACGTAGTGTGGTCCATTGAAGCCGGGCCCCACATGCCGGATAAAGCACAATTTGCCAGAGAGTTACTGCGGGTGCTGAAACCCGGCGGCCTTTTAGTCGTAGCGGACTGGAACCAACGTGATGATCGCCAAAAGCCTTTGAACTTCTGGGAAAAGCCTGTGATGCGGCAACTCTTGGATCAATGGTCTCATCCGGCCTTTGCCAGTATTGAAGGGTTTGCGGAAGAACTCGCCGCCACGGGGTTAGTTGCTGGTGAAGTCACGACCGCTGACTGGACCGCAGAAACCCTCCCCTCCTGGCTCGACTCCATTTGGCAAGGGATAGTTCGTCCAGAGGGAATTATTCGCTTTGGTGTGATCGGATTGATCAAATCCTTGCGAGAAGTTCCCACGTTTCTACTAATGCGGTTGGCCTTTGGGGTAGGTTTGTGCCGATTTGGAATGTTCCGGGCTGTTCGCGGCCCAGCTCCGGTGGCGGAGATGGCCTTATCGGGTCAAGCCAGTGAACCGTCCCAGAAATCCTAACGAGCGAGGAGGCGCGGCTGAGCGCTAGGCTCAGCCGCCTCAGGCAACCCAGAGTTGTTGGGCGAAGCGGATCGTTATCGTGACCAGTAGGACGGCCATAAACGTGCCAAGGGGGAGACGCCAGCGGGGGTGGTGAGTGAGCCAGAGGCCAAAAGTGATCGCCAGGGCCACGTTGCTGTAGACCAAGCGCTCCGAGGAATCACTGCGGCCAGCATTGAGAATCAGGGCCCAATTGGCCCAGCCATAGAGCGAGAGGGGGAGCCCCAGAGCGCGGCGGGCCCACCAGAACAAGGCCGCGCCGCCCCAGACCATCGCCAGGGTCAGGAAGGGATCGCCCCCCAGCAGCCAGAGGGCAACGACAAGCAGGCAGCCTGCCCGGGGGGCGATCGCCCCCAACGCTTCCCGCCACCACCAGAGCAGGGCCCCTAGGAGGGCGATCGCCCCCGTCGCTAAGGGATGACCCCAGGCCACCAGTCGCCCCGCATCGGAGTTGGGAACGCCAACCGTAGCGTACATCAGCACCTTCCACCAATCGGCCAGGGCAATTCCCTGCTCGCGGCCCCAGGCGGCCTGGGCCCGCACAAACGCTAGGGGGTCGCCGAACTGTTGCCAGCAGAAGAAGCTATAGGCCAAAATCCCCGTGGGAATGGCGGCGATCGCCAGATAAGTTTTCCAGGGACGGTGATCGCGCCAGGCGGCGATCGCCAAGGCCGGGACGAGGGCAATGCCCGGGGCCCGTGTCGCTGTCGCTAGGGCTCCCCAGAGCGCGAGGCTCCGGAGCTGACCCTGGCTGTAGGCTCGCAGGGTGGCCGCTGTCAGGAGCAGAAACAGACCTTCTGTGTAGACCGTGCTGCCATAGAGCGAGTAGGGACACCAAGCGAGGCCGGCCACGGTCCAACGGGCGATCGCCTCCCCTTGCCAAGACCGGAGCCAGCCATAAAGCAGCAGCAGGGCTCCCAAGAAGGCCGCGTTATTGATCACTACACCGGCCAGCTCCGGGGCCAACTCCAGGGCCATGAGGACCCGCATTGCCAAGGGCAGCAGCGGAAAGAAGGCCACCGCCGCATAGGTGCTGGCGGCGGGGTTGTAATCATAGCCCTGGGTCGCAATCTGCACATACCATTCCCCATCCCACCACGCGAAGGCCTGCCAGCCCACGGTCGGCGGCACGCTCCCCGTCGGAACCGGCAGCAGCGGCGCGAGGCCCCAGAGGGCGATGAGGATGAGCCCCCGGCTGGCCAGCCAGTGGGCGAGCACCCAGGGCCCGCCTGGCAGTCTCGGGGGGCGATCGCCAAGAACGTTAGCCGTCATCATCGAGAATCGATTCACTGCCAGTTTGCCGAAAATCCCTGACTCACCTTAGGGCGCGTCGTCAAGATAAAGCCAGAATCCCGCCATAGACTTCCTGGAATACTCTCAGAGTATGTTTGAAAAGTTGGCTGAAACCCTTGGGAGGGTTGGCTCTCAGGGAATTGCGAACAGAGGGCTGAAACTCTAATCAGCTCTCGATTCTGGGAAACTTCTCAAACACGCTCTCAGATCCCTTAAGCGTGGATGGACGAAAAAAAAGCGCGGCTCCCCTAAATTTTGAGCGATGGTTCCAGGAGCAGAGGGTCGCCCTCTATCGCTACGCGACGCTAGCGCGAACAGGGTTACGGGGCCCCCTCTGCGAGAAGCCGCTGCGCGTCTACATCCCCCGGCCCCTTCTCCCAAAGTTGGGAGAAGGGGAGTTAGAAGCCCCTCTCCCAAATTGGGAGAGGGGTTGGGGTGAGGGTTTAGCTAAGGAGTCCCAAAACATCCCGCGCAAAATTTCGTTCACCCCCTTAAGCGTAGCCAAGAGCAGCCCCGTGTCAACCGCATCTACAATCAGACCAAGGAATTTCTGAGTTTTCATCCGTGAGTAGCCCTGCCTACAGCCTCGCTGACTATGGCAGAATGATGCAGCCCGAGCGCCTCGCTCCCTATGCCCAAGCGCTTACAGCCGCTTTGCGGCCGGGGGCCACGGTCCTGGATCTGGGGTGTGGTTTTGGCTTTTTTGCGATTCTGGCGGCCCAGGGGGGGGCAAAGCACGTCTATGCAGTAGACCCCAATCCTGCGATCGCTCTCGGTAAAGATTTGGCCTACTATAACCATGTCAGCGATCGCATTACCTTCCTACAGGCTCCGGTCCAGGCCGTTCGTTTGCCGGAACCAGTAGACATCCTCCTCAGCGATCTGCGGGGTCCTCTGCCCCTCTTTGGCGACCACATCCCCACGCTGATCGATGCTCGCAGCCGTTTGCTGGCTCCTGGAGGGGTGCTGATTCCCCAATGCGATCGCCTTTATGGCAGCTTGGTTAGCTCGCCCCAGCTCTATGATGACTGTAACGAGCCCTGGCGATCGCAACCCCAAGGCGTTGACCTCAGCCCAGTCCGCTCTTATGGGGTGAATACCTGGCGGAAATGCAGCTTCAAACCCGAGCAGTGTTTAGTCCCACCGCAGCTCTGGGCGGTGCTGGACTACGGGGCGATCGCGAGCCCCCAAGTGAGCGGGGTCCTGAATTGGCAACTGGAAGCGGCTGGCCAGGCCCACGGCCTCGGTCTCTGGTTTGAGGCGGAGTTAGCCCCTGGGATCGGCTTTTCCAATGCCCCGGGGCAGCCGGAGCTGGTCTATGGCAAGGTTTTTTTCCCCTGGCAGGAGCCTGTGGTCCTAGAACCGGGGGATCAGGTGCAGGTGGCCCTGGGGGCCCACTTGGTTCAGGGGGAGTATATCTGGCAGTGGCACAGCCAGGTTCAGCGAGGGGAGGTGCGGGTGGCCCAGTTTCAGCAGTCTAATTTCTTCGCGCGACCGCGATCGCCCCAGCAGTTGACCCAACAGAGTGAGCACTACCGTCCCCCGTGGACGGCCCGGAGTCAGGCGGCTCGCTGGGTGTTGGAGGCGATCGTCGCTGGGCAGTCCCTAGGAGAGATGGCCGCGGGTCTCACGAGCCAGTTTCCCCAACAGTTTCCCAGCCGCCAAGGGGCTCTGCAATACGCCGCCACCTTGGCAACCCACTATGCTTAGGCCGACCCGCTGGCGGACGGTGGTCCTAGCTCTGGGTTGGGTCTGGCAGAGTGGCCCGGCCCTGGCCCTAGCCAGCTTGGCCCTCGTGCTTCTCCAAGCCGGGTTGCCCCTGGGCCTCCTCTACGGCACGAAGCAGATTATCGACACGGCGACGGTTCAATTGGCGGCCCCGGTCCCTGCCTTTCGCCCGGTGCTGGTCTGGATTTTGCTCGCTGGGGCGGTGGCCCTAGCCCTGGATCTAAGCGCCAGTCTGGCCGCCTGGGTGCAGGAGGCCCAGGCCCAGCGCGTGACGGACCGGGTGCAGCAGGCCCTGCACGCCCAGTCGGTGGCGGTCGATTTGGCCTATTACGAAGAAGCGACCTATTACGATGCGCTGCACCGGGCCCAGGCAGAAGCGCCCTATTTACCGACGCTGCTCGTGAGTCGGCTGCTGGCGGTGGGCCAGGCGGGGCTGGGCCTGGGGGCGATCGCGGTGCTGCTCCTGGCCCTGCATTGGAGCGTCACGCTGTTGCTGCTGCTCGCGGCCCTGCCCTTGGTGGTGACTCGCTGGGCCTATGCTCGCCGCTTCTATGCCCGCTGGCAGCAGTGGCTGCAAACGGAGCGCCGCGCTCAGTACTTTAGCCAGGTGCTGACGGGGCCGGACTATGCTCAGGAGGTGCGGCTCTTGGGCTTAGGAGACTATTTGCAGGCCCAGTTTCAAACTCTGCGGGCTCAGGTGCGGCGCGATCGCCTGCGGTTGGCGGCTCAGCGCGCTGGGGCCGAGACTGGGGCCCAGGCGATCGCCCTGGTGCTTCTCTTTGCCACGCTGGCGGTCTTGGCCCGCCAGGCAGTGTTGGGGGCCCTCAGCTTGGGCAGTTTGGTGATGTACTACCAGGCCTTGCAGCGGGGCCAGACCCTCTTGCGGGAGCTGGCCCGCCAGGCCACCAGTTTCTATGAGCACAGCTTGTTTCTCGTCAGCTTGGCGGACTTTCTCGCCCTTGGGTCCCAGATTGAGGGCCCTCATCCAGGGGCTCCGTGTCCTGACGAGAACCAGGGTCTGGCCCTGGGGGACTCAAGCCCTGATTGTTCCCCAAAGCTGCACCAAGGCCTGGAGTTTTGCGGCGTCAGCTTCCGTTATCCTCACCGCTCGCACTGGGTACTGCAAGATCTGAGCTTTACGCTGCGGGCGGGAGAGACTCTGGCCCTGGTGGGGGAAAATGGGGCGGGCAAGTCTACGTTGGTGAAGTTGCTCTGTCGGCTCTATGACCCGACAGCGGGGGTGATTCGGGTGGATGGGGTTGACCTGCGGAAGCTGCCCGTGGCGGCTTGGCGATCGCAAATCGCGGTTCTTTGCCAAGACTTTGCCCGCTACCAACTGACGGTGCGGGAGACGATTGGTCTGGGGGCCTTGTCCCAGCTTCAGGACCGGCCAGCCTTGGAACGGGCGGCCGCGCAGGCCCAGGTGGCAGCGGCGATCGCCCGGTTGCCGCGCGGTTATGACACAGTGCTGGGGGCTCAGTTCGAGAGCAACACGGCCCTCAGTGGTGGGGAATGGCAGAAGCTGGCCCTGGCGCGGGTGTTTTTGCGGGCGGCTCCCCTGGTGATTTTGGATGAACCCACCCGCAGCCTCGACCCGGACGCGGAGGCGGCGGTGTTGGCGCAATTTCAAACGCTGACGCGCGATCGCACCGCCCTGTTGATCAGCCACCGCCTAGCGACGGTCAAGCTCGCGGATCGTATTCTGGTGCTGGCGGGCGGTCGGATCGTGGAAGCGGGGAGCCACGCCCAGCTCCTAGAGCGGCAGGGACTCTATGCCCGTCTCTTCGCAACTCAGGCCCAAGCTTATCAGGATTAGGGATTGGAGAGGGTTGGTGGCCTATCCCTGGCCTGGTAGCGTTGCGGGGATCAGCCCGTAAAACCTGGCCGATCTAGGCAAAGGTCGAAAAGCCTGGGGGAATATCCTGCCACCGCCCCGGTCCCACCGCTCGGATGGCTTCTTCTAGGCTGAGCGCGCCCGTGTAGAGGGCTTTTCCCACGATCACTCCTCGAACCCCGACCGGCTCTAGGGCGAGGAGGCTGAGAATATCGGTCAGGGAACTGACTCCTCCGGACGCGATCACTGGCAGCTCCAAGCTCTCGGCTAAGCTCCGCAGAGCGGGGAGATTGGGGCCCGCCAAGGTTCCATCCCGTTGAATATCGGTGTAGATGATGGCGGCGGCCCCACAGCGGGCGAACTGCTGGGCTAAGTCCGTCGCTGCTACCGTCGAGGTTTCCAGCCAGCCCCGCGTTGCGACCTGGCCGTTGCGGGCGTCGATGCCAATCGCCAGCCGCTGGGGAAAGGCTTCGCACCAGGCCATCACTTGGTCAGGCGCTTCGACGGCAAGGGTGCCAATGATCGCCCGCTCGACCCCCAAGCTAAACAATTCGTCCAGACTGGCTCGCTCCCGCAGCCCGCCGCCCACTTGCACCGGGACGCTCACGGCGGCCGTGATCGCGGCGATCGCCTCTTGGTTCACCAGCCGCCCCTGTTTCGCCCCGTCCAGATCGACCACATGCAGGCGCGCCGCTCCCTGGGCCACCCACTGCCGAGCCACCGCTGCCGGAGCGTCGCTAAAGACCTCCGATTGCTCATAGTTGCCCTGATAGAGGCGCACGCAGCGGCCCTCAAGCAGATCAATCGCGGGGATAACATCCATAGAGTTCTAGAGTTCTAGCACTGGGTCAGGTTCACCGTGCCACCCCGACCGCCGGAGATCCAGCCCCGGGCCGGCTCGAGGATTTCATACCAGATGCGCCCATCGCTGTCGCGCTGGGTTTTCCCGGTAATCGCCACCGTTTGGCCAGCGGGCACGCCCCCTACGGCCGGCTCGGCTCCAGCTAGGGGTCGCGGCCGGATGGCGAGATCAAAGGCAGCCCGTCGGCATTCAGTTTGAGGGCGGGGGGGCTGCGGGGGTGGGGCGATCGCCGTGCCGCAGGCCGTCAAGTAGCGGGCAATCACAAAGCCCACGGCCGGAACTCGTACCGGAATCCAGCCATTGTTGGGCTCACCGGCCAAGACCATCTGCTCCCCTGGCTGGAGCGTGCGGATAAAGCTGCTATTTGGACCCACGGAGGGCTCCGAGAAAATGTTCATCAGACGATTAGCCTGGCGGCACTGGCCGTCAAGGGTTTGGGCCTGGAGGGGTGCGCGGTGGAGGGGCAGCGCCACGCTACTCAAGCCCAGGCAGGCAGCAATTAGCAGGAGACGAGCATTCATGGGTAGGGGGCTCGCAGTTTAGGCAACAGGGAATTTATTACCCGCTATCCTAGCTGAATTTGGTCCCCCTCCCCGAGGAAAAAGGCCGCGAAAAAGGCAGCGCCCGGTAGCGCTGCCTCAGGGTTGGGTTGCGAAAGGCCTGACTAGGCGATCGCCGCCATGGTCACATCATTGGTGTCGAGGAGTTCCTGCAACTCTTCGGCATCCACGGTTTCCTTTTCCACCAACAGGCCCGCCAATTGATCCAGCACCAGGCGGTTGCCGGTCAGCACGGCCTTGGCCCGGTCGTAGGCCACATCGACTAGTTGGCGAACTTCGTCGTCAATGGCCGAGGCTGTTTCCTCAGAAAAATCCCGATCCGAGGCGATCTCCCGACCGAGGAAGATATTGCCCTGCTGGCGACCGAGGGTGACGGGGCCCAGGCGATCGCTCATCCCGAAGCGCGTCACCATTTGCCGCGCCACCCGCGCCACCTGCTGCAAGTCATTGGAGGCCCCGGTGGTCACTTCCTCCTCGCCGAAGACAATCTCCTCAGCCACGCGGCCCCCCAGGGCGACCGCCATCTGGTTTTGCAGGTAGGAGCGGGAGTAGAGCCCCGAATCCATGCGATCCTCGCTGGGGGTAAACCAGGTCAGACCCCCCGCCCGTCCGCGCGGAATGATGCTGATCTTTTGCACTGGGTCATAGTCCGGCATCAGGGCTCCCACGAGGGCATGACCCGCTTCGTGGTAAGCCACCAGCTGCTTGCGCTTTTCGCTCATCACCCGATCCTTCTTCTCAGGACCGGCGAGGACGCGATCAATGGCGTCGTTGACCTCATCCATGGAGATTTCGGTCAGATTGCGGCGTGCCGCCAAAATCGCCGCCTCATTGAGCAAGTTGGACAAGTCCGCGCCCGTAAACCCAGGGGTACGGCGAGCGATCTTGTCCAGATCCACATCCTTCGCCAGGGTCTTGCCCCGGGCATGGACTTGGAGGATCTCCTTGCGGCCGGCATAGTCTGGGCGATCGACCACGACCTGGCGGTCGAAGCGACCGGGGCGCAACAGGGCCGCATCCAGCACATCGGGGCGGTTGGTCGCCGCGATGATGATGATGCCCGTATTGCCCTCAAAGCCATCCATCTCTGTGAGCAACTGGTTCAGGGTCTGCTCGCGCTCATCGTTGCCACCGCCGAGGCCCGCGCCCCGACTGCGACCCACGGCGTCAATTTCATCAATGAAGACGATGCAGGGAGCATTGGACTTGGCCTGCTCAAACAGATCCCGCACTCGGGAGGCCCCGACCCCGACAAACATTTCCACAAATTCCGAGCCGGAAATGCTGAAGAAGGGGACGCCCGCTTCGCCAGCGACAGCCCGGGCGAGCAGGGTTTTCCCGGTTCCCGGCGGGCCCACTAACAGCACGCCCTTGGGAATCTTGGCCCCCACGGCGGTGAAGCGGTCCGCGTTTTTCAAAAAGTCCACTACTTCGGTCAGTTCCAGCTTCGCTTGCTCAATGCCCGCGACATCGCCGAAGGTCACTTGGGTCTGGGGCTCCATTTGTACCCGCGCCTTCGACTTACCGAAGTTCATAGCCTGGGAGCCGGGGCCGCTGGAGGCACGACGCAGCAAGAAGAAGAGGCCGATCAGCAGCAGCGCTGGCACAAAGAGGCTGCTGAGGATACGGAGCCAGAGGCTGTCATCCTGAGGCGGCTGCACGGAAATATCGACGCCGTTCTGGGTCAGAATATCGATCAATTGCGGATCGTTGGGCAAGTTCACCAGCACTTGCTGACCGTTGGGGGTGGGGACGATGGCCTGGGAGCGATCTGCGGTCAGCCGAATGCGCTCGACATTGCCACTTTCAACCTGGCGGATCAGTTCGCTGTACTTCCAGACCTCGCGACTCTCGCGGGGGTTGTCGAGAAAGGCAGACCCCAGAGCTAGCACAACAATCACGAGCAGCACATACAGCCCGGCATTGCGCCATTTCTTGTTCTTGTTATTGTTCACGCACTTGAACTCCTCGTATCTCAGTGTGAACGTCAGTCGTAGGCGGGATTGCGGTTACGCTTGGACGGACGGGGTGGAGGGTGCATCTCAGTTAGGCAAGTCTGCCCTCATCCCCCGGCCCCTTCTCCCAGGTAGGGTGAAGGGGAGTTTCCAAAGTTGAGATGCACCCAAGGGTGGAGCGATGTTTTCAATAAAACCGCTATTTTAGAGCATCGGATTATTAACTAATGTTAACGCTTCTCAGGAAAACTGGCCAGACTCCTTGGCCTACGGCATGATTGTAGCAAGGCCTTCTAGGTGGTCTTGAGGAGAGCGGTTCCCTAAATTGCTCCCCGGTCCCCATGAGCGCCAAACCCCTCGGCCGCAAAAACTATGGCTCCATTCCTCACCTCAGCGGCTCGCGGCTGGGGCCCCGGGACTATACTTGTAACCCAGGTCAGGAGCAAATTTTGCTGCACCGGGTTCGGGATGCTCAGGATCGGATCATTGTGCAGGAGAAGCTGGATGGCTCCAATGTCGGCATCGCCCGGCTCCAGGGCCAGATCATTCCTCTAGTCCGCTCTGGGCATCGTGCTGAAAGCAGCCCCTATGAACAACATCATTGGTTTGCTCGCTGGGTGCATCGTGATTGGGAGCGCTGGCTGGCCTTGTTGGCTGAAGGGGAGTCTCTCTGGGGTGAATGGCTGGCCCAGGCCCACGGTACGCGCTATGACCTCCGCGACCGTGAGCCGCTGGTGGTTTTTGATCTGCGGACAGCGCAGGGCGATCGCTACCTCTACCAGGATCTGTGCGATCACCTCGGGTCGTCGGTGGCTACGGCCCCGCTGCTAGCCTGCCGGGACGGGGCGGCCGTGCCCCTGGCTTGGGCCCTGGAGCAGCTCGGGGAATACGGTCACTACAACGCCCAGGAACCGGTGGAGGGGGTGGTTTACCGCTGCGAGCGCCAGGGCCGGGTGGAGTTTCTCGCCAAGTATGTGTACCCCGGCAAGCAGGATGGCAAATACCTGCCGGAGGTCTCGGGCGCGGCCCCGGTTTGGAATTGGCGGCCGGAGACGGCGAGCTCTTAACACGTTCTTAACAAGTTCCTAGAAAAATTGGGAAGACTACTGACGCTGGCGCCAAACTTGTCTAGGATCAGAGCGGATAGCCGGTTATTGCGAATTGCGAAATCCCAAACCGCGAACGTATGCAGGAGTTTACGGATACGGTTGACGGTAGGCTGCCGCGAACTAGGGCGATGGTTGGGGAGACGATTCCCTCGCGGTTGCGTGCTAGCCTGACCCCCGGCTTAGACCTCACGGATGTCTACCGCCTGCTACTGCTACAACTGGCGGCTCAGTTGCCTATTGCTACCAGTGTTATTGTCTACCGAGACCCGGCGACGGGCGATCGCCAGTCTCTGCGCCAGTCTCTGCATGGCGATCGCAGCAGCTTTTCCCAGGCAACCCTCACGGCCCTGGAGGCTGAAGCCTGGTGGCCCCAGCACCTCAAGGCCGGCCAGTTGCTGCAATTACCCATCACGGGCCGCCTCTACGCTTATCTCTACGCCCTCAGTTCCCCACTGCCGGCCCTAGACTACCTCCTCGCCATTAGCCGCGACGCCTTTAGTGCCAGCCAACGGGACTACCTCCAACAACAGGGGCAACTCTGCCGCCACTACCTGCTACTGGCGCAAATTGAGAGCCGCCAGTTGGCGAAGATCCGGCTGCTGGAACAGGTCATTCAGCGCTCGGAGCACCAACTTCGTAATCCCCTAGCCCTGATCGGCCTGTCGGCGGAGAACCTCTGCCTCGGCCTCGCTGATAGCCCGCTCCGGCAACAGGCGGCGATCATCCGCGATACGGTCAGCGACCTGACGGAGCACCTGACGGACTTGCTCTGCTGCGGCCAACAGGCCAAGCTGCAAATCGCGCCCTACGACCTGCGGGCCATCCTCCAAGACAGTGAGCGCGGTCTACAGCCGCTCCTGGCCGCGCGGCAACTCCGCCTCGTGGCGGCGGAACAGCCCGCCCTGGTCCCTGTGGATCGCTGGCAGCTCAAGCAGGTCTTTGACAATCTGCTGAGCAACGCGATCCACTTCAGCCCGCTCGGAGCGGCGATTGACTGCACCTGGCAGGTTCATGATCAGGCGGTCTTTGTTCAGGTGCGCGATCGCGGCCCCGGCTTGGGCCCGGAAGAGCTGCCCCGCATTTTCACCCCCTTCTACTCCCGGCGACCGGGGGGGCAGGGCCTGGGCCTGGCCATTGCTCAGAAAATCATCCTCGACCACCAAGGCCGTCTTTGGGCCGACAACCACCCCGAGGGCGGTGCTCAATTCAGCTTTATCCTGCCCCGCTATCCTGACTGGAACGACCACCCCTAACCATGCCCACCGCGAGCCCGCCCGCTTCCGCTTCCCCCCCAGCCGCTGTCTCCGTGCTGCTGGTCGATGACTGCCCCCAGTTTCGCCAGGGTCTCCGCACGCTGCTGAATTTCTACAGCACGAACGCCACCCAACCCCTCCAGGTCGTGGGGGAGGCGGCGACCCGGGAGCAGGCCGTGAGCTTGGCCCTGGAGCAGCACCCGCAGCTGATCCTGCTGGATATGGAACTCTGCCAGGGCAGCGATGACGGTATCGCGACCCTCGGTCAACTCAAGGCCCAGTGCTACAATGGCAAGGCGCTGGTGCTTTCGGGACACCGCGATGAGCAACTGATCTTTCGGGCGATGCAGGCGGGGGCCCTGGGCTATGTCCTCAAGGATCGGCTGGCGGCGCAACTGCCGGAGGCGATCGCCACGGTGCTCGAGAACCAAGTCTACCTCGCCCCTGAAGTGGCTACTGCCTTTTTTCGCCTGTTCCACTTCTATGCCGGGCGCTCCCTGGGGGCAGCCCCCCGCACTCCCCAGAGCCAGATTCAGCTCACGGAGCGCGAACAAGCGGTGCTGGAGCTGCTGGTCGAGGGCCGCTCGAATACCCAGATTGCCGCCCAGCTCTACATCACGGTGGCTACGGTGAAGGCTCACTTGACCAGTATTTTTGAGAAATTGGGGGTCAAGAGTCGCACCCAAACGATTGTGAAGGCCTTGAAGCTGGGCTTAGTCGAAGAGGCTAAGTATTAGGCTAGGCTTGAGCGTACTCCAGGCAGTCAATCATCCCTCGGTCTGGGATTTCGTTTAGTACCTTACGTTCATGCCCCAAACAGCTTTGAATCTTTTGGCTCTGAGCATCTTCAGCGTGACTCTGATGGTGCTGTTGGGACCCGTCATCCAGCTCCCCCAAGCCCTGCCCGCCGGTCTCACCTTCGGCCTCTTGGCCCTGGTCACGGCTGATCGCTTCGCTTGGCAGGGACGGGGCCTGACCCTGTTCCTGGACTGGGTGGCGGGCTGGTCCTCGGATCACCGCGAGCGAGTGTTGCACCACGAGGCTGGTCACTTTCTGGCGGCCTATCTCTTGGGGATTCCGGTCACGGGCTACACCCTCACGGCCTGGGAAGCCCTCCGGCAGCAGCAACCGGGCTACGGCGGCGTCCAGTTCGATACGACCGCCCTCGAGACCGACAGCCTGCACCCTACGGAGGCCCAACAGCTTCTGGATCACTTCTGTACTGTCTGGATGGCTGGGATCGCGGCGGAAGATTGGCACTACGGTCGCAGTGAGGGCGGTGGCGACGATCGCCAAAAGATTTGTGCTGCCCTCAGCTGGGCCGGGCGGCCCCCAGGGGAGGCCCGCGCCAAGCAGCAGCTTGCTTATCGGCAGGCGCGATCGCTCCTGGAGCAACACAGGGCTGCTTATGAGGCTCTTGTGGCGGCCTTGCGGGACGGTTTGCCCGTGGCGGACTGCTGCCAACGGCTGCGGGAGGTGGTTAGTTCTTAGGGCTAAAAACCGGCCGGGAGCCAGGGTCAGCCCCGGGCCTGGCGAGGCAGGTTGACGACGAATATTGCCCCGGAAACCCGGAGCTTGCGGGCCTCAGCCGGCCCCTACCAGGGGCTGCTGAGCACCATAAAGCTAGCCCAGTAGAAGGGGTGGGTTAGTTCCTGGGTGGTATCCCCGAAGGCGGTGGGCAACGCAACGCTGCCTCGAGACAGTTGGAGGCGATCGCCCGTAAACTGCACCTCCCCCCGCAACAGTTTCAACTGGGCTTGCCGCAGGGCCTCGGCCTTGGTCGTCGCTTCTGGAAGCTGGCGATAGAACTCACTCATCAGGGCCAGGGTTCCCGCATCACTGACATACCAGCGGCTGGCGATCGCTGACTTGACCCCCGCTTGCAGCGCTAGGCCCGCAAAGCCTAGTTCAGCCTCGCGATCGCCCACCACCGTGCGACAGGCACTCAACACCAAGAGCTGGGGCGGCGACGGCCCCCAGTCAATCTCCCGCAGTTGCGCCAGGGTGAGCTGACCATCCCAGAGTTCAATAAACGACTGTTCCGGGGTTCCGGGCTGAAATTCTGCATGGGTCGCCAGATGCACGATCGCGTAGTCTCGCTGGCGGAGTTGGGCCTGAAAGTTTTCCCGAGTAAACGCTTCGTTCAAGAACGCTACACCCTGCCAGGGCATTTCCGGAGGCAGCGACGCTTGGAGTTCGGTCGTGATTGAGTCCAGTTCTACTGGAACCGCTGGCAACGAAGGCAGGGTGCGAAACTCCGACGCCCCCATGGCCAAAATTTGCCCCCGTTGCAGCGGTTGATAAGTCGTGTCGATGAGATTAAAGGCCGGGATCAGGGCACTGCTGTAGGTTTCCACTAAGTAGTGCTCGCCGTCATAGAGAGCCGCCACGGGCAGGCCGTGTAAGCCCTCCCCAAAGCAAAAGAGCAACAGTTCAATGCCCTCCGGCTCGAGGTAGTCCGCGGCATAGGGTCGGATCAGCCAGTCATAGAGCTGCTGAGCAGCCTGGAGCCGATGGACGCTGCCGCTGCGGACGAGGGAGCGGTAGAAGCGACGCACGGTGTCCTCGAGGCGATCGCGCGGCACATCAAACAGGTCGCGAACAATCGGCTCCTCCTGGGCTGTGACGAGCACGAGGTGGAGATGGGTGTCCCGGGGCACGGCCCAGAGAATTGCCGGGTGGCGGCCGGTCTTAGCTTCGATCTGCCGCAGGGCTGCGGCCATCGCTACGGGGTCCTTGTCAGCCGAGCCAATCTCGGCCTGAAAGTAGTCCGCAAAGGCCGCGCCGAGATTGGTCTCCATCGCCTGCACGCTCTCGTTCAGGTTCGGTCCCTGGGCCTGGGCCAGCAGGGGTAATAGGCTGAGGAGCAAGGCCAGGGCCCCCCAAACTAGCCAGCGAACAAAGTGATGTGGGCCACGAGCCATGATTTGCGACTCCCCCGAAACAATGATTCTGCGATTCCTGTTGAGAGCCACGCTAACAATAGCGCGGCAGTTTCGACAAGTGCTCAGGCCTCCTCGGGGTGGACGAAAAAAAGCGCGGCTCCCCTGAATTTTGAGCTATTGCTCAAGAAGCAGAGTGCAGCCCTCTTCAGCGTTACGGGGCCCCCGCTGCGAGCAGCCGCTGCGGGGGCAAACTTGCCGCAGAGCGTGTTTGAGAAGTGTCCCAGAATCGAGAGCTGATCAGAGTTTCAGCCCTCTGTTCGTAATTCTCTGAAAGCCAACCCTCACAAGGGTTTCAGCCGACTTTTCTAACATACTCTCACCCTACCTGAGATGAACCCTGGCGGGCTTTCCTGTGATTTTCGTCACGCTGCTGAGGGGTGGCCGTCACCGCAAATCCTGTCGAGGTTCACAGGGGGGGTCGATACGGATCGCCATGATGAGGGGATGCAACCGCGACAATAAGAAGTGTCGAGACGAGTGGTGCCGATCCAGTCCTATGTCTACTCAACTGCAACTTTTGCCCGGTGCGATCGCCGCCATGATGGCAGATGCATCTGAAACGGGTATTGTGACATTGTGTGATCGCTACGGCCTACTCGCAGCGGTGCTGGATGAGCGCTTGAGCGAGGAAGAGCGCCAAGCCATCAACCGCCTGCTCCGCTCCATTGTGCGGGGACGGCTGCATGTGACGACTCAGGCTCCCTATCGCACCCCGGCTCGCCCTTAAGAATTGCTGACTGACATCACAACGGAACTAGGATCGCACCTCTTGCCATGGCAAGGGGTTCTTTTTTGCGAGCTGGGGAGGTCCAGGCAAGGGCGCATCTCACCTTGGAGACTCCCCTTCTCCCAAAGCTCGGAGAAGAGGAGCTAGAAGCCCCTCTCCCAACTTGGGAGACTCTTCCTATAGTTGTTTCAAACAATTTTGAGCCCTTCTGAAATGGCTGCAATTCCTGCTTGGCAAGGATTTTGTGGTTGACCCGTCTCACCCTTAACTGAAACGACTATAGTGTAGACACTTAGGGATTGACGCTCTCCCGCTCCTGCTTTCAACCTACAAGGGGTTGGGGTGGGGTGCATCTCACTTTGGAGACTCCCCTTCGCCCTACCTGGGAGAAAGGGCCGGGGGATGTAGACGCGCAGTGGCTTCTCGCAGAGTGGGTAAACTTGCCTAACTGAGATGCACCCGTTGGGGTGAGGGCTGAGCTAAGAAGCACCACCATCCCGCGCAAAATTCTCGTTCGCCCATCCCAGAGCTGGTAGCTCAGCGATCCCAGCGGCCCGCGCTACTATGAGAAGATGCCTGTCAGAGTTGCCGTGCCTACTGTGAACGACGTTGACTGCAAACGCCAACAGAGCTTTGAGCGATACCAAGCGCTCTCTCCCTTAGACCAGCAAATTATCCAATTTGCTGCTGTCCTCTACCAGCCTATGACCCGAGCAGAACTCGGTCGTTGTCTCCAGAGCCTTCGCCTCAAAGATCAAGGCAAGGCCGTAATCGCTAGCCGTCTGCTCAATCGGGTCGATCGGTTGCGCGAGGCTCAGCTCCTCGCTAGGACCCCCAGCTATCAGCTTCATTGCGAACCTTTGATCCGGGAGCTTGTGACCCACGACGCCCTTCAAAGTGGGTTCTTTGAGCAAGCTGTTAAAGTGATTCGTCAGCGTTTTCCCCTACCTCCCGGCGCGAGCCAAAAAGGCGGACTGTACTATTTTGGCAATTTTCATGAAGCGATACGGGAAATTCGCATCGCCCTGTACCAGAACGACTTTTCCACGCTTAAGCGCTGGGTAGATAGCTACGTAAATTTTTTTGAACTCTATCCGCAGGCCCTGCCGTTTGATCACATCATCGATATGATTTTCAACAACCCTCTGAACCCTGATTGGCTGCGTCAGTTGTCTGCTGAAATTGTCAATGTTGTCCTCGGCACACTCTTGGCCAAAGCGACCTATAGCCGCCAGCCAGCAACAGCATTACTAACTATAGCTAAAGCCAAGGTGGCTGAGCAGTTGCCTGGGTTCTTGCAGAGATCGATGGTAGAAATGGTCCTTTTCCAGGGGGCTCTGGACGACGCGCAGCAACTCCTGGCCCGCTGGAATACGGCTGAGAACTCTTCTCTGAAGGCCTTGGAGGGCTGGCTCGCCTTCTTGCGGGGGGAGGATGCGGTGGCGATCGCCCATTACCAGGCCGCCCTCAAAATCCTCCAACAAAGCCAGAAGCGGGCCAAGTCTCCAGACCCGAACAACTTCCTGGAAGATCCCAGCGGCATCGTGTTCATCCTTGCCCTACTCAAAAGCCAAGAGCCGGATCGGATGCTCGATGCAGAGGTCTATGCTAACCTGATCAATCGCCAGGAACATCACCTACTCCAACCAGGCTACCGGTGGCTCAGCAGCCTGCTCCAGGCCCAACAGGGGGACCTCCAAGAACGCCGTGCCGCCTTGGACCAGGAGTTGCCGGAGCCAGAGGCTTGCCATAGCCTGGCCTTCCTCCTCAGCGCCCTCTGTCTCTACTGGCTCGACCGTGACACAGCCGCCGAGAAGCTCCCGCAGCCCCTTGACCGATTCTGCCAGCAGGCAGCGGCGGCCGGCTACCACTGGCTTGCCGTCGAAGCTGCTACTCTCTGGCAGCGCGTGCAGCCGCAAGCGCCCGCTGCCGCGACGATCCTGGCTCAAAATTCAGTGCTACCGCCGGTGCCCCTTGTCGATTGTCTGCCCCTGGTGGAGACTTGGGAACTCTGTCTCCAGGCCTTGACCCAACTCGATCAATCGAGCCACCAACTCCCCCCGGGAGCCACCCAGCGGTTGGCCTGGTTTCTGACCTACGATGGGCCGACGAGTTGGCAGCTCCAGGCTCGGGAACAAAAGATCAAGACCAATGGGGAGTGGAGCAAAGGCCGGATTGTCTCACCCCGGCGGCTGATGCACCCTGAAGAGTTTGACTACCTGACTCCCCAGGATCGCCGCGTCTGCGACTGCATTGATACCTCTTCCTACTATGAGCGCTACAGCTACTACAGCTCCTTCGACTATGCCTTTAATGCTCGCGCCCTGCGGGCTCTGGTGGGTCATCCTTTGGTGTTTTGGGAAGAGCCGCCCCGTAGCCGCCTCGAGCTGGTGACGGGAGAGCCGGAACTGCTGGTGCAGCAGCAGACGGATGATCGCCTGACGCTCTCGCTGTCGCCGGCCCTGTCGGAGGCTGCCGATGAAGTCATCTTGGTCAAGGAGACCCCGACGCGACTGAAGGTGGTGACGATCCGGCCGGAGCACCATCGGATTGCCGAGATTCTCGGTCCTAACAATGCCCTGACTGTACCGGTCTTGGCTCGCGATCGCGTCCTAGCGGCGATCAACGCGATCGCCTCGATCGTGGCCATCCAATCCGACATCGGGGGCGGCACCATTGCGGTGGAAGCAGTAGACTCAGATGCTACACCCCATCTCCACCTCCTACCCCTCAATGACGGCCTCCAGGTCAAACTCCTCGTGCAACCCTTTGGGACCGACGGCCCCTACTACACGCCGGGAACCGGCGGCGAGACCGTGATCGCCGACGTTGCGGGCCGCCGCGTCCAGACTCGCCGCGATCTCGCCCAGGAAGAGGCCCTGGCCCACCAAGTCATCGCTGCCTGCCCCAGCTTGGCCGGCCAGGAAGTTGAGCCGGGGGAATGGCAGTTGGCGGAGCCAGAACAAGGCCTGGAATTTCTCACGGAGGTGCGGGAGCTGGGCGATCGCGTCTTAGTCGCCTGGCCGGAAGGGGAGAAGCTCAGCATCCAGGCGATCGCCGATGCCGGTGCTTTCCGCATGGCGGTGCGGCGGCAGCAGGACTGGTTTGAGGCCAGCGGCGAGTTGACTCTCGACGACCAACGAGTGCTGGATATGCAGCAACTGTTGGCTCTGTTGGATGAGACCCCCAGCCGCTTTATCCCCCTGGGGGATGGTCAATTCCTAGCCCTGACCCAAAGTTTCCGCAAGCGGCTGGAGGACCTACGCACCTTCAGCGATCGCCAGGGCAAGCAGACCCGCCTGCACCCCCTAGCAGTGCCGGCCTTGGCAGACTTTGCCGACGCGATCGGGGCCTTTGAGGCGGATCAGCACTGGCGGGAGCATCTCCAGCGCTTTGAGGCGATCCAGGTCCTGGAACCGGAGGTTCCCTCCACCCTACAGGCGGAATTGCGCGATTACCAAGTGGAGGGCTTCCGCTGGCTGGCGCGCTTGGCCCATTGGGGGGTCGGCGCTTGTTTGGCCGATGACATGGGCCTGGGCAAAACGCTGCAAGCCCTGGCCGTGATCCTCACTCGCGCCCCCCAAGGGCCGACTCTGGTGATTGCGCCGACCTCCGTGGGGGCCAACTGGCTGAGTGAGGCCCAGCGGTTTGCCCCGACGCTGAAGGGACAGTGGCTGGGGACGGGTGATCGCCAGGCCCTGCTCGACCAACTCCAACCCTTTGACCTCGTGGTATGTAGCTATGGGCTGCTGCAACAGCCGGAGGTGGCGGAGATGCTGGCTCAAGTGGAGTGGCAAACTATCGTTCTGGATGAGGCCCAGGCGATTAAAAACTCCGAGACTAAGCGATCGCAAGCAGCCATGCAGCTCCAGGGCCGCTTCAAAATGATCGCTACAGGAACCCCCATTGAGAACCACCTGGGAGAACTGTGGAACCTTTTTCACTTTATCAACCCCGGCTTACTCGGCTCTCAAAAACGATTTAACCAAGTCTTTGCGATCCCAATTGAACGTTATAAGGACAAGGGGGCAAAGTCAAAATTGAAAAAGCTCATTCAACCATTTCTCCTGCGACGTACCAAAAGCCAAGTGCTGGATGAACTGCCCTCGCGTACCGAGATTCTGCTACCAGTAGAATTGAGCCAGGAAGAAATCGCCCTCTACGAAGCCCTGCGCCGGGAAGCCGTCGCCAAACTGGAGAGCAGCGAGGCAGAAGCTGGGGCAAAGCACTTGCAAGTTTTGGCAGAAATCATGCGCCTGCGCCGTTTCTGTTGCAATCCCAGCTTGGTGAGGCCGGAGCTAAAGCTAAGTAGCTCAAAACTGGAGGCCTTTAGTGAGATCGTAGAAGAATTGCTCGCCAATCGGCACAAGGCCCTGGTCTTCAGCCAGTTTGTGGATCACCTCCAGATCCTCCGGAGCCATTTGGAGCGCGAGAATATTCGCTATCAATACCTCGACGGTAGTACACCGGTCAAGGTCCGCCAACAGCGGGTGGAGGCCTTCCAGGCTGGGGATGGGGATATTTTCCTGATCAGTCTCAAGGCCGGGGGCACGGGGCTGAATCTCACGGCGGCTGATTATGTCATTCACATGGACCCCTGGTGGAATCCGGCGGTAGAAGATCAAGCCTCGGACCGCGCCCACCGCATCGGCCAGCAGCGACCCGTGACGATCTATCGCCTGGTAGCTCAACACACGATCGAAGAGAAAATCGTCGAACTCCACCAACACAAGCGGGATCTAGCTGATAGCTTGCTGGCTGATAGTGATGGCGGTGGTAAACTCTCAACGGACGAACTCTTGCAACTGCTCAGCGAGCGGTAAGGATTGCGCCCGCTCGACTGCGCCCGCTCATGGCTGAGCCTAGCAAACCCCGACAACCGCTAAAGATTCCCTTGGGGTTCTCACGTCAACTCAACCAACTGATGATTGCCTAGCGCCTTCTCTCCGAGCCTTGGGAACAGAAACTGGGCGAGGTAGACGCGCCGCAGCTTCTCGCAGCGTGGGCTACCGCAACGCTCCCGTGGAGATGCACCCAACCGCTAAGAGGTCTTCCGCTGTGCTCTCATCACTCTGACTGCGGTATAAAGTCCCCCAACGAGGGTGTTATCTCGCAACTTCGAGATAGCACTCCTAATACCGGAGTTAGGCCGCCAGCGCTTGACAACACTCCCCACAGAGGAGTTATCCTGTACTTGCAGTCTAATACATAGTTAGCCATTAAAAGGAGACATCGTGCCAGTCAGCTTTCAACAACTGAATATTGGGCAAGAATATGAACGCCCTTATCTGGCCGATATTTGGGGATACAAAGGGTTTCAGGCTATTTCTCGAGGTGTGGTAACGCCTGCTGGAACTAATTACATCATCCTGTTTGTTACAAAAGAAAAGCAAGAGGCGCTTACCCAGTGTAATGACTATTTGGATGGTGATTTGCTTCACTGGGAAGGAGAGAAAAAGCACTCATCAGATGGCAGAGTTGTTAATGCTAAATCTGCAAATGATGAAATACACTTGTTTTATCGTAATATTCATCATGCGCCATTCGGCACTGGTTTCTTAAGAGGTGATAGAGTCCAACCCCCGTGTGGTCAGGATT
>CAYNIP010000033.1:0-53768 GCA_964397305.1 uncultured bacterium
TTTTGCTTCTCTTTGTCTGTATCTCTTTATACCATTCTGTATGCGTTTACCCTGAACTAGAAACCCTGTTGCGGTGCATTAAAGCAAGGCCGTCGCCAGCGGCCGATTGTTTATCAGCTTGGCAGGATTGTTGGGAACGTCAGGCAGGGACATCGTTCAGCCCTAAAGACTTTGATAAGTTTTGGTTGGCGATCTACCTACGCTACGATACTTGCTTGACGAGCGAACAGCGGCAAGCTGGGCGCAAATGCAGTATGGCAGGATTTGACTACATCATGCGCGAGAAACGCGAGATTTGGAATTTTGAGGCGCAGGAGCTTGATGCCTTGAAAGGGTTTCTGCGCTTGTTTTAGCGGTGCGTGATGGACAGATTGCGGAAGGGAGTGCGATCGCCGCTAGAACTACTCGACACGGGTGGATGAGTCGAGCGACGACCCGACTTATTGACAAAATTCAACGCCGCTGCCACGGGGTGCATCTCACTTTGGAGACTCCCCTTCGCCCTACTTGGGAGAAGGGGCCGGGGGATGAGGGCCGACTTGCCTAAAGATGCACCCGCTGCCACGTCTTGCTCTCATGCCTGAAAGGGTCAGTTACCCCCGATTGACCACCGCCCGAGGCAGGTAGTACCAAGGTAAATCCGGGTACTCGTGGTGTTCCCAGTGGTAGCCGAAGTGGTAGCAGGCCAGAAACGACCAGAAGGGAGCAATATAGAGGCTGCGGCTGCGGTGGTGGTCACTGTAACCGTCCGCTCCTTCCCGATGCGGGACAAAGATGCCAAAGTAGAACAACTGGTAAGCACTCAGCACAGTGGGCAGGAACCAGAACAGCAGGAGTTGGCTGTAGGGAACGCCACCAATCCAGTGCCAGACGTGAAAGCCGAGGGTGACACCTACAACCGTCCAAGGACTCTGGTAGCTGAGGATAAAGCGCACAAACCAGAGCAAGGGATTGTTCTGGGCCTGGGGGCAAAAATCGGGGTCCGCCGCTGTCGCGGGCTGGGCGTGGTGCTCGTAGTGCTTGAACCGCATTCGGTCGTAGGGCAAGAGCGAGTAGAGCCCGAGGGCAAGGCGGCCAAGGCTGTGGTTGAAGCGCGGGGACAGGGGGCAGGCTGTCCCGTGCATCGCGTCATGAGCGGTGATAAAGAGGCCCGTTTGCAAAAAGGCGCGACCCATGATGAGGAGGGGAAGACTCCAGAGGGGCCAAACGCTGAGATCGGTGTAGAGCAGGAGACCGCTGCTGATCAGAACGACGAGGATAATGCTGCTGGCGATCGCTACTCCCACGGCCGAGGCACGGAGGCGTGACGTAGTAAGCATGGTGGGCAGCGGCGGGCTAGACATAGGAGACAAACGATAAGCAGTGCCGTCTCATTGTACTGTTGCCCCTGCGATCGCTGGCGGTAATACAAGATTCTCTCCCAGTTTCGTCAGCGATCGCTGGCGATCGCATCCTCCCTAGCCCAAGGCGCCAAAATTGGCGACAATAGCTCCCAGTTGGCCCCGTTTTTTCCCCATGAACATCCGCATCGGCAATGGCTACGACATTCACCAACTGGCTCCCAACCGGGCCCTGATCCTTGGGGGCGTCACCATCCCCCACGAGCGCGGCCTCCTCGGCCACAGCGATGCAGACGCCCTCACCCACGCGATTATGGACGCTCTCCTCGGGGCCCTCAGCCTGGGAGATATTGGGCACTACTTTCCCCCCAGCGATCCCCAGTGGAAAAATGCCGACAGCATTGTGCTGCTCCAGCAAGTGCATGAGCTGGTGCGATCGCGAGGTTGGCAGATTGGCAACCTGGACTCGGTGATCATTGCCGAGCGCCCAAAGCTCAAGCCCCACATCCCAGCCATGCGCGATCGCCTGGCTCAGGTCCTCAATTTAGACCCTGATCAGGTCGGTATCAAAGCAACCACCAACGAAAAGCTCGATGCGACGGGGCGTGAAGAGGGAATCGCCGTCCACAGTGTTGTGCTGCTGATCGCCGCTGATGCAGCCTAAATTTGATTCCAAGAAAAGCTGTTGAAAGCCCACCGCTGCGCCGTTTTACCTCAGTTTATGACCTGGATTCACCAGGTGGGCTTCGGCGCTCACCGCTTAAAGTTTCCGGGTACTAAGCCCGGCCTACTGCCACGGGAACTGCTGACTCCCTTAAACTGCAAGCATAGATCAAAAAACTTTATTGGCAGTCACCAACGCCGCAGTGGACTGGTTTGATCATAATCAATAAAGTGGGGGAAGTGGCAAGGGTGGCCGGGCTTTTTTGGCCAAACCCTAACATTAACGTCATGAACGATCAGTTTTAGTTATCAGGCTTGACGCTGCCAGATCGCTTCCACTAGGGCTGCCTGGGCTTCAGCGATCGCCCGCTCCCCTTCTGGCAAACAGAGAGTGACGTGGCCGAGCTTGCGGCTGGGCCGAGCCGCCGCTTTGCCGTACCAATAGACCTGGGCTCCGGGCTGGGCCGCGAGGCGGGCCCGCTCTGCCGCATAGTCTGAGGTGGCTGACTCATAGCCCAGCAGGTTTACCATGATGGCCCTCGGGCAGGTCATGGTGACAGGCGGCAGGGCCTGGCCCGTCACGGCATAGACCTGCATGGCGAATTGGGAGACGGTGCAAGCCTCGAGGCTGTAGTGACCGGAGTTGTGGGCCCGGGGCGCAACTTCGTTGACCAACAGGGCGCCGCTCGTTGTACAAAAGAGTTCGATCCCGAGCAGGCCCACGTAGTCCAGGCCTGTCAGCAGGTCCTGGGCGATCGCCCGGATCGTCTCTGCCTGGGTCGGGGTGATTGCTGCCGGTGCAAAGACCCGGCGGCAGACCTGGTGCTCCTGCTGCGTTTCCACAACGGGGTAAACTACCATGTCGCCCTGAAGGCCCCGGGCCGCCAGGACCGCAAGTTCTCGCTCGAAGGGGATGAAGGCTTCGGCTAAGAGGGCCGGATGCTGGAGGCGATCGCCCAGGGCTCGCCAAGCTACCTGATCCGGCACGATGAAGGTTCCCTGGCCGTCGTAGCCGTGGCGGCGCGCTTTGAGCACGGCGGGGAAGCCAAAAGGGGGAGGGCGGTCCCAGTCTTCCAGGAGCACGAAGTCAGGAACCGGGAGACCGAGGCGCTTCAGGCAGGTGCGTTGGTCGTATTTGTCCAGTAGCGGGGCGATCGCCGCGAGGCTGGGCCGGAAAATTGTGCCTTGGTCCACCAGAGGCTGCAAGCCGGGCAGATCAATAAACTCATTCTCAAAGCTGAGCCACTGGCACTGGTCTGCGAGGCGGGCCGTGGCCTGGGAGTCGTCAATGGCAGCGAGGAGCACCGTATCCGCGACGGCGACGGCAGGATCATCGGGGCTCGGCGTCTGGATGGCAAGTCTGTAGCCCAGCCGCTGGGCGGCGGGAGCCAGCATCCAGGCCAGTTGACCGCCGCCGATGATACCAATCTGGGGAGTTGCTGTCACAGCAAGCTGGGGTAACGCGCACTCTCTATTGTACCGGTGCTGAGGCGGGTGATTTTGGTGAAGCGTTGCCGTCGGGTGGACGAAAAAAAGCGCGGCTCCCCTGAATTTTGGGCGATTGCTCAAGGAGCAGGGTCGCCCGTTTCAGCGTTACCGGGCCCACTCTGCGAGAAGCCGCTGCGCGTCTATATCCCCCGGCCCCTGCTCCCAAAGCTGGGAGCAGGGGAGTTAGAAGCCCCTCTCCCAACTTGGGAGAGGGGTTGGGGTGAGGGCTGAGCGAAGGAGTACCAACATCCCGCGCAAAATTGCGTTCACCCCGTTGCCGTCGCTGGTTAAGCGAGGTGCTGCTTGAGAAACTCCAGGGTGCGTTGATTGGCGAGCCCGGCCGCCTCCGGGTTGAAGTTGGCGCCGCCGGGCCGGGCAAAGGCATGGTTAACGTCCGGGTAGTGGTAGGCCGTGGTGATCGGGTAGGGGGCAAAGGCTTCGAGGAGCTGCGTTTGAGCCTCTGGGGGCACAAACTCGTCTGCGGCGGCGATGTGGGCTAGGTAGGGACTTTTAATCTGAGCCAGCTCGTGCAGGTTGTTCTCAATCCCGACTCCGTAATAGCTGACGTTGCAGTGGGTGTCCGACCGCGTGGCCATCAGGTAAGCGAGCTTTCCCCCCAGGCAGTAGCCGACCGAGCCAACGCGGGTGCAGTGGGGCAATGCTCGCAGGGTCTGGAGGGCGGCGATCGCGTCCGCAACTCCCTGATCTTCATCAAAGCCCTGATAGAGTGCAAAGGCCCGTTGCCAATCGGCCTCCTGCTGGTCGTCCAGTTCGACCCCTGGCTGCTGTCGCCAGAACAGGTCAGGGACGATGACATAGAAGCCAGCCAGGGCATAGCCATCGGCGAGGGCCCGCATCAGGTCATTGACTCCGAAGATCTCCTGAAGTAAGACTAGGCCGGGGGCAAATCCAGCCTCGGGCTTGGCTAGGTAGGCGCTGAAATGACCGCTGCCGGGGGCGGCGACGGTGATGGTTTGGCTGCTCATGGTGGGAGGGGGATGAAATTCAGGCTTCATTCTGGCACTGGTGGCGATCGCTGACAAGCCGAGCCGCTCGGGTTGCCGGGCCGGTTGTGAGCAGGACTTGGCCCGCTGCGGTTGCGGGTTGGCGGCTAGGATTCAGGCTCGGCCAGCCCAAGGCGGCTGGGGGGATATTCGAGGGCGATCGCCCCCAAGTTGCCCTTGCGAAAGTCGTTGAGCAGCAGACAGGCCACCCGCTCCTTATCGCCGTGGTAATCGCGCAGGGCCAGGGTCTGGATAAAGTCTTCCCCCGTCAGGGTTCCTGGCTCCAAGGCATAGCGTTGCTGGAGCACGGCGCTGGTAGCCTGGTCTTGGAGCAAATCGACCAATACAGCCGCCACCCGCTGATTATCATAGGCGGCTTCGCCGATGTCTTCACAGATCGCCAACTTGACCGCGGCCGCCTGATCGTCGAGGCGCACGGGGATAATCCCAGGCGCATCCAACATCTCAATGCTGTCGGCAATCCGCACCCACTGCAACTGGCGTGTGACCCCGGCTCGCCGCGCACTCCGCACCGCACGCCGGCCCACGAGGCGATTGATCAGCGCTGACTTGCCGACATTGGGAAAGCCCATGACCACCGCGCGCACTGGGCGGGGACGGAGACCGCGATCGCGCCGCCGCTGGTTCATGGCCTCACCGGCCCGCTGGGCCGCCTGTTTCAGGGCTGGAATGCCCCGGCCCTGCTTAGCATCGGTGAAGTAGGGCGTCTCCCCTTGGGCCTGAAACCACTCCTCCCAGGCCCGCTGACTCGCCAGGGGGATCATATCCATCCGGTTCACCACCAAAAGGCGTGGCTTGGCCCCAATCCAAGTCGGCACTTGCGGGTGGTGGGAGGCCAGGGGCAAGCGAGCATCGATCACCTCAAGCACCACATCGACGTGTTTGAGCTGCTCCTTGAGCTGGCGCTCCGCTCGGGCGATGTGACCGGGATACCACTGAATCGGAGGACGAAAGACCACGGGCAACCTTCAGGCTGGGGGCAGGGAGGCCAGCCAGCCAGCTTTCACCATAGCATTTTGCCCCCTCGGAACGGGTCGTTCCTGCGGCAGCGGCTCGTCCTATGATAGCTATGACCCGATTCTCTCGGAGATATTCCAGGATGACTGATAGTGCCCAAACCACCGGGGCCGGGGCCGTGGATGCGGCGATCGCCCAGGGCCTCGATCTAGACGGCAGCCCGATCCCGCCCCTCAAGTTGCAGCTTTACCACGAGGTCATGGCCTTGGAAAGCAACCGCCAGCGCAGCGGCGTGACCAACACCATGCGATCGCGGATCGTCCGCATTGGCGCCAAACACCTGCCCCAAGCGGACCTCAACCAACGCCTCCTCGAGGCCGACTTTGCGCCCCTCAAGCCCAAGGAGATCCAGTTCTACTACGGCGGCTAGAAATCAGCCGCCGCCGCCGGCCCAGGCTTCTCCTTATATTCCACCAGGGCGGCGCTGTCCCGGGGATCAGGGGGGAAGAGGGCGACCACGTGGGGCACGGGGCGCGGGACATAGCCCACGAGGGATTGCCCCTCATAGGCGAGAGACGTGCTCGCCCCCGAGTCCAGCATCACCGCCTCCCGGAGACCTAAGGTGTAGAGGACTTCCCCCAGCTTCACGGAGCCGACCATGTTGGTCGTGACCCCAATAACAGGCTGACCAGCGTTATTGATCCCCCAGAAGGCCCGGTGCCGGGCAGCGTCAAAGTCAAACAGATTGCCAAAGCTCTCGTAGGGCTGGGGCAGGCCCTGACGCACCAGAAAGGCCGCCCCGACAAAGGCATCCGTTGCGTCTGGCAACGAAACCGCAACGCCCTCGCGGGTGTTGTGCAGGTCAGGGTCAAAAGGCACGAAGCGAACGCGATCGCGCGCAATCAGCACCAGCGGTCGCCCCCGCAGCTTTGGATTCTCGCTCGCATTCCCCGGCACAAAGTCACGCCCCTTATTACTCAGCCCAGGGCCAATGAGCACATTAGAATCCAAATATTTTAGGGAGAAAAAAGCGCCATCCACTGCCGCGACAGCCCCCGTTCCCGCAATGATCTCCTCCACCTGGTAACGGCTCTTGGCGTGGATCGTCTCCGGACGACCGCCCGTGATCAGAATCACTCGCGCCCCATCAACCTCGTGTTCCTCCTTGCGGATCTCGCCAGTAAAATCGAAGCCATCATCCGCCCGAGGAGCCGGCGGACCACCCCAAGCCCTCGGCGTGACCGAGAGCAGCCGCGACTGCCCAAAGCGCCCAATATCCAGCAAGTTAGGCGCTTCGCCCGCAAATTGTTCGTCGTTGTCGTCCATCGACAGAGCAGCGCGGTAGCCCGCTTTTTCCACCCAGCCTTGAACCCGCTCATCATTGTGACCCACGGGATAGACAAAGTAGCGGATAGGAATTCCCAGCTCCCGCTCCAGGATTTCCTTGGACTCCACGATTTCGACCTGCAACTCCTCCTCCGACATCGGACGCAGATCCAGGGGATGCGTCACACTGTGGGAGGCGATCGTCACCAGGGGATCAGCCGCCATCTCCTGCAATTGCTCCCAGGTGACGCTTGAGCGGCCGCCAGTCAGAGACATCTTGTTGACATAGATCCCAAAGACGGCCGGATAGTTGAATTCCTTCATCAAAGGGTAGACATACTCATAATGGCCGCCATAGCCATCATCGAAGCTGAGCAGCACCGGCTTCTCCGGCAAGGGTGCGCCCGTGCGGAGGTGGGCCACCAATTCATCCATCGTGATCGGCGTTGCACCTTCGTCTCGCAGGTACTCGAAGTGGGCCCGCAGTTCCTCCGGGGTCACATCAAAAAAGACTTCCTTCTCCGGCAGGATGTCGTGGTACATGAAGATCGGCACTCGAGCCAAGCGCGCGCGGCCATGGAGTTGCGGCCACTCACTGGGCTCCGGATAGGCCGCCACCGCCTCGCGCCAGAGTTGGTTGAGGGTGCGGAGGGGCTGAGCAGGAGCTGCGATCCAGTCATCACTCATAGCTGCTGAGAGCGGGCGGTCGTTGGCCACTGGCAACAGGCGCTTGCACAAGGACACGGGCTGATGGAGCGCGGCGAAGACGGTGAGCTGGGGTGGTAGTTTGCGGAGAGCCACTAGAGGTAGCAGGGGCTGCTCGTTTAGGGAGTCTGCCAAGTAGGCGGCAGGATCTTCCGTCGGCTCGGGACAGACGCGATTGAAGCGGTTCAGGACTTGCGCCGCGACGAGATTTTCGGTCGCCAGCGCCGGGACCTGGAGCGGTGTACTGACTGCTAGAAGGGTGCTACTGCCCGTGAGCAGGGCCGCGAGGGCAGCCAGGGAACGGACTGGGGAAGGGAACGGAGCTGGCATGGTGGTTGTTGGGGCCTAGCAAAGGTTCGGGGGACGGGAGGGATCTGGCTGGAGCTTTGGCGTCGTCTGCTCTGTCGGAACGGACCGCTGGCTGTCAGGGCAGAATTTCTATCCTTATACCCCAGAAATGAGTCCCTAACTCCGGAGAGTCGCGCGGTGATTGATGACTGGTAGGGTAAGCAAGCGGTGAGCAGAACGTCACCCGCTAGGGCGCGCCGCCAATGACTGGTGAAACCCTAGCCAGTATTGGCTTCTGAGCCCTGAGACTAGTCGGACTAACCGGAGTTGCCAGGGACTCCCGGACTGGTTTCTAGCGTCAACAGCCGACAGACCCTAGCCTAGGGGCAGATGATTAAGAAAAGTTTTAGAAGCTCCCAGGGGCTGCCTTGGGGTGCATCTCAGTGAGGCCGGTTTACCCTCATCCCCCGGCCCCTTCTCCCAAGTAGGGCGAAGGGGAGTCGCCAAAGTGGGATGCACCCGGTGCCTTGCCTGGGATTCACATCCCAGGCTGAGCGTGCAAACTCGTTATTAACGGGCCGGGAGGATTCTGGCGGTGCATCTCAGTGAGGCCGGTTTACCCTCATCCCCCGGCCCCTTCCCAGTAGGGCGAAGGGGAGTCGCCAAAGTGGGATGCACCCCCTGACCGTAAGCTTTTGGTGGCTCTTGCGTGGAAACGCGCAATCAGTTATCGGCAGGTTTCTGGAATCTCCGATCCATACTCAGTGAATTCCTCCGGTTTTCCCAAGATTCCACGCAGAAACCTCTTTTGCAGTCCCCACTAATTGCGTTTCTATGCGTATTAATCATTAGCGGAATTACGTAGGGCGCAAGCGAGCATCTCAGAAATTCCCCTTGCCATTTGTCGCAAAAAGCCTTGCTGTGCAAGGGTTTTGGGCAACATAAAAACTCAGTCTTTTCCTGAAAAATTCAGGCTTACACGATCCACATAACCCAAGACACCAGCCTTTTTAAGGATCTACTTACAGGAACTTTAAGATTACCGGGAATTTGGATGAAGATTTGATGAGTGCTGGCTTGCAGGCTACCAGGACCAGCGGTACCTCGCGTAGATTGGTATCAACAGCAAGGATGCAATCTACCAAGCTTCAGCTCCTCTAAGGACTTCTGTACTTTGGTTGCCTCAGCGGCTTGTAGGCCGTCCGCGCAACATACTGGCGAGCTGGACACCACACACGATTTACCTCCATTCAGGCTAGGGGAACCTTATTATGAAACTCATGAATTTCGGTCAAGTATTGGCAGGGACAGCCGCTTTGGCTTGTACGTTTGCTCTGGCGGCTCCTCGCGTTGAAGCGGCTGACTGGGTTTACTCCTGGGACTCCTTCAGCGACGGCACTGGCTCCCTCAACCAAAATGGCGGCACTGGTGGGCACGGCGTCGGCTACCACAGTGCCTTCGAGTTCTTTGGCCTGGCGGTGCTGGAAGACCTCGAGAATGATAGCGTCACCTTTGCGTTCAACACCAACCTCGCGCTTACGGGTTGGGGCAGCAATCCTAATATTGGGATGGGCGACCTCTTCATCAACCTTGATCCGACTAAGACGTTCACGGAGGCGGAAGGTACTGAGAGCTTGCTGGCGATTCGCTTTGCGGAGACCAATGACTCTGGCTTAGAAGGCACGGGTGTTTTCAGCCATGTAGTGGGCCAAAACGTGACCCAGAGCAATCAAGGTCATAAGAGCTACAGCAGCTACGAAAACTATGTCACCAAAAAGGGGGGCACGGTTGATTACATCGACGGTATGACCAACGCGGAAGCGAAGACTTACCTCGGGGCTCACGGTGAGAGCGTGGTTCGTGCGGACGAGGGTGTCAGGCTGGAGAATGGTAATGTGAGCGTGATCACCGATGTGGCGGCGCTGGCGGCGATGGGGCTGAACTTCACGGGGGCGGCGGCGGAGGCCGGTCTCAGCAGCCCGGCTCTGGGGACGCAGACCTACGCGGTGAGCTTTGCTCGCTCCCTGCTGCCGGCGGGTGAGATGAACTGGGTTGCTCACATCATGGCGGAGTGCGCTAATGACATCATGGGCACCAGTGGAACCTTCGCGGCGATTCCGCCGGAGAAGGAAGACGTGCCTGAGCCGATGGCGCTGGCGGCTTTTGCCCTTGTGGGTGTGGGCATGATGGGTGCTCGGAAGCGTAACTAGGTGGCTGCCTCGCGGCAAAACCTGGTAAAACCCTGACGATTCTCCCATGGTTTCCTTGTGACGACGCAGAAGACAGCCTAACTAGGCTGTCTTCTGCGTTATGGGCGTTGGTTGCTCTCTGCTGGCCGGCGAGCAGGGCTTCTGCATACTCCTCAAATCTCAGTCACTGCTGGGCCCTCATCCCCCGGCCCCTTCTCCCAAAGCTGGGAGAAGGGGAGCTAGAAGTCTCTCTCCTAACTGCTGGGCCCTCATCCCCCGGCCCCTTCTCCCAAAGCTGGGAGAAGGGGAGCTAGAAGTCTCTCTCCTAAGCTTGGGAGTGGGACTTAGGGTGAGGGCTGAGCGAAGGAGTACCAATATCCCGCGCAAAATTTCGTTCACCCCTGGCTGGAAGTCAGGCCGGGAGCTTGGGGAAAACTTGGTATAATCGCGAGCGCTCTGCTCTCGGCCCTGGTATGACTATTCAGCTTCACGACTTTGGCGATCGCCAAGACCTCCAGATCACCCCCCCCGCCAGTGGCGTTGCCTTGCGGGGTCGCCTGCGGGTTCCTGGTGACAAGTCCATTTCTCACCGGGCCTTGATGCTGGGGGCGATCGCCGAGGGGGAGACCACGATCCAAGGTCTGCTCCTGGGCGAAGATCCCCGCAGTACGGCTGCCTGCTTCCGGGCCCTCGGGGCTGAGATCAGCGAGTTGAATACCGAGCGGGTGCGGATTCAGGGTCTTGGCCTTGGTCGTTTGCAAGAGCCCAGCGACATCCTCAAGGCGGGCAACTCCGGTACGACTCTGCGGTTGATGCTTGGCTTGCTGGCGGCGCAGCCGGAGGCCTTTTTTGCGGTAACGGGGGATGCTAGCTTGCGATCGCGCCCTATGTCCCGAGTCGTCGCCCCACTCCAGCAGATGGGCGCTCAGATCCTGGGTCGGCGCGGCGGGGCCCTGGCTCCTCTGGCGATCCAAGGGCAGCGGCTGCGGGGGATTCACTACCACTCTCCCATCGCCTCGGCCCAGGTGAAATCTTGCCTGCTGCTGGCCGGCCTCCTGGCTGAAGGAGAAACCACGGTGACGGAGCCGGCCTGCTCGCGGGATCACAGCGAGCGGATGCTCCAGGCCTTCGGCGCGGCCTTGCGCCTAGAGCCGGACACCCGCAGCGTTACGGTCACGGGTCAAGCGGCGCCCCTCCGGGGTCAGTCGATTATTGTGCCGGGGGACATCAGTTCGGCGGCCTTCTGGCTCGTGGCGGCGGCGATCCTGCCGGGCTCTGAGCTGGTGCTGGAAAATGTCGGTGTCAACCCGACTCGCACGGGAGTGCTCGAGGCCCTGGCCCTCATGGGGGCTGATATTCAGCGCGAGAATGAGCACCTGGTGACGGGGGAGCCGGTGGCGGATTTGCGGGTGCGATCGAGGGCGCTGCGGGGGTGTACTCTGGCTGGAGACCTGATCCCGCGCTTGATTGATGAGGTGCCGATCCTGGCCGTGGCGGCAGCGATGGCGACGGGGACGACGCAAATTCGCGATGCGGCGGAGTTGCGGGTGAAGGAGAGCGATCGCTTAGCGGCGATCGCCACGGAACTGACTCGCCTCGGCGCTGCGGTCAGCGAGTTGCCCGACGGGCTTGACATTCACGGCGGGCAGCCCCTCACCGGAGCCGAGGTGGACAGTTACACGGATCATCGCTTGGCCATGAGCCTGGCGATCGCCGCCCTCGCCGCCCGGGGGTCTACGACCGTCCACCGGGCTGAGGCCGCGGCCATTTCCTACCCTGACTTTTTCCCCAGCTTGCAGGCCTTGGTCCAGACCTAGCGGCTATCCGTTCCCGCCAACGCAGGCCCCCCCTCACTCACATCGCCGAGGCGGCGCAGGCTCAGCACATCACTCATCTGGCGAATTTGGTTAAAGGTGCGCTCGAGTTGGAGGCGATCGCGTACTTCAATCCCCAGGCTGATCGAGGCGGGCTTGCCGGTACTGGTGGTTACATCAGCGCGACAGATGTTGATGTTTTGGTCACTGAGCTTGGCCAGAATGTCCTTCATCACTCCCACCCGGTCGAGCACCTCTACGCGGATATTCACCCGATAGGTGGTCGTGCGGCTCGGAGCCGAGACCGGGTTCCAACTGACGGGGATCAGGCGATCGCCCACGGTCGCATCCAAGTTCGGGCAGCCCTGGCGATGGATCGAGATCCCCCGGCCGCGCGTCACCACACCGACAATCGGCTCTCCCGGAATCGGGTTGCAGCAGCCCGCCAAGTAGTGCAGCAAGCCTTCCACCCCCGCGATCGGAGCCTGGCTGCGGCCTACCGTGCCCTCACTCCGGGCCGTCAGGGCCAGGGCCTCCCCCTCCCGCTCAAGGGTTTTAGCCTCTTCTATAACCTCGATCGGCTGTAAGGCCCGCACCGCCTCCCGAAGCCGGTTAACGACCGAATTGAGGGTCACTTCCCCGTAACCCAGGGCCGCCAGCAGATCATCCACCATCGCGTAGTTGCAACGCTCGGCTACTGCTTGCATGGGCTCGGATTTGAGCAGCGCCTCAAAGCCACTCTTGCCCACTTCCTTTTCCAGCAGCTCCCGGCCCCGGGCGATATTCTCCTCGCGGTGCGATCGCTTATACCACTGCCGAATCCGGTTGCGAGCACTGGGGGTGACGGCGAAGTTCAGCCAATCCAGACTAGGGCGGCTATTTTTGCTGGTGACGATCTCCACAATGTCGCCATTGTGCAGCGGCGCATCCAGCACGGACCAGCGGCCATTGACCCGGGCTCCCTTCATGTGGTTGCCCACTTCGGTGTGGATGCGATAAGCAAAGTCCACAGGAGTCGCCCCCCGAGCTAGGGACACCACATCCCCTTGGGGCGTGAACACATAGATGTCGTCGTCAAAGAGATTTTCCCGGAGGTTTTCGTAATATTCCTGAGCGTCCTTCAGATCGTTTTGCCACTCGAGTAACTGGCGCAGCCAGGTGAACTTTTCATCCGTTGGCGCGAGGGCGATCGCCACCGAGCCGCCCGTCTCCTTGTACTTCCAGTGGGCCGCGATCCCGTATTCGGCAATATGGTGCATTTCCAGGGTGCGGATCTGCACCTCCAGGGGCCGGCCCGTGGTTCCCAAAACGGTGGTGTGGAGCGATTGGTAGCGATTGGGCTTTGGCAGGCCAATATAGTCCTTGAACCGGCCGGGGATCGGCTTAAAGACATCGTGGACGACGGCAAGAGCTCGATAACAACTATCTTTGGTATCCGTAATAATCCGCACCGCAGCGATGTCAAAAATTTCGTGAAACTCCTTGTGCTGCCGCTGCATTTTCTGGTAGATGCTGTAGAGATGCTTGGGGCGGCCCTTCAGCTCCCAGACATTGATCCCCAGGTCCCGCAGCCGCAAGCGCAGGGTTTCGATCACCTGTTCAATGCGTTCTTCGCGATCGCTCCGCCGCTCCGCCACCAGCGATTGAATGTGCCGATAGTCCTCAGGCTCTAAGTACTTGAAACTGAGATCTTCCAGTTCCCACTTAAAACGCCCGATCCCTAAACGGTTGGCCAAGGGGGCAAAAATTTCCCGAGTCTCCTGAGCAATGCGACGCTGTTTCTCCGGGACCAAGTGCTCCAGTGTCCGCATATTGTGCAGGCGATCCGCCAGCTTGACCACAATCACGCGGATATCCTTAGCCATCGCGAGAAACATCCGGCGAAAGTTTTCCGCCTGGCGCTCCGTTTTGCTGGAGAAGTTAAAACTGGAGAGCTTGGTCACTCCCTCCACCAAGCAGCGCACCTCCGTGCCAAACTCCATTTCTAGCTGCTCGGGCGTGATCTCGGTATCCTCAACAACATCGTGCAGGAAGCCCGCTGCAATCGTCGTGCTGTCGCTGCCCAGATCCCGTAACAGGCTCGCCACCGCCACCGGATGCGCGATATAGGGTTCACCGGACTTGCGGTACTGGCCCTGGTGCAGGTCGTAGGCAAACTGGAAGGCGCGACAGACCAACCCGGCATCTCCCCCCACGGCCTCATCACTTCCCTGGGATTGCAGTAAGCACTCATTGAGCCAGTCTGGTAGTAGAAGATCGCTGGGAAGAGGCGGTCGATCGAAAAGCGCGAGGGGAGCATCCATAGATTTTTAAGGGATAAGTTCAGATAGACAAAAACGCAGGCCTCCGTACTCAGCTACCCGTCGGGGATCGAGCACGAGCCCCCGGCGGCGAGCCGGGATTTAACTCACTAATTTAAGAAAAGTCTTAGGGCTTGAGACTACCAACAGCCCGCAGCCGTGCCCAAAACGCAATATTATTTAGGAAAAGTCTACCGCAATTCGTCCTCCTAGTGTCGCCTTTGCTACACCATCACCGCTACCAACAACTTTTAACTCAACTCCTCGCTCTCCAAACCTTACTCCGGGAGGAGTCGGGGGCAAAACCAGCCCTGCAAGCAACCCTTCAAACGGTAAAACAAGCGTACCAATCAGAGATTTTGCCCTTGCCAACACCGGCTCTGGAACCCGAGGCCCTCAGCCGTTGGCAGTCCGTCCAGACGGAGCTGAACCGCATCTTCCACCTCTTGCAAACCGATGCCGCCTTCCTTCAGGCGGCGCGCCAGCCGCAGGCTGCTCAGCAGCGGCGCGATCGCTTTCAGCAGCGCCTTGAACAGGCGATCGCCGGCTGCGAAGCGGCGATCGCCCTCACAGCGCCCGCGTAAACTCGGGAATGGATGACACCAAGATCCGCCTCCTCCTAAAATAGGTAAGTCCCAGGGTGAACGAAATTTCGCGCGGAATGTAGGTAATCCTTCGCTCAGCCCTCACCCCAACCCCTCTCCCAACTTGGGAGAGGGGCTTCTGGCTCCCCTTCGCCCAGCTTGGGGAGAAGGGGCCGGGGGATGAGAGCCCCGTAACGCTGTTCGCGCTAGCGTCGCGTAGCGATAGAAGGCTACCCTCTGCTCCTTGAGCCATCGCTCAAAATTCAGGAGAGCCGCGCTTTTTTTCGTCCACCCGTAAATCCCACCGTGGACCCCAAGGAGAGCCGAACCGTGGATTGCCCCAAGTGCAAGAGTGCGATGCTGCTGGAGACTACACTCGCCGGCGGCATTCCCGCAGCGCGCTGCTCCCAATGCGGAGGCAGTTGGCTGCCCGGCTTAGCCTACCGACAGTGGCAACAAGCGCAAACAACAACCGCCGCCCCTCCCGACCAACTCCTGAGTTGTCAAACCCTGCAATTTCGCCCCTCCGAGCTCGACGCCAAGGCCTGCCTCTGCCCCCAGTGCCGCCGCTACCTCTCCCGCACCCGCGTTGAATCAAAACCCCCCTTCTTCCTCGAGCAGTGCCAGGAATGCGAAGGCTTCTGGTGCGATGCCGGTGAATGGGAAGCTCTCCGGCAACTCGGCCTGGGGACTAGCCTCCTCGAGCTCTTCGATCCCCAGTGGCAAGCCCAATTCCGGGAGCAGCAGCAAGCCCAAGCCGAGCGCCAGCAAATGATCGACAAGCTCGGCCCAGAACTCGCCCACCAAGTCATGGACCTGACGGATCAAGTCCTCAACCACGAAAACGGCGACTTTGCCCTCGCCTACATCATGCGTAAAGCCGTGAACAACCCCAATATCGAATACTTCAAGGACAACAAGATCGTGTAGGAGGAACTTGGGAAACTACCCGGAAGCCCGTGCCAGGTAAGGGTTTCCGCAAAAAGCGGGAAAATCGCTAGAACCCAGATACATCAAGGGCTTGAACTAACTTTGCAAATATCCCTTAAGCCCTGCCGGCCGACCAGCCCCCAGACAGTAGCCCGAGGGACCGGGGCATGAGAGCGGGTGCATCTCACTTTGGAGACTCCCCTTCGCCCTACCTGGGAGAAGGGGCCGGGGGATGAGGGTAAACTTGCTTAACTGAGATGCACCCCATGAGAGCAACCGCAACCAAGCGGGATACCCGCGAGCGGTCCGACTGATTCTGCAAATCCGCGCTACAAAAACCTAGCCCCAACCCAAAGCCCCTCGCCCTCAGGGAGAGGGGTTCCGGTTATGGGTGAGCTTGGTCCGTAGAAACGCAGGGTAGTCTGTCACCGTGAATCCGAGAATTCGTATCAGGCAGTTAGCCATCACACATCTCGGTGGCCTAGGCGCTACATCCTAAAACTTTACATTTTTTTCATACTCAACCCCTCAATTCTTCGACATCATGGGTGTTGATCACCTCCCAACAGCAACGCAGAATCCAGTCTAGAAGTACAGCAACTCCCAGGAGGAAGTTGACTGAGAGCCATAACTTAGACTTAATGTCATCTGGATACCTTGAACCTTGTAAAGTCATCGCTGCGTGGGCAACTCTCATGGGTCGCGTGAATTACTGTGGAGCTAGCTTGCGCTTCTTGAACAGCCTTGAAGGTCGAGTTCATCAAAACGCTAGCTGGTTCAATCGTAGCTTGACGCCTTGCCCAACAATTTAATGAGGCTGCTCTTAACCCAACGATGCTGTTGGCGTGATTGCCTTGAAACCACCTCTGGAGTGCTGTTATGGTAGTAGCCCCTCAAGTCCAAGCGAAGCCGCTGACCGACGATGAATTGTCTAAACTTCATGCTTACTGGCGCGCTTGCAACTATCTTGCCGTCGGCATGATCTACCTGCGGGATAATCCCCTGCTGCGGGAGCCCCTACGCTCTGAGCAGGTCAAACACCGTCTCCTGGGTCACTGGGGTGCATCGCCGGCCCTGAGCTTCACCTACATCCACACCAATCGCCTGATCAAAAAGTACGACCTCGATGCGATCTTTGTGGCTGGGCCCGGTCATGGGGCTCCTGGCGTCCTGGGCCCAGTCTACCTGGAGGGAACCTACTCAGAGGTTTATCCCGATAAGACCGAAGATGCCGAAGGGATGAAGCATTTCTTTAAGCAGTTTTCCTTCCCCGGCTATATCGGCAGCCACGTCACCCCAGAAACCCCAGGCTCCGTTCATGAGGGCGGTGAACTGGGCTACAGTGTCTCCCACGCCTACGGGACCATCCTCGATAATCCCGACCTGATTACCATCTGCGTCGTCGGCGACGGCGAAGCGGAAACCGGCCCCCTCGCAGCCGCCTGGCACTCCAATAAGTTCATCAACCCGGCACGGGATGGCGCCGTGCTGCCGGTCTTGAACCTGAATGGCTACAAGATCGCGAACCCCACGATTCTTGCCCGGATCTCCCACGAGGAGCTGGAAGCTCTCTTCCGGGGCTATGGCTACACCCCTTACTTTGTCGAAGGCAGTGATCCGATTGAGCTGCACCAAACCATGGCGGCCGTGATGGAGGAGTGCGTCCTCCGGATCAAAGAAATTCAACGGGAAGCCCGCATTCATGGCAACCTCGAGCGCCCGCGCTGGCCCATGATTGTGCTGCGGACTCCCAAGGGCTGGACAGGCCCCCAAGAGGTCGATGGTCACAAGGTAGAAGGCTTCTGGCGGGCTCACCAAGTCCCCATGGGCGGGATGCACAGCAACCCTGAGCACCTGCGCCGCCTCGAGGAGTGGATGCGGAGCTATAAGCCGGAAGAACTCTTCGATGCCAACGGCACGCTGATCCCTGAGCTGAAGGAACTGGCCCCGGTCGGCCCGCGCCGCATGAGCGCTAACCCCCACGCCAACGGTGGTCTGCTGCGCCGCGACCTCAAAATGCCTGACTTCCGGAGCTATGCCCTGGAGATTCCCAAGTACGGCACGGTGGAGTTTGAAAACACCAAGGTCTTGGGCTACTTTTTGCGGGATATTATGCGGGACAATCCCCGCAATTTCCGCCTGATGGGCCCTGATGAGACGGCCTCCAATCGTCTCCATGCAGTCTATGAAGTGACGAAGAAGGCCTGGATGGCAGACTTCTATCCAGAAGATCTGGATGGGAGTGAATTGTCCCAGGACGGCCGGGTGATGGAGATTCTGAGTGAGCACACGCTTCAGGGTTGGCTAGAGGGCTATTTGCTCACGGGTCGGCATGGGTTGTTCCACACCTATGAAGCCTTTGCCCACGTGGTCGATTCGATGTTTAACCAGCACGCTAAGTGGTTGGATATCTGCAAGCACCATGTTCCTTGGCGGCGCTCGGTGGCGTCGCTGAATATCCTGCTCTCCTCTCTAGTTTGGCGGCAAGATCACAATGGTTTCAGCCACCAAGATCCGGGCTATGTGGACTTGGTGACGAATAAGAATCCGGATGTCGTGCGGGTCTATTTCCCCCCGGATGCCAACTGCTTGCTGTCGGTAGCGGATCACTGCTTGCGGAGTGTGGACTACATCAATGTCATCATTGCTGATAAGCAGCATCACTTGCAGTATTTGCCGATGGATGAGGCGGTCAAGCATTGCACGAAGGGCATTGGGATCTGGGAATGGGCGTCAAACGATGACTGTGGGACGGAACCTGATATTCCCGATGTGGTGATGGCCTGCTGTGGGGATATTCCGACGATGGAATCTCTGGCAGCTACGGCGATTCTCCGGGAAGAGTTTCCCTACCTGAAGGTCCGGTTTGTCAATGTGGTCGATCTGTTTAAGCTGGTGTCTGAAGGGGAGCACCCTCACGGCTTGAACGATTGGGACTTTAACTCCCTGTTTACGGTCGATAAGCCGGTGATGTTCAACTTCCACGGCTACCCTTGGTTGATCCACAAGCTGGTCTACCGCCGCGCCAATCAGGATCGCATCCACGTTCGTGGCTACAAGGAGGAAGGCAATATCAATACGCCGCTGGAGTTGGCGATTAAGAACCAAATCGACCGCTTCAGTCTGGTGATTGATGTCATTGACCGGGTGCCGAAGCTGGGGTCAGCCGCTGCCTATGTCAAGGAGCGGATGAAGAACCAGATTATCGAGTGCATTGCCTACGCTCACGAGCATGGCAAGGATCTCGAAGAGATCACCCATTGGAAGTGGCCCTATTAGGCCTGGTTTACTGAACAGCCTGCGTTCGGTTCGTGAGGGTCGAGCGCAGGCTTTTTTCCTGCCTAGTTTGGGGGAGTGTTTCTTGGCCTAAACAGGATGGGTGGGGGGTGCATCTCAGTTAGGCAAGTTTGCCCACTCTGCGAGAAGCGGCTGCGCGTCTACATCCCCCGGCCCTTTCTCCCAGGTAGGGCGAGGGGAGGCTCCAAAGTGAGATGCCCCCTCCCAGACCTAGGGATGATGGACTTTCTGGAGGACTCTTATCCCGCGTCAACGGGCTGCAAGCCATTGGCGGGTCTGGGCGATCGCCGCTGTCGCTGTCGTCACGGCCACCAGCCGCTGGGCTCCTAGGCCCTGGAAGAAGTGGTAGGCCTCCCAGCGTTCATCGAGCAACACCACCGGACGCCCCTGTTTCAAGGCCAGGGCCACCTCCGAGGCCGTGCCGAAGCCCATACCACAAGCGATGACCACCTGGGCCGACAGTACATTCACGTTATTGCGACCCTGGCCAAGGGCGGTGCAGAGCACCAGGTCCACGGCGGGGTCGGCCGCGGCCGGATCGTCCCCGGGCAAAATTCCTAGGGTTAGCCCGCCGGCCGCCTGGGCTCCAGCCTGGGCCGCGGCCATCACTCCCGCTGGCCGGCCCCCCGTGAGCAGCACCCAGCTCTGGGCAGCAATGAGGGCCCCGAGGTCTCGCGCCCGTTGGCAGTCTAGGGGTCGGGCTGTCTCGCCGGGCCCCAGGACCCCGATGATGGTACGAGCCACGGGCCGCTAGAGCAGGGAGCCGGCAATGTCCCCGGCCAGGAGCAGAAAGCCCAGGCCCACCTGCTGGCGAAATAATTGGCCGTAGCACTCCTGAGGCAGGTCAGGCTGGGCTAGCCGCCAAGTTTGCCAGGCCCAGAGGGCGATCGCCAGTCCCCAGGTCAACCAGAAGCTGCCGTGCAGCTCCAAGCTGAGGGCTGTGAGGGCCAGGAACAGGGCAGTCGCGGCCAGGCACAGGCCGACGGCCAGGGGGGCATAGGCCCCGAAGAAGCGGGCGCTGGACTGAATACCGAGCTGGGTATCATCCTCGCGGTCGGCCAGGGCGTAGATGGTGTCAAACCCCAGGGTCCAGCAGACGACGGCTCCCCAGAGCCAGCCTGTGGCGGGGACTAAGGCTCCTGTCGCGGCGGTCCAGCTAATCAGCACCGCGAAACCCCAGGCCAAGGACAGGACCAGTTGTGGTAGGGGAAATACCCGCTTCGCCAGGGGATAGGCGATGATCACGGGAACCGCTAACACACAGAGGAGGAGGCTGAGGCGGTTGAGGTAGAGGGCGAATCCGGCTGCACAAGCAAAGGCGATCGCCGCTACCACCAGCCCTGTTTGTACCGACAGGGTGCGCGCGGCTAGGGGGCGATCGCGGGTCCGGGCCACTTGGGGGTCAATATCCCGATCCCAGAGGTCATTGACGACGCAGCCCGCCGCACTCGTGGCCAAGCTGCCGAGGACGATCACCCCCAGCAGCAGGAGGGGGGGGCGGCCGGCTGTCGCCAGGAACAAGGCCCAGAGAGCCGGAATCATGAGGATGAAGCGACCGGCGGGCTTGTCCCAGCGCAGGAGCCGCACGACTGCAACCAGATTGTTCAGGGAGGGAGGAGAATGATCAGCGATCACGGTAGCTCTTGAATTGTAATCATCAGTTAAATCAATTTAAGTTATAGCCCGAAGACCGCCGTTGCGGTTGAAACTATGACAAGGGCCTTGATCCCCCCGGAGGGGAAGCGCGGGGGCTCGCCGGCAGCTCTGATCTTTACTAGTTCACATGAACTATAATTGTCGCTAACACCTTTCCCTAATCAGCTTTGCTGCTGCTGACTGACGACGACCTTTCTAGATATCATGGTCAAAACTCCAAACCGAGCCGCGATGGCCAGCTCAGCTCCCTTGGGCGATCGCCGTGAACCGATTGTCCTCGCGGCCATCGACATTGGCACGAACTCAATTCACATGGTCGTGGTCCGCATTGACCCGACCTTGCCCGCCTTCACGATCGTCGCGCGGGAAAAAGATACGGTGCGGCTGGGTGATCGCGATCCCCACAGCGGCGCCCTCACCCCCGAGGCGATCGCCCGGGCCCTGGCGACCCTGAGCCGCTGCCAAGAACTCGCCCACAGCCTGCGCGCTGAGGGCATCATTGCCGCGGCCACCAGTGCCGTGCGAGAAGCCCCGAATGGCAGAGCCTTCCTGGAACAGGTCGAGCGCGAGCTGGGCCTGCAAATTGACCTGATCTCCGGCCAGGAAGAGGCCCGACGCATTTACCTCGGTGTCCTCTCCGGCTTAGAATTCAACACCCAGCCCCACATCATCATCGACATCGGCGGTGGCTCCACGGAACTGATCCTCGCCGACAGCCGCGAGCCCCGCTTCCTCAGCAGCACGAAGGTCGGGGCGGTGCGCCTCACTCACGAATTTGTCACCACGGACCCCATCGACGACCTGGAGCTGGCCACCCTGCGGGCCTACATACGCGGGATGCTGGAGCGGCCTGTGGAGCAGATCCGCGCTGCTCTACAACCGGACGAACAGCCCCGCCTTGTGGGAACCTCCGGCACGATCGAGGCCCTGGCCGTCCTCCACGCGCGCCAGTTCCAGGAGACTGCCCCCCATCCTTTGCAGGGGTTTACCGTCAGCCGCACCGCCCTGGAGGACCTCACCCGCAAACTGGCCGCCCTGGACTACGCCGCCCGCTGTGAGCTACCGGGAATGTCGGAGCGCCGTGCCGAGATCATCGTGGCGGGGGCCGCGATCCTCACCGAGGCGATGGCGATGTTGGCCGTGGACGAGATTGTGCTCTGTGAGCGGGCCCTGCGGGAGGGCACGATTGTGGATTGGATGCTCAACCATGGGCTGATCGATGACCGGCTGCGCTATCAGAGTGAGGTGCGCGATCGCAGTGTCTACAAGCTGGCACAAAAATACCAGGTCAATCTCGCCTACAGCCAGCAGGTCGCTCACTTTGCCCTCAGCCTCTTCGATCAGTTGCAGGGTAAGCTGCACGCTTGGGGGGCCGCCGAGCGGGAGCTGCTCTGGGCGGCGGTGATGCTGCACAACAGCGGGCTCTACATTTCCCATGCGGCTCACCACAAGCATTCCTACTACTTGATTCGCTATGGGGAGTTGCTCGGATTCACGGAAGCTGAAGTCGAGATCATTGCCAATCTCGCTCGCTATCACCGCAAGAGTCGGCCGAAGAAGAAACATACCAATTTTCAAAACTTGCCTGACCGGCGATCGCGCCAACTCGTGAGTGAGTTGAGCACGTTCATTCGTCTCGCAGCGGCCCTAGATCGTCGTCAGCAAGGTGCTGTTCAACAGGTGCAGTGTGACTATCGCCCTGACCACCGGGAACTGCACCTCTCGCTCATTCCCCATGATCCCGGCGATGACTGTGCCCTAGAGCTTTGGAATTTAGCTTACAAAAAACCGGCCTTTGAGGAAGAGTTTGGTGTCAGCGTGACGGCCCAAGTGGTGACGTTGTCCTGATGGGGTGCATCGTACTTTGGAGACTCCCCTTCGCCCTATCGCTTGTCCGAAGCTAGGGCGATACGGCTTCAAAGTTCCTCTCTCAATCGGGGAGAAAGATTGAGGAGATCAACGTAGTGGCACTTCGGCGCTCAAGCCAGCGAAAGATGGGCTAAAGCCCAACAATGTCTTTTTCAAAAGCCCCTCGCCCTCTGGGAGAGGGGTGTGGGGTGAGGGCTCCGTACTTTACTAGCCAGAAAAATGCTGTACCTGAGATGCACCCCTCCAGACCCGACAAAGAAGACGGTTGTGAGGTAAGGAACTGCCCCCCTACAAGGGCACCAGCGTTGCCGTCTCGCGGTCGTAGCGAAACTGATGAATCGTGCCGTCCTTAATTTTTTCAATCACCTGCTCAATCACCTCCATAGGCAGCAAAAACCATTCCCTGGGTTTCACCGGTGTACCAAAACGATCTTGTAGCTCCACGTCCAAGCGAGCAGCATCCAAAAACTTGTGGAGCAGGGCCTCAAGCTTAGTTCGATTAATATTCATCAGCTTAAACTCAGCGACAATCTCCACATCGGCCAGTAAGTAAGTCGGATCTTTCTTCGCCTGAGCAACCCGCTTTTTGACATCACCACCGGTCACACCAATCTTGTGAATGATCGAGCGATTTTGGGCAATAAAGGGATCGTCGGATTGACTCCTCAACACATAGATATAGCCCGTCTGCACATCATCGGCCTCTGGGACTTGAGAAAACAGAGGGCCGAGGTCGGGGGTGGTGATGCGGCGGCTGGTCTTGTCTTTATTGAGAGCGCGCTGAAACGAGCGAAACAGAGTTTTGCTTTCCGTGCCATTGTCATAAATCACTCTCAGGCGGCAGTTGGGCAGGCCGTAGTCACTGATGAAAGAGTCGCCGACATCGACGACCATCACCTTCTGGCCATTGAGGATAAACAGGTCGTCCTGATGAATGGCGGCATTGTCCTGGTATTTCAGGGTTTGCCGGGCCCCGGTCTCCAAGTCTTGCTGCACCTGCTTAAAGATGGGCTTGAAGCGGTCGAAGTCCGGGCAGGGAGAGCGTCGCGCGATTTCCTCGGCGGCTTTGATCTCCTGGCGCGATCGCACATGCGCGAGCTGAGTAACGTCATTCTCCGCCGCAGTCTCTATACCCAACTCGGCGAGTAGCGCTTCATCGTCTAAGTCGTCCTCTGGAGGTAAGTCGGTCTCCGGGACAGCTTCTAGCAGGCCGCGCGAGTCGAGGGGCTTCAGAAGTTCGCGGCACTCCTCCAAGGCCCGCAGGCGCTCCAGTCGCACGGCATAGAGCCGCTCGAAGATGTCGCCGTCTACCCCGTGCTGAGGCAGGCGTCCCTGTTCCGCCACAAAGCGCTCGATCTCCTCAAAGCCAGCGATGATCCGTTCCTCTCTAGGAGAGCGTTGAGCGGTAGGGGCAGATTTGATGTCTACCCCCAATTCAGCCAGCAGGTCTAAATCGGCTTCGGTCGTGTCCTTAGGCATTGTTCTCCTCCTTCACCTTACGTTGCAGGAAGGCGACTCCTTCCGCCATCCGTTTTTCCCAGGGATCAGTAGCCGTAAGGGAGGGTAATCTACCTTTCTCGCGCTTGAATCGTAGGGCCCGTTGTGCTAGATCCCGTGCTTCATCAACGCTGAGGACAATTCGTTTGCCAGTAATGACGGCTGCCACTTGTTTTAGCCGTTCCTCATTCATGGACTTGGCAAGGATCGCGTAGGCTTCCCCAAAGGGGTTGATGCGATCGATTAAATCGATGTCCAGTTCTGTCACGGATAGGGCAAACTGTCGCACTCCATCGATCAGAGCGGTATTTTTTGCCGCTTCGCGGTCCCTGGCCTGGGGAGTATTGGGGTCGGAGGGGTTGGGATTGATCGTATACGTTCCACTGTCCTCGTGCAGAGTTCGCTTAGCCTGTTGCACCAGGTTGAGGGCGGCGATCGCGTGTTGACGCACGGCCTCTTGATCTTCTCCGTCTAAACTGGGAAATTTCTCTTGGACGATTTTACCCATGCGTACCTGAGTCAGCTCTTCCGGAACCAGGTCCTCATCAAAAAGACCTCGTTCAATCGTGGGCTTGTCTTGGACAAAAGCTGTCACTAATTCGGTCAAGTCTTCGCGGCAGATGCGCTCAGCTTCTTGGCTCTTGGGTTCAGCTAACCCCTTAATTTCTAGCTGAATTTGACCCGTGGCGGGATTAAAGCCTACGTTACACTGACCTGGCTTGTAGCCGCCTTCGCCATAGTCAAAGCCGGGGGTCGGTTGATTGTCGGCGCGCTTGGGCTTGAACTCAAAGACCGGCACAAGAACTTGTTCCATCAAGAGGCTGGCGGCAATGGCTTTTAGGGTGTCATTGATAGCTTCAGTGATGGCTTCCTCGCTGGCATCGGGTTCGGCGATCAGGTTCGTGAAGCGGGCGCGGGTTTTCCCGGGGGCGTCGCGGGTGGTGCGACCGATGATCTGGATAATCTCCGTCAGGCTGGAGCGGTAGCCGATCGTCAGAGCGTGTTCGCACCAGATCCAATCAAACCCTTCTTTGGCCATGCCGAGGGCGATGATGATATCGACGCGATCGCGGTTATGCTTCTGGGCAGAGTCTTTGAGAGCGGCGGCAACCTTCTCTCTTTTAGATGGATCATCGTCTACCAAGTCAGCAATTTTGAGAATTCCACCGTCGGGGGTTTTGACCAGTTGAAATCCCGTTTGCGGATCAATGCCCTGCCATTCTCCCAGCGCTTCAATGACGTGCTCGACTTCGCGGATTTTGTCTTTGGTGCTTTCGCGAGAATTGACGTTGGGAATGTGCAGGATGGTCTTCTCGCGAGGATTCAGCACCTGCATGATTTGATCAATATAGCGGCCCGTGTAGAAGTAATAGCCGATATCCAGTTGTTTGAGGTATTGGTAGCCGTTGAGTTGTTCGTAGTAGGTGTAGGTGACGGTCTCAAAGCGGCGCTCATCTTCGGGGTGGAGCACAGCCTCTGCATCGCCGCGAAAGTAGGAACCGGTCATGGCGACAATGTGGGCCTTGTCACGGGCCATGAGTTGGCGGACATGATCTCCCAGCTTGTTGTCGGGATTGGCAGAAACGTGGTGAAATTCATCTACAGCAATGAGGCGATCATCCAAGACTTCTACCCCAAACTTATCCACGGCAAACCGGAACGTGGCATGGGTACAGATCAACACCTTGGCCTCGCTTTCCAGAAACCTTTTGACCGCATCGACCTTGCCCCCATTATCACCTCCAGGGGCATCGCACAAGTTCCACCGGGGTTCGACGACCCAATCGGCCCAAAAGCCCCACTGGCGCAGGGGCTCATTGTGGAAGCTGGAGCCGATGGATTTTTCGGGCACCACGATGATGGCCTGCTTGAGGCCCTGGTTCTCCAGCTTATCCAGGGCGATGAACATCAGCGCTCGGCTTTTGCCCGAGGCCGGGGGCGATTTGATCAGCAGGTACTGTTCGCCGCGCTTGTTATAGGCCCGTTCTTGCATGGGGCGCATCCCCATTTCGTTGGCGCTGGTGGAGGAACCATCTTGAGCATAGGTGACGGAAACGGAGGGGATAGCAGCAGGGTTACTCATGGGTATGTTTTGGATTAAACGGTGACTTCTGAAAAGTCAATGCCTCGATAAACTTGCTCAATCGAAAACGTTAAATTAACCGATTGCAGTTCTACGATATCTCCAGCCCGAAAGTTGAGAATTTCCCATCGTTCATTAGCGTTCTTGCGGTAGAGATCGATCGCGATGTCTTGAGAACTCACTAACAGATAGTCTTGCAACTCTGGGTTTTGACGGTAGCGAAAAACCTTGTTGCCGCGATCGGAGGCTACTCTCAGATAACACTTCGACAACTAAGCAAGGATAGGTGATGTATTGTGTAGTGGTTTTATCTCGAGGGTCGTGGCTAACACTGACATCAGGCAGTACTGTTGTAAACTCTGGATTACCTTCGGTTGATCAGGCTTTGTAAAGACTTTCATGCCCTAGTCCAGTTTCGCGGGCAATCTGGGTCATTCCTTGGATAGGTTTGCAGTTTTATCATTGTGGCTCTCCTATGAATCTTGCGCTAGTTCTAAAGCCGCTTTGATATCGTGTTTTTGAGTTTTTTTATCGCCTCTCGCCAAAAGTAAGCGCCGAATCCGCCCATTGATGCGTGCTTGGGCTTGGCGATCGCGCCGAGAGGCAAACCAATCCATACATGTCTGGGTCTGGCGAATCTCAATCATGGGTCGATCGTATCCTGTGGGATACACAAACGTCTAGGGGATACGGACTGACGGTGGCAGTAATGGCGATTTTGAAGCGGCGATCGCTGTAGCTGCGCTCTAGCACTTCGTCGTTGCGATCGCGCAGCGACTCCGAAGGAGACTCGTGGGCGGCGCGGATGTAGAGCTTTGCTCTTCCCGCAGAGTGGGGAAATTCTTTATCCATTCGCTCTGGGTCGTACATGTCGGCAACGGTAGCGAGGAATGTATTGCTTGGTAAGGGTAAAAGAAAGATATTCTAGTAAAGTGTCAAAGCCACTCTGCTTCCTGTAGTCGTTCCCAGGCTAAGCGAATATGACGCGGTTCAAACATGCGTTTACGAGAGTTCCAGTTGTGAATCTGCTCTATCGCGGCCTCGACCGTGGCTGCTTGCTCGTGGCTTTTCACCCAATGCACCGTAGATAATAGCTCCATTCCAAAGGGGGTCTCAAATCCTTTAATGAGAGTTGCAACCCGCTCAAACCGCGCTCTTGTGGTCTTATGTTTGCTGAGAAACGCTTCTGCTTGTTCAGAAGCATGAGGTTTTAACTCTAATGACTTATCCGGTCGATCGCCTGCGTCTGCATAGCCAGTAATAAAATGACCCTCAATATGATTGAGAACATGGCGCAAGTTTTCAGCGTAAGGGCCATAGGGTGCTTTCTGGTACTTCAGTCGCAGCGGCTCACCCGCTTCTTGCATGAAGTACATCAGCTTATGCACCTCTAAAAGAGTAACGGTCGGATCCATGACGGCTGCAAGATAACGGCGCATAAGACCAAGCAACGCTGCTCGTCCAACGGTCATGGTTGGTGCTTTTTTCTGTTTAACCATGGCTGTTGCCTGGGGTGCGCCAGCAGGTTCAAACAACAGAACGTTGACCTCTGGTAGCGTCTGAAACGCTTCTGTGATTAAAGGTTTCACTTCTTCCCAGTTCAGCCCACCCAACCCACAACCCAGGGGAGGAATGGCGATCGCCCGAATTTGCAGTTGTTGGACGATCGCCACGAGGTCTGTTAGTCCGGTCTGAATATCTTCAAGACGGCTGTTGCTCTTCCAATGACGCTTGGTGGGAAAGTTGATGATGAAGCGAGGATTGTATAAGCGATTTAGGTCGTGAACAAACATCTTGCCGGGTCGTACCTGACCGGCTTTACAGGCCACCTCATAGGCTTTGAAATTGTCTGGGAAGGCTTTCTTAAATTGCAGAGCAATGCCACGTCCCATGATGCCAACACAGTTCACCGTATTGACCAAGGCTTCCGCATCGGCCGTGAGGATGTCGCCTTGAGTGAGCTTAATCATGGTGCAGTGTCTCCCATCAGAAGTACCAGGTGGGTTCTACTGCGATCGCGGGTTGATGCCCAACGCCAGCCAACATCGTCTTAACTTTTGTTGCGATCGCATCGTCAATTGTCCCAATTTTGTCGATCAGTGTCCAGGGAAAGATATCAAACATTAAAAATTCAGCCTGCTTGCCCTCTTTGATTTTGGGATCGCAGAAGTCTGTGGCAGCAACCGCAGCCCAGTCAATTTCGCCCAGGTTGGTCAGATCGTTATAGAAGCGGGTTAAGTAAGCGCCGGCATTGCCTGTGCTGAAGGCCAAAGGGATTTGCTTGGAGTCTGCCCAGTCAATGACGGCGTAGAAATCGGCTTGCAGATGGACGATCGGTTGCTGTCCGCCTGTATAACTTAATTCTGGATGATTTGCTCGATGCAAAATGTAGAGCATAATGGAGCGCGGGCAAAAGTAGAAGGGAACATATTCACCAACTTTGGTACCGGGATGACAGGTCACTTCGATTTCTTCGAGTCGGCGTTGCTTGATGGTGGACATGCCGACTACTGAGCAGGAAAGTTTGCTGGCTATGCGTCGGGCATCGGAAACAAGACCTAGGCCTGTGGCGATGCTGGGAAGATTGTCTACATGGGTGATGTGGTAAATTTTGGGGCGATCAGGGACGGATGCCATCAGGATTGACTTCCCTTGGGTTTACGTTTAGCAGTCTTCTTCGGTGCTTTTTTCGGTGCTGTCTGTTGGCTGGTCATTTTGGTATATAGCTCAAACAGCTTTTCCAGTCGCTCGGTGTCGTTTTTGAAGCGGCGACCAATGTAGATGCGCTCTAGCACTTCGTCGTTGCGATCGTGGGCGGCGCGGACGAGGGGAAACTCGCTGTTCATGCGGGACGGGTCGTACATGTCGGCAATGGTGGCGGGGAAGTAGTGTTCGCGGGCCAGCAGGATCTCCTCAGCGCAGCGGGTGAGGTCGGCTTTGTTGCGATCGGTGAGGGTGGGGACGGGGAAAGTGTTCCAGCCGAGGGTGTTGGAGTAGCGGTAGTCAGTTTTGAGCTTGCCGCAGACGGTGGCGATCCAAACTAGGTGCAGGCTTGAAGCGATCAGCGCCATGTTCCAGAGCGGGGCATCGAAGAGCGCAAATGCGAGATTACTGACAGTAGAATGTGGATCAAGTAAGCCAACTTGCAAATATTCCCTGCTCTCGGATGAAACACCTGGCAGGATTAATGTGTGAGTTCTGGCATGATTCATTTCACGGAACTGATGTGAACGATCCGCCATCTTATTGGTTCCTGAATCTTTGCTAGCAAGGCGCATCTCTCGAACAGAGCCAATTCGCGCCTTGATTGGTTCAATACTTAGTGCGTGCTCTAGACGTTCATCTGATATCCAAAGACAGTATCGGACAAGACCACGAATGTACTCTGCAGAGCCATAAATTCGGCGAATTAAGGTTTGTCTATCCTCATGTGTCAGGGGCAAATTTCTAAGTTCATCTGCTGATAAAAGAAGATTGCCACCATCAACGGGCATATTGCCAAAGCTCATGCTGTGTAACCCAACAATATTGGCGCGTTGGCTTGTCACAACGGTATTCTCTCCTACCGTCAAATAGGGTGAAATATTGCTTGCCTCTCTTACTCTTGTTTCTTCATCACTACTCAAGTCAAAGAGATAGCGTTTTTTAGCCCTCGATCTGGAAAGACCAATTATTGCTACGGTTACGCCAGCATTATGGCTTGCAAGATTCGCCCACTTAAACGATGTATGTGCAAACTGGATTACCGAACCTGTTTCAAAAATCTTGGGCCACAGTATTGGAACGATTCGCCCCTGACATATAGAATTCGTGCTTACAAACGCAGCTTCCGCCACAGTATGTTGGGCATAGGTAGCCGCCTTCATGAACCATCCCCCTACATAGTCAATCTGTTTAGATGAAATTCCATAAGGCTTGAAGACAAAAGCAAGGTCTGATTTCTGTTCTCTGGTTTGTGTTTGACTACCTTTGTATGGCGGATTCCCGCAGATATAGGTTTCTCCGCCTTCATTCTCAAATTCCACACTTCGACTACGCTCAGTGCCCTCCTCTGCCTGGTCATGCAGAATGCTCAATAAATCCGCATTCTCCCGCTGCACCTTCACATCGGTTCCTGTCGGCGGGCAAATACTCAACCAATCCAACCGCAGGGCATTCCCGCAGGTGATCCAGTTGTCGTCCTTCAGCGGCAAAAACTCCGCCAGGGCCAGCCGCTGCCCTCGATAGAGCACATCGCATTGGTATTCAGCAATAATCAGCGCCAGCCGTGCAATTTCGCAGGAAAAATGGCGGATTTCGATGCCGCGAAAATTCGTCAGCGGAATCTCAGACTTGCGATCGGGTTCTTCTCGGTGCTGGTTAATTTTCGCCTCGATCGCCCGCATCTCCTTGTAAGCAATCACCAAAAAATTGCCCGACCCACAGGCCGGGTCAAACACCCGAATCCGAGACATCCGCCGTCGCAGGTTCAGCAGCTTGCGGGGGTTGTCGCCCGCTTCCTCTAGCTGGGCACGCAGCTCATCCAAAAACAGGGGGTTCAGCACCTTGAGGATATTGGGCACGCTGGTGTAGTGCATCCCCAGGGCCCCGCGCTCCTTGTCATCCGCCACTGCCTGAATCATCGAGCCAAAAATGTCGGGGTTGACCTTCGTCCAGTCCAGATTGCCCACGTGGAGGAGATAGGAGCGGGCGATTTTGCTGAAGCGGGGGACTCGGCCCTCACCCCCGGCCCCTCTCCCAGGGTGGGAGAGGGGAGAAATAGCTGCTTCTTGTCCCCCTTCTCCCCCTTTGGGAGAAGGGGTTAGGGGATGAGGGCCAAACAGCCCCCCATTCGCATAGGGGAACTGATTCGCCCAGTTGCGAACCCCGGCGGCTTCTCGCTCCTTCAGCGGGATACTCATCGCCCGAAAGATTTCTGCCAGCACCTCATGGGTATTCGAGGCATCGCTGGCGCTCATCTGAGCGACCGTATGGGTGAACAAGCCTTCGCTGTGGAAGATATTGGTATCTTCCGCAAAAAAGCAGAAGATCAGCCGCGCCATGAAGTGGTTAAACTCCTCCCGCCGTTCCGCCCGATCCCAGTCCGGATTCTGCTTGAGTAACTCCACATAGAGCCGGTTTAGGCGACCCGTTGCCTTGATATCAAAGGCATTTTCGCGGATTTGCCGCACCGTGGTAATCCCGGCCAAGGGCAGGAAAAACCCGAAATGATCGGCAAGGTCGGGGTAGTTGCAGGCCACCGTCTCGCCATCGACCAGGTTTTCTGCCTCCAGCGTTTTCCCGTCCGTCGCCAGAATAAACTTGGCCTTGGAGCGAGCGGTGGCGGGACTCGCCCGCAAGGCCGCCAGGGTGGCGGTCACTTCCCCCTCTGGGCAAACTTGCAAATGAATATTGTTGCGCTGGAGAACGCCCCCGGGGAGGTCTGATTGATTGGTGGAGCCTTTGCCCGTGGCTTTCAACCGCTTGATCGTCGTCGCTTTGTTGCCGAATGCTTCTAGAAACGCAAAAGGGAACGCTTCGGGGTCAAACGGGGCGGCGGCTAACTGGGATATGGCTTCTTCGATCTCGACAGCATTCATGGGCAGACTCTCGGGCGGCAGTCGGTAGGGTTGAGCTGGGGGGATTCCCGCCGGGAGGCAGGGCGAACCCAGAGTATCCCCTCCGGCCAGGGGTCTCCCAGGTTCAACTCACTTTCCAGATTATCAAGGGTTTTCGGTGTTGGGTCGGTTCAATCAGCCGTCGCCGTGAGCGCGGCTAACAGGGGCTCCGGCCCCAACCGCAGGGCATCGGTGCAGCAGAGGCCCGTGTCGGCGGCGGCCTGGGCGATCGCCGCCTGAGCGTCTGCCAGGGCCAGCCCCTGGGTGTTGAGGGCCACAGCCCGCACCCGGACCGCCGGAAAGGCTCCCCCGGCCCGGGCGACCGTTTCATAGAGGGCGATCGCCTCCGGCAAGGGCGGGATCAGGACCTGGGGATGGTTCTTGATGTGCGGCTGACCAGCCCGATGCACCAGGATTAAATCCGTGGCCTGACTGCCTCGCAGCAGGGGCAGCGTAGCCGTCGAGCCGGGATGCAGCAGGGAGCCCTGGCCTTCGATGAACAGCAGCTCGCAGTCCTGCCCCTGGGCCAAGACCGCTTGCTCCACGGCCCCGGCGGCAAAATCCACCCGCACCGCATCCAGAACCAGACCTGTGCCGGCGATCGCCAGGCCCCCCTGGCCCGTCGCCACAAACTCCGCCCGTCGTCCCTGGGCCCGGGCTGCCCGCCAGAGTTCCAGGCTCACTGACATCTTGCCCACGGCCATATCCGTACCCACCGCGAGCACCCGCCGGCAGGAGAGCGATCGCGCTGCCCCCGAGCCAATGGGCAATCCCGGCGGCTCTTGGCGCATATCCCAGATCCACTGCCCCGGCCGCAGCCCCCCCGGAACCGCCGCCGCCAAGGGGGCGAGGGGCTGATGCAGGCCATTGACGAGGGAGAGGCCGGCCCGGAGGGCCTGACGCACCTCCCCCAGCCAAGCCTCGGGCAGGCTGCCCCCCGAGGGAGCGATGCCGATCAGCAGCACCTCGGGGTCGTAGGCCAGGGCCGCCGTCACGGAGCTGACGATCGGGGCGGTGAGCGGCAGGCCCGTCAGGGCCGCCAGGGAGCGGCCCGCCACCTCCTGATCGATCACCGCCACCACGGTTGCCTCGCCGTAGCGCAGGTAGGACTGCCCCGTTTTGCCCCGCAGGTTTTGCAGGCCCTCGTGCATCAAGATCGCCACGCGGGTTGTCGGCGTCAGTCGCATCGCTCTACCCCCAATCCCGGTTGGTCTCGGGGCTGGAGCCGGCCCGCCACCAGCCGCGCCCCCCGGAAGGGATCATCCCGGAGGTTGAGATGGCTGTCGAGATCCACGTAGTCGGCCAGGGAGGCGAGCTGGGCCATGGCCGTATTCGCCAGCCCGCTGTCCGAGTAGCAGCCCAGCATGACGTGCAGCCCCGCCGCCCGCGCCGTGTGGATCGCTTGCCGGACCGCGCTCAGGCCGCCGGCCTTCATCAGCTTCAGGTTCACCCCATGCACCCGGTCCGCCAGCTTGAGGACATCGGCACTGGTGAAGCAGCTCTCGTCGGCAAAGATGGGCAGGGGCGATCGCTCGTACAGCTCCCGCAGTTCCGCTTCCTGGCCCGCGGCCAAGGGTTGCTCCAGATGCACCACCCCCTGGTCGGCCAACCACTCACTCATGGCGATCGCCGCCGCCAGGGACCAGCCCCCATTCGCATCCACGCTGATCGAGGCTTCCGGGGCCGCCTCCCGCACCGCCAGGACCAGGGCCCGATCCGCTGCCAGACCCTCCGGGCTCCCCAGCTTCACCTTCAGTACGCGGGCCTCCAACTGCTCTTGCCAGCGCCGCAGCCGCGCTTGGGCTGCCCCCGGGCTGCTGAGGCCGATCGTCACTGCTGTCGGCGGACTCTGGCAGGGCTCCAGGCCCCAGAGTTGCCAGAGAGGCAGCCCCGACCGCTTCCCCAGCCAGTCGTGGAGGGCCGTGTCGAGGGCGGCCCGCAGGGAGGAGTCGAGCGCTTGGGGGGCCAGCCGCGTGGCGATCGCCTGGCGCTGCAAGGGGTGCAGGTCCGCTAGCAGTGGGATGAGCGCCCGAGCCTGGGCCTGCAACCGGGGCAACGACGGCAACTCCCCCCGGGTCACCGAAAACGGCGTCGCCTCCCCCCACCCCTCAATTCCCTCGGCCCGCAGGCGCAGCCAGAGGTTGGTATTGCTCGCACTCCGGCCCCGGGAAATGGTCAGAGGAACCTGTTTATGCACCGTAAAGGGTTGAATGTCGATCTCCATCGGGTCAGAGGCTGGCCAAGGGGTGAGGGCTAGGAACGGGCAATCTGGTTCAGGGGCGAGAGATCCGCGTTGCCAAAGTGAATGCTAAAGGCGAGGTTTTGATTTTCGAGCACCTTGACTAGCCAGGGCACTTCGAGCTGAAGCGATGCCTCGTAGTGCTCAAACAGGAGGCTCAAGCGCCGCTCGATCTCTGGCAGCACCGGCCGACAGATGAGGGTCAACCGCAACAGCAGACCTACGGTCATCGTCGCTCCCAGATTGGTGATCAGGTCTACGAATAGGTAGTGCTTCGTGCTCTGGGGATCGAGGATCAGCACATTGATCAGCTTGGTGGCGGTCCGCAGGATGAGGGATTCATCTAAGCGGTGTTGATCGTGGTGGGGCAAGGTGGCGGTGATTTGGGCCTGGAGGCGATCGCTAAATTGCTGCTGGCAATAGGGCAACTCCGCGATCGGTGACAACAGATAGTGATGGAGAGCCGTCTTAAAGGCTGCATAGGTGCGAACCGTATCCAGCTCATAGAGGAAGTGCTGGGCCAGCTCCCGGTGATTGTAGCGGCTATTGGGCAAGCGGCTAAAGAAGTGTTTCAGAGCCGACGCTAGCTCGCGATTACCCAAGAGAGTCGGATTGGGCTCCCGCCGCAGCAGCCGCCCCGCGCCGCTGGAGAGTTGCCGCGCTTTGGCCACCTGGGCCAAGCGCACCTGATACGTGACGAAGCGAGTCAGGGAAAATTCCAGATGGTGCTGAATGCGGGACTGAATTTGCTTGATCGTTTGCTGATCTTCGTAGCTGCTGGCGTCGTTGAGCAGACAGTGGCGGTACAAAAACGGATAGCGGTGGATCAAATCCCCCAGGGTGAGTTGCTCCCGGGTTTCCGGCTGTATCGGTGCTGGATTCAGCACCCGAGCCAGACGCTGCAAGCGGCGATACTCATCGCTTTGGGTAAATTCCTGGGCGACCTGCCGCACAAAGCGAATGCGCCGTGATTGCCGTGCTCCTAGGTCAGGGACTGAGTGGAAGAGGGCCAGGAGCTTGGGGACATAGGCACAGGAATCCTGATCAAATTGCCAGTAATCAATGGCGAGATAGCAGCAGTGGTTCAGCACTTGGAGAAAGTGCTTCGACGCCTGGGGAACCAGCATAAACCGCTCGAGGGCCGCTTGAACCTCCAAATCTTCGTAGCTCGTCCCGTCCACAAACAGGCTGAAGCAGCGGTCGAGAATTTTTTTGGGCGGCTCCTGAAAGAGGCAGTCTTGAATATGCCCATAGAGCAAGCGCTCCTCCGCTTGGCCGTCGCTGGTAGCGGGCTCAACGTCTACGGGGGCGGGCTCAGGGGCTGTGAGGGTTGTCTGCCCGGTTAGAAAGTCATGCTGGTGAACGTGCTGGTGGGCCTCTGCGGCGGCGACCCGCTTGTGGGTTGTGAGCTTCTGCACATTGCTCACGGGAACCCCCAGCAACATGGGCAATTGCTTGGATTTCCAGAGCGTATGCACCCGCTTAAAGCCGTCGCGGTTGCTCCGAATCTGAAACGTCGCGGTGGCAGGGTCAAAGTCTTGGAGTTCTAGGTGAGAGTCGCCGGTGATGTGGCGCAGGCGCTCCAAGACAGCAGCCTGCTGCGACGCGATCTCCGACGCCTCCAGCGGTATCACTAGGGACCAGGCCAGGTGATCTACCGCGTCTGTCATTGATGTTGACTGCACCTCGCGGGCGCGCTTCCCTGACCCTGACATAACCCTCTTGGTAATGAGATGATGGGCAACTCGGTCAAAGGTTTAACCTTAATCATAAGGCAAGACCGCTGCTGACTGCCGTAGCTTTGGCTACGGGGGGAGGGGACGAAAAAAAGCGCGGCTCCCCTGAGTTTTGAGCGCTGGGTCAAGGATTCAGAGTGTAGCCTTCTTCAGGGTTACGGGGCCCTCTCTGAGCTACTGGGCCCTCATCCCCCGGCCCCTGCTCCCAAGGCTGGGAGCAGGGGAGTTGGAGGGTGGCCTGCTTCAGGGTTACGGGGCCCTCATCCCCCGGCCCCTGCTCCCAAGGCTGGGAGCAGGGGAGTTAGAGGGTGGCCTGCTTCAGGGTTACGGGGCCCTCATCCCCCGGCCCCTTCTCCCAAGGCTGGGAGAAGGGGAGTTGGAGGGTGGCCTGCTTCAGGGTTACGGGGCCCTCATCCCCCGGCCCCTGCTCCCAAGGCTGGGAGAAGGGGAGTTAGAAGTATCTCCCAAGGCTGGGAGCAGGGGAGTTAGAAGCCTCTCTCTCAATTAGTGATCATTGGCGCTAGGCTCTAGCAGTAATCTAGGAGCCAATAGGTCCGCATGGGGCCGCAGCCCTTGACCTCAATCGTGCCGCGCTCCTCGCAGTGGTAGCGTCCCCGCAGGTGCTCGTAGGTGGCGGCGGTGATTTGAATCCGTCCTGGCTCGCCTTGGGTCTCCATGCGCGAGGCGATGTTGACGGTATCCCCCCAGAGGTCGTAGATGAACTTCTTGGTGCCGATGACGCCAGCCACGACGGAGCCGGTATGGATGCCGATGCGGATCTGGAAGGTTTCCCCATCGTTGCGGCGAAATTGCTGGATCGCGGCTTGCATCGCCAGGGCCATGTTGGCGATCGCCTGCGTGTGATCCGCCTTGGGGGTCGGCAGGCCCCCAGCCACCATGTAGGCATCGCCGATGGTCTTGATCTTCTCCAGCCCGTAGTGCTCCGCCAACTGGTCAAAGGCCGAGAAGATCTGGTTGAGCACATTCACTAGCTCCAGCGGCGAGACACTGGCCGAGAAGGGCGTGAAGTTCACAATGTCGGCAAACAAGACGGTGGCCGAGTCAAACCGTTCCGCCAGCGCGCCTTGATATTCTTTCAGTTGCTGGGCGATCGCCTGGGGCAGGATGTTGAGCAGCAAACGCTCCGACTTCTCCTGCTCGGCCCGGAGCGCCGCCTCCGTCCGCTTGCGCTGGGTGATGTCATCCACCGTTCCCTCGTGGTAAAGCAGCCGGCCCTGCTCATCCCGCACTGCCCGCACATTTTCCGAGACCCAGATCGTCCTGCCATCGTAGCAGCGGGCCTGGGATTCAAAATGGGACACCGCGCCGTACTCCTCCAGGGCAGCGATCAGATCGGCATAGCGGGACGACTCCAGGTAGAGGCGAGCCCGCAGGCCGGGTTGGTGGAGCAGCTCAGCCTCATCTTGGTAGCCATACATCGCCACCAGGGCCGGATTGGCGCTGAGGAACCGCCCGTCGGGAGTGGCCTGGAAAATGCCCTCGGCCGCGTTTTCAAAAATGCTGCGGTACTTTGCCTCCGCCTGGCGCAGAGCATCCTGAACCCGTTTGCGCTCTGTCACGTTGCGCGCTACCCAAATCACGCAGTTGTTGGGCATCGGGGAGACACTCGCCGAGAACCAGATTTCCGTCTCGGGGGCAGCCGCTGAGTAGGGCTGGTGCGTCACTTCCACGGGCAGATTGTACTCAAACGTCATCGTCTGGCCCGTATTCAGCACCCGCTGAATGTGGGTGACGAACAGTTCTGCCTGTTTCGGGGGCAGGACTTCATAGACGCTTTTGCCAATGCGATCCTCCGTCGGGCTGTAGAGAATTTCGGAATTAGTGGTCACTACCTTCACATAACGGCCCTCAGCATCAAAAACCGTGATGATGTCGGTCATAGAAGCGAACAGGGCCTTCAGTTCCGCTTCTGAGGCTCGCAGGGCCTGCTCCGCCCGGCGACGCTCTGCGATCTCGCGAATCAGTTGGTGATTGGCTTCCTTGAGGGCGGCGGTCCGCTCTTCGACCCGCAGTTCCAGGTGCTCATTGGCGCGCTGGAGGGCGGCTTCGGCTCGTTTGCGATCGCTGATGTCCTCGATCGTGCCCTCGTAGTAGAGCAAATTTCCCTGGGCATCCTTCACGGCCCGGGCATTTTCCGAGATCCAGGTCGTGCTGCCATCCTTGCGATAAACCTGCATTTCAAACCCCACAACCGCCTCGCGCTCCTGCAAGAGGCGCAGGATCTCAGCCCGCTGCTCGGGGTGGACGTGGACTTGCAGCCCCAGGTTGGTGACATCCTCGAGCAGCTCCTCGGGGGCATCGTAGCCGAGGATGCGAGCCAGGGCTGGGTTAGCGCTGAGAAAGCGACCGTCGGGACTCGCCTGAAAGATGCCTTCGATGGCATTTTCAAAAATACTGCGGTATTTGCTCTCGGCCTCTTTGATGCCTGCTTCCGCCCGCTTGCGTTCGCTGATATCGATGCCGACAAAGAAGGCCGCTTTGCCGTCTTCGTATTTCTGGGCAACGATCAGGTACGTGCGAGTCGTGCCGCTGACTTTGGCGGTTACTTCCTGGTAGGCCTCCTGCACAGGACTGTTAAAGAAGCTGCGGACAAAATCATTGAAATCTTCCCCGGAACCCAGAAAGCCAATGTCCTGCCCGAGAAAAGCCTCCGTTGGCATATTGAAATTGCGGGCCAAGTGCCGATTGACCCCCAGATAGCGGAGGTCCGAGTCAATCCAGGATACGATCCCCGGCACAGCGTCGAGAATGGCCTGCAACTGGTTTTTGGCCGTCCGCAACTCGGATTCTGTTTTGCGGCGCTCCGTGATGTCGATGCCGACGGTGAAAGCCGCCTGATTGTGGGCGTACTTCTGGGCAACGACGAGGTAACTGCGGAGGTTGTCTTGGATGAGGGCATCGATTTCGCGACAGGCATCGGTATCGGGGTGGGCAAAGAAGTCGCGGATGAATTGGCTGAATTCGATGCTCGCCCCCAGGAAGCCAATGTCCTGGCCCACAAATTCTTCCGGCTTGGCGTTAAAGGCTCGAGCGAGGTGTTGGTTGACCCCCAAGTAGCGGAGGTCAGCGCTGACGCAGGACACAATGCCGGGGATGGTGTCGAGAATTGCCTTCAGTTGCGCCCGGGCGGCGTCCAGCTCTTGGAGGCTGTGGTGGTGCTTGACGACCTCGAGCACGAGGATGTCGTTGGATTCTTGGAGGGCGGCGGTGCGCTCTTCGACGGTGCGCTCTAGTTCCGCTTCGGCTTCTTTGCGCTCGCTGATGTCGATGGTGTTGCCTTCGTAGTAGAGGATTTGGCCTTCGCGATCGCGCACGGCCCGGGCATTGTCCGAGAGCCAGATCGTTGAGCCATCCTTGCGGTAGGCGAGGTATTCAAATTCTTTGATCGAGCCCAGTTCGTCGAGCAAGTGCTGGAAGTCGTCGCGATCGCGCGGCTCGACATAAAGCTGCTGGCGGGCATCGTGGACGCTCTCGATCATCTCCAGGGGGGAGCCGTAGCCAAAGATGCGGGCCATGGCATAGTTGACCACCAGGTAACGGCCGTCGGGCGTCGTTTGAAAAAAGCCCGCCACGGCGTTGTCGAGAATATTGCGGTAAAGTTGCTCGGCTTCGCTCAGAGCCCGTTCGGCAGCGGTGCGATCGCCATTCAGGCGCTCGAGCTCAGCAACCTGCTGGCGCATCGCCGCCAGTTCCGCGATCAGTTGCTCCTTGGTTTTATCGGCGTCTCGCATGGTGGGGCACTCACTCTGGTTTGTGCTTCTCTACAGAAGTTCCAGGGACAAATCCTGGCAATTTACCGAAAGCAATGCAGCTTGGCTGTAGAAGCACCCTAGAGCAGCGCCCAGAAGCACTGCGCCAACCTCAGGGCACGACTCGGAGCCTTGCTCCCGCGCCGCGACACCCAGATCAGGGAACAGTCCTTCTGTATAGGGGAACTGAATCTATTGCTTAGTATAAGAGCAATGGCTCAGTTCGCGTTACTGATTTGCAATTTTTACCGACCCGGTTCTAGGGTAACGCTGGCCGCAGTCGGGGCCAATCGTAGGAGCCAATTTTTTATCCCGCCAAAGTAAATTCAAGCCCTGCCCCGGCTCAAAATACAATGCGTACTGGGTCGCCATAATTGAGTCGCAGCAGGGACTGGGCGCTGCCCCGATTGACCGCGATTTCTACCCAACCGTGACTCCCCACTAAGGCCGTGATGCTCCCCGGTTGACCGTCGCTGTAGGTCAGAGAATGGGGGAGCGATCGCCGGCCGACTAGCAGAGACCAGGTTTTCTCCGCCACGGCCGCAGCGGGAATATTGGTCACCAAATTGCCAAAGCGATCGATGTATTGAATATAGCCCTCAATCCCGACCTCGGTTTCTTGGTAGTGAGAAATGGGCAGCTCTACTAAGCTAGCGGGATTGATCGCTTCTCCCAGCTCTTCGAGGGGAACCCCACTCGCCAAGTGAGCGCCAGCGGGGGCGAAGATGTCCCGACCGTGGAAGGTGAGGCTGGGCTCGGGGGTGTGCCAGTAGTGAGAATTGGTTAACTCCACGGCCGCCAGCACCGGGGAGAGGGTCAGCAGGCCACTGAGCAAGCCATTGTCCGGCCCCAGGGCAAACCCTTCCGGGAGCTGCACCGCAATGCCGCGCCGCCGACTGCCAACCCCGGGATCAACCACGGCGATATGGACGGTTCCGGCCGGGAAGTAGGGGTAGGCACTCAGGAGACAAAAGCGACCGGCCGCGATGTTTTGCGGCGGGATCTGGTGGGTGAGGTCGATCGTGGTCAAGTGGGGATTGACCTGGGCGATCGCCCCTTTCATGGCGGCAACGTAGGTGTCCTGAAGCCCAAAGTCACTCAGGAGGGTGACAATCCGGCGCTGAGTCATAGGGCGAGTAAGGGGAAACGTGTAGTAGGGTTTAATCCGTAATCGCTTTTAATAAAACCTCCGTGAGGTCGCGACCTTGGATGTCCTCAATCGTCACCGTGTCCACAATGTCGAACTTAGCGCCAGCTCCTTCGAGCTGGTTATCCAGGGCCTTGAGGAACTGGGTGGCGAGCTTGTCGCGGCCGACTTGGATTAGGGAAATACCCAACTCCTCATCGCGGTCAATCTTGCGCGATGCTTCCACGATCAGGCGCATCACGGACTTGCGATCGGTCGGCTCGCCATCGGTGATCACCACAATCGTCTCCCCGTTCGGCTTTGCTTCCCCAGCTTCCTTCCGTTGAAAGTAGTTATTTAGGGCGTCGTACAGCACGCTGGCGAGATCCGTCTTGCCCATGGGCTGGTGCTCGGTGAAAATCTGGGCCACCTTGTCGGAGGTCACGTTGTCATAGCGCTTGAACTGCCCCGAAAACAGGTACACTGTGATCCCGTCCGGGTCAAGTTCTTCACACTTTTGCGCCAGGGCCAAGGCCGACTCCTGCACGGCTACCCAGCGACTCTTCCCGCCGGGTCGCTCGGGGGAGGACATACTGCCACTCTTGTCAATGATCAGCGTATAGTCGCGCTGTTCGACGATAGAAGCATCAGTGCTCACGAGGCGATCGCCCTCCTCTCGGGGTAAGGTCCGCCCTTTAGCCTAGCAGCTTGCCCCCCGGGGGTTCGGAAACTTCAGAAAGTTCTCACTATCGCTGACCGAGGAGGCGATCGCGCAGACGCTTGATGCGATCGCGGTACTTCGCCGCCTCTTCAAACTCCAACTGCTGCGCCGCCGCCTGCATCTGGGCCTCCAGTTGCTGGATCAGTTCCGGCAACTGCTCTAAGGAAAGGTCATCGACCTGTTCACAGGCCTCCTCGAGCTGCTGGCTATTCAAGCGGCGGGAAATGTCCAAAAAGGCCAGAATTGAGTTACTCCCCTTCTTAACAATCGGCGCCGGGGTAATGTTGTGCTCGCGATTGTAAGCCAACTGCTTTTCCCGGCGGCGCTCCGTTTCCTCAATGGCCCGAGCCATGCTATCGGTCAAGTTGTCCGCGTAGAGAATCGCCTGCCCCCGGACGTGCCGTGCTGCCCGGCCAATGGTTTGGATGAGCGATCGCTCCGCCCGCAGAAACCCCTCCTTATCGGCATCCATAATCGCCACCAGAGACACCTCCGGCAGATCCAACCCCTCCCGCAATAGGTTCACCCCGATCAGCACATCAAACTCCCCCTCCCGCAGGCCTTGCAAAATTTCGATCCGCTCAATCGGCTGGATCTCCGAGTGCAAGTAGCGCACCCGAATTCCCCGCTCCTGCATATACTCCGTGAGGTCCTCCGCCATCCGCTTCGTCAGGGTCGTAATCAGCACCCGCTCCTGCAACGGCACCCGCTCGACAATTTCACTGAGCAAATCATCCACCTGTCCCGTGGTCGGCCGCACAAAAATTTCTGGATCAACCACCCCCGTGGGCCGGATGATTTGCTCCACCACCCGGTCCTCCGACTGCTCCAGCTCCCAGTCCCCCGGCGTCGCCGAAACGAAAATGCACTGATTTACCCGGCTCCAGAACTCTTCCGCCTTCAGGGGCCGGTTGTCGGCCGCGCTCGGCAGCCGGAAACCGTGGTCGATCAGAATCCGCTTGCGGGATTGGTCGCCGTTGTACATCCCCCGAATCTGGGGCACAGTGACGTGGGACTCATCCACCACCAGCAGCCAGTCCTCGGGAAAATAGTTCACCAAGCACTCTGGTGGATCTCCCGCTTGGCGACCGGCCAAGTGGCGGGAGTAGTTCTCCACCCCATTGCAGTAGCCCACTTCCCGCAACATTTCCAGGTCATAGCGGGTGCGCTGTTCCAGGCGCTGGGCCTCAAGCAACTTCTCGGTGGCCCGCAGCTCTTCGAGGCGCTGCTCTAGCTCTTGCTCAATGGCATTGCAAGCCGATTCGAGTTGATCCTCGGGGGTGACAAAGTGGCGAGCGGGGTAAATATTGGCCGCTGGCAAGCTCTGTAAAATGTTGCCCGTAACCGGATCGACGTAGCGAATCGCATCGACTTCATCCCCGAAAAACTCTACGCGCACAATCCGATCTTCATAGGCCGGCACAATTTCCAGGACATCCCCTTTCACCCGAAAGTGACCCCGCTTGAGGTCGAGATCATTGCGGGTATACTGAATCGACGCCAAGCTCCGCAGTAACTGGCGTTGGTCTACCTCTTCGCCCACGCGCAGGGGCAGGGCTGCATTGAGATATTCCGACGCGATCCCCAGGCCGTAGATGCAGCTAATGGAGGCCACCACGATCGCATCGCGACGCTCAAAGAGCGATCGCGTCGCCGAGTGCCGCAGCATATCAATTTCATCGTTGATTGCGGCTGATTTTTGAATATAAGTATCACTAACGGGGATATAGGCTTCCGGCTGATAGTAGTCGTAATAGCTGATAAAGTACTCCACGGCATTGTCCGGGAAGAATTGCCGCAATTCGTTGCAGAGTTGCGCGGCTAGGGTCTTGTTGTGGGCCAACACCAGGGCCGGCCGGCCAATTTCCGCTAAGGCGGCGGCGATCGTGAAGGTTTTCCCCGTGCCCGTCGCCCCGAGCAGGGTCTGAAAGCGATGACCAGCCCGCACGTTGGCGATCAGTTCCCGAATCGCGCGGGGCTGATCGCCCATGGGTTGGAAGGGAGCCTGAAGGTGAAACTGCGCCATAGGAGAGTTGGGAGCAAGGAGCGAGACTCAACTTCTCTATTTAAGCGTGTTCGCTAGCGGGAGCCCCGGGCGATCGCCCCGGGTTCCTTGCTCCCAGCCCCAGCTTCGCCGCCGTCGCGTACAATTGAGTGTAAAGAAATGCTACGGAAAACTGAGATGCGCGTTGCGATTGTTGGGGCGGGCCTCGCGGGCCTGGCAGCGGCGGTAGAGCTAGCTGAGGCCGGCTGCGAGGTCGAAATCTTTGAATCTCGGCCCTTTGTGGGGGGAAAGGTCGGCAGTTGGGTCGATCCGGAGGGCAACCACCTGGAAATGGGCCTGCACGTCTTCTTTGGGTGCTACTACAACCTCTTCGACCTCATGGGCAAGGTGGGAGCCCTGGAGTCCCTGCGCCTCAAGGAGCACGTCCACACCTTCGTCAATCGCGGCGGCCACCTGGGAGCGCTGGACTTCCGCTTTCCCCTGGGGGCTCCCTTCAACGGCCTGAAGGCCTTTTTCACGACCTCGCAGCTTGGGGCGGTTGACAAGCTCGCCAACTCCCTCGCCCTGGGCACGAGTCCGATCGTGCGCGGCCTGATCGACTTCGACGGCGCGATGAAGACCATCCGCAACCTCGACGCCATCAGCTTTGCGGACTGGTTTCGGCAGCAGGGGGGCAATAATGGCAGCCTCCAGCGGCTGTGGAACCCGATCGCCTACGCCCTCGGATTTATTGACACGGAGAACATCTCGGCCCGCTGTATGCTGACGATCTTCCAGTTCTTTGCCGCTCGCACGGAGGCTTCGGTGCTGCGGATGCTGGCGGGATCGCCGGATACCTACTTGCATCAGCCGATTTTGCGCTACTTGGGCGATCGCCACACCCGCGTCCACACCCGCCGCCGGGTCCGCACCATCCACTACACGGACGGGGAATCGCCTCAGGTGACGGGGCTCGCCGTTGCCCAGGGGGAAGGGGAGGAGGTGATTACGGCCGATGCCTATCTCGCGGCTTGCGATGTGCCGGGTATTCAGCGCTTGCTGCCCGAGGCCTGGCGACAGTGGCCGCAGTTCGACCGCATCTACCAACTCGAAGCGGTTCCCGTCGCCACGGTGCAATTGCGCTTTGATGGCTGGGTGACAGAGCTGCACGACGAGGGCCGCCGCCGCCAACTCCAGCAGGCCGCCGGACTGGATAACCTGCTCTACACGGCCGATGCGGATTTCTCCTGTTTCGCGGATCTCGCCCTGACGAGCCCCGAAGACTACTACCGCGAGGGCCAGGGCTCGCTGCTACAACTGGTGCTGACGCCGGGTGATCCGTTTATTAAACAGAGCAACGAGGCGATCGCCCACCATGTCTTGGCCCAAGTCCAGGAACTCTTCCCCTCGGCTCGGGACCTGACCATGACCTGGTACAGCGTCGTGAAGCTCGCCCAGTCCCTCTATCGGGAAGCGCCGGGGATGGATGTCTACCGCCCCGACCAACGCACGCCCGTGAGCAACTTCTTCCTGGCCGGTAGCTACACCCAGCAGGACTACATCGACAGCATGGAGGGCGCGACCATCTCCGGCCGCCGCGCCGCTCAAGCCATCCTAGCAACGAGCAAGTAGGCTCAAAGCCGCCGTGCCCAGTTCGTCCCTGCCAACCCGATCCCTCGCCAACCTCGCGTCTAGAACCCATGTCTAACTGGCTCGAACATAGTGTGCAAATTGAAGTGGCAGCCCCGATTGATCTGGTCTGGAATCTCTGGTCTGACCTGGAACAAATGCCCCGCTGGATGAAATGGATCGAATCCGTGAAAGTTCTGGAGGACAATCCCGACCTATCCCGCTGGAAGCTGGATACGGGGGGCTTAGAATTTAGCTGGCTCTCCCGCATTCTCCGCATCGTGCCGCATCAGATTATTCAGTGGGAATCGGTAGATGGGTTGCCCAACCAAGGCGCGGTGCGCTTCTATGATCGCCACGACAGCAGTATTGTGAAGCTCTCGGTGTCCTATGCCATGCCGGGGATTTTGGGGCAGATCATGGATCGCCTCTTTCTCGGCCGAGCGGTCGAAGCGACGATCCAGGCCGACCTCGAACGCTTCCGGGATTATGTCCAGGAGCTTCAGGCCCAGTCGGCGACCCTCCTCCCCCAGTCCCCCAGTTCAGGGGCAAGGGAGCCAGACGAGCCTCTTTAGATGGGGTTGATGCAAGGATGCTGTTGGGGAAGCACGGCATTTTTCTTGCGAGTAAAGTACCTAGCTCTCACCCCAAACCCCTCTCCCAGAGGGTGAGGGGCTTTCCCTGGATTCCCCTAGGCTAAAAACCGCTGTACCGCCTTTGCACCTATCCGCCAAGGCGATCTCACAGTTCTGCTCCCAAGGTTGGGCGCGGAATCTAGGCTGGTGGCGTTCGCGCTAGCGTGTCGGAGCCATCAGCTTGCTGCGGAGAAGCGTAGGGCTGCCAAACTGAGATGCTCCTGACTCCAGCGGCTCAGGAGCCCCCGACTAGGAACGGGACGTGAGCCATGTTTCGAGGTCTGCGAGGGTGTTGAAATCAAACACGGATTCGCCCAAGGCGGCGATCGCCTCGGGGTTCAGGGTGAGGATTTGCGCTTGCAGGGGTTCAGGGATTGCCCCCAATTTGCGGGTCAGTTGGCGGAGAATCAAGGCCTGTTGGCCCTCTTGCCGTCCCTCTTGCCGTCCCTCTTGCCGTCCCTCTTGCCGTCCCTCTTCACGCCCCTCTTCACGTCCCTCTTGCCGTCCCTCTTCACGCCCCTCTTCCCGTCCCTCTCGGCGGGCGGTGTTCATCACATTATTCCAGTCGCGGTAGTATTTCAAGCTGCTTTGATAGCGGCTTTGCTCCGAGCGGGAGAGGTTGGCGAATTCTGCCACTTCAAACAGTTGGTTAAAAATTGGTTTTTGCTGGAGGAGATCGGGGCGATCGCCGAATTCCGACAAATGCCGCAGGACAAACAACCACTGCTCGAGGGGGGTTTCTGATTCCTCTAGGGTTTTGGTGAATTTGGGCAGTTCAATATAAATGAATTGCAGCTTGTCGTGAAAGGTGTGGCAATGCTGATCCTTCAGCTTGATGATGTGAATTAACTCTTCATTGTCTTGATGCTCGTCAAAAATGAAGTCAAGAATTCCCACGGTATAAACCGGGAATAGTTGATAGTCCCAGGACCCTTTTTCGGCTTGCTCTTGAATCGGGAACGTTGCGTAGTAAATGCTACGGTCTCGGAAATAATCCTGTTTGACTTTTTGGATTTCGACAATAAAACGTTGCCCGTCGCTGGCTTGGCAATAGATGTCAAAAATGGCTTTGCGATCTAGGGGAGTGTTCCCCAGGTTTTCGGTGTTTTTATAGGTGAGGTCTTGGATGCGGTGGTGGGGGGGCAGGAGGGTATTGAGGAAGTCAATCACGATCGCTTTGTTGGCTTCGGTGCCGAAGATGCGCTTAAAGCCGAAGTCGGTGAGGGGGTTGATGTAGCGGGTGTAAGTCATGGTGGGGTTGATGCTGCTCTAAGGGTTAGTGTAGCGGTGCTGGGCCGGCTCGGACTAGGGTTGGGCGGGAGGCGCGATCGCCTTTGGCTAGAATGGGGGAGTGGTTGCGTTGGGCCTCGGGATGGATTCAACATTGGCTTGTCGGTTGGGGACGTTTGGGGCGGCGGTGGTGGTGGGGACGGCGGCCAGTGCGATCGCCCCTGCGATTCCCATTATGGTTATGGGGACGGCACTTTCGGGGGTGGCGGCGGGGTTGTTCGCCAATGATTTGGGGGCGATTGATGCCCGATTGGGTGATCCGGATTTGCGCAATGCTCATTTAACGCGGGCGGTTGGGGGGGCGATCGCGATCGTGATTGCAGAGGTGGTGAAAAACCATGAGGGGCGATCGCGCCTGGCCCTAGAGGCATTGGCCCACAATGCCCGTCACAACTGGCCAACCATTTTTAAGGAAACCCTAGGGAATCAGGCCCCAGAGGGGTTATTTGAGGAAAATTTAGCCGCGAATTACTTTGCAACGGATGCGGCGAAGTTTGACCAGATGCGGGCGTTGGAGCGTTGGGAAGAATGGCGGTTAGTGATTGAAGCTTTACGGCCGGGGGCGCGGCGGTGGTTGCGTCAATCGTTAACAGGGCGAGTCCAGCGGTGGCGATCGGGTGGGGTGTATCCCTTGGGGGCGTTGGATCAGGGTTTGGTGGATGTTTTGGCCCAAGCGTTACATGAGCAATTCCCCAAGGCGATCCGAGAGGAGTTGAAGCGGGATTTTCGGGAAGGGAAAGAGGCGTTTGCGGGGTTGGTGTTTGATCTGTTGGGGAATTTAACGGCGGGTCAGCGGGATTTAGCGCAACAGTTGGCCCAATGGCGGGCGGAAACGCCTTCGCTGTCTCAAGCCTTGGCCGATCAGTTGACGGCGGAATTGCAGCGGTTAGAGGGGGTGGTGATTCGCGAAGCTGAAGAAACCCGCGAAACCGTCACCGAGGAGGGGGGAAAAACCCGCGAGACTGTAACCAAGGAAGCAGATCGCATCATCGAAGAACTGAAAAAACCACTTCCTACTTCCCACTCTCCACTTCCCACTCCCACAAACCTGAGCCGCTACCGTCGCACCGTCCCCAAATTCGTGGGGCGGGATGTGGCCATGGCGGAGTTAACGGCGTTGGTGGCGGAGTGCGAGACGGTGGCCATTGCGGCGGCGGTGTCGGGGATGGGGGGATTGGGTAAAACGGAGTTGGCTTGGCAGTGGGCAAACCAGCAATATGAGGCGGGGGCGTTTCCCGGTGGGGTGGTGTGGTTGGATCTGGCGACGGGGAATCCGGGGGAGCAGTTGGTGCGGTTTTATCAGACGGAATTTAACGCAGAGATGCCGGAAGGGTTAACGGAGTTGGGCCAGCGGGTGGCCTATTGTTGGCAGCATTGGCGGCGGGAGGGGTTGGTGTTGGTGGTGTTGGATGATGTGGTGCGGGAGCGGGATGGGGAGCAGTTGGGGATGTTTCGGCCCGGTGGTGCGTTTCGGGTGTTGTGGACGACGCGGGAGGAATGGTCAGGGGTGAAGAAGTATCCGTTGGATCAGCTTTCGGATGGGGCGGCGCGGGAGTTGTTGGCCAGTTATCTGGAGGGGACGGCGCGGTTGGAGGCGGAACCGGAGGCGGTGGAGCGGTTGTTACGGTGGTTTGGGGGGTTGCCCTTGGGGTTGGAGTTGGCGGCGCGATATTTGGCACGTTACCGGCCGCTAAAACTAGCGAAATACTTGGATGATTTAACCCTAACTCACAAATCCCTGACGAAGGAGAAGAAGGAAGAGATGCTCTATCCCCACGGTCTTGAGGCGGCGTTGGCGTTGAGTTGGGGGCGGTTGGAATCGGATGAGGCGCGGCGGTTGGCGTTGCGGTTTGGGTTATATGGGGCGGCTCCGATTCCTCTGACGGAGGATGAGCAAATGAATTGGTTAGAGCCGTTGGTGGAGTTGATGAATTTGAGTCTGGTGGAGCAGGAGGGGTCTGTGGTGCGGCTGCATCCCTTGGTGCGGCAATTTGTGCGGGGGCGGTTGCCGGAGGATGGGGAGGCGTTACGGCGGGAAGTGGCAGGGGCGATCGTGGCTCAGGGGCAACAAATTGAGTATCGTTTCACGATGGCGCAGGCGCGGGACTATGCCCCCTGGATTCCCCATTTGGAGGAGGTGGCGGCGGCGTTGTTGCCTTGGGTGGCGGATGATGATGTGATTTCGCCGTTATCAGCACTAGATCGCTATTACGATGGGCAGGGGTTGTACAACGCGGCGGAACCTTGGTCGCGGCAATGTGTGGAGGTGGCGCGATCGCGCCTAGGGAATCAACACCCCGACACGGCAGCCGCCCTCAACAACCTGGCGAATTTGCTGAGATCCCAAGGGAACTATGCAGAAGCGGAACCCCTCTATCGCGAGGCCTTGGCGATCAAAAGGGAAAACCTACCCCCCAACCATCCCAGCTTGGCAACCGGCCTCAACAACCTGGCGGAGTTGCTGAGATCCCAAGGGAACTATGCAGAAGCAGAACCCCTCTATCGCGAGGCCTTGGCGATCGACCGGGAGAGCCTGCCCCCCAACCATCCCCAGTTAGCACGCCACCTCAACAACCTGGCGTTGTTGCTGTATTCCCAAGGGAACTATGCAGAAGCGGAACCCCTCTATCGCGAGGCGTTGGCGATCGACCGGGAGAGCCTGCCCCCCAACCATCCCAGCTTGGCAACCGGCCTCAGCAACCTGGCGGGGTTGCTGTACTCCCAAGGGAAGTATGCAGAAGCGGAACCCCTCTTTCGCGAGGCCTTGGCGATCGCCCGCGAGAGCCTGCCCCCCAACCATCCCCAGTTAGCAACCACCCTCAACAACCTGGCGGGGTTGCTGTACTCCCAAGGGAACTATGCAGAAGCGGAACCCCTCTTTCGCGAGGCCTTGGCGATCGACCGGGAGGGCCTGCCCCCCAACCATCCCGATTTAGCACGCGACCTCAACAACCTGGCGGGGTTGCTGGAGTCCCAAGGGAAGTATGCAGAAGCAGAACCCCTCTATCGTGAGGCCTTGGCGATCGACCGGGAGGGCCTGCCCCCCAACCATCCCCAGTTAGCACGCCACCTCAACAACCTGGCGGGGTTGCTGAGATCCCAAGGGAACTATGCAGAAGCGGAACCCCTCTTTCGCGAGGCCTTAGCGATCGCCCGCGAAAACCTGCCCCCCAACCATCCCCAGTTAGCAGGCCACCTCAACAACCTGGCGGCGTTGCTGTACTCCCAAGGGAACTATGCAGAAGCGGAACCCCTCTATCTCGAAGCAATCAGCATTTTTTGGGACAGTTTAGGTGAAGATCACCCCAACACCCAAACCATTTTAGCTAACGTGATTCGCTTCTACTGCACCGCCCTCGCCGCCGGCCTCCCCGACACCCGCCTCCGCACCCACCCCCTCAGCGACAGGATTCGTTCCCGGTTGTAGTTTTTTCCTTGTTCAATGACTCAAGTGTAACTATGCCAAATCCAACTCCAATCCGCCAACAGATTGATCGCGAACTTGATCGACTCCCCCCCGAATCATTAGCCCAAATTCTAACCATGCTTCGCACCCTCCCCGTCCCACAGGATTACAGCAACCTGTGAGCAAATTGGTTTGCTGAAGTAGATCAACTCCCCCCCATCAACCCAACCAGCGAACCCCCCAACTATACCGACCACCTCGTTATTATCCGGATCGAGCGCTAGAGCTTGCTCAAAGATCGCGATCGCCTCTTGCACTTTCTTGGCTTTTGCCAACGCTCGGCCCTGGCCAATGAGCTGCCCAAGTTGCTCTGTCCCTTGGTTAGCCGTCTTCCCAGGGCCTTGATTAGCGTGAGATACAGGGTCAACCATTCCTAACCTCAGAACCCCCTGCTAAATTCTAGTACCGTCCCAATACGACTTCAGCCGCACGGCACGATGGGGCCACGGGAATTGGCAGTGAAGTTTTGTGAACCAGACGGAGGCGATCGCCTATACCCCAGCTCCGTGGGCGATCGCCCGCCCTCGCCGCTGGCACCGCACCGGGAGCTAGCGATCGTGGGTTGCTGGGTCCACGGGTGCGACCAGCGCGGCCACCGTACCTCCACGGCATAAACCCTGTAATTACACGGAAAGCAAAGCGACTATAAAGCAATTTCCTGGATTTCTAACCGTAATTACCGATTGGTTTTGTAATTAGATTTCTGGGTAAATACACTGAGACTTGGCGGTGTGTTCTCACTGCTCCCTGGCGGAAACGCGGTCAATCCCTGGGCTGAGCGGGCGTTGCGGGTAGCGGGAGCTTGGCAGCGGGTACAGCGCCAATCCCGCCCTCTGGAGCCCCTAACGACCTTTACGTGAACTTTCTTAAGGCTGCTCCATCAAATCTTTAAAATTCCCCCGATTTTCGTGAAGATTCAGTAAAAAGGCTCTTTCGGTCACGCATATCTCGCTCCGTACCCCTTAGACTGGCCAGTATCAACACGCAAGGGATTGCACTGCCAGCCTGCCCTCGGCCGCACAACCGACCGGGCTGGAGATTAGCATTCAACGACTACATTCGCTAGGGGATTCGGAATCATGAAATGGGCTACTTGGGGTCAAGTTTGTGTGAGTACAGCGGCGTTGGCCTGCACTTTTGCAGTGGCTGCGCCCCGCGTCGAAGCGGCTGACTGGATCTATCGCTGGGATTCGTTTAGTGATGGGACGGGCGATCGCACCGAGCATGGCGGCAACGGGAATCACGGCATTGGCTACCAGAGCAATTTTGAATTCTTCGGCATGGCTGTGCTGGAAGATCTCGAGAAAGACAGCATCACCTTCGCCTTCAACACCAACGTCGCCCTTGAGGGCTGGCCGGTTAGGGGGACCAATGTGGGCCTGGGCGATTTGTTCATCAACCTCGACCCCACCAAGACCTTCACGCAGGCAGAAGGAACCGAGAGCCTGCTGGCAATCCGCTTTGCAACGGCCAATGATTCCGAACTGAGCGGCACGGGCCTGTTCAGCAATGTGGTCGGCAAGGACGTGACCAAGGCCAATCACGGCTGGCAGAGCTACTCGAACTACGAGAACTATGTCGGCAGCAAGCAGGGCCTAGTCGAATACATCGACGGCAAAACGAACGCAGAGGCGAAATCCTACCTCGGAGCCCACGCTGATACCGTAGCTGCCAGTGGCACCAAGCTGGGGGATGTACAGGTGATCACCGACAGCGCAGCCCTAGACGCCCTCGGCCTCAACTTCAATCAGGCGGCTACCAACGATAATCTCAACGGCCCTCTCGGCACGCAGACCTACGCCGTGAGCTTTGCCCGCTCGTTGCTGCCAGCCGGTGAACTGAGCTGGGCCGCTCACATCATGGCCGAATGCGCCAATGACATCATGGGGATGACCGGAACCTTTGCGGACATTCCCGGTCCGGTGGTTCCTGAACCGACAGCTTTGGCCGCGCTGGCCCTGGTGGGCACGAGCCTCGTGGTAGCCCGCAAGCGCCGCTAATTTTGCCCAGGCTGCGAGCCTGGAATTTCCCGGTTTAATAAAGTTTGATGCTCTCCAGGGGTGCTGCTCAGCAGTGCCCTCTTTTTTTTGGACATCGCGAAGTCGTTGACAGCGCTTTCACCCATCCTACAAATGCGTTTTTCGGGTTCGATGGTGATGATGGTTTGATAGTCCACGGTCAGGCTAATGGGTGATTCTACTTGGCGACTCCGGCACGCTATTGGCTGAGCAGAACAGCGATTTGAGGGTGGTTAATCTGATTGTGCCATCTGCTGGACAGTGGCGGCATCGGGGGAGCGGCGGCGTTGCCGGATGGCGAGGGATTGCTGGAGGTAATCGAGGGCGCGCTCAAAGTCGCCTTGAGTCGCTGCAATCATTTGACCCATCATCGCCAAAGTGACGGCTTTGCCCTGCACGTCGTCGATGCGTTCCTTGAGTTCGAGGGACTGCTGGGGGAAGCGCCAGCGTTGTTAAACTGAGAGCAGCCAGGGTTGTGAGGTTGTGGCCTGGCAAGGTGGTACGAAATTTAAGCCGAAGCAGCGATGTCGAGAGATGGCTAACTGGATGGCAAGGCCGTTGCGGCGAGATACGGTGTTGGCAGCGGTGCGGGCGCGGCAAGCGGAGTTACAGGAACTAGGGGTTGTGTCGCTGGCGCTGTTTGGGTCGGTGGCGCGAGATGAGGCCACTGCCGCGAGCGATGTGGATTTTTTGGTGGAGTTGTCGCGGCCGCTGGGGTTGCTGGGGTTGAGCCGGATTCGGCTTTATCTGGAGGATCTGTTGGGTTGCGAGATCGATCTGGGGACTCCGGCAGCACTGCGGGAGCATCTTCGCGAGCCGGTGCTGAGGGATGCGATTCGTGTCTTCTAGGGAATGGCGGCGGCGAGTTGCTGATATTTTGGCGTCGATTGCTGCGATCCAGCAACGCTCGCGCAGCTTATCGTTCGATGACTTCGCGGCCGATCGCGTCCGCCTAGAATCAATTCTCTATCAATTCATCGTCATTGGCGAAGAGCAACGCGCAGCATTCCAGCGGAGATTCAGGCTTGTGCGCCGGAAGTTCCCTGGCGATTGATGGGCGATATGCGGAATGTGATTGTCCACGAATATTTTCAGCTTCAACTGGAGACGATATGATACACCATCCAAGCAGAATTGCCAGCGCTAAGGGAGCCACTGGAACGCTTATTGGCTGAGTTTGAATCGCCCTGATTGTCGCTACCGCTATGGTGTAACTGTGTTCTCAAGGCGGGCGATGATGTCGCGGGCGGTGGCGGCAAGGGGAGATTTGATCCATTCGAGGATGTCGCGACATTCGTAGAGATAGCGCAAGCCGCGCTCGATTTCGCCCTGCTTATCGGCCAGCAATTGTCCCATCATGCCTAAAGTGATGGCTTTGCCCTGCACGTCGCCGATGCGTTCCTCGATTTCGACAGACTGCTGGTAGAGGGCGATCGCCCGCTCCACCTCCCCCTGCTGGGCGTAGATGCCCGCCATTTGGTGCAAAGTGGCGGCTTTGCCCTGCACGTCGCCGATGCGTTCCTCGATTTCGACAGACTGCTGGTAG
>CAYNIP010000034.1:0-53719 GCA_964397305.1 uncultured bacterium
CTTGGGAGAAGGGGCCGGGGGATGAGGGCCCCGTAACCCTAAAGAGGACGACCCTCTGCTCCTTGAGCAAGCGCTCAAAATTCAGGGGAGCCGCGCTTTTCTTCGTCCACCCTTGGGAGTGGGGGGCACATCTCAGTTGCGCGCCGGTCTTCCCGCGCCCCGCAGACTCTGGGAGAACGATGGGGGATGAGGGTTGCCAAGGCTGAGAGCACCCGAATCGGAGGGTTCAATCCGCGCGGGTGCTGCCGCCTGAGGTGACACCGGCCGCCAAGTTGCCATCCTGAGTGCAGTTCGAGATACTAGAGGGACGGGGCTGCCACGCTATGATGAGTGAGTAAGACAATGGCAGGATGGCTGGCTCGTTGTTAGACGTTTGTTGTTAGACGTTTGGGGTCTGGCAGTGCGTCCCTTGCCCGTTTTTCCGCAGACTCAACCAGGTGCATCGGCTCTTTTCCCAACTACAGACGCGAATCAGTCGGATTGTGACGGCGATGCTCTGTAGATTGACCTTCAGGAACCCTCTGATGCGCCCTGGCTCGAGTTTTCATGGCAAGTATTTCTACATCTCGGTCATCGCCGGCTGCCCCGCACTGGCGAAGCTCTGAGCCTCCTCTCACCGACGGTCTCGCTGGTCCAGGAGCCCTTTCTCCGATGTCTGAGCCCACCCTTGAGCGCGTCGGCCTGGTCTATGATGGCGGCACGCTGACGCCAGCCCATGCTGCTCTCTTGGTCGAAGCCTCCCAGTTGGCGATCGCTGCCATCAATGCGACGGGGGGAGTGCTGGGCCGTTTGTTGACAGCCTCGATCTTTGACCCCAAGGCGGTGACAGCCTCGCCCTCGACGGCCCCCCATCGCGATTGGCTCCAGGATGAGCGACCGGTGGTGCTGGTGGGTGATCCGGCTGCTGTGAAGCAACCGGCCGTCCAGGCCTTGCTCGAGGCTGAGGAGCGCCTGTTCTGGAGCCCGCTGCCGGTTCTGGCGGGTTCCCTTTCGCCCTACTGCCTGCACACTGGCCCCTGCCCAAACCAGTGGGTGGAACCGGCCTTGACCTGGTTGCGGCAACAGGGCTACTTGCGGCTTTACTATCTGGCAACGGATACGCCCCTCGGACGAGCCTTGGGTCGGCTGCTCCAGGCCCAGGTCCCCCCGGATGCTTGGGGGGGAATTACTTACGTGCCGCCGGACTGCCAGGATTTTACGGCGGCCCTGGCGGCGGCCTTGGCGGCGGGGCCCCAGGCCCTAGTCTGCGCGATCGCCCAGCACACCACCGCTTTTTACCACCAGAGCCGCCAGATGGGTCTTGATCCCCAGGCGCTGCCAACCCTCAATCTACTCTCTGAGCTGACCCCCAGCCAGGACCCTGAGGCAGCCGGTCACTACCAACTCGTCCACAGCTACCTGAGTGTGAACCCGGATCATGCGGCCTTTCGGGAGCGGTTTGGGGCCTATGTCGATAGCACGATTGAGGCGGCCTACACGCAGATTCACCTCTGGGCCCAGGCGGTGGAGTTGGCGGGGACGTTTACGGGCGATCGCGTGCGCGCGGCGGCCTACGGCCTCCACGGCCGCGCCCCCAGCGGTTTGGTGCAACTGGAGGCCAACCAATGCCTCAGTCGCCAGGCCTACATCCTCCGTCAGCAGGGGGAGGCGGCGCCAGAACTGGTCTGGCGCAGTCGCTCGCCCCTCAAGCCCCTGCCCTGGCTGGGGTGTCTGGACCAGGCTCCGGTGGTGGACGTGGCGATCGCTCACCAAGCAACCCAGGCCGCCCAGGTCCAAGTTCACGCCCTCGAGCAGCGCCTGTGGGCCCTCGAAACCCAGTTTTCCGATCGCACCAGTGCCCTGGCCGCCGCCAATGATCAATTGGTCGGCGAGATCGTGGAGCGCCAGCAGGCGGAGGATGCCCTCCGCGCGATCAAGGAGCAACTGGAAGCGATCCTGTCGGCTGTACCGGGGATTGTGTCCTGGATCAGCGCTGATCACAAATACTTGGGCGTTAACCAAGAATTGGCTGATCTGTTTGGCTTGGACCCAGAAAACTTCGTCAATCAAGATATTGGTTTCTTGGGAACCAGTACCGAATTTATTGACTTTATTACCCAGCTCTTTACGGGCGATCGCGATGAGGCTGCCTGCGAGATCGCGAATCTCATTGATGGCGAGCTGCGGACCTTTCTCCTCGTTGCCCAAAAGTATGACAACGGCGCGGCAGCCTTCATCATTGGTATCGATATTAGCGCGCGCCAACAGGCAATCCAGGAGCTGGCCCGCTCGAAAGACCAACTGCAAGCCGTGCTCGACGCCGTTCCCGGTATTGTCTCCTGGATTAGCGCTGACCTGCGTTACCTAGGAGTCAATCGCCAACTCGCAGCAACGTTTAATCTCCAGCCCGAGGACTTTGTGAATCAGGATCTTGGCTTCCTGCAAGCGAGCCAAGACTTTAATGAATTTGTTCATGAGTTGTTTGCCAGTCCAACCTCCGATAGCTTCCGTGAAGTGGAAACCCTCGTCGATGGTGAAATTCGCAACTATCTAATTGCAGCCCAAAAATATGATGAAGGGCGAGCTGCGTTCACCGTGGGCATCGACATCACTCAGCGGCATCAGGCTCTGAAAAAGCTAGCTCGTTCGACCGAGCAACTCCAAGCGATTCTGGATGCCGTGCCAGGCATCGTCTCGTGGATTAGTGCCGATCTTCGTTACTTGGGAGTCAATCGCCATCTTGCGGCGACCTTTAATCTCGAACCGGAGGCCTTTGAGGGTCAGGATATTGGCTTCTTGCAAGCCAGTGAAGAGTTCTACGACTTTGTGCGGGACTTTTTTGCCAGCGAGGTGATGGATGATTTCCGGGAAGTCGAGGCGGTGGTGCAAGGAGAGCCGCGCAACTATCTAATCGCTTCCCAGAAATATGATGGTGGTCAGGCGGCCTTTGTCGTCGGCATCGACATCACCGCCCGCCAGCGAGCCCTCCAAGCCCTGAGGCAGGCGGAAACCAAGTATCGCACCATCTTTGAAAATGCGGTGGAAGGCATTTTCCAAACCTCCCCCGATGGGCGCTACCTGAGCGCAAACCCGGCTTTAGCGCGGATTTATGGCTATGCGTCCCCTGAGGACTTGATGGCGAACTTGACGAATATTGCCGAGCAGCTCTATGTGGAGCCGAGTCAGCGCACCGAGTTTCTCAATCAGTTGGTTGAAACGGGCAGTGTGGTTGGGTTTGAGTCCCAAATTTATCGCCGGGATGGTACGGTGGTTTGGATTTCTGAAAATGCGCGGGCGGTGCGAGATGAAGCGGGCAACCTGCTCTATTTGGAAGGAACTGTTGAAGCTATCAACGAGCGAAAACAGGCCGAGGCCGCTCTGAAGCGCTTGAATGAAAACCTGGAGGAGCGGGTCCAGCAACGCACCTCGGAATTGCAGCAGTTGAATCTACAACTGCTGATGGAGATCGGCGAGCGCGAACGGGCCGAAGCCGCCTTGCGAAACTCCGAGGCGGAACTCAAGGCCTTGTTCGCAGCCATGACCGATGTGATTGCTGTTTTCGACTACGAGGGACGTTATATCAAACTCGTGGCGACCAATTCTGAAATGCTCTACAGCCCGAAGCAGGAGCGCTTGGGACGCACGGTGCGCGAGGTGCTGCCGCCGGAGGTGGCGGCTCTGTTCCTCGAAAAAATTCACGCGGCGATCACACGGCAACGAACGGTCAACGCTGAGTACAGCTTGCCTGTGGGGGATGGAGCGGGGACCCAGAGCGATCGCGCCTGGTTTTCGGCGAGTATCTCCCCCTTGCCCGAGCAGCGGGTGATTTGGGTGGCGCGTAACATTACCGAGCGCCGCCGCGTGCTGAGCGCGCTGGAGGCGGCGGAAGAAAAGTACCGCAGTATTTTTGAGAATGCGGCGGAGGGCATTTTCCAAACCTCTCCCGAGGGGCAATTCCTGAGTGCTAACCCGGCCTTAGTGAGGATGTATGGCTACGATTCCTTTGCGGATTTAAGCACGCATGTGACCAACATTGACCGCCAGCTTTACCTGGAGCCGGAGTTGCGCGCCCAGTTACGGCAGCGGCTGGCGGAAGCCGGGGCGGTGTCGAATTTTCAAGCCCGGGTCTGGCGCAAGGATGGACGGGCGATCTGGACGGCAGAAAATGTTCGGGAAGTTCGTGATGCTAATGGTCAACTCTTGTACTACGAGGGGACTGTTGCGGACATTACCCAGCGGAAGCAGGCGGAGGATGCCCTGCGGGCGGAGCGAGAAACCTCGGAGCGGCTGTTGCTCAATGTGTTGCCCCGCACGATTGCGGAGCGGTTGAAGCACCAGGAACAGGCGATCGCCGAGCGCTTTGATGAGGTGTCGATTCTTTTTGCCGACATTGTGGACTTTACTACCCTGTCTGCCCAAGTGCCGCCGACGGAATTGGTGGGGATGCTCAACGAGATTTTCTCGAGCTTTGATCACCTGGTTGAGCAGTACGGACTGGAGAAAATCAAGACGATTGGGGATGCCTACATGGTGGCGGGGGGCCTGCCGGAGCCGAAGGCGGATCATGCGGAGGCGATCGCCGAACTGGCCCTCGATATGCAGCGAGAAATCGCCCAGTTCCGGCGCCATGATGGCGAGTGTTTCCGGCTGCGAATTGGCATTAATATCGGCCCGGTGGTCGCGGGTGTCATTGGTCTCCGCAAGTTCATCTACGACCTCTGGGGGGACACGGTGAATGTGGCCTCGCGCATGGAGGCGCAGGGCTCTCGCGGCGCGATCCAAACGACGACAGCCATGTACCTGCGGCTGCGCGATCGCTACCAGTTTGAGGAACGGGGTGAGATTACGGTTAAGGGCAAAGGAACCATGCACACCTACTGGCTCCGGGGCCGTCAGCAGCCCTGAGGGGAGTCCCGATCATGGATTCGGAAGGATATTCCAGCAACCGTTTAGAATGGGGAGAGCTGATGGTCGGAACCCCCTGCAATGATTCATTACTCTGCCCGCATCTACGTGACCCTCCGTCCTTCTGTGCTCGACCCCGCTGGCGTCGCGGTGGAGTCGGGCCTGCATCAGTTGGGGTTTGAGACCGTGCGGCGGGTGCGGATCGGCAAATACATTGAGCTGTCCCTCAAGGCAGCCAGTGAGGCCGAAGCCCGCGCCCAACTGGATCAGATGTGCGATCGCCTCCTCGCCAACCCGGTGATTGAGAACTATGTCTTCGAGCTGGAACCCCTCCCCGTGCGCGTGGGCTAGGGCCAGCCGCCCCCCGTCTACCGAATGTGCCCATGAAGTTTGGCGTTGTTGTATTTCCTGGCTCCAACTGCGATCGCGATGTTGTCTACGTCACCCGCGATCTGCTGGGTCAGCCGACCCGCTTGGTCTGGCATCAGGACACGGACTTGGAGGATTTGGATGTCGTTGTGCTGCCGGGGGGCTTTAGCTACGGCGACTACCTCCGCTGTGGGGCGATCGCCCGCTTCTCCCCTGTGCTCCGGAGCGTTCTCGCCCATGCCCAACAAGGGAAGTGGGTGCTGGGCATTTGTAACGGCTTTCAGATCCTCACCGAAGTGGGCCTCCTGCCCGGGGCCCTAACCCGCAACCGAGATCTCCGCTTCATCTGTGCTCCCGTTCCCCTGCGGGTAGAGCGGACGGATCTGCCTTGGACGCAGGGCTACCAGCCGGGCCAGGTGATCACCCTGCCCATTGCCCACGGCGAGGGGCGCTACTACGCCGAGGCTGACACCCTGGCGGCTCTAGAAGACCAGCAACAGGTTCTGCTGCGCTACAGCGAGCCCAACCCCAACGGCTCCTTGGCTAACATTGCCGGCCTGGTGAACCAGCGGGGCAACGTCTTGGGACTCATGCCCCACCCGGAGCGGGCCGCCGATCCCGTGCTGGGGAATACCGATGGCCGCCGATTATTTACTGGGCTTCTGGAGGCCCTAGCGGGGGTGGGTTAGGGCTGGTCCCGCTGGGGCCTGGCTAGGACCCATTCGGCTAGGGGGGAGGGCAACTCGCAGCGCTGGCGCGTGGCTCGCTGGATGCAGACATGGCGGGTGCGGGCGCGGGCGCACAGCTTGCTCCCAGGCTCAGAGCCGGCCTCGGCGCTGAACACTTGGTAGCGCACGGCGAACTCGCTGGCCTGGAGGAGTTGGGGGGTGAGGCTGACTTGCAGGCGATCGCCGCAAAACAGGGGCGCGAGCAAGTCGGCCTCGCAGTGGGCAATGGGAACTAGGACCGGGCTCTGTTGCAGCCAGTGTCGCCAATCACACCCTTGGGCGGCGAGGGCCGCTTCGTAGGCCTCGTGGCAGAGGCGCAGCAGGTTCGCGAAGTAGAGGACTCCGGCGGCATCGGTATCCGCTAGGCGCACGGTGTAGGTGTATTCATAGGTGTAGGCTAAGGCCATGGTGAAAATCCTGGTGGCTGGGGTGCGATCGCCACCAAACGCGCTAAATTTGTGAAGCCCCCTTAATGTTAGGGGAGAACCTGGCGTTGGTGGCAAGAACCCGTGACTGAGATCAGCCCTTCCCCCATCCAAACCGCATCGCCTCACAACGAGCTGCGTGAGCTTGTCCGTGCCCAACTGCGGATGCTCCTTGAGCAAAACAACCTGCCGGGGGCGAAAGCGCTCCTCGTACCCGTGCAGCCCGTGGACATCGCTGAAGCGATCGAAGGGTTGCCAGAATCGATGCAGGCGATCGCCTTTCGGCTCCTCTCCAAGGCTGAGGCGATCGAGGTCTATGAGCACCTAGATATTTCCGTACAGCAGGCCTTGATTCAAGACTTCAAGCGCCAAGACGTGATCGATATTGTCGATCAAATGTCCCCCGATGATCGGGTGCGATTGTTTGATGAATTGCCCGCCAAAGTAGTGAAGCAGATGCTCGCCGAACTGAGCCCTAAGGAGCGCCAGGCTACGGCCCTGCTCCTCGGCTATGAAGAAGATACGGCCGGACGGATCATGACGCCGGAGTACATTTCCCTCAAGGAAAACTTGACCGTCGGGGAGACCTTGGAGCGCATTCGCAGCCTCGCTAGGGCGTCGGAATTGATCTATTACCTGTACGTCACGGACAGTTCTCGCCACTTGACCGGCATTGTCTCCCTACGGGACTTGGTCATCTCTCCCCCGGAGCAACCTCTGAACGCCATCATGGCGCGGGATGTCGTTAGTATCCATACTGATACGGATCAAGAAGAAGTAGCCCGCACGATCCAGCGGTATGATCTGTTGGCCTTGCCGGTCGTGGATCGGGAGCGCCGCCTCGTGGGGGTGGTGACGGTGGATGATGTCATTGACGTTTTGGAACAAGAGGCGACGGAAGATATTTATGCCCTAGGGGGGGTCCAGTCGGCGGGGGACAACTATTTTCGCACCAACCTCTTCTCTGTTGCTCGCAAACGTGTATTCTGGCTGCTAATTCTCTTAGTGACCAATACAGCGACGAGTGCCATCATCCAGCGCGGCGGGGCGTCGCTTCAGGCGGTTACGGGTGAGGCGATCGCGATCACTGCCTTCATTCCGCTGCTGGTGGGCACGGGAGGCAATATCGGGGCTCAATCCTCGACGGTGGTGATTCGCGGCTTGAACACGGATGATATTCGCGATCTGGGCGCGGCCCAGGTGATCCTGCGGGAGGGGCTGGCGGGGCTGCTCCTCGGCTCCTCCCTGGGGCTCATGGCGATGCTCTGGGCTCACTTTCTCTTGGGCCAATCCCTGTTTGTGGCGATCGCTGTCGGGGTGAGCTTAGTGGCGATCGCCCTCCTCGCCTCCGTGGCCGGTTCGGCTCTCCCCTTCCTGTTCCATGCCCTGAAACGAGACCCCGCTCTGATGTCCGCCCCCTTCATCACGACGGCGGTGGATGTCTTGGGGGTGTTGGTCTATTTCAACATTGCCCGCGCCATCTTGGCCCTCTAGGAGCCAGCGATCGGGAATCGTCCGGCCCCTAGAAAGGTCGGGGCTTCGGCTCCCAGCCACAGCCGTGCTTGAGCAACAATCGCAGCCAGCGCAACGGTTGATACAAGGGATAGAGGGGCTTGGGCAAGGCACGGCCGGTCAACTGCTGGGCCCAGGCCAAATCCCGCTCGTTGAGGGGCAACAGCAGGTCGGCACAGTAACGTACTTGCCGGGGCCAACTCTCCTGTAACCCTAGGGGAAACCAGGCTTGCTCTAGCAACGTGGGCACGCGCTCGGTAGGACTCAGGAGCCGCTGGGCGATCGCCGCCCGCCAGGTTTGAAGGCCCCGATCAGCGGCCAGCTCGGCTGCTACGGGAGCAGGCAAGGGGGCCGCCAGCAACTGGGCCGCCAGGGCCAACCCCAGCCCCGCTAAGCGCCAACTCGCCGCCTGGTCGGTGAGCGATCGCCATTGTCCCCAATCCAGATCCGGAAAAGCCCGCAGGCAGGCGGCCACATCACACACGCGCTGGAATTGTGCCCACCCATCTTTGGAGCCATTGAGGCAGAGAATGAACAGCAGATCAGCCGGAGCCGGAACCGCCAGACTCAGCCCGGCCAGGGTCAGGGATTGCGCCCGGGCCAGGAGCGCCGGAATCGCAATCGGCCCCGTCAGGTAGGGAGGCGCCAGGCCCCAGTGCAGATCGACCTGGACCCCCGTAGCGGGCTGAAACCAGACCCGTTCATAGTTCCCTCGCAGCCGCAATTCTGCCTGCTCCGGGGTGAGGGGCTCGAGGGGCTGATAGCCTAGGGCGGTGAGGATGGCCTGGGCGGCGGCGACCTGAGCGGGGGCTAGCAGGATGTCAATATCGCGGCTCTGACGCAGGCCGATGTTGCCGTACAGTTGCACCGCTAAGGTGGGGCCTTTGAAGGCGATCGCCTTGATCCGTCCTTGCTCCAAAGCGACCAACAACTTCACCAGGGCTGCCACGAGCAAAGCGTTATGGCGCAAGCTTGCCTGAAAGCGCTGGGCGAGGGGCTCCATCAAGCAGACCACCGCCGGATCAGTCGCCTCTCGGAGCTGCCAGTAGAGCAGCGGTGCAACCCCATGCCAGTCAGCCCAGGCCAGCACTGCGTCTGGACGACCCCCTCCCCCGGCGCCACAGCCTGGCTGCTGCTGACTCGCGCGCCGCAAGCAGCCCAGGAGCCACCTCATCTCAGAATCCAGGCCAATCATCCGCAAGGCTAATCCTAATTCGCTATCCGGAGGCTACCATTCCGAGGTGCTGGGCTAGGCCAACAGCCCCCGCTCGACTCTATCTGTAGCTCAGCTTGGCAGGCTTGGGATCGGGAGCATCCCGGATCGGCGGCTATCCACTCCCCCGCCGCGCAAAGTTCAGGAAATAATGGGAGTAGGGCTCAATCACTGCTCAGGCAGGCCGCCCTTGATGTTTCGTGAAGGACCCGAAAGCCGGTTATGACTACCCGCGAGCCAGCCAGCACTATCCTGGTGGTCGATGACAGCCCGATCGCCCGAGCCAAAATTCAGCAGGTGCTCAGTGAGCACTACAACGTCCTCATGGCGGATAATGCGGTGGATGCCTTGTCCACCATCTACCACCAGCCCATCCAGTTGCTGCTGCTCGATGTCACCATGCCCGGGGTGGACGGCTTGGAACTTTGTCGCACCGTGCGGAGCTTGCCCCAGTTTGAGCAGTTGCCCATTGTGATGCTGACCGCTCGGGATGGCGCCTTTGACAAGGTGCAGGGCCGCTTGGCCGGAGCTACGGAGTATCTCACCAAGCCCTTTGAGAATGAGAAGCTGTTGGCAACGGTGGCGACCTTTGTGCAATCCTGAAAGCCTCGGCCTACAATGCAGGTACAGTGTCAGTTTGCTGCAACAGAAGGGCGCGCTGACAACCCCGATCTAGCGATGCTTTTTCCGGGCTGGCTCTGCGCTGGCGGCTGAACGTACTGAGACTACCGGGAGTAAGGTCCCCTTGGAGAATACGATGCTTGACTTTCTCAATCCGCTTTTGGGTCGCCGTCCGGAACAAGTACGGGCGAAGGTTGAAATTTATACCTGGCAAACTTGCCCTTTCTGCATCCGGGCGAAGGTGCTCCTTTGGTGGAAGGGGGCTCGTTTTGTGGAGTACAAAATTGATGGCGATCGCCCAGCCCGCGATCGCATGGCGGAACGCGCTCAAGGCCGCCGCACGGTGCCGCAAATCTTCATCAACGATCAGCCTATCGGCGGTTGTGACGACCTCTACCACTTGGATAATCAGGGAGAACTCGAACCCTTGTTAGCGACAGCAGCCACGGTTTAAGCGCGACCTTCACGACCCTTTGGCTGCCAAGACCATGCCGATTTCCCTCAGATCCTTGCTGATCGTGCCCTTCGTGCTGCAAGTGGCCGGCCTCACTACCCTCGTGGGGGTGCTCTCCTTTCGCAGCGGCCAAGCGGCGGTCGCCGATTTGGCCGAGCAGCTCATGGACCAGATTGCGGATCAGGTCGCTCAAGGCCTGGATACTCATTTCGCCAGCACGGCGGCGGCGGTGCAAGCGAACGCCGCTCTCCTGCGCCAGGGCCGTCTTGATCCCTACGACCTCGAGGCCCTGCAAAGGCACTTCGTCACCCAGCTCAATTTGCCCCTGGGCCCACAGACAGCGGCGCTCGCCAATGAAGCGGGCGACTTTATCGCCGTGGAACGCCTGGGGCCAGATCAACTGATTATCCGTATACTGAAGGCCTCGGAGCCGAACCGAACCATGTACCGCTATCTTGCCGACACTCATGGTGAGAACTTAGAGTTGCAAGATGAGATCGCTGGTATCGATCCTCAGAATGATCCGCCTGACAACCCCTGGTATGTGGCGGCGCGTCGTCAGCCCCAGGGCTTGTGGTCTTTGGGGGTGAATCTAGGGAAAGGAGAAGACAAGCCGGAACTGCACTCCGCTTACTTTCGCCCGCTTTATGATGCTGACGGCCTCTTTCAAGGCGTAGCAGGGTCTAGTAATTTTGTGACTCAGATTGGCGGCCTGCTTCAAGACCTGATCGTGAGCCAGCAGGGGCAGGCGTTTCTCCTGGATCGCGACGGCCTGCTGGTGGCGACTTCGACGGCAGAATTGCCCTTTGATCCAACCCCCCAGCCCCAACTGGCGGACAATGTGGCCGTGCAGAGCCGGCGTTTGGCGGCGGTGGACAGTGCTGACCCGCTCACGCGGGCGATCGCCCACCAACTGCCCCTCGACGAGATCGACCGCGCGGACCGCCAGCAACCCGAGTTCACCCGGTTGACCTGGAACCGTCAGCGCTACTGGGTCAAGGTCACGCCCTTGCTCGGGGAGCTGGACTGGACTCTCGTGGTGGCTTTGCCCGAAGCGAAATTCCTGGGCAAAATTCAGGCGAATGGACGCCGCACCGTGGTGCTATGTGCCCTCGCCCTCCTAGGGTCCATCGCCTTGGGTCTGTGGACGAGCCGCAAGATCACCCAGCCCATTGCGGCCCTGGGCCAAGCCCTCCAAGCCTATGAGCCCGATCAGGCAGCGATCCCCTGCCAGCCCAGCCCGGTGCAGGAAGTCGAGGCCCTGGGTCAGGCTTTTAGCAAGCTGGCAGCTCATTTGCAACAGTCGTTTCAAGCCTTGCAAGCGAGTGAGCATAAATTCATCAAACTGCTTGAGCATTTGCCGATTGGAGTCATGGTCTTTGATCCCCAGGGCAAGCCGATCTTATTGAACAAACAGGGCTCCAGGCTGCTCGGCAATATTTGCCTGGAGGAATCCTTGGACGCCCTCCTGGTGACCTTATCGGTCTATGTCGCGGGCACAGATACCCTCTACCCCTCCGCAGACTTGCCCCTCGCCCAGGCCCTGGAAGGGATGCTCGCCAGTGCCGATGACCTCGAGATCGTGCTCCACGGACAACGGCGACTCCTGGCCGTGCAGGCGGCCCCGATCCTGGATTACAACGGTCAAGTGCTCTATGCGATTCAAACCTTCCAAGACATCACGGCCCAGCGTCAGGCCGAAGCGCTCCAACGTTCCTACGCGGCGGATCTCGAAGACCAAGTTCGCGAGCAAACGCTGGCCCTGCGCGCCAGTGAGGCCCGGCTGCGGGAGGCCCAGCGCATTGCTCAGGTGGGGGACTGGGAGCTGGAGGTGGCAACGGGTCAAGTCACGTTGTCGCCGGAGTTGTCGCGGCTCTTGGGCTATCCTGCTCAGGAGACGGAGGCCCGCTATCCGGATATGTTGACCTTGCTGCCGCCGAAGGACCGGGAGCGCTTGGCGGCGGCGGTGAAGCAGGCGATCGCCACGGGCATACCCTACGCCCTGGAGCACCCGGTGCGCTGCCTGAATGGGGTGGAGCGCTGGCTGCTCAGTCGCGGCGAGGTTCAGCGGGATGAGCAGGGGCGGGTGGTGAAGCTGGTGGGGACGGGGATGGACATCAGCGAGCGCAAGCAGGCGGAGCAGCAAGGGCGGGAGTCGGAGGCGAAGTTCTCGACCGTCTTCCACGCCAACCCAGCCCCGGCTTGGATCGCGACCCTAGCGGAGGGCCGTTGTCTATACGTTAATGAGAGCTTCTACCACTGGGCTGGTTGCACTGAGGCCCAGCTCGTCGGGTTCACCTGCCGGGAGCTGGGGCTGTGGGACAGTGATGCCGAGCATCAGCGCTACTACCAAGCCCTAGAGCAGCAGGGCCGCTTGGCCAATTTTGAGACTTTCTTTCACCTACCCAACGGGGAGACCCGCACGGTTTTAATCGCCGCCCGAGCGCACACCCTGGATGGCCAAGCCTGCGTGATCGGTGTGCTCAACGACATCACGAACCGCAAGCAGGCGGAGCAGCAACTCCAGGCGACGAACCGCGCATTACAGCACGCCGCGACCATCGACCCCCTCACTCAAGTCGCCAACCGTCGCCAGTGGTCGGCTGTGCTTCAGCGGGAGTGGCGGCAGAGTCAGCGCGATCGCCAGCCCCTAGCCTTGATTCTCCTCGACATTGACTACTTCAAGGCCTATAACGATGCCTATGGCCACCCCCAAGGTGATGCCTGCCTGCAACAGGTGGCCCAGGTGCTGCGGGCCAGTGCCAATCGGCCTCGGGATTTGGTTGCCCGCTACGGCGGTGAGGAGTTTTTCATCATATTGCCCCATACGGATGCTGGGGGGGCGATCACGGTAGCCCAGCGGATTCGGCAGGCCCTGGAAAGGCTGGCCCTGCCCCACCCTACAGCAACTTTTCTGACCGTGAGCTTGGGGCTGGCGATCGCCTGCGCCGAGCCCTCTCTGACGCTCCAGGACGTAATCGCCGCCGCCGATGCCGCTCTCTACCGTGCCAAGCAGACGCGCAATGCCTACGTGGTGGAGGTGCTGTCCGGACAACCATGCCCCTAGAAGACTTGACAGCGGCCGGTTATGCCCAGCATCGGGTGTGGATGCAGCGGGCGATCGCCCTGGCGGCGATTGCTGGAGCGGCGGGGGATGTGCCGGTGGGCGCGGTGGTGATCGATGCAGCGGGTCACTGTCTGGCCGAAGCGGCAAACCGGAAGCAGCGCGATCGCGATCCCACCGCCCACGCCGAAATCCTCGCGCTCCGTGGGGCTGCCCGCACCCTCGGCCGCTGGCACCTCGAACCCTGCACTCTCTACGTCACCCTCGAGCCCTGCGCCATGTGTGCTGGCGCTCTTGTGCAGGCGCGCCTTGGCCGCCTGATCTACGGGGCTGATGACCCGAAGACTGGCGCGATCCGTACCGTCGCGAATTTGCCCGATGGCCCCCTCTCCAACCACCGCCTCGAGGTTTTGGGGGGTGTCTGCGAGGCCGAATGCCGAGCCCAGCTCCAGGCCTGGTTTGCTGAGCGACGCTAGGATGGGGTTTGTGGGGCCTGGGTCTGTTGCTGCTCCGTATTATCCTCAGGGTACTTCGCTCGCCTTTGCTATAAATTACGGTTGGCAACCGTCGTGACCCTGGTTAAGGTATAGGTGAGATTTCTATAACAATACTCAGTGCATCATGAGCTGACGCTAGCGGCTAGCGACATCTACCTATTCAAGCGAGTTTCTGGCTGTTTGTGTCCGGATAGCTAGGAGATTTTAATTCAGTCAGGCTGTTGGCTTGCTGTCTGGGAGTCCAGAAGCCTTTAATTAACTGGGGTCAGCCGCGACCCGCACCTTGGCTCCATGTCCGGATCAAGGCGCTGCTTTCCGTATAGTGAAGGGATACGGTCTTTGCGTTTTGCTCTGCCTAGGGATCACTTCTAGACTCAATGAGGGAATATGGACAAGTTACAAATGATATGGCGACAGGCGGGGGCGGCGGCGACTCTCTGTGCGGCCCTCAGTGCAGGGGCCGCAAGCGCGACACCCGCTCCTCGGAGTGCTGAGCTGCTGAACTTTGGGGCGGTCGGTCGTACCCTCGAAGTGAGCCAAAGCTTCAATCCTCCCAGTCGCAGTGCCCCGGCTCGTACAGCGGATGGTGGCACGCGACGCTTCAATCCTCAAAGCCGCAGCGCGCCGGAACGAACCGCTGACGGGGGTACCCGCCAGTTTACCCCCCAAAGCCGCAGCGCGCCGGAACGGACCGCTGATGGGGGTACCCGTGGCTGTTTCCAGCCGATCACGGCCCTCGATCCAGAACCCGCGATGCCTCTCACTGTGTCGGAGCGGCCCACGTTCTTCTGGCACGTTCCCGCTGGTGCTGCGCCACAACTGCGCTTTGTGCTGGTGGATGCGGCGAATGAGACGGAGGTGCTCTACGAAAGCTACATGGAGACTCCCTCTGAGGATAGTATCGTCAGCCTGACGCTGCCAGCGGCCTCGAACAAGGCGCTGGAAGTGGGCAAGACTTACCACTGGTACTTGGTGGCGGTCTGTGATACCAGCAATCGCCGCGATGGCATCGCGATCGATGGCTGGGTGGAGCGTGTGGAACTCAGTGAGCCTCTGGCGGAGGCCCTGAAGACTCGGGGCGATCGCGAACAGCCAGCCCTCTTTGCGGAGGCCGGCATTTGGCACGAGGCCCTCAGCCACTTTGTAAACCAGCGCCAGCTCCATCCCCAGGATGCTGACCTCGCTCAGCAGTGGCAACTGTTCCTGGAATCGGTGAATCTTGAGGCTTACGCCGATGCGCCGGTTGTCCCTTGGTCGCCCCTAAATTAGGGATGGACTGCTCCCTGGTGGGCCTAGCGTAAGATGAAGCCACGAGATTTCCCTTGAGCAAATCTCGTGGTTTCGCGCTGGTTGCCAGGCGGGCTTGGCGCCTCCCCCCCTGGGGTCGTGTTATTTATACGGAATTCTCCTTCCCCATGGGCGTTACGGGGCCCCTGCTGCCAGAGCCGCTGCGCGTCTACATCCTCCGACCCCTGCTCTCAAGGAGGGCGAAGGGGAGTCTCCAACGTGAGATGCCCCTGCTGAGATCGAGCTTCTGAAAACCGGATTTCAGATTAACTCGCTGTTGCGGCTCTGCCCACCCTTGCTATCTACCTACCCTGCCAGGAACCATGCTTCAGCGCTGGGTTAACCCAACGTTTCACCGCTCTTCGATCTGGGTTACGGTTGCTAGTTGCCTCCTAGCCGTTGCTGGCCTCCCTCGCCCCCTGCTGGCTCAGGCGATTCTCCCGGCGGCGGACGGTACGGGAACGGTGGTGCTGCCCTCGGGCGATCGCTTCGACATCCAGGGCGGTCGCCTCTCTGCTGATGGCGCAAACCTATTCCACAGTTTCCAACGCTTCGGCCTCGATGCCCAGCAGATCGCCAATTTCCTCGCCCAGCCGGGGGTCCAAAACATCCTCGGCCGCGTTGTCGGGGGCGACCCGTCGATGATTCACGGCCTGCTGCAAGTGTCTGGCGGCCCCGCGAACCTCTACTTGATGAACCCGGCCGGGATTGTCTTTGGGCCTACGGCGAGCTTGAATGTGCCGGGGGACTTCTTCGCCACGACTGCGAGCGCGATTGGCTTCGGCCCTGGGGCCTGGTTTGAAGCTTTTGGGGCCCAGGACTACTCGGCCCTGGTAGGCCAACCCTCTCTGTTTGCGTTTGATCCCGGCACGACGGGCGCGATTCTCAATGCTGGCCAGCTCAGCGTTGCGCCTGGCCAGCACTTGGCCCTGATTGGCAGCCAGGTGGTCAGTACCGGCTCCCTTCAGGCCCCCGGGGGCCAGATTACGATCAGCGCGGTTCCCGGTACAGGGCTCGTGCGGCTCTCGCAGCCCGGTCATCTGTTGAGTTTGGAGATCGAAGCGCCCCGCGCGACGGATGGCACGCCCCTGCCGGTGACGCCCCTAGACTTGCCAGCTCTGCTGACGGCCAGCGGTGTTGAGGCGGGCTTGCGGGGGCAAGACAACTCCATCATTGAATTCACGGCCTCGGGTCAGCGCCTGCCCCTGACGGTGGGAACGGCTCTGGTGGCGGGGACGGTGGATGCGGCGGGGGGCCAAGGGCCGGGGGGGGCGATCGCGATCCTGGGCGATCGCGTTGCCCTCCTGAATGCCACCCTCGAGGCCTCCGGCACGACTGGCGGCGGCGACCTCCGCATCGGTGGCGAGTACCAAGGTCGCGGCGGGCTCCCCAACGCGAGCCGCACCTACATCAGCCCGGACACTACCCTCCGAGCCGACGCTCTAGGCTCCGGCGATGGCGGCCGCGTCATTCTCTGGGCTGATGACGTGACCCACTTCCACGGCCACATCAGCGCCCGTGGGGGCAACCTCGGCGGTGATGGCGGCTTTGTCGAAGTCTCGGGCCAGCAGTCCCTCGACTTTACCGGCACTGTTGATGCCAGCGCACCTTTAGGGAGTGCCGGTACTGTTTTGCTTGATCCGGACACCATCCGTATTCAAGCGGCGGGATTTGACGATGCCCAACTCAATCCCAACGTCCCCGTCTTCGGCCGACCTGCGGGACACATTTTTGCCCCCGATAGCGGTGCTGCCAACTTTACCCTGTCCGTTGCGGCTTTAGAGGCGATTACGGGCAGCATCATCTTGCAAGCAACTTCCCTCATTGAAATCAACGCGGCGCTCAATTTCCAGAGCTTAAATGTCATCCTAGAAGCTGCAACGATTCAAGTCAATGATTCTGTGAGCTTTGCGAACTCTGGCAGCCAGCTTAACCTAAACAGTACAAATTCTATTCAAGTCAATGCTGTTGTCAGCGCCAGCCAGCAAAACTACGTTGCCGATACGATTAACTTCAATGCCGGCTCTCTCACGGGAAGTCACGTTAGCGCTACTGCGACTAACAACCTTACCGTTAACACCCCCATCGTGGCAGGTACTCAGACCTTGATAGCAGGCAACGATGTTACGGTCAATGCGCCTCTGTCGGGCAATGCCATCACGTTACAGGCTGGGGGTACTGCTACTTTGAATGGAGGTGGCACTGTTACTGGAACCGACGTAGTGATCGCAGCCTCCAATGGTATTATGATCTCTGGCACCACGACGGGCTCGAATAGCCTACGTCTTCGGAGTGACGGCCTGGCTTTGGCTCCTGGGAGCGCTTTAGCGGGCAGTGGCAGCCTCACTATTGAACCCTTTACTCCTAGCTTCGATATCGGACTGGGTACGGTCCCGCAGGTTGGCCGCTTGGACTTGACCCCTGCCAAACTAGGGCAGATTCAGACCGGTTTTAGCTCCTTCACTCTGGGGCGGCCGGATGGAACGGGCACGATGACGATCGTCGCCGATTTGAGTCTGATCAATCCCCCCTTGACCCTGATCAATGCCCCCTTGACCCTGCGAGGAGCGACAACTCTAGAGGGCTCCAATGGGGATACTACTTGGACGTTGACGGGCGCGAGTCAGGGTAACTTTACGACTGGGGGGCTGACGGCGAGCTTCTACAACGTTGGCAATATCGTGAGCGGCGCCGGTGATGATACGGTCGTGGTGCAAAATGGGGTTAACTTTGGCGGCTGGGTCGATGGCGGGGCTGGCTTCGATATCCTGGACTATTCCCAGTACACCAGCAGCCCGGTCACGGTTGATCTAGGGAGCAGCACCGCGACGGGTTTGGTTAATGCCTTTAACTTTGAGGCGGCGCTCCTGCCTAACCCCTTGCCCCCGGGGAGTCCCGGTGCTCCCAGTTCGCCGCCCGCCGCTCCGGCGGCGCCGCCACCGGCGCCGCCGACCCCGAATCCGTCCCTGCCGGATGTCACTTCCGTAACTCCCCTCACGCCGATAGATCCCGCCCTCGCTGCGGCGGCGGGCGAGCGCTCTGGGCTCGCCCGCAATCCCCGTGCTGCTGTGGAGCAGGCCTTTGAACGGGGGGATGTGGAGGCGATTTCCACCGCCTTGGATCACCTGTTTAGCGATGCTTTCAGTGAGCGGCTCGGTCGCCAGCGGGCTTCCCTCTCGGTTTCCCAGTTTCAGCGGCGGCTGCGGAAGCTAGCCCAGCAAACGAACACGCAGCCGGCGATGATCTATGTCTATCCGCGCACGCAGCAACTGGAGTTGATCTTGGTGCCGCCGGTGGGCAGCCCGATCCGCTACAGCGTGCCGGAGGCTCCGGCGGAGCGGGTGTTTGCTCAGGTGCAATCTCTGTTCGATGAAGTGATCGACCCGACCCGTCGCCGGACGACGACCTATCTCCAGCCGGCTCAGCAACTGGAGGCCTGGATTATGGAGCCCCTGCGCCGCGACTTGGAGCGGCTCGGCATTGATACGCTGCTCTTTAGTCTGGATGAGGGGTTGCGATCGCTCCCCCTGGCTGTCCTCCACGATGGGCGGCAGTTTTTGGTCGAGCGCTACCGCTTCAGCGTCATTCCCAGTCTGACCTTGGCGAATTTACGCTTCACGGATGTGCGGGAGGCGACGGTTTTGGCGATGGGCATTTCGGAGTTTCGTGACCTCAACCCGCTGCCGGCCGTGCCGATGGAATTAGACGCTATTACCCGCCGTTCGTCCTATAGCAAGGCGGTTCTCAATGAGGGCTTTACCCTGGCTAATCTTGAGGCCCAGCGCCAGCAAACTCGTGCGGCGGTTGTTCACTTGGCCACCCATGCGGAGTTTGTGCCGGGGGAGCGGGGTGAGTCCTTTATCGAGTTTTGGGAGGAGTCCCTGGCCTTTGAGCAGTTGGCGACGCTGGATTGGCGCGATCCTGACTTGGCGCTGCTGGTCCTGAGCGCTTGCCGCACGGCCCTGGGGGACCCGGAGGCGGAGTATGGCTTTGCTGGTCTGGCGATTCAGGCGGGGGTGGATACGGCGATCGCCAGCCTCTGGTATGCCAGTGATGTGGCGACCCTGGGCCTGATGAGCGAGTTCTATGCCCAGCTCAGAGAGACTCCCCTCAAGTCGGAAGCCTTGCGCCGGGCTCAAGTAGCCCTGCTTTCGGGCCGCTTTCACCTGGCTGGCGGCCGGGCGGTGGGCTCGGAGGAGGCCTTCCTGCTGCCGCCGGAGATCGCGGCTCTGGGCGATCGCCAATTCCAACACCCCTATTACTGGGCTGGCTTTAGTGCCGTGGGCAACCCCTGGTAGCTAGGTGGGGCTGGGTGCATGGGTCCCGAAGGGGGGCTACAGTCGCGCCTCGGGATGCTCCTCTAGGTACTTGGCCACTGTTTGGACATCTTTATCGCCGCGTCCTGAGCAGTTGATCACGAGCCGGGGGCTGTTGCTGAGCTGGGGACAGAGGGTTTCTAGGTAGGCGAAGGCGTGGGCTGTTTCCAGGGCAGGGATGATGCCCTCGAGCTGGGAGACTCGCTGGAAGGCGGCGATCGCCTCGGCATCGGTCGCGCTGTAGTACTCGGCTCGGCCGGACTCCATCAGGTAGCTATGCTCGGGGCCGACGCCGGGATAGTCCAGACCGGCGCTGATGGAGTGGGCTTCGATGACTTGGCCGTCGTCGTCTTGCAGGAGGTAGCTCAGGGCCCCGTGCAGGACGCCGGGCTGGCCTTGGGTCAGGGTGGCGGCGTGTTTCTCGGTTGTCACTCCTTCGCCGGCGGCTTCGACGCCGATCAGGCGGACCGACGGTTCGGGGATGAATTCGCCAAATAGGCCCATGGCATTGGAGCCGCCACCGATGCAGGCGATCGCGATATCTGGCAGCCCTCCCCAGAGTTCCTGGGCTTGGCGGCGAGTTTCCTTGCCGATGATCGCGTGGAAGTCCCGTACCATCATCGGGTAAGGATGGGGGCCGGCCACGGAGCCGAGGATGTAGTGGGTGGTTTCCACATTCGTCACCCAGTCCCGAATTGCTTCTGAGGTAGCGTCCTTGAGGGTACCGGTACCGGCGGCGACGGGTTGTACGGTTGCTCCCAGGAGCCGCATCCGAAAGACGTTCAGGGCCTGGCGCTCCATGTCGCAGACGCCCATGTAGATGACGCACTCGAGGCCGAAGCGGGCGCAGACTGTGGCTGTGGCGACGCCGTGCTGGCCCGCGCCGGTTTCGGCAATGATCCGCTGTTTGCCCATGCGTTTCGCTAGGAGTACTTGACCGAGGGCGTTGTTGATTTTGTGGGCGCCCGTGTGGTTCAAGTCCTCGCGCTTGAGGTAAATCTGGGGGCCGCTGCCGTCGGGGCGGGCATAGCGGGCGGTGAGCCGCTCGGCGAAGTAGAGGGGGCTGGGGCGGCCGACGTAGGCCCGCAGCAGGGCTTGCAGTTCTTGCTGAAAGTCGGGATCGTCTTTGTAGCGCTGGTAGGCGGCCTCCAGTTCGCTGAGGGCGGGCATCAGGGTTTCTGGGACGTATTTACCGCCAAAGCGGCCAAAGCGACCGAGGCTATCGGGTTGGGTCGAGGGGGGGGTGGGAATTAAGGGAGTTGCGGTCACAGTTGACTCGGGGGGTGCAGCTTACAGGTCAACTATTGTACCGAAATCCCCCGGCTAAGACCGGCCTGGCTGTTTAGACCAGGGCCGGCAACCTGCTAGGCTGATAGGCGGCCGCAGGGCAGGCTTTGGGGAATGTCGTCCCAATCTCTCATCCCCAACCGAGACGCGAAGTATAGTTTCTGGAGCAGTAGACCTCCCCTCATCCCTAGGCTCGAATTCCCATGTCCAGCTCCCCTCCCCCAGAACTGTTGCAGCAGGTGCGCTTGCTGGATCCCGAGACGCAAACGGATCAGATTGCCGATGTTCTGATCGCGGCGGGTCGCATTGTGGCGATCGCCCCCCAGATCACCGACTTCCCCGAGGCGACGGTGGTAACTCCCGGTCAAGGGTTGGTATTAGCCCCTGGCCTGGTGGATCTCCATGCCCACAGTGGCGAGCCGGGGCAGGAGCATCGAGAGACGTTGGCTGATTTGAGTGCGGCGGCTCTGGCGGGGGGCTTCAGTCGGGTGGGGCTGTTGCCCACGACGATGCCGCCCCTGGATACTCTCGCGGCCTTGGAGCAGGTGCAGCGGGCCTGGCCGGCGACGGGGCCGCGCCTTTGCTGCTGGGCGGCGGTGACTCAGGGGGCGGCGGGGGAGCAGTTGGCGGAGTTGGGGGATTTGGTCGCAGAGAGCACGGGGTTTAGCGATGGGCGGCCCTTGGGGAATCTGAATTTGGTGCGGCGCTTGCTGGAGTATGCCCAGCTTTGGGGGCGGCCGATTGCTTTGGTGGCGGGCGATCGCGCGCTCCAGGGCCAAGGCGTGGCTCGGGACGGTGGGCCGGCAGTGCAGGTGGGTTTGCCGGGAGTGCCGGCCAGCGCGGAAACGGCAGCCCTGGCAGCGCTGTTAGAATTAGCGGCCGCGACGACCACGCCGGTTCACTTCTTGCGTCTCAGCACGGCTCGCAGTGTGGAGCTGGTGGCGGCGGCCAAGGCGCGCGGCCTGCCGGTGACGGCGAGCACCACCTGGCTGCACTTGCTGCGGGATACCACGGCCTTGGCGGACTATGATCCCTATCTGCGGCTCGAGCCCCCTTTGGGGAATCCGGAGGATCGGGCGGCTTTGCGGGCGGGGGTGCAGCAGGGGATTATCGAGGCGATCGCCACGGACCACCGAGCTTATACCTATGAGGAGACGATGGTGGCCTTTGCGGATGCGCCTCCGGGAGCCCTGGGCCTGCCCCTGGTCCTAGCGCTGCTGTGGCAAGAGTTGGTTGCCACCGGGGAATGGTCGGCCCTAGAGCTGTGGCGGGCCCTCAGTAGCGGCCCGCTGCGTTGCTGGCGACAGTTCCCCCACCGTTGCGCGGTGGGGGAGCCAGCGGAATTGGTGTTGTTTGATCCCCAGGCTACGTGGGTCGTCAACTCGGAAAGTTTGCCAACCCCCAGCCGGAACACGTCTTGGTTTGGGGGAACGTTACAAGGTCGGGTGCAGCGTCTCTGGCTGCCGGCGTGGGATTAGCAAAGGGTGGCACAAGGAAACCGTCTGCAAGGCTGGGAAATGGGGCTGGGGGTTGGGGTGATCGGGGGGGCGTCGCCGCGAGGCGGGGTGTGGCGGGCGAGAAATGGCGGGCGGGAATGCGCGCAGGCTGCCTATCCGTGAGAGGATAATCCAGTTAGGTCAACTTGTTTCGCGGTCAGGCTGCGGCTCGTTCTAGCTGGCTCCTGATTGTTGCTGTCTGGTTCCGTATAAGTGGGCTGTTCGGCAAGTCGTTAGCCCTGCTCAGATCTTTTGCTGCCATGTCATCGCTCCCCAGTACCTTCGAGCCACGGATCGCCCGGAATGGCGATCGCCCCCATCCTCCCCAGGCCCGCTGCACCAAGATCGTCGCCACGGTCGGTCCGGCCTTGCTGAAGCCGGAGATGCTGCGAGCCGCGATCGAAGCCGGGGCCACGACGCTACGCCTCAACTTTTCCCATGGAACCCACGATGACCACCTGCGGGCGATTCGGTTGATTCGGCAACTGGCCTTTGAGTTAAATCAGCCAGTGGGGATTTTGCAGGATTTACAGGGCCCGAAGATTCGCCTGGGTCGCTTCCAGGAAGGCTCGATTCAATTGGCGAAGGGGGATCCTTTCATCCTCACCAGCCGCCGGGTGGAAGGTACGCAGACGATAAACTATGTCAGTTATGAGCGCCTAGCGGACGACATTGTGCCGGGGGTAACGATCCTGCTGGATGACGGCAAGGTGGAAATGCAGGTGGAGGCGGTGGATCGGGAGCAACAAGCGTTGCACTGTCGGGTCGTGGTCGGCGGCACGCTCTCGAATAATAAGGGGGTGAATTTTCCCAACACCTCCCTCTCGATTCGGGCCTTGACCGAGAAGGATCGGCAAGACTTAATGTTTGGCCTCGATCAAGGGGTGGACTGGGTGGCCCTGAGTTTTGTCTGTAATCCCCAGGACATTCTCGAAGTCAAGGAGCTGATCGCCAATGCGGGGAAATCAGTGCCTGTGATCGCCAAGATCGAAAAGCATGAGGCGATCGAGCAAATGGATGCGATCCTTTCGCTCTGTGATGGGGTGATGGTGGCTCGGGGCGATCTAGGGGTGGAACTGCCGGCTGAAGAAGTTCCCTTGTTGCAAAAGCGTCTGATTGCAACGGCGAATCAGTTGGGGATTCCCGCGATCGTCGCGACGCAGATGCTGGACAGTATGGTGAACAGTCCGCGGCCGACGCGGGCTGAGGTTTCAGATGTCGCGAATGCAATTCTGGATGGCACGGATGCGGTGATGCTGTCTAACGAGACGGCGGTGGGGAACTATCCCGTGGAGGCGATCGCCACGATGGCGCGGGTGGCGCGGTGCATTGAGCGGGATCACTCCAGCACCCGCAATGTGAGCGCGAAGACGGCGACCCGCTCGATCCCCAACGCGATCTCTGGGGCCGTCAGCCACATCGCCCACCAACTGGATGCGGCGGCGATCATGACTCTGACGAAGACAGGGGCCACGGCGCGGAATGTCTCAAAATTCCGGCCGCGCACGCCGATCCTGGCTGTGACACCCCATGTAGATGTATCGCGACAGTTGCAGCTGGTGTGGGGGGTGCAGCCGCTATTGGTGTTGGATCTGCCTTCGACGAGCCAGACCTTTCAATCGGCGATCGCGGTCGCCCAAGAAAAGCAGCTACTGAACGATGGCGACTTGGTGATCCTCACAGCGGGCACACTGCAAGGGGTGGCTGGTTCCACGGACTTGATCAAGGTAGAAGTGGTGACAGCCGTGCTGGGGCGGGGCATCGGCCTTGGCGAGAAGTCAGTGACAGGCCGGGCGCGCATCATTCGCGATGCCAGTGAGGCGAGCATTGTTGGCCCTGGGGACATTATGGTAGTGCGCTCCACAAACGCGGAGTATCTGGACGCCATTCGCAAGGCGGCGGGCATCGTCACGGAGGACGCGAGCTTGACGAGCCACGCAGCGGTGATTGGGTTGCGCTTGGGAGTGCCGGCCATTGTGGGGTTGCAAAATGCCACGGACATTATCCGGGATGGGACAATTCTGACGCTGGATTCCCAACAGGGCTTGGTCTATTCAGGCTCAGCACCAACTACGGCGCGGGAAGTCAGTGCGGGCTTGACGATGCCACGACTCTAGGGCAGGGCCTCAGGGGGGCTTGGGTCAAGGGCTGGCGAGATTGGTGAGAAACTCGCGCAGCACCTTGAGCACGGCGGGCGTCACCTCATGACCCATGGCGAACTCATGGTATGTCACTGAGATCCCCAACTCTTTCAGGACCTGTTGTGCTTGTTGGGCGGCGTTGATGGGGACTACAGGATCGTGGTGGCCGTGAACAATGAGTACGGGGGGCTGAAATTGGGGGACTGGGGGGGCGTGGAGGTAGCCGCTGAGGCTACACAGCGCGGCCAGCGGCAAGCGTAGGCCGACATCCAGGGCCATGGCTCCCCCTTGGGAGAAGCCCGCGAGGACGGTGTGTGTGGCGGGAATGCCCGTGCTCACGGCGAGCAGCCGCAGCCAATCTGCAAGCTGCTGGCGGCTTTCGGCGAGACCCGGATAGCCCTCTTCTTCGAGCGCATACCAGGCTCGGCCGTTGGGGGCATGGGGATGGGGTAGGGGAGCATTGGGAAAGAGGAGCTGGTAGCTGGGTAACTGGAGGTAGGCGGCGAGGCTGGCCAAATCTTCCGCATTGGCTCCCCAGCCGTGCAGGATAACGAGCAGCCGTTCGGGGGGACTGCCCCCAAGGGGTGGCAGCGAAATGGCATCTAAGGTCATGGTGTCGAGCTGTGGGCAATGGTTGCTGGCTAGTGTAACTGTTTGTGGGGCGGCGATTGTGACTCTTGACCCCTAGAGGCTCGCAGGGTGGTTTTAATACCGATAATTACCGTTATCGGAACTAGGCTGGTGTACCCGGTCTTCCGGCCGGGTGAGGCTTGAAACTATCTTGAAAAGTGGGTTCGCTGAGTTGGAAACTAGGGTTGCACCCGGTCTTCCGGCCGAGTGAGGCTTGAAACAGTGGGACAATGGAAAACAGAGCTTGCTGCTCCAGAAGACCAGGGCCGCCCCCAGCCTCCTGGAGCCAGCCAAGCCAATCATTCGTTGCCTAGGGCACGCTACGCGAACACGAGGAACAGTAATGATGAAAGCATCTGATGTAATGACCCCTGATGTCGTCACCATTCGCGGCTCAGCTACCGTGGCGGAGGCGGTGATGTTGATGCGCGAGCGGAGCTTGCGATCGCTCATCGTCTCCCGGCGCACCGAGGAAGACGCTTACGGGATCGTGACCGAGGCTGACATTGCCTACAAAGTCGTCGCCTACGGCCGCGACCCCAAACAGGTGCGCGTCTACGAAGTGATGACCAAGCCCTGCGTGGTCGTCAACCCCGATCTAGCCATTGAGTACGTCGCCCGCCTCTTCGCAAACCTGCGGATTCATCGCGCGCCCGTCATTCAGGACAAGCTCCTAGGGATCATTTCCCTCAGCGACATTATCAACAAAGGCAACTTCGTCGAAGCCCCCCGCGAGCTGACCTTAGCCCAAGAGATCGAGGTGGCGCGGAACAACGCCCGCGCCATCTGCGCCGAAAAAGGTCCGACCTCCCCGGATTGTGCCGCCGCCTGGGATATTGTCGAAGAATTGCAAGCGGAAGCAGCCCACCAGCGCGATCGCGTGCTAGACAAAACCTACTTCCAGGAGTATTGCGAAGAATACCCCGACGCCCTAGAAGCACGGGTATACGACACCTAGAGCTTGAGGTCAACCATGAGGATACCGCTCGCCTGGTTACAACTAACCCATGAACGGGTGCGCCTCCTGGTGGCCTTAGCTGGCATCGCGTTTGCCAACATTCTCATGTTCATGCAGTTTGGCTTTCGCGATGCCCTTTTTGAGAGTGCCGTGGTGTTGCACCAGCAGGTGCAAGGCGATATCTTCCTGATCAGCCCAGAGTCCAATGCGCTGATTGCGATGGCGACATTTTCCGACCGCCGCCTCTACCAATCCTTAGGGGTGGAGGGCGTGGAGGCTGTCTATCCCTTGTATATCAGCTTTGCCCTCTGGAAAAACCCAGTCAGCGGCAAGACCCGGAGCATTATGGCGATTGGCCTCAACCCCCGAGAGAATATCCTCAATTTCCCCGGTATCGCGGCCAACCTACCCCAGATCACTCAGACCGATGTGGTGTTATTTGACGCGCGATCGCGAGCCGAATTTGGCCCGATCCCGGAGCTGTATCGCCGTGGCGAGCGCGTGGAAACCGAGGCCGCCCAGCGGCGGCTGACTGTAGGCGGCCTGTTTGAAATGGGAGCGTCCTTTGGGGCCGATGGCAACATCATCACCAGCGACATCAACTTTCTGCGCCTGTTTCCAGAGCGTGATCGCGGCGCGATCGACATTGGCGTGATCCAGGTGCAAGCAGGCTTCGACCCCCAGCGGGTGATCGCGCGCTTGCAGACCCAGTTAGCCGCAGATGTGCTGGTCCTTTCCCGCGAGGACTTCATCCAGTTTGAGAAAAACTACTGGCAGGACGGCACCGCCATCGGCTTTATTTTCACCCTCGGAGCCGGCATGGGCTTCATTGTCGGCACCGTGATCGTGTACCAGATTCTCTACACCGACGTGGCGAACCACCTGCCGGAGTATGCAACGCTCAAGGCAATGGGCTACACGGATCGCTACCTCCTAGGCGTCGTCTTTCAGCAAGCGATCATCCTAGCCCTGATCGGCTATCTGCCAGGATTGGCCTGCTCCGCCCTGCTGTATGTCCTCACCGCCACGGCCACCAACTTGCCCGTGCTCATGACCCTCGACAAGGCCGTGTTGGTGCTGGGGCTGACGGTCGTGATGTGCTTTGCCTCCGGGGCGATCGCCGTGCGAAAACTCAGCGCCGCCGACCCAGCAGATATTTTCTAACCGTGCTAGGGTCTCAAGGAGCAAGGGGTGAACGAAAAAATGTAGCCCTCTTCCGCGTTACGGGGCCCCCTCTGCGAGAAGCCGCTGCGCGTCTACATCCCCCGGTCCCTGCTCCCCAAGCTGGGAGCAGGGGAGTTAGAAGCCCCTCTCCCAATTTGGGAGAAGGGTTGGGGTGAGGGCTTCGCTAAGAAGTACCCCCATTCCGCGCAAAATTTCGTCCACCCAAGCAGCAAGCTGTAGGGCAGCCATGAATCCTGAGCTAACCGAAAATGTGGTTGAAATCCGCCACCTTGACTTTCACTTCGGCACCGGCTCCCTCCGCAAACAGATTCTGTTTGACATCAACCTGACCTTGGCCGCCGGCGAGATCGTGATCATGAAAGGCCCCTCCGGCTCCGGCAAAACCACCCTGCTGACCCTCCTGGGGGGCCTGCGCTCCGCCCCCAGCGGTAGCCTGGTGGTCTTTGGGCGCGAACTGGTGGGGGCGAGCCAACGGCGGCTGGTGCAGACACGACGCCAAATCGGCTACATTTTCCAGGCCCACAACCTGCTAGCCTCCCTGACGGCGCGGCAGAATGTGCAGATGGCCCTGGAGCTGCATCCCCAGGCAGGGGGGCCGACGGCCAAGCAGCGGGCGATCGCCATGCTCACGGCCGTTGGCCTTGGGGAACGCTGCGAGGCTTATCCGGCCAACCTCTCGGGGGGCCAGAAGCAGCGAGTGGCGATCGCCCGGGCCCTCGCCAGTCACCCCAAGCTAGTGCTAGCCGACGAGCCCACCGCCTCCCTCGACAGTCACTCGGGGCGAGCCGTAGTAGAAGTCATGCAGCGCTTGGCTCGGGAGCAGGGCTGCGCCATCTTGCTCGTCACCCACGACAACCGCATTCTCGACGTAGCCGATCGCCTCGTGCAGATGGAGGATGGCCGGCTGGCGGAGGTCAGTCCCCCCGAGTCGCGCCTCAGGACCCCAACGGCAACCGAGCGTTAAAACTAGCAGCGATCAGGTCCAGCAGCTCAGGGGCCGTCTCGGGGAGGTGAGGCCGGGGACAAAAGAAACTGATCACTCCGTAGCGTCGGCCGCCAGGGTTCAAGGGCGTGCCACCGTAGGCCTGGGTTTTCAAGGCCTGCACCCCAGGCAGGGCCGCGAGAGCAGCCTCGGAGCTGAGGGGCGCAATGCACTGGGTTTTCTGAGTCTCCCACACCAGCCGTTCAGGAGTCTCAGCCAAGGTCAGCTCCTGGGGTTTGCCCTGCGTCTCCGCCGCCGCATCCCCCCAAAACTCAGCTCCCCCCTGGACCGCTTGGATCACCACGCGATCGCCCAGGATCTCGCTCACCCAGCCCGTCGTGGCTCCCAGCACCTCACAGCCCACCTGCAAGCTCAGAGCACAGTGAGCAGCAAAGGTCGCCCCCGGCTGCGTATGCAGACGCTGGATCGCTCGGAGGGCCGCCTGGGCCTGGTGAGCCTGGCGCTGCCAGAACTGCCGCCCTAGGTGAATGTCGAGGCGGCTCAGCACTTCTTCGATCTGGATCGGTTTATTCAGGTAGTCCACGCCGCCCGCTTGAAAGGCCCGGGCGCGGTCGATGCTTTCGTTAAAGGCGCTGAGGAAAATCACCGGCGTGTCCGCCGTGCGCGGGTCCCGCTTCAGGTGCGCGCAGACTTCGTACCCATCCATCCCCGGCATTTTGATGTCGAGCAGGATGATGTCGGGGGGGCGCATTTGGGCCGCCTTGATCGCCATGGTGCCGTCAATCACGGCCCGCACTTCGTAACCATGATCGTTCAGTAACTCCGACAGCAAGCGCAGATTGTTGGGGGTGTCATCCACCACCAGCACACTGGCTGTCAGATTCGGCGAGGCAGAAGCATTCATACCGGCAGTAGAACTTAATGTCAATACCATACTAGGCAGTCGGCAACGAATCCGGATACTCTAGTTTCACCGACTGTTGCGATCGCTGGGTCAGAGCCTCCGTGATCTTGTCATAGCGAAACTCGTTCACCCAAGCCGTGATCGCCGCCGCCAAGGGAGCCGCCTGGCTGGGCAGTTGCGCCAGCAGGGCCTCGATGTCCCGCGTACTGGCCGCCAAACTCGCTTCTTCGAGCTGATGACACCAAGCTAGGGGCTGGGCCGCAAGCAGAGACAACAGATCGACCGCCGCCCTGGGTTCCGTCGCCGCCGCCGTCGCCGCTGACTCGCCTTGATCGTAGCGGTATTGCACCCCCAAAAACTGGGCCAGACGATCAAAAATCGTCTGCTCCTGAAACGGTTTGGTCACAAAATCATCACAGCCGGCCGTGATCACAGCCTGGCGATCGCGCTCAAAAACACTGGCCGTCAGCGCAATGATCGGCGTGCGTTCCGAGCTGCCCTGGGCCGCTTCCTGGGCCCGGATCGCCCGCGTTGCCCCAAACCCATCCAGCACAGGCATCTGCATATCCATCCAGATCAAGTCCGGCCGCCACTGCTGCCAGGCCTCCACCCCCGCTTGACCATCGTTCACTGCCTTGACCTCAAACCCCAGCGGTTTGAGCAACTCCAACAGAAGCTGACGATTTTCCCAGCGGTCTTCCACAACCAGCAGCCGGTAGCGTGGCTGGCCAGGCGCGAGGCCAATCACCCGGGGCCGGTTGACCGGGGACAGGGCCTCTGCCTGAGCAGTATAGACCGGAATCACAAACTGGAAGCAGGCCCCTTTGCCCAGCACACTTTCGACCCGCAGTTCCCCGCCCAAAAGCTGCACAAACTGGCGGCTGATCGTCAGGCCCAGCCCCGTGCCTTCACTGGCTTGCTGGCCGGTTTCCGTTTGCTTAAAGGCATCAAAAATGCGCTCCAGATCCGTGGGCGCGATCCCCGGCCCGGTGTCGCGCACGCTGAAGTGCAGGTAGGAGCAATCCTGAGACGACCGCTCCCGATCGGCTCGGACTTGCAGCCTCACCTCGCCTTGGTCCGTGAACTTGATCGCATTGTTGAGCAAGTTGATCAGCACTTGGCGCAGCTTCTTCACATCAGTTCGCAGGTAGCGGGGTAGCTCAGCGTCGAGATCAAAGTGGAGGTCCAGGCCTTTGGCCTGGGCCTTGTAGTAGAGCATTCCCCGCAGGCTCTCGAGCAGCTCGTGGCTGTCAAAGTCCTTCTCCTTCAGGGCGATCGCCCCCGACTCGATCTTGGCTACATCCAAGACATCGTTGATCAACTGCAACAAGTGCTCGCCACTGCGGTTGATGATCTCGATGTGCTCGCGGTGGCCGGCAAGGGCTTGCTGGGGGTTGAGGGCCAGGTCCCGCTCCATCAGTTGCGCGAAGCCGAGGATGGCATTGAGCGGTGTGCGTAGCTCGTGGCTCATTTTTGCCAAAAAGGAGCCCTTGGCCTGGCTGGCCGCCTCGGCCGCGTCCTTCGCCTGCTGCAATTCCGCGCTGCGTTCCCGCACCCGCTCGATCAGGTAATTGATCGAGAGACCGAGGGAGCTGATCTCCTCGTGGGCCTGAAGCTCCGCTAGGGACAGCCGCTGGTCAAAGTTGCCGTGGCGAGCCGTCGTGCGGGCCACGCGGGTGATGTAGCTCAGGGGCCGGCCGATGCTCTGGGTCACTCGCAGGGCGACAAAACCGGCGATCGCCACCGCCAACAGGCTGCTCACCACGATCAGGGTTTTCTCGATTCCCTGGGCCTTCTCCAGCTCCGCTTCTGCCTGGAGCACCTGCTGCTGGGCCCGCGCCACCACCTGATCCAGCTGAACCTCCAAGGCTCCTAGGGCTTCTAGGGCCTCAGTGCGGTTGAGGGTTTGCAAGTAACGGCGGGCAACGGTGCGATCCCAATCGGCCGTGAGGGTGCTGGGGATCGCGGCATCGATCCGCTGGGCGTAGATCGTCACTCGGACCAGGGAGCGATCCACCAGCTCGAGGAGCACCGCCGCCTCTACAGCCAGCCAAGCCGGATCACCGTCAATGAAAGCCTGTAGCTCCCGGCGCTGGGTTTGCAGGTTGAGAATCCCTTGGCGGATCTGGTCCTCGTGATCCCGCACGGCGCGATCGCTCACCCGGAGGTTGGGATGATCGAGCAAAGCTGGCAAGGTCATCCCGGCAATTTGGATGCGTTTGAATTCATAGTTGAACCGGTTCAGGAGTTGGACTTGGGTGTTGGCCTCGGTCAATTGCTGCACTCCCCGGCCCTGGTAGTAGTCCGCAATCACCAGGCCGGTGAGGGTCCCGGCCAAGCCCAGGCCCAGGGCCACCCCGTAACCGAGGGCAATTTTGCGGCCAATGGAGAGGGAGTGAAGGCGCTGACGCCAGGGTTTCCAAAACAACATGGGGGCTGGGGCTGAGAGAGAAAAATTCAAGGGTTTGCAGAGCGCTAAGAGAAGGGCCGTTCTGAAGCCGATTCCGCCTCAGCCGCCGCCTGGGCCGCGACCACCAGATCGGCGATCGCATCGAAGCGGAAGTTCTCGAGCCAAGCGGTCAAGGCTTGGGCGAGGGCCTGGCTGTCGGCCGGAAGCTGGGCCTGGAGGTCACGGATAGTCGTCGCACTGGCCTCCAGACTGGCCTGGTAGAGTGCTTCGAGCCAAGGCCCCGGCTGTTGCGCGGCCTGCCCCTGGAGGAGGGCGAAGTCCGAGCAGGGATCTTCAGCGGCCGCCGTGGGGGTCACGGTTTCATCATGGACAAACTCAACTCCCAAGTGCTCCGTGAGCTTTTGAAAGATCGTCGCTGTGTCACAGGGCTTACGGAGGCAATCATCACAACCGGCCGCCAGAACCAGAGAGCGCTCTTCTTCAAACGCACTGGCCGTCAGGGCAATGATCGCTGTCTGCTGGCCTTCCGGCCGCGCCTTGATCTGGCGCGCCGCCGTGTAGCCATCCATCCCCGGCATCCGCATATCCATCCAGATCAGGTGAGGCTGCCAGGTTTCCCAAAGGGCGATCGCCTCGCGTCCATCGGCCGCCTCCCGCACCGCAAAGCCCACAGGGGTGAGCAGCCTCACCAGCAGTTGGCGATTTTCCCAGCGGTCATCGGCCACTAGCAGGCGATAGGTCGGTTGTCCTGGGGCTAGCTGCTGCACCGGTTGGCTGGGCTGAGCCGTCTCGGCCCTCGGGGGTAGCATCGCGATGGTGCAGGGGAGCACGAAGGAAAAGCAGGAGCCCAGGCCCACGGTGCTGATAACTTCAATATCCTCACCGCCCATGAGCTGGACGAACTGGCGGCTGATCGGGAGACCGAGGCCCGTGCCCTCGCCACTGCGGCGGCCCGTCTCCGTCTGCTCAAAAGCCGCAAAGAGCTTGTCCAGTTCCGACGCTGCAATTCCTGAGCCCGTATCTTCAACACTGAAGCGGAGATAGAGATCCGCCGGAGGGGCTTGCCCCTGAGCTGGCGGCGCGATCGCCTCCACCCGCAGCGTCACACTGCCAGCCGCCGTAAACTTCACCGCATTGCTGAGCAAATTCATCAACACTTGGCGGAGCTTCCCCTCATCGGCCGTAATGAACTGGGGGACAGCCGCACCTACTTGGCTCTCCAGCACCAACTGCTTCTCCCTAGCTCGCAGGCCCAGCATCGCGGTCAGGGAGTCCAGGAGGGCGTGCAGATCGAAGTCCGTCAGGCTGAGTTCAGCCCGCCCCGCCTCAATCTTGGCCAGGTCAAGCACATCGTTGATCAACTGCAACAGGTGCGCGCCACTGCGGTTGATGATCCCCAAGCTCTGGCGCTGTTCGGGGCTGAGGCTGGCATCCCGCTCCAGCAGTTGAGCAAAGCCGAGGATGGCATTCAGGGGCGTCCGCAGCTCGTGGCTCATATTCGCCAAGAACACACTTTTGGCCCGGTTAGCCGTTTCTGCGGCTTCCTTGGCCTGCTCCAGGGCCGCTTCGGCCTCGTGGCGGCTCCAGGCGATCGCGATCAGCTCCCCAATGAAGCGCAGGAGGTCAACGTCTTCCTGGGGCCAGTCGCGTCGCTCGCGGACCGCATCCAGCCCCAAAAACCCCACGGTTTGCTGAAAATAGACCGTGGGCACGAGCAGCAAGGACTGAATCGACTGCCGCTGCCATGCCCGCTGCTCCAGGGCCGCGACGGCCGGCAGGGTCGCGACCTCCGACACCACCACCGCCTCCCCACGCCAGCATTGGGCATGGGCCCAGGGAAAGACCTCGGCAGTCGGCAGTTGTTGGTCCTCGTCGATGTAGGGTTCCACCCCCGGCGCGCACCACTCATGGGTGCAGTCCGCCAGCTCCCCCGTAGCGCTGTAGCGAAAGAGGTAGCTGCGATCGCTGCGGGTGAAGCGACCAATAGCCCGCAGGGCAAAGTTGATGGCGGCGTCTAGATCCCGATTGAGCAGGGCCCGCGCGACTTGGCTGAGCAGGCGATCGCGAGCCATCTGCCGTTGCAAGATCGCCTCAGCCTGGCGACGCTGTTGGCGTTCCGTTTCCTGCTTCGCCTGTTGCAGAGCCAACTGGCGCTGGAGGCCTGCGAGCCGAGCCGGCGTTTCGGGACAGGCCGGAGCTGCCACGGACCCCAGGCTGAGCAGGGCCTGGGGCCCCGCCTGAGACCTCAGGTGATAGCCCCTAATGCTGAGAAACTCCGCCGTGGGCGTGTCGCGCTGGTAGGTGGCCGGCGGAAAGCTGCCGAGCAGGGCCGCCCGAGCCGGATGGGCGGCCGCGGGCACTCCCTGAAGCGGTAGGAGTTGCACCAAGTTACAGCCCACTAGGGCAGGGGGATGGGAACCGACTAGTTCAGCAAAGGCTGCATTACAGCCACAGACCATGGCCGTGGCGTCCGTCCAGACGAGGGCGGTGTCGAGGGCGTCTAAAATAGCGAACAGGTCCGCCGCTGACGCCGTAGCAGGAGCGAGAGATGGGAGCTGACGATCGAGCATGGGCGGTGAGAAACAACCGAGAGGGCCGGCGGCACACTACGGGAACGCAGGCGGTTGCGTGAGGGTCTGCAAACATCAACACCCGACCGGGAGCGGCTGGCTCGAGTATAAGCGAAATGGCTGATGTTGGCCAGAGATCACAAGGGTTGCGACAGGCCGAGAGTTGGGAGAATAGAGCATTCTTCAGGCCCGATGCACCCCCGTCAGGAAAATCTCTCCCTGGCTCCCTCGGAGCCCAGCCTAGAATCGAGCCGGATGAGTCAAGGGAACGGGGGTCGAGTCGATGGGCCTAAGCTATTTGGCGGAGGCCGTCGCGGGGAGCTGCCAGAGGCTCCAGCTACCCCAACGGGCGGTGGTCAAGGGGGGTTGCCTTCAGCCTAACCGATCGCTCTCCTCTCCGCACGCCATCTCGGCCCCGGGCCAGGCCTGGTCCGGGACTGGCCCGGGGCGGGAGCCCTTGCGATGTCCTTCCGAGACTTGCTAGGGTAGCATCTGCTCCATTTCTCCCCGCTCCCAAATCCTTATGTCGAGATTGCCGCACCGCCTGCTAGTCCTTGTCAGCGAACTGGGCCTGGGAATTAGCTTGGCGATCGCCCTAGGGGCGCTGCGGGCCGAGGCCGCGACACCGCCTCCCCCCACCCTCACCCCGGCCGAGATGACCTGGTTCCAAGCGGCTGTGATCGGCCTGGTGCAAGGATTGACAGAGTTCATCCCCATTAGCAGCACCGCCCACCTCAAGGTGGTCCCCGTCGCCTTAGGCTGGGGTGATCCCGGCGTCACCTTCAGCGCCGTGATCCAGCTCGGCAGCATCGTGGCGGTGGTCTGGTATTTCTGGGGAGACCTTTGGCATCTAGCCCGGGGGTCTTGGGCGGCGATCGCCCAGCGCGATTGGCAGGCCGAGGAGTTTCGCATTGCCCTGGGCATTGCCCTGGGGACGCTCCCGATCGCCGTCAGCGGCCTGCTGCTGAAGGCCCTCGTGCCCGACTTGGACAACGCCCCGATTCGCAGCCTGACCGCGATCGCCCTAGCCTCGATTGTCATGGGCCTACTCCTAGGCCTAGCAGAACGGTTGGGCCACCGCCAGCGTGACTTCGAGCACCTCAATGCCCGTGATGGCGTGCTCATGGGAGTCGCTCAATGCCTGGCCCTGGTTCCCGGCGTCTCTCGCTCCGGAGCCACGATCACCGCCGGACTCCTATTCATGAACCTCGAGCGGGCCACTGCCGCCCGCTTTTCCTTCCTCCTCGGCATCCCCGCCATTACCCTAGCCGGCCTGGTGCAGCTCAAGACCGACGTGATCGACGCCTCCGACCTCGGCACGGCGGAGATCCTGCCCCTGATCATCGGCACGGTCTCCGCCACGATTTTTTCCTACCTATCTATCGCCTGGCTGATCCGCTTCCTGCAAACCCAGAGCACCTGGGTCTTTGTCTGGTATCGCACCCTCTTTGGTCTCAGCATCCTGGCGATGGTGCTCTTCCAGCAATTGTGAAGCCGAGGCCCCGGCCCTGCTTTGGGGTACGCTGGCTGATGGTATTCCTTTACCCAGATGCAGGAGGCTCATTTTGGAACGGTCGTTTATCATGATCAAGCCGGACGGCGTACAGCGCGGCCTCGTCGGCGATATCATCAAGCGCTTTGAAACCAAAGGCTTTACCCTTGTCGGGCTCAAGTTCATGCAGGTCTCGAAGGAACTCGCTGAGCAGCACTACGATGTTCACCGCGAGCGACCCTTCTTTCCCGGCCTAGTGGCCTTTATCACCTCTAGCCCCGTCGTGGCAATGGTCTGGGAAGGGGAAGGGGTGGTGGCCGGAGCCCGGACCCTGATCGGGGCCACCAACCCCCTCAGTGCCGCCCCCGGTACGATTCGCGGTGATTTCGGTGTCACCGTCGGCCGCAACTTGATCCACGGCTCCGATGCGGTCGAGACGGCCCAGCGGGAGATTGCCCTCTGGTTCCCCGAAGCAGAACTGGTCAACTGGTCGCCGAGCGCCCAGCCTTGGCTCTACGAATAGAGTCCCCGACATCGACCCGGCCCAACCCCGCTCCCAATTTTGGGGGCAGGGGAGGGAGCAGGCCCGCCGGTTCCTGACCCCGGCCGCCTGCTCCCCGGGCTAACTTGACCTGGCAGGCTGGGAGGGGGCGATCGCTTGCCGCTGGGCCGCCGCCTGGGCCAGGAGGGATTCGGCAAAGGTGCGCGCATCCTCGGCCGAGTGGCCGCCGGCTAGCTGAGCCAGTTCAGCCGTGCGGGTGGCAGGGGCGGTCAAGCGGCTGATGCGGACGACGGTGCGGGTATCGCCCTCGCCAGCCTGGGAGGAGGCAATGGCCTGCTTATCCACCCGGAAGTGGCTATCGGCCATCGCGGCCACGAGGGGTTGGTGGGTGACGCAGAGGACTTGGTGACGGCCACTGAGCTGGTGCAGTTGACTGGCGATCGCCTGGGCCACCTTGCCCGAGACGCCGGTATCGATTTCGTCGAAGATCAGGGTTTGGAGCGAGCCCCTCGGGTCGGCCTGGGAAAAACAGGTTTTAAGCGCTAGGAGGAAGCGGCTCATTTCACCGCCCGAGGCCGTTTCTACTAGGGGTTGCACCGGCTCCCCGGGGTTGGGGCTGAAGTAGAAGATGACCCGATCAGCCCCGGCAACCGTCGGGGTGCTAGCCTCGAGGCGGCACTCAAAGCGGACTTTGGCCATGGCCAGGGGCTTCAGGGCCTTGACCAACTGGCCTTCGAGCTGGGTGGCGGCCTGGCGGCGCTGTTGGGTCAGGTCGCGGCAGGCGGCGAGGAGGTCGGCTTGGTGCTCTTCGTAGGCCTGTTCCAGGGCGTCGAGGGACTGCTCGCTGTCGGTGAGGTCCGCTAATTCCGCTTGCAGGCTCTGGTAGTGGGCGATCACATCAGACAGCTCTGGCCCATACTTGCGGCAGACCTGCTTGAGCACCCGGACCCGCTCTTCCGCCGCCGCCAGGCCCTCGGGGTCGGATTCGAGGTTATCGCCGTAGCGCTGGATGCGTTGGCCAGCTTCGTTGACGTTGGCGATCGCCGCCTGCACCATCTCCAGCACCCCTTGCAGGGCCGGATCATAGCGCACCATATCGGTGAGCAAGCCCACTGCCTCGGCCAGGAGGTCCGCCGCCGCCGGCCCGCTACCACTTTCATTTTGGTACAGAGCCTGATAGACCTGAAAGCTATGGTTTTGCAGCTCGACCACATGAGCGAGTCGTTCCTGCTCCTGTTCAACCTGGGTTAATTCGTCCGGCTCTCCCAGTTGGGCGCTGTCCAGCTCTTGGAGTTGAAATTGCAACCAATCGAGCCGTTGCCAGCGTGCTTGCTCCGACTGGCGGCGTTTTTCCAGAGTCTGCTCAGCGGCTTTCCAGGCCTTGTAGGCGGCGGCGACGCGCGCGCGAGCCGCCTCGAGGCCAGCCCCCCCGTAGGCATCCAGAAGCTCCCGCTGGCGACTGGCGCGGGCCAGCTCCACCGTTTGTCCCTGAGCGGCAATTTCGACCAAATACTGACGCAGTTGCCCGATTTGCTTGCGGTTGACGAGCACGCCATTGACGCGGAGCCGCGATCGCAGGCTTTGGCCCGAGCTGATAATCTCCCGACTGCAAATCACATTGCCTTCCTCGAGCAGGTCAATTTCCTCCCGCCGCAGCCAGTCACTGATCGCGGCTGTGATGGCGAAAGTCGCCTCAATGACGGCTCGCTTGCAGCCCGTGCGGATGCTACGGCTATTGGCCTTGCCTCCCAACACGGCATCGATGGCGTCGAGAATGATCGATTTGCCCGCGCCCGTTTCCCCCGTCAGGACATTGAGGCCCGACCCGAGCTCGAGCTCCAACTGATCGACGAGAGCAAAATCTTGGATACGCAACGACAACAGCATGACCGCTCCTCTGGCCTCTGCGGCCGTAGTACAGCAGATCGCCTAATCTCCCTATTGTGGCCCATAGGGCGCCAACTGGGAGCGATCGCCCGCCTGCTCCAGCAGTTGGTTCATCTCGGTCAACAGCTCGGCCATGGACCGGGGGGGACAATGAATAATGCGGTTGGCGATCGCGGTTACAGCGCGGGCAATCTCCGGCTCCGCCTCAGGAGCCGCCTGCGGGTGGACGAGGACCAAGATCGGCGGTCGAAACTCCAGCCCTTGCAGTTGCTGGAGGCTGGCCAGCCACTCCCCGCTGGGCCGTTGCTTACCCAAATCCACCACCAGCAAATCGACATTGTGCTGCTGGATCTGGTGATAGACCTCCGACCAAGAGGTGGCCAACAGACTCCGCAGGCCCGCCGTCTGCAAATACTGCACCAAGGCCTGGAGTAGCTCATCGGCGCGACCGGGAGCCGGGGGCGCATCGGTTGCCGACTCCAGCGTACTGCTCACTAGCAGAATATTGTGTTGCACCGCCAGGCCAGCCGCCACTTGGATCGCCTGGAGCAAGGCCTCCACCCCCACTTCATCAATGGGGACTAAGCAGGGATACACCGCCAGTTGCGAAAACTGGTTAGCCGCCGCCGTCGTTGGGGCATCGAGCGTCACCAGGGGCAAGGAAACCAGGCTGCTGTGTTGCACAACGGCCTCCAGGTAGGCAGCGGGATCACTCAGCCGGCCGCCATCCAGCAGCAGCACATCCGGCCGCCAGACCCGGGCCAAGATGCTCGCCTGTTCCAGATCCCCGGCCTCCAGGATGCGACAGTTGAGGCCGGCCGCCTTGGCATTCAGGGCGCGGCCCAGCTCCGCCACAAAGATCGAGCTGTGATGATCAGGGGTTTGGGTATTGGGGGCCAATTGCAGCAACGTGAGATCCCGGCGACGGGGGGCGTGCTCCCGCAGCTTGCCCAGACTGGCTTGCAACTCCTCCGCCTTGACGGGCAGACTGAGGAAGCCAGTCGCCCCATTGCGGAGGGCCTGCTGGCGCTCGGCCCGGGTCGCCGTGACCACGATCGGGATATTCTGCGTGCGGGGATCGGCCTTGAGCAGGGTGAGCACATCCCAGCCCGAGAGTTGGGGGAGGAGCGGATTGAGCAAGATCACCCGAGGCTGGACTTGGCGGGCCTTTTCCAGGGCTTCCGTGCCGGAGCGGGCGATCGCCACCCGGTAGCCCAGCTTGTGCAATTGCCGCGTCAGGCGCTCAATATAAGGCGGCACAGCCTCCACGATCAGCACCAACTGATTCAGGGGCTCGCTGGTGAACTGGAGCCGTTCCCGCTCGGGGGGCGCCGGGGGCAACAGCAGGGTGAACTGGCTGCCTTCTCCCACCTTGGAAATAAACGAGATGTCCCCACCGTGGGCCCGGGCTAGGCGCTGGGTGAGGACCAGGCCCAGCCCCGTGCCCTCATACTGGCGCGTGAGGGGGCTTTCCAGTTGCTGGAACTTCTGAAAAATCAAGTGCTGAGCTGACTCCGGAATCCCGATCCCCGTATCCCACACCGTGAAATCAATCCAGCCCTGCCAGCGGCTGACCCGCATCCCCACTTCTCCCCCCGGTGGCGTAAACTTGAGGGCATTTTCTAGTAAGTGAACCAACATCTGCCGCAAGCGCAGCTCATCCGCCACAATCGTTTCTAAACCAGCCTCAATTTCCAGACTAAACCGAATTGCCGGCAGGTCCCCGGGCGTCGTGGAGTCCCGCCCCGAAATTTTCAGTTGCGCCTGCTGGTAAACGCGCTCACACACCCCCCGCACATTGACCGTTTCCAGGTTGAGGCGCATTTGCCCCGTTTCCAGGCGGGTCAAATCGAGAATATCGTTGACCACATTCATCAACTGCCGACCACTCTGGTAGATCAGTTGTGCGTAGCGCTGCTGACGGTGGTTGAGATCCCCCAGCTTGCGATCCTTGAGCAGACTGGAGAGGCCCATCACCGCCGTGAGGGGGGTTTTGAGTTCATGGCTAATACAGGCGAGAAACTCATCCTTGAGGCGATTGAGTTGAACCAGATCCGCATTTTTCGCCGACAGTTCTTTGCAGAGCTGGCGCTGCTCCGTGACATCAGTGGCGAGGACTAGTAACAAGGCTTCTGGCTGAGGTACAGGGCGCTCCGTCCGCAGCGTCAGGGGCAATTGGGCAAACTGCCAAACTCGGTCGGGGAGTTGGCTCGCGGACCGACTCGGCTCAGCGAGTTCCGGGCGATCGGGAGTCATCGCTGTGAGTTCTTCGCAATTACACCAACTCTGGGGGGAAGCGCCAGGTCCGCTGACGGGCAGTTCCGTCAACTGCTCTTGCCAAGCGTGATTCGGCCAGAGGGTTTCCCCGGCGAGCGTCTGCAAGGCGATAGGTAAGGGCAACTGGTTGAGCAAGAGCCGCAGGGCTGCCAATTCTTGAATCGGGGTCGGGGGCGGACCCGCGCTGGCCGCCGGGACCCCGACCAGCAGCGCTTGCAGGACTTGCCCCCAATCCAGGAGCCCCAACACGCTGCCTTCCGCATCGACCACGGCACAGGCACTCTCCAGGGTCAGTTCCCCCGTCTGAAGATGCTGGCCCAAGTCCGCTAACGGGAGATGCGCGGGCAAAATCGCCAGGGGTTCGATGAAATCCAAGGCTGTCACCGCATCAGCCGTCCTGGCCTCGCTGAGGGAGGCGGCGGCCGCCCTCGGGCTACTCGCGGCGCTGCCCCAAGTCATGGCCTGAAGTCGTTGGCGGCGGACCAGGCCGACGGGCCTGGGGCCCTCCGTGACGGCGATCGCCACGTCACTCGGACCCCGTCCCAGCAGCTCGAGCACCTGAGCGGGAGTCGCGCTAGGAGTACAGAGGGGACACGTTCGGGTAAAGTGAGCGAGAGTAAGGGACAAAGCAGACATCGCGAACCTTCCAAGCAATGGTGGCGAGAGCGCTATCCTACCCAGGATCTGTGATTCAGATCAGCCTGCGACCCCCGACCCGCGCGATTGGCAACGGTTGGGACAGCGCTCCAACCCGGGAAGCACAGGTAAGGACTAGGCTCGTGATGCTTCGGTCTATAGCCTAATTATTCCTGGTTGTCCCCAGGCTGCGGCCGGAAACTTACAATTAATTAACTCGTGTTCGCATTCCTTAGGAATCAATGCTAAGTTTTGATAAGCTAGCCACACCGGCAGCCCACGTCTAGCGACTCGAAACTGGGAAGGGTGTGCTTGACAACCCTGTTGACAGTCGGCTACCAGGTTTCCAGTGAGTCCTCCCGATTCTGACGTGCCAGCCCAACTCTCCCTCTGTGTCTTTGCGGAGCCCCCGTTGGCCGATGCGCTCCAAGCACGTCTGAGCCCCCGCTACCAGTATTACCTATTTGACGCGGCTGAGGCCTTCTTGTCCCATGTGGAGCAGCACCGCGACACGATCGACTGCCTGATCCTGCAAAATGTGCGCTCCTCGCTCCGTATGCTCAACCATCTCTACAGCCAGGGCGCTCTCTTGCCAATCGTCATCATCGAACCTGCTGCCGCCACCCATGACGGTCGCCCAGCCCCGGAGGCTGACCCCGCTGGTATGGTGACTGGACTCACGCCAGGCAAGCCGACAGCCCGCTATCTTTACCATACAGGGGAGGTCTGGTTGTTGGCGACGCAGCTCGAAGATGTGACGGAAGCCATTGAGCGGGCGATCGCCCGTTTCCTCAAACTGTCCCCACCGGAAGCTGCTCCAGCGACCGCCGCCCTCGACACGGCCCCCCCAGACTCCCAACTCCGCAGCCAACAGCGCCGCCTCGCCGATAAACTCAAAGAACGCCTCGGCTACCTTGGCGTCTATTACAAGCGCAATCCCCAGGATTTCTTCCGCCACCTCACCCCCCCCGAAAAGACCAAGCTCCTGACCGTTCTGCGGGACATATACCGCGAGATTATCCTCAACTACTTCACCGATGACTATCCCTTGAACCAAGTCATTGATCGCCTCGTGAACCAGGTGTTCTTTGCTGACTTATCAGTCTCCCAGGTGCTAGAAATTCACATGGAGCTGATGGATGAGTTTGCACAACAGCTTAAATTAGAAGGTCGCAGTGATGAAATCCTGATCGACTACCGCTTAGCCTTAATTGACATCATCGCCCATCTCTGTGAAATGTACCGCCGCTCCATCCCCCGCGAAGAGCTTCCCTACGAAGTCTTTATCCGAGACGAGTAGAGTCGTGCCCCTGAGATCGCCCTCGGGCGATCACCCAATCCCCCCTGATCTGTAGAAATCACCCATGAGTGTGCCGAAAAAAACCTACGTCCTCAAGCTCTATGTCGCTGGGAATACTCCCAACTCAGCCCGGGCCCTCAAAACCCTGAAAAATATCCTGGAGCAAGAATTTCAGGGCGTCTACGCTCTCAAGGTGATTGATGTGCTGAAAAACCCCCAACTCGCCGAAGAAGATAAGATTTTGGCGACGCCTACCCTCGCCAAAGTACTACCGCCTCCGGTGCGGAAAATCATCGGCGATCTTTCCGATCGCGAGAAGGTCCTCATCGGCCTTGACTTGCTCTATGAAGAAATCCAAGACCACTAACGTTCAGGGGTCTCTCCCTTGGGAGACTCCCCTTTGCCCTACCGGGGAGAAGGAGACCTAGAAGCCCCTCTCCCAATCTTGGGAGAGGGGTTGGGGTGAGGGCTGAGCTAAGGAGTCCCAGCATCCCGCGCAAAATTTTGTCCACCCTGCCTCCCTGAGATGTACCCCTAACGTTCGCTCAAGCCGCTATAATCCTCATTTGCGTCAATCGTTGTACGCTTCACTAGTGCTCCGCTCTGCGTACTGGTTGCCTGGGGGGGAGCAGGGCCCAGGCCCCTGAACCTCGCCCCAACTACTGGAGCGCCAAGACTGGCCCCTGAACCTAAATCTGATGAGTCAATCTATTCCTAACGACCCTAGCAACCCCTCAACGCCCCCTTTGGGTGTCCGGAAGCTCCGGACCATGATCGAAGGGTTCGATGAAATTACTCACGGCGGGATGCCGATCGGCCGCACGACGCTGGTGAGCGGCACCTCCGGCACGGGAAAAACCCTGCTGGCTATGCAGTTCCTTCACAATGGTATCCAGGATCTCGGTGATCCCGGCGTCTTCGTCACCTTTGAGGAGGCCCCCACCGACATCATCACCAACGCCCGCAGTTTTGGCTGGGATCTCCAAGGCCTGATCGATCAAGGCAAGCTCTTCATCCTGGATGCCTCCCCCGATCCTGAAGGTCAGGAAGTTGTGGGAAATTTTGACCTCTCAGCCTTGATCGAGCGCATTCAATACGCGATTCGCAAGTACAAGGCAAAGCGGGTTTCGATCGATTCCGTCACCGCCGTCTTTCAGCAGTACGAAGGAGCTTCCGTGGTGCGCCGGGAGATTTTTCGCCTCGTCGCTCGCCTCAAGCAGATCGGCGTCACCTCGATCATGACCACCGAGCGCGTGGAGGAATATGGCCAAGTTGCCCGCTTTGGTGTGGAAGAATTTGTCTCGGATAATGTGATCATTCTCCGCAATGTGCTCGACGGTGAACGGCGGCGGCGTACCATTGAGATTCTGAAACTGCGTGGCACAACGCACATGAAGGGGGAATACCCCTTCACGATTACGGATGATGGAATTAACATCTTCCCGCTGGGGGCTATGCGCTTGACCCAGCGCTCTTCCAATGTTCGCATCTCCTCGGGGGTCAAGACTCTCGATGAGATGTGCGGTGGCGGCTTCTTCAAAGACTCCATCATCCTCGCCACGGGGGCGACGGGGACCGGGAAAACCCTGCTGGTGAGCAAGTTTATTCAGGAGGGCTGCCACCAGGGCGAACGGGCGATTATCTTTGCCTATGAGGAGTCCCGGGCCCAGCTCTCGCGCAATGCTAACTCTTGGGGCGTGAGCTTTGAGGAGATGGAGCGGCGGGGGCTGCTGAAGCTGCTCTGCTCCTACCCTGAATCCGCTGGCCTGGAAGACCACTTGCAAATCATCAAATCTGAAATTGAGGAGTTCAAGCCAGCCCGGATTGCCATTGACTCCCTTTCCGCCCTGGCTCGGGGGGTGACGAATAATGCCTTCCGGCAATTTGTGATTGGGGTCACGGGCTATGCGAAGCAGGAGGAAATCACGGGCTTTTTTACCAACACCACCGATCAGTTCATGGGCTCAAACTCGATCACGGAGTCTCACATTTCCACGATTACTGACACGATCATCATGTTGCAGTACGTTGAAATTCGCGGTGAAATGTCGCGGGCTATCAACGTTTTCAAAATGCGGGGCTCTTGGCACGACAAGGGCATCCGGGAGTATGCGATCAATTCGGAAGGGCCGGAGATTCGCGACTCGTTCCGCAACTATGAACGCATCATCAGCGGCTCGCCGACGCGCATTGTGGTGGATGAGAAGTCGGAGCTGTCGCGGATTGTGCGGGGGGTACGGGATAAGACGCTGGATGAGGATTAGCGCTTGGGGGTGGCGGCGGGCTACGCAAGCAGTGGGTCTGTTTGGTAGGCTAGACGGAATTTCAAATGAACGGTAGACCGTAATAGTCCGGTGAGTGGACGTTCGTGGCTGGCGGGGCCCGCAACGGCGGGAAACCTCGCTGGATGAGACGCAGGAAGAAGCGAGGGAGACGAAGCAATGCGGCAGCGCTGGATAGATGGCTTCTGGGCTGGCGGTCTTGCTGTGGGGGTAGGGGTGTTGGCCCTGGGGCTGTTGCCCGAGGGGCGTCGCGCTTCGTTGCTCTTGGGTCTGAGTGCGGGGGCAACGGCGGGGGTGACGATTCTGCGGGTGCGGGGGATTGTGGAGCGTCGCGATCGCCAACTCGCAGTCCAACTCCAACGGCTGGAAGCCGCGTTCTTGGCTACGGCTGCCGCTCACCAGAATGGTGCCTTTTCAGACCCTGAAGCCCCGGCCTGGCTGCCCGATAGCTCCGAGGTCCCCCCGCTGGCCGAGTCGCCCGCCGCCTTGCTGTCTGGGGTCCTGGAGGCCCCGGAGGCGGCGATCGCCTGGCTCCACCAACGCCAGATTCAGGTGAAGTCCTACTACCAGCCGGAGCCCGGGGACCATGTGTTAACCGACCTGGCCTTGCTCCTGGGAGACAAGTATGACCGCGTTGTCCATTTCTACGAGCAAATCAAGCGCCACCTCTCCAGCGGGCACAGCTTCCAGGTCAATCTCGCTCAACGCAGCCCGCAAGACATCGCCGACACCACCCACCTGGGTCATCGCCTCAGCGCCTATGCTCTCCTCGCCAGCTACCGCTATGACCGCAAGACCAAGACGATCTATGCCACACCCCCCAGCGCCGGTCAGGCGATCAATTTCTTCTCTGGTGGCTGGTTTGAGCGCTATGCTCTGCTCAAAATCGTCAGCCTTTTGACCGCCAATCAGGTGGCTTGTCAGTGCATCGTGAACCCGAAGGTGATCCTGCCCAAGGGCGATGATTTTGAGTTCGATCTCCTCTTTTGGCTGGCCGACAGGCAACCGCTGTGGGTGGAGTGCAAAACGGGAGATTACCAGGCCTACATCACGAAGTACGCTGAGCTGCGTAAAATCCTGGACCTGGAACCGGAGCGGGCGGTGCTCTTGGTGCTTGATCTGCCGACGGCGATCGCCGTGGACCTGAGCCAGCTCTACAACCTCACCGTCGTCAACCAGGAAACCTTCCTGAGCAAAATTGCCCAGCACCTTGCCCTGACGACTCCCAGCTTGCCAACCAGTACCCCGCCCTCCCTCACCGCGGCCCAGGCGCAACTGCGGGCCCTCCTGAGCCGCTTGGAGATGCGGCCTCTGCCCCAATACCGCCACCACATCTTGCAGCAGCTTACGGAACTTTTCAGCCAGCTCGAGGAGCCCAAAACTTTGATTGAAATCAAGTTCCTCCTGGCCAATCGCAGCCATAATCTGGTGTCGAAGACCAAGTTGCAGGACATTCTCAACGTGCTCGTGCGGCGGGAGTGCTTCCTCGGGGCCGACGGCCTGATCATCAGCTCCCGCAAGGAGCCGATCGCGCGGCTGGTCTCCGAGGATGTGACCGTGCTGGAGCAGCGTTGTGTGGAGGGCTATGCCTACGCCGCCCTGGCCAGCGACCCCGATTACTTTGAGGACGAGGCCAAGGCCGCGACCTTTGCCGCCGTGGTCGGCCAGCCAGCTCCGGCCCCCGAGGTGATCGCCGCCCTGCAAGCCCGTCTCCGCCAAGACTTGGTCAATCGCCCCGCCGAGTCCATTCAACCGTCCACCCCTTAATCGCTGCCCGGAGGCTTCCCGATGGCCCGCTTCAGTCCCTACAGTCTGCACCTGCAAATCAGCCGGGCCCTCGAGCAGGGCCAAGCGTTCTTTTGTCCCCTCATCGTGCAGGACTGGCTGCGCGATCGCCGCTATGATCCCGAAGACTACCACATCGAAATTTGCCAGCAGCCAGCTCCCCCCGGTTCCGGACGCATCATTGATGCCACCGTCCGGCTGACTCGTAAGGATGGCACGCCCGTCGATTCCTGGTTGCTGGAGCAGCTCGAGGGACTGGAGTAGGCTCTTTCCATCAGGGTGCAATGCTTAAAACATCCTTCAGGCCTTGGCAGGCAGCCGATTCGGCCGGTTGAATACGAGGCAGAGCCTAACGGCCTGATTGTCAACAACCGCCCGTGTTGAGCCAATGCCATGCTATCCCCCTCCCATCGCACCAAGATTGTCGCGACGATCGGCCCCGCCAGCAGCTCCCCCGAAGTTGTGCGGCAGATGATCCTCGCCGGTATGTCCGTTGCCCGCCTCAACTTCTCCCACGGTAGCTACGAAGACCACGCCCGCACGGTTCAAGTGCTGCGTGAAGTCGCAGCCGAGTTAGATGTTCCCCTCGCGCTACTGCAAGACCTCCAAGGACCTAAGGTGCGCGTCGGCCAACTGCCCGACGGCCAGATGCAACTCAAGCGGGGTGAACAGTACCTGATCGTGCCCCTCGAAATCTACAACGGCCACCCCAGCGCCATCCCCATCGACTACCCCCATGTCGCCGAGGAAGCCACTCCGGGAACCCAGATTCTGCTCGATGATGGTCGGCTGGAGCTACGCATCACCGGGATCGACGCCCCCACCGTCACCTGTGAAGCCGAGCGGAGCGGCCTCCTCAAGAGCCGTAAAGGCGTCAACTTTCCGGCCCTGAACCTGAGTCTGCCCTCCATGACCGAAAAGGATCGCCAAGACCTAGAGTTCGGCCTCGGGCAGGGGATGGACTGGATCGCCCTGAGTTTTGTCCGCGAGGCCGAGGACATCCGCGAGCTGAAGCGGTTGCTGGCGGCGAAAGGGGCCGCAACCCCGGTGATTGCGAAGATCGAGAAACCCCAGGCCATCGAGCACCTAGATGCTATTGTGGCCGAATGCGACGGCCTGATGGTGGCTCGGGGTGATCTGGGGGTGGAGATGCACCCGGAGAAAGTACCGATGTTGCAGAAGCGCATCATTCGCGCCTGCAATCAGCGTGGCATCCCTGTGATCACAGCGACCCAAATGCTGGAGAGCATGATCGAAAATGCCAACCCGACTCGGGCGGAAGCCAGCGACGTGGCCAATGCCATCATCGATGGCACGGATGCGGTGATGCTCTCCGGGGAGTCGGCCGTGGGCCAGTACCCGGTGCAGGCTGTGGAAATGCTGGCGCGGATCGCCACGGAGGTGGAGCCGTTCCTGGACTTTACCAACCTGCCTCCCTCGGAATGCACCGAAACCCATGCCCTCAGCGAAGCGCTGAACACGATCGACAAGGTGCTGCCCCTGCGCTGGATCACGGCCTTTACGACCACGGGCTATTCAGCTCGCCTCGCCGCGGCCGAGCGGTTGAAAACCCCGATCATCGCCTTCACCCCCGATGAACAGGTCTATCACTCGCTTAACTTGCTCTGGGGCGTCACGCCGCTCCACCTGAAGGGCTCGGTGAATTCAGTGGAAATTCTGGTCTACAAGATTGAGGCCGTCCTGCGCCAGCGCGGCCTCGTGAGCGCGGGCGATCGCATTCTCGTGCTCGGCGGGAGCCCCGTGCAGGCCACCCAGGGCACGAACTTTATCAAATTGCATACGATCGAAGAATCGTAGCGGCAAAAATCTGAATTTTTGTAACAGCGAGGGGCCCGCGGGCCCGCCCATAGCGCACAGTGTTGGGAAAGAATCTGGTGTTATTGCAGGAGATTTCAATACCATGTTGTCAGATACTCAAGTGCTAGTTGCTCTCGCCATCGCGATCCTGCCCGGTATTTTGGCGTTCCGCCTCTCGACGGAGCTGTACAAGTAAACGGCGCAATTCAAGACCTGCGGGGACGAGAGCGATCGCGCCCCCGCGTTTTTTTGGCCCAGCGCTGGGCCCTCGGTCGGGCAAAACTCGCTCCCCCGCTCAGATTTGGGTATGATTGGCCTAGCAAATGTGAGATGCAATGTGACGAGTGAGCGAGGTTGAACCCCATGAGCGCCCTACGAAAACCTGTGATGTCCCCGACGGCTCCCGCCCCCAGCCGGCGGGTTGTGGCCCTGCCGCGCCGGGCTCCTCGGCGTCGGGCTCACGGCCTGTTGGCGGTGGAGATCCTGCTGAAGCTCGCCGTCAATGGCGTGCTGTCGGCGGCAGCAGTCGTCGCCCTGACCAACCTCCTCCCCTACCACTGGACCCAGCAGGAACGCCTGCATGAGGTGCGAACCGAAGTGCGGCAGACAGAGAAACGGGTTGCTCAATTGCGAGATAGCTTTAGCCGCAGTTTTGACCCCAGCCAAGCTAGCAGCGTGATCCACGAGCAAAGCGGCATGACCGCTCCGAGCCAGCGCCGCGTGGTGCTGCTGAATCCGCAGCCCGCTGAGGAGTGAGCCCTGAGGGGTAACGCTCGGGTGCGTTTGTGGTTCCAGGCTGCTGCTGGAGACCGCTGCGACCGTCCTTCGGGATTCGCGGCGATCGCACCCCTGGCCCAGGAGGAGGCTGCCAGCCCAGCCCTCGCCCTCCAGCTTCCCCCCCGGCCTCCGTCACGCTTCAGCGGCCCCCAAAGCCTGCTCAACCAGGAGGGCATCCACACACTGCCGCGCCGTGCGCCCGGAGCGGCCGTTGTGGCGAGTCGCCCATTGGCGGGCCCGGAACTCCAGCTCCTCAGGGGGGAGCGCTAGGCCCGTGCGGAGCGCGAGGTGATGCACGATCGCTAAGTAACGCTCCTGATCAGCGGGCTCAAAGGTCAGCGTCAGGCCGAAGCGATCGCTAAACGAGAGCGTCTCTTGCAGCGTGTCCCAGGCGTGGATCTCGTCCGCCTCCTGGGGCCGCGGCCGGTCGGCGAAAAACTCCCGCACCAAGTGACGACGGTTGGAGGTGGCGTACACAACGACATGGCGGGCCCGGGCGGTGAGGCTGCCCTCCAGTACCCCCTTCAGAGCCTTGAAGGTCTCATCATCGGTTTCAAACGACAGGTCATCCACAAACAGGATGAAGTGCTGGGGCCGGTCGCGGAGGGTCTCGACAATGGCCGGCAACTGCTGCAACTCCGCTTTCGGGACTTCTACGAGGCGCAGACCGCGATCGCCCAGCCGCTGTAACAACGCCTTCACCAGCGACGACTTGCCAGAGCCACGGCTGCCATAGAGCAGGACGTGCAGAGCCGGCAACCCCGCGAGTAACGCCTCCGTATTCTGCAACAAAGCGGCTTTTTGGGCCTCGTAGCCGACCAATTCCTCCCAGGCCATCGGGTCGGGATGGGGAATGCCCACTAAAGCTCCAGCCTGCCACCGCAGGGCCCGATAGCGGCCCAGCAGACCACTCCCCTGCTGGCGGTAGTGGGCGGCAAGCTTCGGTAGGGTGGCGGCCCAGGCCTCGCCCGCGGCAAAGGGGGCGGGCCAGTCATCAGCAGCCTGCCAGGGGATCACGGGAGTGGGCAGTGGGGCGATCGCCTGCACCGAGGCAGCCAAGGCGGGACCATCCCAGGCGGCCAGGGCCTGGAGGAGGTGCAAATCGTGCTCTGCAGCAGCGAGTAACGCCGGGGGTAAGTCGGCCAGCTCCCGGCGCTGCACCGCTTGGCTGAAGGGATTCTCGTCCCAGAGGATCTGGTGAGCTAGGTACGTGGGCCAAGGTTGGCCGCTGGGGGCGATCGCCCGGAACCAAGCCCCGTAGGCCGCCAGGGTGGTCAAGGGTTCCCCCAACCGCAGGGCCTCGAGGAGCGCTAGCCAAGCTCGGCCTACGGGAGAAGCAAGCACCTGCTGGTAGAGCAGCAACGAGGTAGCCTGCTGCTGAGCCTGAGTGAGTTGAGCCTGGAGTGTGGTCATAAAAAAGTGGCACGACAAAGTTTCGGAAGTGTATCTCACTTTGGAGACTCCCCTTCGCCCTACTTGGGAGAAGGGGCCGGGGGAGGAGGGCCTCGTAACCCTTAGCTCCCCTTCGCCCTACTTGGGAGAAGGGGCCGGGGGAGGAGGGCCCCATAACCCTGTTCGCGCTAGCGTCGCGTAGCGATAGAGGGCGACTCTCTGCTCCTGGAGCCATCGCTCAACCTTCAGAAGAGCCGTGCTTTTTTGCATCCACCCGCCTTGGGGGCCGGTGTTGTTGTGGCGCTGGTTCATGGTGTTGGGCTTAAGAGTTGACCGGTGTGGGGGCGATCGCCACCCGTCCCGTCAGCCAGCGCGGCCGCACTAAGCTCCGGAACAGCAGCCAGAGCACTCGCCACTCCGGGGGCGTCTCCTGAAAGGTCCATTGGCCGGGGCGGCAAAAGAGCAGCTCGATCAAACGCCGCTCTTGGGCCAAGTTCAGGTCTGTAAACGCGAGGTGCAGTTGGCCAGCGGCCCGTTCCCAGGCCGACACCTGCGCCGAGAGTTCCAGGCCCGCGGCCGGAATCTGCATTTGCACGGTCGTCCCCACCGGCAAGGTGAGCTGAGGTGGGTGCAACGCTATCCGGGCTCCGGCTTCTGAAAGGGCCTGGGTCGTGCCACGGTAGGTTTCTCCGGCGATGGTCAGGGCCACTGGCCGGTGTAGGTCAAACCAGGGGGCGCGATCGCACTTCGGGCTATCGATCAGGCCCAAGATCGCCAGGAGCAACGAGAGAGAACCATAGATCCCCCAAACGAGGCCCAGTTGTAAACTATGCACCGTCTCTCCCGCCAGCCACCACCCGCTGTCTGGCGTTGCCAGGGTGAGTAAGCGGTAGCCGATCAGGCCGCAACTCAGAAGCGAAACCCCGAGAGCGAGGAGCAGGGGTCCCGTGAGTTGCCAGTGAACCACAAAGCGCTGACGGGTAATCCCCTTAGGGGTGACGCGAAACCCCTTGGCAAAGGGGTGCAGTAGAGTGTCAAAGATGCTGATCGTAATCGGCAGGCATTCCGCCAACATATAAATATCCGAGAGCAGCAGAGAGCGCGATCGCCGATTGAGCCAAGAAAAGGCCGTTAATTGCAGGCCATAGAAGGGCAGGAGAAAATAGAGCGAGGCTTGAGCCGTAGTTTGAATAGGCACGAGGCCGAACACCGCATAGGCCAAGGGCACAAACAGAAAACCGAGGCGACAAAAGTTCACGGCCCACTGTACAAACTGGTCGAAATGGGTGAGGCGCTGCCGCAGATCAAGCCCCGGAATCGTGAGCGGATTGGCCGCGACAAAGAGGGCTTGAAAACTCCCTTTTGCCCAGCGCTGACGCTGAATAATGTGACCCGTCAGATCCTCAGCGACGAGACCAGCACTAAGCTTTTCATCCAGATAAGCTAGCTCATAGCCCCGAGCTGAGAGGCAAATACTGGTGAGGTAATCCTCCCCGACAGTTCCCGTAAAAAAGTTACCGACAGCTGCCAAGGCACTGCGCCTTACCAGGAAAGAACTTCCGTAGCAAATGACACTGCGAGCACCATCTCGCAAGCGTTGGTAGTAACGCGAAAAGACCTCGGTTTCTTGGGGCATTTCCGCCTCAATGCCCAGATTAGTCGCAATCAAGTCGAGGTTGTAAAAGCCTTGATTAGTTTGCAGAAGTCCCAATCTCGGATTTTGAAAAAAGCCGATAGTGCGCTGTAAAAAGTTGCGCGTCGGCACAAAGTCCGCATCAAAACAGACAATCACTTCACCGTGGGTTTGGGCAATCCCGTGATTGAGGTTCCCGGCCTTGGCGTGGCGATTGTCCGGGCGCGTCACGTAGTGGCAGCCCAACTGGGCCGCCAGGGCTGCCACTTCGGGGCGTTTCCCATCATCCAGCAGATAGACCTCCTTGTGGGGATAATCGATCGCTTGGCAGCCGATTATGGTGCGCTTGAGAATCCAGACCGGCTCGCTGTAGGTGGGGATGAGAATATCGACGCTGGGCTGGTAGGAATTGGCGATCGCCAATTGCTGCCAGCGATCCGCTTCAGCGCTGCGATCGCGATCGCCCAGGGCCAAAACCAACTGAAATACTAAGTCAACCGCCACTAGCAATTCCAGAGCTAGCAGCGTCAGGCTCAAGGATGCATTCGCCGGATCATCCCAATTCAGGGTCGTCAGTCCCCGCCAGAGGAAGTAGCGGAGCGCAAAACTGAGCAGCAAAGCCACGATCAACGGTCGCGACCAAGCTTGCGGCCTAGGAGAGAGCCCCATCACCCCCTGGGCTCCGAGCCAGAGCGCGAGCAGCAAACCCCAGTCGTACTGATGGGGGGCGACCAAGGCTGTGAGCCAAGCCGTGGGGTGCTCAGAGACGCCGGCCCAGGCCAGGACTAGGCCGAGGCCGAGGGTGGCGAGGGCCAAGCGCTTGAGACGAGCCTGAAGATGCGGCGCTCGCCAGCGATCGCGAGCGCGAGACAAAGCCGCACTGGAAAAAAGCATGAGTCACAGGAGTATTAAGGACAGAAGTGAGCGCAGGCAAGCCTGTGCGGTGGAGTCCTAGCCCCAGCCCTAGCCTGCCCCCCAGAGTCGGAGCGACGCTCAGAGCACCAGAACCACCAGCCGCACCTGATCCAGTCGAGCGAGTCCCAGGGAAGCTTCCCCAGCAAAATGTTAACGAATGTTAACGGCGGCCAGCCAGGCTAGGCCAGAGCCGCCACGCCTTTACCCTAAAGACAGAGCCTGAAAATTGCCTGAGCCCAGGTTTGGGCCAGTTAGCAACGAGAGCATCCCAGAGTAGCAACTCTCCCCCTGAATCGCTCCCCCAGTTTTGGACAGGGAGCCCCCAGCCTCAGCCGTCAAGGAGTTGGGGGTGAGGACTGCCAATCTAGCGCTTTCGGCTTTGCGGGGGCCGAGGACGAGGCTGGTTGCGCCCTTAGCAGTGGGTGCTGAAACGGCGGATGAGGACGCTGATAGATCCGCTAGGGCGTCCGGTGGGCTGGGGGGCGGCGGCCGGTATTGACTTCAGTGAAGCCCCAGAGATGCAGTTGATTTTGGATCATGGCGATGCCACGCAGGGAGCCGATGAGGTGGAGGCAACCGAGGTGGAGGCTGATGTTTTAGGGCTGGAGGTCTAGCACAATCAGAGTGTCGAACTGATCAGCGGTCACGGCAATCAGATGAGCAAACCGATTGAAGTTGCTCGTGCTATGCGTTAACAAGGTCGTCACACCGGAGGCGAGCCTGGTGGCAACAATGTTGGCGTCGTGAATTTGGCGACCACTGATGGGGATTGGTTGCAGGAGTTGGAGAAGGTGGATTGTGACGCGGGTGTGGTCGTCGGCAACCTGAAGGGGGTTGCTGAAGAAGGTGATAGTGGTGGCAATCTGAGCCGGGGAGGCTTGAATTGCAAAGGCTTTGGGGGGTGCATCTCACTTTGGAGACTCCCCTTCGCCCTCCTTGGGAGAAGGAGTCGGGGGATGAGGGTAAACTTGCCTAACGGAGATGCACCCGGTTTTGGGTGCGTGATCGTTGGTTTTGTGTGATGCATCAGAATCATTGTCGAGCAGTGGGGTGTACTAATGGGATGCCTCTCTATTTTGATGCTCCCAGCTACGCTGGCGATCATGGCTTGGTACAGTGGTTTTTAGCC
>CAYNIP010000035.1:0-51651 GCA_964397305.1 uncultured bacterium
CACTGCTGCCTCCCGTAGGAGTCTGGGCCGTGTCTCAGTCCCAGTGTGGCTGATCTTCCTCTCAGAACAGCTACCGATCGTTGCCTTGGTAGGCTCTTACCCCACCAACTAGCTAATCGGACGCGAGCTCCTCTCCAGGCAATTAATCTTTTACCTCTCGGCTCATCCGGGATTAGCAGTCGTTTCCAACTGTTGTCCCCGACCTGGAGGCGGATTCTCACGCGTTACTCACCCGTCCGCCACTAGCTCCGAAAAGCTCGTTCGACTTGCATGTGTTAAGCAGACCGCCAGCGTTCATCCTGAGCCAGGATCAAACTCTCCATGGTGAACTCTATCGATACTCCCTAATCGCTCTCTCAAGCTGTTAGCTTTCTCTCAAAAGTTCGGCTCTCTTCTCTCGCGTTTCTTGCTTCGCTAACGCTCTTCCGCTCTCTCAAACTATTCTTACTCTTTCGGTTCAGTCGCTCGCTGCTTCCGCTTCAAGCGCATTTACCAATCTACTCGCCTCTCTCGGGATTGTCAAGCGGTTTCTCGATTTTTTCTGTGGACTGGCGTGATCAAAAGCCCACATCCCTTTCAGAGCAATGGGTGCGGGGAATTTGGCCGGAGCTAATTGCTGGGAGGAACAGAGACGAGGGCCGGGGGAATCTGAGACAATGGCGGGGGTGTCCCTTGTTGAAATCTGGAGCGAGTCTGCAAAGGTGTCTGTAAGCTTTCAAGCGGTTATTGCACAACTACATCAGTTTTGGGGCGATCGCGGCTGTCTGATTGTCCAGCCCTATGATTTAGAAAAAGGCGCGGGGACGAAAAATCCCCACACGTTTCTGCGGGCGATTGGCCCGGAACCTTGGTCTGTCGCCTATGTCGAGCCTTGCCGGCGACCGACGGATGGCCGCTATGGCGAAAATCCCAATCGCTACCAGCACTATTACCAGTACCAAGTGCTGATCAAGCCGTCTCCGGAGGATATTCAGGAAACCTATCTGGAATCGTTGCGGGCTTTGGGGATTCACCCGGAGGATCACGATGTGCGCTTTGTGGAGGATAACTGGGAGGATGCAGCAGTGGGAGCTTGGGGGGTCGGCTGGGAGGTGTGGCTGGATGGGATGGAGGTGACACAGTTCACGTATTTCCAGCAGTGTGGGGGCTTGGACTGTCGGCCGGTATCGATTGAGATTACCTATGGGCTGGAGCGACTGGTGATGTATTTGCAGGAGGTGGATGCGATCGCCAAGATCCAGTGGAATGAGATGACGACCTACGGCGATGTTCACCTGCAAGGGGAAATCGAGCAGTGTACTTACAATTTCGAGGCAGCCGACCCGGAACTACTCTTCACGCTCTTCAGCCTCTACGAGCGAGAGGCTCAGCAGTTAATTGAGCGCCAGTTGGCCCTACCCAGCTATGACTATGTGCTGAAGTGCTCCCATACGTTCAATTTGTTGGACGCGCGGGGCGCAATCTCGGTGACGGAGCGGACACGCTATATTCAGCGCATCCGGGGGATGGCGCGACAGGTGGCGCAGTTGTATTACCAGCAACGGGAAAGTCTTGGGTTTCCGTTGCTGGTGAGGAACTAGGTCATGGCTTGGGGCTTGCTTGCTGTCGATACCAGCGGGGCAGGTCTTCCGGGCAATCAACATCGCCTAGAGGGGGGAGTTGGGCGATCGCCACTCCCCAAGTCTGGGCTTGGGCCAAGGTCTGGTGCAGGACCCGTTCCGTGCCCCAGTCGATCTGCTGGAATAACTCTGGAATTGGCCGGCTGAGACCAATGAGGTAGTAGCCGCCGTCGAGGGCTGGGCCGATCACGGCGTCGTGGGTTGCCAGGGCAGCAAAGGCCTGCTGAAGTCGGGGAGCATCCAGATCAGGGCAATCGCTGCCGATGGCGACAGCGCGGGTGTAGCCGCGCTGAAAGGCCTGGGCAAAAGCGTGGGTAAGCCGTGCGCCTAAGTCCCCTTCGCTCTGGGGTTGTAGACTCACGGCACCGAGCCACGCCTGCATTTGAGCGGTGTTGCCGCCGGTAAAGAGTACTTCGAGGGTGCAGGGCTGTTGCGCTTGGAGGGCGCGGGCCTGCGTGAGAATGTGTTCGGTCATCTGGCGCTGCACCTGGGCGGCCCCTTCAGGGCCGAGGGCGGGAATCAAACGGGTTTTCGTGTGTCCCGCTTGGGGGTAGCGGCTGAAGAGGGCCAGATAGTCCATTTAGGCAGCGGCCTCTGTGAGGGGCAGGTAGACGTAAAAAGTAGTGCCTTCACCGACGGTACTTTCAATCTCAATACTGCCACCGTGGAGATCGACGGCCTTCTTGACAATGGCTAGCCCTAAACCGGTCCCGGCGATGTCACGCACGTTGCGGGCGCGATGGAAGGAATCAAAGAGGTGATCGCGATCTTCGGGAGGAATGCCAATGCCCTGATCGCGGACGGTGAACTGGAGGCGATCGCCCACCCGCGCCAAGCGAAAATCCACCGCCCCACCCTGGGGCGAGTACTTAATGGCATTGGAGAGCAGGTTGGTGAAAATATGGCGCAGGAGCTTTTCGTCTAGGGCCGCTTGGGGAGGTAGAGATGCTTGGGGGCTGAATTGAAGGTGGTGGTTTTGGCCGGTTGTGAGCTGCAATTCCTCCACCAAATTCTGGCAAAATTCTTGCGGATCAAGGCGTGCTGGTCGAAAGTCAAGCTTGCCAGCCTCCGCTTTGCCAATCGTCAAGATATCTTCCAGCAAATCTTTCATGCTGAGAGAACATTGGCGGATTCGCTGGAGGTAAATGGAGCGCTTCTCTTCAGACCACTGGGCTCCAAAGCTCTCTAGCAGCTCGACAGACATGATGATGCTCGTGAGCGGTGTGCGAAATTCATGGGAAGCCATGGAGATGAAGCGTGATTTCAGTTCGTTCAATTCCTTTTGCTGTTGCAAGGCGCGTTGAGTCTCGCTCTCAGCTCGCTTGCGCTCCGTAATATCACGGCCAATGTAGACGAAGGCAGGCAGGCCTTTGGTGGTTGTTTGAATCACAGAGCAGGAAAATTCAACCACCAGTTCTTCACCGTCTTTCGTGCGACAGAGCACCTCGACGTTTTTGAGAAACTCGCCGGAGAGTAGAGTTTGCTGTCGGGCTCGCTGGAGAAAGTCCCGATCGGCAATAATCGCATCAATGGACGTGCCAATGAGTTCAGCTTCTACGTACCCAAAGAGTTGCTGAGCGGTTTGATTCACAGTTTTGATGGTTCCAGAGGCAATGGTGACGAATAAGGCGTCTCCCATGGAGCCAATGATTTTCTTGTTGTAGTCTTCTGAGGCACTGAGGGCACTGAGGAGAAGCTCTGCTTCATTAGCTCGTTGCATCAGCGATTGGCGCAACACCATCATTTCTGTGACATCTTCCGCCAGCACAATTAGGTGGTTGCCCAGTTTTTCGCAGGTTAGGTTCAGGTAAATAGTTCTTTCATCCTGTTCTGAGCGGGCAATGCCCTGAAGCTCAAACCGATCGCGTTGGTCACGAACAATCTCGTGGAGGATAGCCTCAACACCCACGAGTTCGGGAAACCCAAGCCGTGCGTCTTGACCAATCTTGAGGTCGAGCGGACTATCCGTAAAGCGGCGAATTCCGTCTGAGAGCTCGAGAATAACAAGCTCAGAATCTAGCACGAGATATTCAACTGAGCTGGGAATAAAGAGCTTGTTCAGCAGGACACTCATGGGCTGCGCTCCACTAGTGACGTTCGAGCCAGATTGTTTTAGCTAGGTGGTCAAACACGGAGTCAACATTTTCTCCGGTCTTGGCGGATGTTGGGTAGATGCCAATCACTTGTTCGCTGACCCCCTGAAGGCCGCTGGCCAATTGGGCTAATTCTTCGCGGTTGATCAGATCGGCTTTGTTGAGGGCGATCGCCACAAAGCCTCGCTGGTTGATCCCCAGAAAGTTCTGCACATGATCCGTCACGTGTTCAATTGTCTCCTGGCGGCTAACATCGCCGACTACGAGGATGCCACTAGCCCCTTGGAGGTAGGAGGGGGCGATCGCCTTAAATTTAGTCTGACCCTCAATATCCCAGATCAAGAGCTTCAATTCCTGGTTGCCCTGCTGCTCATCTGTTACCGTGACCGTCTTGCGAGAAATTTTCACGCCGACTGTTGAGAGGTAGCGATCACTAAATTGGCGCTCCACAAAGCGACGGATGAGGCTTGTTTTACCAACCCCAAAATCGCCCACCATACACAATTTTTTTGCCAAAGTCCCCATAGTCGTTTAGTTGGCTCCTGTGGGGGAAATTTGTTCAAAACGCACGGTGCGGCTGAGCCAGAGGGGGTCCTCCAGGGAAACATTGGGTGGAGGGTCAGTCGAGCCATCCGTTTGCAAGCGATCAGGATCAATCCCATTAGCCACTAAAGCCTGCCTGACCACTTCCGCGCGCTGGGGAGCTAACCGGCGATTTCGCTGTTCACTGCCACTGCGGTCCGTGTGGCCGGTGATCCGCAACTGAACATCAGGAGACTGCTGTAAGAAATTCCGAATGGGCATCAGTTTACTTTCGAGATCGTAGGGGTCGATAAAAGTCGAGTTGGTATCGAAGTAAATGCGCCGCTGGATCGGAGGTTGGTCAGTCGCGAGGGCTAAAATGACAGAGGCGACCCCAGGGATTTGTTCAAAGGCCTGGGTCGCAATCTGGGCGTTTTGCCCCTGCTGAATACTGCCTTCCACAATAACGCGATTCGTCTCGACTTCGTAGCGGCTGCTGATTTGCACCCCAGGTAGCTGGTTCAGAGTCAGGGTTTGCTGGTCAACTTGGGTTTGAATCAAGGCCGGATCGGGGGGAGGATGAACACGCTGAATCTGATCAACCACGTTGTGGTCTTCGGGGGCACTCGTGGTAGCGATCGCCAAGGCGTGCTGGCTCAGGATTTCACTGGGTAGCTTGCCTTGCACACGCACCTCAGAGCCCACCACGTCAGCCCTCACCTGGTAGACGGCCAACTGGGGATCAGCGGCGATCGCCTCACTCACTCGATTCGCCAGGTGCTGGCGGTGGGCCTGTTGCCAACCGTAGATCACAAAGGGCAAGGCTAGCAAGCTGAGTAAGACCCCCCAGGCCGCCAAAACGCTCCGGCTCAAGCGCGGTTGGTCGAGGGCGGTCTGAGCCTGTCCTTGTTGGCGAAGCTGAATCGTCGCCTCAGGGCTGTGGAGCAAGTCGGCCAGCAACTCGTGAACCGCTGAGGGGATCGAGTCCGGGTCGCCGTCAAAGGCCGCGATCAAGTCCCCGTAGCCATAGTTGAGAATAATCGCGCTCAAGGCCTGGCGTAGCTGATTTGCAAAACTCGCTGGAGGATCGCCTTGGGTCACAGCGGCGATGTAACAATAGCCCGCCACTTCCATGACAATTTTGAAATCATCGTAGTCAACCTCCGTGAGTTCCGAGGTTTTCTCCGGATTGACCGTACATTCACTGGCAAAGCTGCGAATTGCCGTCAACATTCCCGCCAACATATCGGCCTCAAGCTCGGGTTGGTCATCGCGCTGCACTTCGACCATTACCAGCCCCGAAGCCTTGTGGATGAGAAAGATCGCCTGCACCGAAAACGGCATCGCCTCCGAGAGGATCAGCTCAGCCTCCGAGACCCCTCGCAGGCGAGCCCGCAGCTTTCGGGCTAGGCCCCGTAGGCTAAAAGTTTCCTCCACCCGCTGGTTAATCTGACGAACCACTTCCCCCATGTATTTGGAGACGGTATTGCCAATGACTGGATAGAGCGCATCCACCATCGCGTCCCGTTCGAGGCGCACCTGCTCGCGGAGGGCTCGGCCCATGACGGGGGCGAGGGCCTGAATCACCTCTTCAGGGGCATCGCCAATCTGCTTTGAGAGGGCCCCCGGCAAGGCCGCCGCTAAGGCGAGGCTCATGGCGGTCTTATCAGTTTGGCTCTTGCGGGCGATCGCCCGATCGACAATCGGCAGCAGAGCCTGAATCACCTCCTCCGGAGCGTCCTGCACCTTGCGCTCCAGCAGAGACACCAGCAGCGGCAGGAGCAAATCGCTGAGACCTTGGGGATCACGGATTTGCTGCTCGAGCTGCTGGAGCCGGGCGGTCAATTCGCCCACTTGCTGGCCCCCTTCGCCGATCAGCAGATCCGAGAGCAAATCACGCAATTGTTCGAGGGCCGCTTCATCGCCGCCCTCGTCTTCGCCTTCGTCCTCGTCCGGGAGCAAGTTGGGGGCCGCAGCGGCTGAGGCGAACGGTGAGAGAGCATCAGCCTGAGCCGAGAACGGCAACAGGGTCGCTTCCGGCTGCGAGTTAGTCTCGTCCTCCTGCTTCCAAGGAAGCTCAGAACGGCGACCCTCGAAGGTCCAGGGTCGCGGTGCTTGCCAAAAATCCTGCTCGAGGTCGAAATTTTGACGGGTAGCGGCCGGGGGGGACGTGGAAGCAGCCCCATTGGTCGCTGGGGGAGGAGGCGGTGGGCTTGCTGGCTCCGCCGCCGGTAACTGTGACACTTCTAGCTCGAGGTCGTGCAGCAAACTAAATAAGCCCTCAAGCTGATCGTCATCTTGAGGGCTTGACTCGCGAGCATAAAGCGGGCCCTGGATCTCAGAGGAGTAATCCTGAGACGCGGGATCTGGCGACGAAAAAGGCATAGCTGCCACCCGAGCGTTCCCATTAGCAAGCAATTGAGCTTGCGCGCTGACTAAATTGTAGGCGATCACGCTCGGCGCTTGAAACTCCCAGGCCCCCCACGCAGGCGGCTCGCAGGAGCCCGTGGCGGGCCCTAGAGCCCAGAAGCAGGCTCATTAGCCTCTGCCTCGTCACTCGTCGCCTGATCTGGCAGCAAAAAGTCAGCCTGCAACCGGCTTTCCATCGCTTCTCGCAGGTCAGGCACAAACTCCGCTCCTTTCACCTTGATGCAGAGGTCAAACAGCACTTCAGCGAGGTCAGCACGCGATACTTTCGTTTCCCGGAGACTGGCAAAGGACTTCTCGAGTTCCTCAAAAATCTTGACCTTCAGCAGTTGTACCTCAGCCTGCACTTGCTCCCGGGTTTGCGCCAATTCATCGCGCATGGTGTTAGCCCGACCGTTGAAGCTTTTGTTCAGGGCCTCAATTGTGTTGTAGTGCTTCTGGGTGTTTTGATCGATCTTCTGCCAGAGCTTGGTGGTTTCGTCGTGGGTCGTTAAGCTGAGATACTTCAGTTTTTTCTCGAGGGAGTCGGCGATCGCCTGCACCTCCGCTGACAGAGAGCCCTTAATCTTATCCAGGCGATCATGAATCTCCTGCTTCAATGCCGCAAAGTCAGCTTCCATCTTGTCGAGGCGCTGATCATAGCCACGCAACTGCGAGCCAAACAGGATTTCGCGGATTTGCTCCACGTTGCCAAGGCGCTCCCGCATCTCACGCTTGTTCAATTCAGCCATACTCACTCCTGTGCTCGTAGCGATTCACGCGCCATTCTTGGGGGTGCTGCTTTACGCTGCTATTAGATTACCCTAATTTAAGGGTTCGACCGGATCAATTCGACCGGATCGCTCTGAAAGATCACCCCTGACTCCTACAGCCGCCCCAAATTACGCTCGTACTCCTGAGCGCACCGTGACGGTCCTCCGTGCTTACTAAATTCACAGCCCATCGTATTATGACTTGGTTCCCTTTTGGCGATCGCCTCCTCTCCTGCTCCCTAAGACGCCAGCTCTGGGCCCTTGGCCTCAGCCTGGCCATCGCCCTCAGTAGTTGGTGGGCTTGGTCCCTCAACCCCGCCTGGGCCGGTCTTGAGGATGACCGCTACGACGGTAATATCTTCGTCGTCTATGCCGGGAATGGTTCCCTCGTGCCCCCGAAGCAGTCCCTCGCAGCCTCGGTGGCCCAGCAACGGCCGGCAATCCTGGTCTATTACATTGACGACAGCCGGGATTGCAAACAGTTTGCCCTCGTGGTCTCCAGCTTACAGCGGGACTATGGCCGCGCCGCCAGCTTTATTCCCGTCGCCGTCGATGGCCTGCTGCCCCAAGCTGATACTGACCCCAGGGAGCCGAGCCACTACTACGGAGGCACAGTTCCCCAAGTCGTGATTACCAACCAAGCTGGTGAGGTCGTGTTCAATCGCGCCGGGCTGATCCCCTATGAAGAGATCGATGATCAGCTCCGTCAAGTCTTTGACCTACTACCGCGCTCGGAATCAGCCGAGCTGAAGCGGCGCGCCTTCAATGAATTCAATGCCGAGTTGAACTGAGCCGGGGGAGTAGAGGCTGGCCTGAGAGCCGCCCTACGCGAAGTAAAGTGGGGGCGGCTACCCTGACAGCGCTCCAGCCGTAGGGAACTTTTGCCAGACTCCGGAACTAACCAGCTTTGCAGCCGCACATACTGAAGTGTTGCTGAAACTCTTAATCTGCCAGAATTGTGGACGACTTCCACAACCTGATCCCAGCAGGCAAGAACCAGCAATCCTAGCCAGCTTGCACTTGGTGCGTTGAGATGGCGTTGTTGAGCAGGTTGCAGGCTTCGCGGAGGGGGATCGCGCCGCTCTCGACCGCTTCCACTAGGGCTCGACCGTCGCTGGGGCTGAGAATCCCTAAGTCAGCCTGGAGGTAGGTCACGTAGTCCAAGAGCTCCTTGCGTGTGTACATTTTCTCGAAATTCCAAATCTTCGTCATAACTACCCCGGGCGATCACCACGTCAGTGGTTAGCAGTACTCTTAAACAGCTAGGGCGAACCTACGGCCTGGCTGTTGCCTTTCTTTCTTCAAGGCTAATCCGTCTAATTACGGATCAGCCGTAAATATGCTGAAAACTTCACAGAAGCTTCCTAAGCTTATCGGGCCAGCTTTATCCTAGCTTCACAAAGTTTAGCAGATTTGAGTGAGGGGTGCAACCCCTCAAGGGGTTGAAACTCAGCTAGGGCAAGGCAAAGCTCCCCAGACCGACCAGAGCCAAGAGGTTCAGCAATTTTACGGAAGTGTTTCTGGCAATCCGCCAAACGGCTGAAGGTTCCTCACGCTGGTAAGGACGCTTTAGGCGTTACAAAAGTTGCGGCTGGTAATCCGGAAAATTCAGGGCGGCCCCTAGTTGTACCGTGATCACGGTCTTGACATTGCCCCGCCGCAAAAAGTCACCAATGACCCGCACGGCCTTGGGTTGCACCCCATCACGAAAGCGGTCGGCGATGCGGTTGACCACGGCTTCGTGGCTGATGCGCTGATCCCGAAAGGCATTGATGTACAGCTTGAAGGCCTTCAGCTCCAAGATCCATGCCTCGGGATAATAGTCCACGATGATCGTGCCAAAGTCAGGATAGCCAGAGCGAGGGCAGAGGGCGGTGAATTCAGGGTGCTCGAGATGGATGAGGTAATCACGGTCGGGGGCAGGGTTCGGCCAGCGCTCGAGGGGCTCGGTTGCAGCTCGCTGGATCGCTTCATCACCGTAGGATGCCGTCATGGTGTCTCTCGCTCCGAGGGGGGAAAAATCCAGTTACCTTTACCAAAAAAGTTCGGGATGAGCAAGTGTTCGCTAGGGTTAACCCTGGACCCAGGCCTGCGGCTTCGCGGGGATAATGAACAGGAACCATGACCCTAGAGCCGCTGTGATCTCTGTTCCTGCTTCCACCCCGTCCGCCCTGTCCCCGGCTTACTTACTCATCGCTCATGGCAGCCGGAGTCCTCAGGCCCTCGCAGCCCTCGCCCAGTTGGCGGTGGCGGTCCGTGAGCAGCTCCGGGTTCGGGGCGATCGCCACCCCTGGGTTCAGACGGCCTGCCTGGAACTGGCGGCCCAGCCCCTCGCCGCTCAGATCGAGCAGGTGGCAGCCCAAGGACAGCAAGCCGGGCGATCGCGCCTCACTCTCTTGCCCCTGCTCCTCCAGCCGGGGGTTCATGCCTGCGAGGACATCCCAGCGGCGATCGCCCAAGCGAGCCCCGCCGTGCCCCTCACGCTCTTGCCCCCCCTGGGAGCCCAGCCCGCTTTCGTCACCAGCCTCGTCGCGGCTCTCCCCCAGCCGGACCGGATGGCGACTCTCCTCCTGGCCCACGGTAGCCGTCGCCCCGGTAGCGATCGCCCCCTCCAGGCCCTAGCGGCGCAACTGGGGGCCAGCCTCGCCTTTTGGTCGCAACCGCCCTCCCTCGCCACTCAGGTGACAGCCCTGCATGACCGCGGCCAGCGCCAGATCGTGATTCAGCCCTACTTCCTGTTTCCCGGTCGCCTGACGGCGGCGATCGCCGAGGAAGTAGCCCGCCTGCAAGGGCTCTATGCCCAGGCCCGCCTGCATTTCCAGCCGCCGTTAGCGTCCCTGCCCACGGTGGCGGGGGCGATCGCCGACATTTTCACAGCCCCCACCCCCCTGGGTTTCTAACCCAGTTCCCCTACTGCAAGGGGCCGCTGGGATGGCATGATATTTATGAGAAGACTTAACCTTTCGTCATCTCAACGGTGACGGCAGGGATGCAGTCGCTGCTGTATTGGAATCGCGCCCAAGCCTATGTTTGAGGAGAATTTATGAGCCATTATTTACGCAAACTGATCTGGGCCCTGGCCCTGGCCCTGGTCTTCACCTGGCAGTTGTGGCCGGGAGCCGCCCTCGCCATTGATGTCGCGCCGGCCATCCGCACGATCACCCTGAATGCCGACGGCGACAGCTACACCATTAGCAACAAGCAGCTCGAGCAAGGCAAACGGGTATTCGTCGATACCTGCTCCCAGTGCCACCTCGGCGGCAGAACTAAAACGAACCCGAACGTGACCCTGAGCCTCGGGGATCTGCGCGGGGCCGAGCCCCCTCGCGATAACCTGCTGGCGATGGTGGACTACCTGCAAGAGCCGAAAACCTACGATGGGGAGCTGGATCTCAGCGAGCTACACCCAAACACGAAGCGCACTGACCTGTATCCGGAAATGCGTAACTTGACCACCGACGATCTGAAGGCGGTGTCTGGCTTTATTTTGGTGCAGCCCAATCTGCGCTCGACCTGGGGCTTGGGCAAGGCCTACGACTAGGTAAACCCTGAAAGACAAGGCTGACGGCCTGAAACCGCTTGACGGTATGGTTGGAGGAGCCCAGGAAAGCCCAAGGACAACCAGTGCTTTGGGTTTTCTGCATTAATCCCACCGACAGATTATCCCGGGTTTCAGACCTGGGGTCGGGTCGTTCAGGCAGGACAATCCGGAGCGAGTCAGCAACTAGGACAGGGCGTCCTAATTCACAGTAGAATTTTAAGCGAACGTGAATAGGACGCTTTGTCAAAGAAACGATGCTGAAGAAACTAGGCTTGCTTCTCTCTGTTGCACTGTTGGCGATCGCTAGCTTCGCCCTGTCGGCCTCCCCAGCTCTGGCGGACACCTACGAAGTCAAAATGGGTTCTGATCGGGGTGAGCTTAAATTTGTGCCGAGCACCCTGACGATTCACCCCGGGGACACGGTCAAATTTGTGATGAATAAACTGGCTCCCCACAATGCTGTGTTCGACAAGGTTCCTGCTGGAGCCGATGCCACCGCCCTCGGGCACAAGCAATTGCTGTTCTCGCCGGGGGAATCCTACGCGACCAGCTTCCCGGCTGACGCCCCGACAGGCGATTACAGCTACTACTGCGAACCCCACCGGGGAGCCGGTATGGTTGGCAAAATTGTAGTCGAGTAGGGCGATCGCGCCTCGTCGATGAACCAACCCAGGGCAGCTAGGCTGGGCTGCCCTTTTGAGTTGACACGACGCCCAGCCTAGCTGCCTCAGACCCGAGTCGATGACTCAGCTTGCAGTAGTTGATACGTCACCGCCATACTCTCGGTGTAAAGCAACTCCCGGCCCCAGCGTTGAAGCTGCCGACTGAGCAAGTCTTCCGTTTTTTGATCCGAGAGGGGCGTCACTTGGTTAATTCGGCACGACTGGGCCCCGCCACCGGCCTCCATCCGCATACAGCCCGTGGTCTCCGAGCAGAGAACCGTACAGCAATCGGCTTGGGGATTGGTCGAATCCAGCTTCAGGCTGATCAGGTCGCCGGGAATATCGCCCCAGTCCGCCGTGGGGATGCCGGCCAGTTCTACTTCGATGGGGCGGTCATCCTTGCCCAAAAAGCGGACGCGGCGGATGTCGTAGTCGCCCCCCTCCCGCTCATAGGCCGTAGGCTGCCACTGCAAGCGGCTCGCCAGCCACCCCAAATACATCAGGGCTTGGGACTGGTTGCCTTTTTCGTAGTCAATGATCACCCGATCTACCTCCCAGATCGCCGCCCGACGCTCCGGGGGATCAAACGCTTCCGCCGCCAATTCCTGCCAGGGGGCCAGTCGCCGCCAGTTGAGATCGGCAATCGGTGCGCCTTGCTCCAGAAGCGCCCCGATATCAGCGAGATTGTCCTCGGAGTGAGCAAAGGTGCTGGAATCCACGATCACGGTGTCGCTCAGCTCCACCAGCCGTTGGAACAGGCCGTAGTCGGGCTGGGGCGTCGCCTTCCACCAGATAAACTTGGGCAGGTCTGGGATCATGAGCTCGGCGATCGCCCCGCCGCAGCGCTCCAGAGCCTGGGCTGCTCCCCGCAACATGATGTACTCACAGCAGATCAGGGCGTTGTCGGGACTGCGCTGCTGGATCGGGCAGTAGGCCGACACCTGGGCCGACACCCCTTGATCCTCACCGAGGGTCGGGCAGAGGGTGATGATCCGGCAGGGATTAGCACTGGCGATCGCATCCGCTAAGTTCCCCCCCACCAAGTCCGGCGAATACTGGAGCGCGACCCGCAAATTGTCCGGCGTCTGCTTATCGCGCTCCGTCAAACTCACAAACTCAGCCTGCAACCGTTGGGCTAAGGCCTCACTGGGCTTGCCCGTGCTCTCCAACCCATAGGCCTGCTGAGCCGCTTTCAAGGCCGCTTCCGTGCGCGGGCCACTAATGCCGTCGATCGGACCGGTATAGAAGCCCAACGCGGCCAACAGTGACTGCGTGCCGTCGGGTTCATAGACCAGACAGCTAAAGGTCGCAGCGCGAGTCGCGGCCAGGCTGTTATCACCTAACGTATAGGTCTGCCAAATTTCACGCAGGGACACTTCAATCTCGTCGAGGGACACGTCCTTCGGGGCTTGAATCGAAACCAGCGGCGGAGACTGAGTTAGCATAGCTTTGATCCTGAAGTAGTAAAGACCTTGAGGGTTTAAGAGCCCGCACCAACACTGGCCGACTCCGACGCACTTACAGCCGTCGCCAGCGGCGACCGTCACGATTCACCATGAACTCTGCTTCCGTGGGCTGCCAAGTCCCCGCTTCGTACTGGGGAACCGTCGCGGGATCGGCGGGAGCATCCCACGCGGCCAGGGCCGGTGTGACCACTCGCCAGGCCTCTTCCACTTCATCCGCCCGCGTAAACAGGGTTTGGTCGCCTAACATGCAGTCTAGCAAGAGGCGATTGTAAGCGTCGGCCGCCGCCATGCCGAAGGAAGAGCCGTAACTGAAATCCATATCCACCGTGCGGGTGCGGAGGTCTGGACCCGGCATTTTCGCCTCAAAGCGCAGGGCAATACCTTCATTGGGCTGAATCCGCAGAGCCATGACATTCGGACTCGTCTGCTGGGCGGCGGACTGGAAAATGAGGAGCGGCACTTGCTTAAACTGGATTGCGATCTCCGTCACTTTCTTCGGCAGGCGCTTGCCCGTCCGCAGGTAGAAAGGAACTCCCTTCCAGCGCCAGTTGTCGATACTCAACTTCATGGCGACAAAGGTGGGGGTTGTGGAATCAGGGTTAACGCCCGGTTCTTGCCGATACCCTGGTACGGGATTGCCCTTCATCCAACCGGCCGCATACTGGCCGCGAATGGCGCAGGTGCTCAGGTTCTGGACATCGGCGAGGCGCATGGCCTGGACCACCTTGACCTTTTCGGTGCGGATGCTGTCCGCATCCAGAGAGTTGGGCGGCTCCATCGCCGTAATCGCCAGCAACTGCATGAGGTGGTTCTGCACCATGTCCCGCAGCGCCCCGGAGGTCTCGTAGTAGCCAGCGCGGTCTTCCACCCCCACGGTTTCCGCTACCGTGATCTGCACGTGATCAACGTAGTTGCGATTCCAGAGGGGCTCAAAGATGGCATTGGCAAAGCGAAAGACTAGGATGTTCTGGACCGTTTCCTTGCCCAGGTAGTGGTCGATGCGATAGACCTGGTTCTCCTGACAAACCTGCTGCACGACTCGATTGAGCGATCGCGCTGTGCTGAGATCGCGGCCGAAGGGCTTCTCAATCACCACACGATGTTTCGCCGGGTCCGCCAACATTCCCGCTGCCCCCAACTGTTTCAGGCCGGGGACAAAAAATTTGGGGGAAACCGCCAGATAAAAGACGCGATTGCCCCGGGTTCCCCGCCGGCCATCCAGTTCCGCGAGGAATTGCTTGAGCGCCTCATAGCTTTCGGGGCTATCCATATTGCCCGCGCAGTAAAAGAGTCCCTCAGCAAATTTTTGCCAGGTTTCTTCGCTATCAATACCGCCGCCAAACTCGGCCACGCCCTGACGCATTTGTTCGCGGAAGTAGTCATGGCTCCACTCGCGGCGGGCGACCCCCACCACCGTGATTTCCGGCGGGAGGCGACGCTCCTGTTTGAGTTGGTAGATCGCCGGCACGAGCTTGCGCTGGGTCAAGTCCCCCGACGCGCCGAAAATGACGATAATCAGGGGTTCTGGGGAACGCTCTTGTTGTAAGCCGATGCGGAGGGGATTTGCCAGTAGATTGACCATAGGGTAGTACCAAGCAACGTAGAATGGGCGGGCAACGGGGTCCTAGAGCCAAGCGCAGCTAGGAAGCTCCCAGGGGAACGTCGCGCACCTGGCGATCGCGAATGAACGACTCTACCAGTTGCACCTCCTCCGTGCTGCCGATGATCAGCGGCGTGCGCTGGTGCAACTCCGTCGGCACGAAGTCCAAGATCTCCTGAGTGCCCGTGCTGGCGCGGCCTCCCGCTTGCTCGGCCAGCATCGCCAGGGGAGCCGTTTCATACAGCAAGCGCAATTTGCCCTCGGGCCTCTTGGTCGTTCCCGGATAGAGGAAGACCCCTCCTTGGAGCAAAATGCGGTGAAAATCCCCCACGAGGGCACCGCTGTAGCGAGCCGTGTAGCCCTCATGGCGGTGCATATAGCGAGTGTAGTCCCGCAGGGACTCATCCCACTGCCAAAAGTTACCCTCATTGACGCTGTACACCGGCCCGTGGGGGGGAATCTGGATCGACTCAGCCGCGAGGATAAACTCGCCGAGGCTGGGGTCGAGGATGAACATATGAACCCCATCCCCGAGGGAGTAAACGAAGGCGGTAGACGGTCCGTAAAGAATATACCCCGCAGCAATCTGCTTGCGGCCATTTTGCAGGAGGTCGCGGGCGTCGCCATTGAGGTCGTTGCCTTCCTGCTGCCGGATCGAGAAGATCGAGCCCACATTGAGGTTAATGTCTACATTGGACGAGCCATCAATGGGGTCATAGAGCAGAGTGTAGCGACCGATGGGGCAGTTTTCCGGGATATAGTAGGGCTTTTCCATTTCCTCGGAGGCGAGCCGACAGACGAGGCCGCTCTGTTTGAAAACCGAGATGAAGACTTCGTTGGCGTAGACATCCATTTTTTTCACGGACTCGCCCTGGACATTGGTATCTCCGGTAAAGCCTAGGGCTCCAGCCATCAGGCCAGCACGGCTGAGGCGGCGAGCGATCAGCTTCCCGGCCAGGGCTAAGCGATTCATAATCGCACTGATGTCTTGGGCGTCGGGGGAGAGTAGCGAGGGGGCGTTAAACGCTTTCATCGCCTGGTGTAAGACATGCCGCGAGAGGGTGGTGCAATCGCGGTCAAGGGCCGCTTCGGGCACGACGATGGATTCAGGTGCAGTCATCTAAAGGTCTCCCTCCTAGCAGTCAAAACAAGCGGTAGTGCCCACCCGGGTGGGCACACCTCGTCCTCAATCATAGGGAGGATGCGGAAGTCGGGGCGGAAGTTTTACATCTGCTTTACCTTTCCATCCCTGGTTCTCGAGGCGCTAGGTGAGGCGGCTGAAGAGACCGAAGGCGAGGCGGCGGAGGCGATCGCGATGGGCTAGCACTCCCTTCAGCATTTGGCGCAGCAGCCAACGTTGCAGGTGTAGCCAGAGGTGGGCCAGCAGGGGGCGGACCAGCCAGGGCAGCCCCCAAGTGAGTAGGGCACTGCCGAGGAGGGAAAGCCAGTTCAGGGTCAGCCATTGCTCGAGCTGGCTGGCGGCACAGGCCAGAAAGATGACGATCTGGAGGCCGCGGGTGAGGGAAGCGAGGGCTGCTTGAACGTCCAGCTTCAGGCGGGTGAGGAGCTGATCGATCAACCAGTAGTGGGCGCTGGTGAGGGCTAGGGCGAGTTCGGGGTCGGCGAGGCAGCGATCGCAAATTTGGTGCAGCACGTCGCCCTCGAGGGCGATCGCGCTGCGGATCAGGGCTTCCCCGTCGGCCGTCGGGCTGGCGTAGTAGTAGGTGGCAATGGTCAGGGTAAAGGGAACCGTACCCTCGGCCGGAAAGATCAGGTAGGCCCGCAGGTCGCTGAGAAAGCGGCTCGGGAGATAGAGGGCCTGTCCTTGGCGGCGGGCCTGCTGAATCTGGTCCAGGTCAGCCGCGTTCAGGTGAAAGTTGAGGCCGCGAACCACGGTCTGCTGGGAGGACAGACGTTCTTTGACAAAGCGAATGCTACGTTCGAGATGGAGGACGGCGAGAAGCACAAGGGGCGATCGCGACAGGTGGTTGAGTTGGCAGCATCTAGCGCCCAGGCCGTAGCAGGGAGAGGGTGCGGGAGCCCTGCTCCAGAGCATTTTGCACGAGTTCGACCACAAACCCCAGCAGGCCCCGCCACTGGCGCTCCCCCGCTTCCACACTCTCGTTGTGAATCCGCAGAATCAGATCCCGGTGGGGGTGGTCGAGAATCTCCTGGCTGTAGCGATTGATAATGTCGCCATCGAGCTGGATCACCGTTTGAGCATAAATGATATCGGTGCGGACTTCGTGAGTGATCGCCCGGTCGCTAATCTCCGGATGCTCGCGGCTCATCCGCAGGAGGCTACGATTGCGGTTGTCCAAGCAGGCCTTCAGCTCTCCGACCTTACGGAGGCTCCGCAGAAATTGGCCGTCCGTCAGCAGCGTTTGCACCCGGCGCAGCGTATCCCCGTCGGGAGGCCGGAGGGGGTTCGGGAGATGGGTCGTCACCTCAGAAATTTCCATCTCAGGGTCCGTCAGCACCCGGCGCTCCTCCGGGTGATCGAGCATGGTTGAGTCAAACAGTTCAGATTCAGAGTTCGCCGAGAGCAAAGCATAGTCCAACTCCAAGGCTTGGCGCAGAGACAGGTACTGCTCGTGCAGGGAGGGATGGATTTGGTGCCGCTTCAAATACTCGCGGTCCAGGGGATAGACATCCCGGTACGTTTCCCAGGGATTGAACTTTTCGCCGACAATCTGCTCCACCACCATGGTGTTGACTTCCAGGGCCGTAATGTCAACCAGCACATTGCCGAGGGAGCGAATGAAGTCACCGAAGGGATTGCGCTCAGAATTCACGGCGAGCGGCGCAGAACTGTCGGGAGCATCGGAGCTAGAGTGGCGTTTGGGCATAGGGTCGATCCGTAGGACGTTGAAACAGTCGCAGCACTCAGGAATGGAGGCTTAACGGTCCGTGGCCGGGGGCTGCTGCCCCGTCGCCGGCTCATCAATCAGGAAGTTGGCCGTGAAAAAATCGTGCTCCTCCTCAAGATGGTCCCAGGGTGGTTCCGGATTGGGGGCAAAAGGCTCCGGGGTAAAGGCTTCCCAATCCTCTTCGCGGGCCCGGGGTACGGGCAGGGTCTCCGCCTCAGGAGACTCTGGCAAAGGGACCTCGGGGGGGCGCTCCGAGGCGGCATCGTCTGCGAACCACTCCCCCCACTCCGTACCCTCAGCCAGGTCCGGGGACAGCTCCGGCCTCGGGCTGGGTTCCGGGCGATCCGCTTCCACAAAAGCGACGAAATCCTCCCAGGCGGGATCGTCAGCCGTGGAAACGGGTTCAGGCGCTTCTAGTTCTGGCTCAGGCTCCTCGGAGGGGTCGGCGGGCTCCTGGGCCTCCAGATCCCAGAACAGTGCCTCTAGGTCAGCCTCAATGATCGGTTCGAGGGTATCCAAGGGGGAGGGGGGAGCCGGTGCTGTGGCCGCTGTTGCCGTGACCGCCGCTAGATCATCCCAACTGAAGGTTAGGGGAGCGGCCGCCTCGGGGGGGCGATCGCGGGTCGCTTCAGGAGCCGACGGCTCCGGCTCGAAGGGCTCCAGCTCAAGGGACTCCAGATCGGCGGGCTCACAGTCGTCCAGCATCGCCGGGGGCAACTCCGGCTGTGCCTGCTGCTCCTGCCAGGGATCTGGCACCACGGGGGGCTCCAGCTCTGGCTCCGGTGCTCGGGCGGGGGCGGCCAAGTCCTCCAGCCAAGTCGCAGCCTCAGGGTCTACAGCGGACGCGGGGGGCTCTGGCTCCTCCGAGGGCCAGGCGGGAGCTGATTGCTCCACAGCCCATTCTTCAGCCAGCTCTTCTTCAGCCAGCTCTGAACTAGCCCCTGGCCGGGGAGAAGCGGCCGCCGTTGGGGTGGTCTCCCGAGCGACGGCCTCGGGGCTCAGGTCGGCCAGGGTCGCCCAATCAGCGCTGGGCAGCAGGAAGGTCTCTGATTCTGTCACCGACTCTAGGGCCTCAGCCGTCGTTGCCTCCAGGTCGGCAGTTGCGGGGGTGCTGTAGAGGGCCTGCATCACCCCGAACAGACGGCGCAGGCTCTCGATGTTTTGCGCCACGATGTCGCTGCCTTTGCCGACCTGCGTTTGGTGAAATTGGCGTAGCTCCTGGTAGTTGGGCTCCCGCAGGAAGCGATCGCCCACTTCGTTCTCAATATCGCCCTGTAAGAGATTGATGCGCGTCCGCAAGCACCAACCGGGCCGAGGCCCCGGTTGCACGAGGGCTAGCTCTTGACCAGCGGGCACAACCCAAGTGGTCACATTCAGTTGGGTGGCACGGCCCATTGCCAGCAGGAAGGCTTCCTCAACCTTGCCGGCGCGGAGCGCTGCGCGGAAATCATCGCTGGGCGGCATGGCAGACAGACCTCTGGCGAGCTACAGGGCAACCATTGGCAAGGGGCTAGGCTAAGGAAGGGGATTGCGATCGCTCCCTGGCAGGGCCGGCGAGCCTTCCCGACTGGGGCGTGGCAAGGACTTCGCCAAAATGGCGAACATCCGCTGGAGATTTTCGAGGTTGTTTTGGATGATCTGCCGACCTTCCAGCACCTGCTGCAAGTGGAAGTCGCGCAACTCCCGGTAGGGGCCATCGCCAATAAACTGGCTGCCGACCTCATTTTCAATATCGCCATCAATCAGGTTGATGCGCGTCCGCAGGGCATAGCCCGGGGCCGGTTGATCGAGAGCATCCAGCTCCGAGCCCGCCGACTCGGTTGAGACCCAAGTTTTGATCTCCAGCTCAATGGCCTGGCTCAGGGCCAAGGTCAGAGCATCAGCCAGGTTCCCAGCGCGGAGTTGCTTCTGAAATTCTTCACTTGCTGACATCGGCGTCTCTCCAGCAACCATCGGCCTGAATCATGATTCCCTTGACTATATCAAAAAGCGCGCCGCCTGCTAGCCGTGGGTTCAGCCCCCGCGTGCTGGGTCATACCGCCAAAGTCGTCACTTTCGTCTAAATTGAGGTATTAAGTGCCCTGATCACGCTACGGGGCTACCAGTACCCGGCCCAACGTTATAGCAATTTCAATCAAGAATGAGACAGTTGGCCTGCGGCCCTCATCCCCCAGCCCCTTCTCCCAGGATTGGGAGAAGGGGAGCCGGAAGTCCCTCTCCCAACTTGGGAGAGGGATTTAGGGTGAGGGCGGCAACGGGTCAAGATTCCCTCCCTTCACGCCCGTCTGAAGGGTCTCAGAATTATTGGAAACAACCCTATGAAAGCACGCCAACCTGTATCGCAAGTGCCCGAAGTGAACCTCGTCCCGATGATGGATGTGTTGATGTCGGTGCTAACCTTTTTCATCATCGTCTCCATGACCTTCACGGGGGAGCAAATCGCCAAGGTGGAACTTCCGGAGAGCGGGGAACGGGGAGCGGGGAGCTTTGCCCAAATTCCAGAAGATAAGTTGCAACTGACCATCGGCCTCAATGCGGATGGTGAGGTGATATTCCAGAGCGAGGCTGTGGATGAGGAAGGGTTGCGGTCCGCCATGCTGGACTTCCTGGAGGAGCATCCCGAGGGGATCGTGGTGCTCAAGGCCGATCGCCAGTTGGACTACCAACAAGTCTCGCAACTCTTGCAGACGATGGGGCGGATTGGGGGCGATCGCGTCTCCCTCGCCATTCAACACGATGAGCCAGAATAAGGAAGCACCATGAGATTTCGCCATCAACACCCAGCAACCATGCCCGTCGTGGACCTCATCCCCATGCTCAACGTCATGATGGGAGTGCTCGCCTTCTTTGTGGCCGTGTCCATGTCGCTGGATGCAGCCCCCGATGGGGTCGATGTCAACCTGCCCAGCAACCAGGGCCAACAATCGGTGAACACCGCGCAGTTACCGCCTGATCTGCTCCTAGCACGGATCTCGGCGGCTGAATCGATTGAAGTCGCGGGGGAGCAGTTTACCTTGGATGGATTTCTCGCCCAAGTGGAGCAGCACCTCGCGACGGACGAGGCGGCGACGGCTATTTTAATTGCCGATCCCGAGGTAGCCTACGAAACCGTGATTCAAGTCTTGGCGGCGACTCGCAGCGTGGGGGGCGATCGCATTTCCCTAGGTATTGAGTCCCAGGAGCTTCCCTAGTTCGCTTGTTCCAAGTCGCTGAGAAACTCCCACCAGCGGTTGAGCGGGTAATAAATAACCGGAGCCCAAAGGCTGCTGAGGATGGCCGAGGAGAGGGCAATTCGCTGATGGTCAGCCCAGACAGCGGCAACATCCCGAATGCCTTGCAGCGTGTATTGCAAGGCGGTGATCGTTTCTGCCACCACCGCCATGCCAAAAACGATCAGGGCAATGGAGATGAAGTCTTCTTGGATGTAACGCTGTTTCTGGATGCGCGCCGTCAGAATCCCAGCGACCATGAGGCTGACAATGTGGGAGGGATAGGCTAACACCAGCTCGTTGCTGGCCGCGAGGACTTCTGCGGGAATGCGCGCCGCTTCCGTGGGGATGACCAGCGCATTGAGGGCGGTGAGACCATCCTGAATCAACCCCAAGGTGAGGCCGGCGATCGCCCCCTGCCACGCAGTCCGTTTGACACTCCAGACCACTACCCAGATCAGCAGCCAATTGGGGCGAATCCCCAAAAGTTCTGCCCCCGGCAAGCGCGCCGGCAGAATCAGCAGACAGAGCAGCACCGAGCCAACCACCACCAGCCAATCACACAGCCGCCGCAGGCGCGGCGAGAATTCAAACCACCTCAGCACCGCTCCAGATCACTCCGCTTAATACTTACTCTGAAACGGATGAACCACCACCCATTCCAGATAGTCAATCGGGGCCGTGAGCTGCACCGTGATCTCGGGGGCCGGGCTTTTTTCCAGATCCACGCTGACCACGCGGCCCACCGGGATACCGGGCGGGAAAAGATTGCTTACGGGCGAAGTGACCACCACATCCCCTTCCTCCACGTCAGGAACCTTCTCGTAAAACTCCATAATCGCCAGCTCTGAGCCGTCCCCGCGCATCACTCCCATGAAGCGGCTGCGAGCGATCGCCACACCCACCCGACTGGTCACATCGCTGACGAGAAGCACCCGACTGGTGTGAGCTGTCACCTTCACAACTCGCCCCACCAGGCCTCCGGGACTGGTCACGATATAACCTTCCTGAATACCGTGATCGCTGCCCCGCCCCAAAATCACTTGCTTCCACCAGTGGTCCACACTGCGGCCGACGATTGGGGCCGTAATGGAGGTGAGATTTTGTTGCTCCGAGTAGTCCAGTAACTGCTTGAGTTGGTCATTCTGTTGCTGAAGCTCGGTCAGTTGCGTCTCAAGCTCCAGCACACGAGCGGTCCGGAGGCGATCCTCCAGGGGTGGCTCCGTTTGGAAGGGACGGACAATCTGAGCATACATTTCCGCAATCAACGCTCCCTGGGTCTGACGGACAAAGAGGGCAATGCCCAGAACAATGCCCGCCAGCACCAACTGATAGCCGTAGCGCTCCCACCAGCGACCCACTGAAAACATAATCCTCGACTAGCTGCTGCCGATTGACCTGGAAGCACGCGATCACCGGTCGCCCCGGAGAGACCTAGATCGTGCGGGATCGCCCACTGAAGACGCGCTCGAGTTGCTTGAAGTTCTCAAGTACCCGCCCCGTCCCCAACACTACGCAGCTCAGGGGATCTGCCGCAACATGGGTGACAATCCCCGTCTCGTGGCTGATCAGCGTGTCAATGCCCTTCAGCAAAGCGCCGCCCCCCGCCAGCATAATGCCGCGATCAATAATGTCAGCCGCCAATTCGGGGGGCGTGCGCTCCAGCGTCCGCTTCACCGCATCCACAATCACCGACAGCGGCTCCGACATACTCTCCCGCACTTCCGCACTCTTGATCGTGACCGTGCGTGGCAACCCCGACAGCAAGTGCAGACCGCGTACATCCATCGTGATCTCGTTGTCGTCCGGCGAGGGGTAGGCCGAGCCGACTGTCACCTTGATTTCTTCCGCCGTGCGTTCCCCGACCACCAGGTTGTGAACTTTTTTCATGTACTGGGTGATCGACTCACTGAGTTCATCCCCCGCCACGCGCACGGACTCGCTCAGCACCGTCCCCTGCAAACTCAAAACCGCCACCTCGGTCGTGCCACCGCCGATGTCGATGATCATGTTCCCCGTCGGCTCCGCCACGGGCAGGCCCGCCCCGATCGCCGCCGCCACGGGCTCATCGATCAGGTACACATCCCGAGCGCCCGCTTGGGACGCTGCTTCCATGACGGCCCGGCGTTCAACCCCGGTCACGCCACTGGGAATGCCAATGACAATGCGCGGCGACACCAAGGCCCGGCCCTCGTGAACCTGGCGGATGAAGTGCTTGAGCATGAGTTCCGCCGTGTCAAAGTCAGCGATGACACCATCGCGTAAGGGGCGCAGCGCCACAACATTACCCGGCGTGCGGCCGAGCATCTTCTTCGCATCTTCGCCCACCGCCAGAGGCACTTTCAAATCTTGGTCGATGGCGACCACTGACGGTTCCTGGAGCACAATGCCTTTACCCGATACGTAGACCAGCGTGTTCGCCGTACCGAGATCGATACCCATATCCCGCGACAGGGAGAAGCGACTAAAAAAACCCACTCGTTTCCACGCCCCTAACGTCTAACAATTACGTAACGAAAATTAATGACTGGACATCTCGCGATGCAATCGAAGTGGATTTTATTATGTTTTTCCACTTGCGTCTAGTCAGTGCGACAATTTCGCCCCGCAGCCCGGAATCCCGGTAGTGCCACGGTTCGCTTCTACCTTCGCTAAGGCTCGTCAGCCATCCGGATTAAATCGCAGCCAGAGAGTCTGCGCGATCGCCCCCCCGGCCCAAGCTGCTAGAGTTGATGATCATAGAATAACGTCCGGGGACCAGGAGGCCCCAGCCTTATGGAGCTAAACATCGTTCATCTCGTCGGCCGTGCTGGCCGGGACCCCGAAGTACGCTTTTTCGACTCTGGCAAGGTCCTGTGTAAGTTCTCGCTGGCAGTCAACCGCCGCAGCAGCAAGACCGATCAGCCCGATTGGTTTAATCTCGAGATCTGGGGACGCACGGCGGAGATTGCCGGGGATTATGTCAAAAAAGGTAGCCTGATCGGTATTCAGGGGGCTCTCAAGATCGATACTTGGACGGATCGCGACGGCCACGAACGAGCCTCCCCAGTCATTGCCGTGGATCGCTTGGATCTACTAGGCTCCAAGCGGGACAACGATCCCAGCAACGCGAGTAGCTACGACGACGAGTTTTAGGTCCCTGGCTCGGTAGCTCCTCAGTACTGGATTTCGAGGGCAACCGCAGCGCGAACCACCTGCTGGCCACCGATTACGGGCGTTTCTGCGTCTGCCGTTGAGCGGATGTCGCTTTGGAAGCGGGGTTGGGGCAGAGGCTGGCTGTCGTTAATCCGGATGTGAACAACCTCCCGAGCACTCAGGCCCAAGCTTTCTAGCACGACATCCGCTTGCTGGCGGGCGTCGGCCGTGGCCGCCCGCAGGGCCTCCCGCCGGGCGTTGGCGATCGCCGCCTCCGTGGCCAAGAACTCCAGGCCATCGATCTGGGTTGCCCCGGCCTGGATCGCCGCATCAATCACCTCACCGGCCCGGGGGGTCGCGATCTGAAAGGCCACATTATTGCTGCCGACATAACCCAGCAAGCGGCGGCGATTATTTTCAAACGTATAGTCCGGCTGCAAGCGAATCCCCGTGGTTTGCAAGCGCTCGACATTGAGCGATCGCAGCCGGTCCACCACCGCCGTCGTTTCCCGGGCCACCCTTGCCTGGACTTCCGCCGCATTACTGCCCCGGACTTCCACCCCCAGGCGCACCCGGGTAATCGTCGTTTCCACCCTGACTTCCCCCACGCCGGTAACTGCGAGGGTGCGCCGCAGGGCTTCTTGGGCCTGAACACCCCAGGGAACAGCACTGCTGAGCAGGGCGAGCCCCAAGGCCAAGGCGACGGTACGGGAACGAGGTTGCAACGGGGTCATCACCTTCGGGATACTCCTCATAGGAACTACACGAAATCACACCAAAGATTAACAAGAGCATCACGATCCTGGTCGCCAGTCGGATGCTGTCATTTATGCTAGGGCCTCCGCCCCCAAGACTCCCAGACCGTTGCGAAAACGGCAACCGGCCCCGAGGAACCAGGCTCGCGAGCGGTGATCCTGCGGGCGATCGCCGCTCTAGCGCGTCAGCGGAGAATGGTAAGCTAGGGGCAGAAATTCTTGGTATAGCGCTTCTCTCCCCAACCCGCATCGGCTGTCACTCTAGGCGATGCGGGCTGTTGTAACCTCCCCCCCTCCCTTGAGGGAGCGTTACGGGCCCGAAATGCGCTATACCAGTTTGCTCCAGCGGAGCCGCCGCCGCGAGCCCCGTCCCGACCAGGACTCGCTTGACCAAGACTAGGACAGCATTGATGGCGACCAAGCGCATTTTAGTGATCGACGATGAGGCCGATATTCGCGAAGTTGCTCAGCTCAGTCTAGAACTCGGGGGTAATTGGGACGTTTTAGTGGCGGCGTCGGGACAGGAGGGGATCACCCTCGCGGAGCGTCAGCAGCCCGACGCGATCCTCCTGGATGTGATGATGCCTGATATGGACGGGCCGACCACTTGGCAGCAATTACAGGCCAACCCCGCTACCCGGCACATTCCTGTCATTCTGCTCACCGCTAAGGTGCAGGCCCCCGAACAGCGCCATTATGCCAAGCTGGGAGTCGCGGCCGTGTTTGCCAAGCCCTTCGACCCCGTGCAACTCCCCATCTTGATCGCTGACGCCCTGCACTGGGAGTTGTGATGTTTTCTGTAGCGTTTGACCATGACTGACCGCCTGCCCCGCCGCATCCTGATTAGCAACGACGATGGCCTGCTCGCCTTGGGGGTTCGTAGCCTGGCCAATACCCTGGCGGCGGCCGGTCACGAGGTGACAGCCGTTTGCCCCGACCGGGAGCGCTCGGCCACGGGCCACGGTCTCACCATCCATCAGCCGATCCGAGCCGACCGTGTGGAAGCTGTTTTTGATGCCCGGGTCACCGCTTGGGCCTGCTCTGGTACACCCTCCGACTGCGTGAAGTTTGCCCTCAGCGCTCTCTATGAAACGCCCCCTGACTTTGTGCTCTCGGGCATCAATCACGGCTCTAATCTAGGAACTGATATTCTCTATTCGGGTACGGTGTCCGCCGCCATGGAGGGAACGATTGAGGGGATTGCGAGCCTTGCCTTCAGCCTCGCGAGCTTCAGTTCCACGGACTTCTCCGCCGCGGCCAACTTTGCGGTGCAGCTCCTCGATCAGTTGGCTATCAGGCCCCTCCCCACGGCGACTCTGTTGAATGTCAACGTGCCCCCCCTGCCGGCCGAGCGGCTCGCGGGGGCGGCGATCGCCCGCCAAGGCCTGCGCCGCTATCGGGAGCAGTTTGAAAAGCGCCTCGATCCCCGGGGCAAAAGCTACTACTGGCTAGCCGGGGAGGCCATCGAAGACATCGATCAACCCGACCATGTTCACTTGCCGCCGGAGATTCCCACCGATGTCCAGGCCGTGCGGGCCGGCTACATCAGCATCACCCCCCTCCAGTACAACCTCACCGATGCGCCCGTGGTGGCTGGGATCTGGAGTAGTCCCCAGCCTTGGGCTGGCATCCAATGCCTGCGGGCGGCGGATTTGTAGTCGCGGGGCGATCGCGCCGCGACTCGCCACCTTAAGAGGCAACCGAACAGCCCGCCCCCAGCCCGGTTCACCCTTCAGGATGCCCAGGGGCCCTTAGGCAACCTCAGCGCGATCGCCTCGCCGCCAAGACGCCTTTAGAGCCAGCAAGCGCGCGACCAGGGACGCCCCGCCCCAAGACAGCGGGTACTTCCACCACAACTGCGGCCAGAGCACCGACCACCCCACCAAAGCCCACAGCTCCCGCACCGTCTGCCGAAAGAGCGGGAGCCGCCCCTTCGCAAAATTGTCCAGACAGAGGCCGTAGAGGCTGGTGCGGGCGTGCTGGTATACGGCCGGCGTCAAGTCAGGGTACTGGTAAACCCGTTTGCAGAGCTCAAAGGCTTCTTTGGCCCACACCTCCAGTTGGCGGGTCGATTTAGCTGCCGCATGGAGCCGCCAGTTGCCCGTAATCCCTGGCTCCCACTGAAAGGCATAGCCCCGCAGCAAGAGGCGCAAGTGAAATTCCTGATCCATACAGTGCTGGAGGGTTTCGTCCAGGCGTTCCCCGGCTTGGAACACCTTCGCTGTGTAGAAAACCGAGTGATTACTCACACTGGTAAAGGGAATTGTGGTGATCACTGAGGGCTCCTGCACCGGATAGGCTCCGATCACCCGGCCATCGGCATCGATGTAGTTGACCCGGCCGTAGATCACGCCAGCCGTCGGGTTGGCAAGCCAGGCGCGGGCTGCCCGGGCTAAGGCCTGAGGCTCGTAAGTGTCATCCGAGTTTTGCCAACCGATCAGGTCGCCCGTCGCTCGGGCAAAGCCTTTATTTAAGGCGTGGGACTGACCGCGATCGCTCTCACTGACCCAGTAGGCTAGAAAAGAGTCATATTTTTGCAAAATTGCCACACTACCATCGTCGCTGCCCCCATCGATCACGATGTACTCCAAGTGAGGATAGCCCTGGAGCAAGACCGAACGCAGGGTCGCCTCCAAAAAGGCCGCCTGATTGTAGCTGGGGGTGACGATGCTGAGGCGCGGCCAGGGAGCGCCCTCAGGCTGCTGGGGCGGCAAAGGGGGGGAAGCCTCGGTCCAAGGCCAGCCAGTACGCCCCGGCGGCGGTGGAGGTAGGTCGCTGACTTGGAGAGCCTGCCGCAAGATGGGCATGATAGCTAACCACTACTCGGCTTCGCGCTGGAGTTTCTGGCCCAGGAGGGGCTCGGTTCCTGCCAACAGGCGCTGAATGTTGCTGCGGTGGCGGACGATGACGTAGAGGCCGGCCGTGAGGGCAAACAAGCAGTAGGGCAGGGGACGAGCGAAGAGAACCATGAAGCCGCTAACGGCGATCGCCCCGGCGATCGAACTCAGGGACACAATCCGCGACAGGGCCAGCACGAGGGCAAAAACCCCCAGAGTTGCGAGTGCGGCCAAGGGGGTCATAGCTAGGAGCACCCCCAAGCTGGTCGCCACCGATTTGCCCCCCTGAAACCCGAGCCAGACCGAGCGACTGTGGCCCAAGACGGCAGCCAAGGCGGCGAGCACGATGAGCCAATCCTGGCTCCCCAGCGGTAACAGCGTCGGGGCCAGCGCGCTAGCTCGTTGCCCGACCATCACCAGCAGTTGTTGCACGAGCAGAACGGCGATCGCTCCCTTCGCCATATCGATCAAGAGCACCGCCAGGGCCGCCCCTTTACCCACCGTTCGCAACACATTGGTCGCACCCGTCGAGCCGGAACCATGCTCACGGATGTCGATCCCCTTCAACTGGCGAGCGATGAGATAGCCCGTCGGCAAGGAACCACAGAGATAGGCGAGGAGCAGAAACAGAGCCGCAAGGGCAACAGAAGCAAGCATAGGAGCAAGCTGGAGAGAGACCCGCCAACACCAAGGGCCGAGGGGCTGGAGCTGGACTGGGATGTGCTCTCCTTACCTTCTCACATTCTTTCGCCGATTGTGTACCGGACTTGTCGCGTGGGGTGAACGAGATCTTACGCGGGATGTTGGTACTCCTTCGCTCAGCCCTCACCCTAAATCCTGCTCCCAAGCTTGGGCGAGGGGCTTCTAACTCCCCTTCTCCCAGTTTTGGGAGAAGGGGCCGGGGGATGTAGACGCGCAGCGGCTTCTCGCAGAGTGGGCCCCGTAACGCTGTTCGCGCTAGCGTCGCGGAGCGATAGAGGGCGACCCTCTGCTCCTTGAGCAATCGCTCAAAATTCAGGGGAGCCGCGCTTTTTTTCGTCCACCTTGTCGCGTGGGCCTCCTGAAGGTCCAGGCAGGGGGGCAACCGATTCCCTACTCCCTACCCCCATCAGTTGCCGTCCAGTCCTAAAGCAATCGCGCACAGCGAAAACCCGCCAGAATCTGGCGCACTCCCGGCTGATACCAATTCCGAAAACTGCCCCGCAAACTCCAGGGCTGTGTCGCCCAGCTCCCTCCCCGCAGCACATAATGCTGATCATCGAAGTAGACTTGGGAATAGCCCGCGTAGGGATAGGGCACAAACCCCGGATAGCCCGCAAACCGCGTCGCGGTCCACTCCCATACATTTCCCAACCAATCCCAGCCGCCCTCAGGGCTCCGTCCCGCCGGATAAGCATCGACCGGCGTTGTATGGCCGATCAAACCGCCATAGTTGCAGCGGCTCGCGCTCGGCGGCTGAGCTCCCCAGGGGTAAAGGCCGCTCTGGCCATCCGGTTGCCCCCGGGCCGCCCAGGCCCACTCGGCCTCCGTCGGCAAACGCTTTTGCACAAAGGTCGCATAGGCCTCGGCCTCATACCAACTCACTCCACAGACTGGATGCCGCGCCCACTCCCGGGCCGTTGACCAGTAAAGAGGCCGATCGACCGGCTGTTCCTGGAGCCAACGCCAACCCGCCGCCGACCAAAACTCCCGCCGCTGGTAGCCCCCCGCCGCCAGGAAGCCCTGATACTCCTCACAGGTTACGGGGAAACGGTCGATGGCATAGGCGGCTAGGGCCACCCGAAGGCAGGGGCGCTCATTGTCCTGGGCCAGAAGGCCCTCGTAGCCCAAGCACCCCTCCCCAGCCGGGATCACGATCATGTCGTCTCGGTCATCGCGCCGCGACCAGGGTTGAGCGGGAGCCCCAGGCCACCCTTCCCGCACCTGCCAGCGGCGCAGTTGCAGCAGAAAGGTCATCGTCTCGCTGTGCTGGCTCTCGTGTTGCAAGAGCCAATACCAAAGGCGCTCCTGCTCCAGAATGGGGGCTGTCTGTAAAAAGTCCAAAACCCGCGATCGCACGGCTGCCAGATAGTCCAGCAACCAGGCCAGCTCCGGCAAGTCCTGCCGCGCCGCCTTCGGCAAACCGTCGGCCGCAAACAAGCACTGATACTGGGGATAAAGCGGCGATTGGCCTGCCAAGTGTTCCAAGATCCAGCGGCTTTCGGTAAAGGCCATATGCCCCAGATGCCAGCCCACGGGACTAAACTCTGGATGGGCCTGCTGGCAGCAGTCGGCCCAGTTCAGATCCGCGACCAGCGCCAAGGTCGCCTCGCGGCAAGCTCGCAGAGCCCCCCGGAGGGCCGCTCGCTTCGCCTGAGTTGTGGTCAGCAGCATAGAGTCATCCTCCGCCAATGGGCTCAAGGCTCACGTCCAGATCCTTCCCCACCCTCAGCACCTGCTGCGGGGGGACACTTTGCCAGTCTCCTGGAAAGAGGGGCTCTGAGGCAAGGAGGAGGCTCTGGGGAAACTCGGGAGCCCCCCGCAACCAGTACAGGGTCAGGGATTCCGCCTGGCGCGCGTAGCGGCAAGCCACCAGCTCCTGCCCCGTGCTCAGGATGATATTGGCGGTAAAAGCCCGGGACTGGGCCGCTGCGAGGGCCCCCACGTGGCTCACGGTGGCCGCGAGGGCCTGGGCGAGGCTGAGAGCGGGCGATCGCTGTCGCAGGCTCAGCAACAACGCACAGAGATGCTCCGAGTCGGTGCTGCCCTGAAGCCACTGCTCCGCCTCGGGGGTGAGTTGCTGGCGGAGCGATCGCCGCAGGCCCAGCCGAAAATTCTCCAGGTAGCCATTGTGCAAAAACAAGAGGCGATCGCTCACAAAAGGCTGGCAATTTTCCAGGCTGACGGCCAAGCCTGGCGTCGCACTCCGCACATAGGCTAGCAAGCAGTGGGTCTCGAGATAGCGGCTCAAGTGAGGCAAGTTGACATCATTCCAAATCGGCAGCGTGTTGCGATACACATAGGGCAACTCCGGCCGCTGCGGATGATACCAGCCCACCCCGAGGCCATCGGCATTTAGCAAGGCCTCGCGCATCTCCCGAGGCTGGTAGCTCTGGACGACCAGAGAGTGATCGGGCTCGTAGAGCAAGCGTTGGCCCACGACGGGCGGGCCGAGATAAGCGAGGAGGCGACACATGGCAGTAGCAGTAGAGCGATCGCCCGCTACTATAGCCGAGGTTAGGCAACTCCCTAGGACCGTGAAGTTTCCCGAGAGGGGCCGTCAAGCAACGCCGGCCTCCTGGGAACCTCGGTTCTCGTCCCAGGGGCCTGGGCCGCCTGTCGCCGCCGCTCGGTTCTAGCAGTAGCAACTCACGTCCTCTCCGCATTCGTCAGCTAGGTAGCAGAGGGCACGGAAACGCAGGCTGACAACCTCTGGGTAGAGCGGGTTGAGCTTGCAGAGGGGCGGGATGCGGAGCAGGGGGCGGCCCCCCCAAGCAATCTCCCGCGCAAAGGGACACTGAGCCGGGATCAGGCGACAAATGCGATGAGCAACCGCTGCACTCGCAATCTCCTGAGCATCAAGCCACTGGCGCAGGGGAGCCAGCCAATCACGACGGGGTTGGTTGGGGAGGCAAGAGACACTTTGCATGGCTAGAAAAGGAATGCTGTATGAACGTATCTTGCAGTCTAGTGATAATTTTTGTGGATGAAAAGACGGATTTGATATAAATTATGTTTATTAAAAATAACGGTGGCTTATGGGGACCTGCGCTTCCGTTCCCTAGAAACCGCGCTTCTATCAGCTAGTCAGCCCCGGGCTTTCGTGCCCTCTATCGGGGGGCTGAAATATAAACAAACGTAACAAAAGGGCGACAAGAATTTTAATGTAGTTTTGTATACTAGAAGAAGACACGAAGCGGACTCGACGCTTCGATCCCCATTGCCCTCTCCTGGGAGGCAGCAGGAAACTTGTGAGACAGGCCGTAACGGATTTCGCTGACCCTGGACGAACCTATCGCTACGACAGCCGGGTGATCGCTCGCTACTATCGCTCACGACCCTGGTTAGTAATCGATCGTGCCCTCAACATTCTTTGGTGCCTAGGGCGGTTTGCCCTCAATTTACTGGGCGATCGCTGGTTTCACCGCTCCGAGCAGAGCAAGGCCCAACGGGCAAGTCAACTACGCCAAGTTTTGACCCACCTCGGTCCCACCTTTATCAAAGTTGGCCAGGCCCTCTCCACTCGTCCAGACCTGCTGCGCCGCGACTTCCTCGACGAACTGGAAAAGCTCCAGGATCAACTCCCTCCCTTCGACAACCCCACAGCTTTCGCCACCATCGAGGCCGAACTCGGCCGCCCCGTCAGCGAGATCTACCACGAAATCTCCCCCCAGCCCATTGCCGCTGCCAGCCTCGGGCAAGTCTATCGTGCCCTCCTCTACACCGGGGAAGAGGTGGCTGTGAAAGTTCAGCGCCCGAATCTACTCCCGACCATTACCCGTGACCTTTTTTTGATTCGCTGGGCGGCTCGTTGGTTGTCGCCCTGGTTGCCCTTGAACCTGGGTCATGATCTCACGCTGATCGTGGATGAGTTTGGCAGCAAGTTGTTTGAAGAGATCGACTACCTCAACGAAGCGCGCAATGCCGAAAAGTTTGCCACCAATTTCCGCGATGATCCCACCGTCAAAGTGCCAGCAATCTATTGGCGCTACACCAACACTCGTGTACTGACCCTGGAATGGATTCACGGCTTCAAACTAACCGATACGGACCGAGTCAAAGCAGCTGGCCTCGACACCGAGCGCTTGATTGAAATTGGGGTCACTTCAGGGTTGCGGCAACTGTTGGAGTTTGGCTTTTTCCATGCCGATCCCCACCCGGGCAACCTCTTCGCTCTCCCCGATGGCCGTATGGCTTACATTGACTTCGGCATGATGGATCAACTGCCGGAGAAGTTGAAGGAGACGATCGCCTCCTCCGTGGTGCATTTGCTTAACCAGGACTACACCAACCTTGCGGCGGATTTTGCAACCCTGGGATTCCTGAGCCCGGACACAAGCATCTACCCCATTCTGCCGGCCCTCGAAAAAGTGTTGGGCAATGTCATGGGCGAGAGCGTGCGAAACTTCAACTTTAAGACGATTACGGATGACTTCTCGGAGTTGATGTATGAGTACCCCTTTCGGGTGCCGGCGAAGTTCGCACTGATCATCCGCTCGCTGGTGACTCAGGAAGGCTTGGCCCTCAGTCTCTGTCCTGACTTCAGCATTGTCGAAGTCGCTTATCCCTACGTCGCCCGGCGCTTGCTGCGGGGGGAGTCGCCGGAGATGCGGCGGCGCTTGCTGGAGGTGCTGTTCAAGGATGGTCAGTTCCAGTGGCAGCGGCTCGAGAATATGTTGATGATTGCCCAGACGGATGGCAATTTTGACTTGCTGCCGACGGCCCAGTTGGGATTTCAGTATCTCTTCTCCGACGAAGGGCGCTACCTACGAAACCAGCTATTGCTGGCTCTGACCGAGGATGACCACCTCCACGCAGCGGAGGTGCAGCGTCTCTGGGATTTGGTAAAGCATGAACTGACCCCGAATCGCTTGCTTGATGCCGCTTGGTCAGCCCTGCGAGATTTCTCCAATGAGCGCGTGGCGAGCTTGGTGACCACTACGATTGAGAGCTAAGCATCGTGCCTAAGCTGCCTGAGCTGCTGGCTTGCTGGGCTGCATCCTAGCTTTGGCGCTACGGTGGCCCTGAATCCCCAACCCTTCGGTTCCTTCCCCCAAGGGTGGGCGCAAGGAAGCCAGAAGTCTCCCACCCCTCTAGGAGGGGGATTTGGGGAGAGGGCGGCGGGTGCATCTCAGTTACGCGAGGGCTTCCCCTCAGCTCTCAGACTCTGGGAGAGCGATCTGAGATTAGGGTTGCCCTCATCCCCCGGCCTCTTCTCCCAAGTAGGGCGAAGGGGAGTCTCCAAAGTGAGATGCACCCAAGGGCGGCTAACCGGGGAGACTCTCGCTGGCGGGGCGGGGCAAAAAAAGTTCGCTCTGGTTCGGAATGCTAAGATCCCTCTCTGTAGGGGGGCTTGTACTCAAATCGGGCGGCGGTTGTGGCTGCTGCTTAGGCCTAGTCAAGGCCTTGGGCCTCGAGGCCATCAGTCTGTAACCGGTTTGGCGCTGGCTTGCGGACTGGGGCCAACGGCTAGGGTAAGTCAGCCTGAATGTGAAGAGGGAATTACTATGGCGTCTAATCCAATCGAGCATCTACGAGGTGATGAACTGCGCGATCGCCTTCAAGGCGATCTCTTAAACGCAATCCTGAGCGATCACTGTTACCCTTGGGAACCCAGTGCGCCCCAAGCAGAGGCCTTCTTCCAAGACTGTGAGGCCGACTTCGGGATCGAGGACTGGTCGGACGAGGAACTCGCTCCCCGCGCGGCCGCCCTGTTTGCCCAACTGGATCGCTGTTGGTCAGCCTCGGCCTCGTTGCCATCTCGGCTTCTTACGCAGTTTGGCGATCACTTACCTCAGGACTGGCTGCTGGCGATCGCCGCCCAGGCTCGGGACCTGGCTGCGGACAAGCTCAATCCCTTGGATCGCTTGATCGCCTGTGTGCAACCCCTGCTATCGGAGTGGTCGGTCGATGATCTACAGGTATTTGCCCGTCCCCTCGTCTATGCCATGCGTGGCGAGCCGTCTGTGCCGCCGCTGGTGGAAGCGTGGGAGCGCCTCTCCCCGGTTGAGCAGGCCCGCCGCGTGCTGGCGATCGCCCAGTACGCCTTGGTGGAGCTGGAAGACCAGCCCTGAGTCTCCGGCTTGGGGGCTCCTAGCGGGGGTGTGAGCGATCGCGCCCCCCGGCCGACTTCCCTAAATCAGCTTCGACCCCGACCGGGTGAACGAAAAAAAGCGCGACTCCCTTGAATTTTGGGCTACGGTTCAAGGATCAGAGTGTAGCCTTCTTCAGTGTTACTGGGCCCACTCTGCGAGAAGCCGCTGCGCGTCTACATCCCCTGGCTCCTTCTCCCAAGCTGGGAGAAGGAGCGTTAGAAGCCCCTCTACTAACTTGGGAGAGGGGTTGGGGTGAGGGTTTAGCCAAGGAATATCAACATCCCGCGTAAAATTTCGGCCACCCGACCCCGGCCTACCGTCATCCCACGCAACCCGGAGGGCGCTACAATGCCTCTGAGTGGATTCCCAGGGGTCTATGGCAACCTACGGTGTAGTGCTGGTTACGGCGGGTTCGCAAGCGGAAGGTGAGGCGATCGCCCGGGCCCTCGTGACGGCCAAGCTCGCGGCCTGTGTCAATATCCTGCCAATGCAGTCCCTCTACACCTGGCAGGGGGACCTGTGTCAGGAGCCCGAATGGCAACTCCTGATCAAGACCGACCTCGACTGCTTCGAGGCCCTGGCGGCAAAGGTGCGGGAGCTGCACACCTACGAGTTGCCAGAAATTTTGGCCCTCCCGATCGCGACCGGCTCTTCGGCTTACTTGGAGTGGCTTGGGGCGAATGTGGCGGTGGAGCAACCTTAGAAATTTCGCCGTAAGATAGTTGAACGAGGAAGCAGCGAGTCCAACATGAGTGTGCGGCGGATTATCGAGATTTTGCGGACGGGACAACCGGATGAGCCCGCGACGATTCGGGGCTGGGTGCGGACCAAGCGTGAGCTGAAGGGCTTTGCTTTTTTGGAAGTCAATGATGGCTCGGCCCTGGCGAACTTGCAAGTGGTGCTGGCGGCCGATTTCCCCGACTACGCAACCCTGCTCAAGGGCATCAACACCGGCACGGCGGTGGTTGTGACGGGGCACTTGAGCGCTTCCCAGGGCAAGGGGCAACGCCTGGAACTGAAGCCGAGCCAGATCGAAGTCCTAGGGGATGCTGACCCTGAGACGTACCCCTTACAAAAAAAGCGGCATTCCTTTGAGTTTTTGCGGGAGATCGCTCACTTGCGATCGCGCACCAACACCCTCGGAGCCATCTTCCGGGTCCGCAATGCCTGCGCGGCGGCGATTCACGAGTTTTTCCAAACGCGGGGCTTCCTCTGGATTCACGCGCCGATCATCACCACCAATGACTGTGAGGGCGCAGGGGAACTCTTCACCATCACCAGCCTCGACCTCGCCAACCCGCCCCGCACGGACACAGGGGCTGTGGACTTCAGCCAAGACTTTTTTGGCAAACCGGCCTACCTCACGGTCAGCGGCCAACTGGAGGCCGAAGCGATGGCCCTGGCCTTTAGCAATGTTTATACCTTCGGTCCCACCTTTCGGGCGGAGAATTCCAATACCTCCCGCCATTTGGCCGAGTTTTGGATGGTGGAGCCGGAGATGGCCTTCTGCGATCTGGCGGGCAATATGGACTTGGCGGAAGCGTTTTTGAAACATCTTTTCAAAGCCGTGCTGGCTGCCTGCCCTGAGGATATGGAGTTTTTTAACCAGCGCATTGATGCCAGTGTGTTGGCCACGGCGGACAACATTATTCACAACGAGTTTGCCCGCATTACTTACACCGAAGCGATTGAGCAGCTCGAAAAAGCGTCGCGTCCGTTTGAATTTCCCGTGGCTTGGGGCCTGGATTTACAGTCCGAGCACGAGCGCTACTTGGCGGAAGAATTGTTTCAACGGCCGGTGATTGTCACCGATTATCCCAGAGAAATTAAGGCCTTCTATATGCGCCTGAATGAGGATGAAAAAACGGTGGCTGCCATGGATGTTTTGGCCCCCAAGATTGGCGAGATCATCGGCGGCTCCCAGCGGGAGGAGCGCTATGACCCCCTGGAGCAACGCCTCCGGGCAGCGGGGCTACCTCCCGAATCGCTCTGGTGGTATCTCGATCTACGCCGCTACGGCAGTGTGCCCCATGCGGGCTTTGGGCTGGGCTTTGAGCGGGTGGTCCAGTTCATGACCGGCATGACCAATATCCGTGATGTGATCCCCTTTCCGCGCACGCCCCAGAATGCCGAGTTCTAGGCTTGCGACGCGGCCGACGGCTGGGAATCGTGCCTGGGCGGCTCGGAAGGGTTGCCGGGGCGATCGCCACAAAGGTCGGGCTGATATGCGAAACTCAAGGTGCAGGCTGAGCGTCCCGTTGCCAGATTGGCAACGGCTCTCCCTGGCTTCGGCCTGACCCTGTAGGCTAGAGTTATGCACCCGACTGTTCAGCCCCCCTCGCCAGCCCCCCCATGGCAAGATTTGACTCTGCCACGGATGCCGACGGCCGGCCAACTGGACAATATCAAAGCCCATTTGGATCTGGTTCTGCTGGCGATCGAGGCCCTGACAGGCCTGGGATCTGAGGCCATGGTGGCGGCGGCCATGACTTTGAAACTGGAAGGGGCCGTGGGCGATCGCATTGCCCTCTGGCGCTTGCGCCAGTCGAACCCCCTCCGCAAAAGTTCCGGCGGCCGCAAGAAACTGGATGTTGAGGAAGCGCGGGCCCTGGTGCTCATCACCTGCTATCTGGCCCAGAAGCAGCAAGAACTGATCCGCCGTGCAGTCACGCTGCTGGAAGATATGACCGCCCAAGGTCGCCCTCCCCATCAAGCCGCCCTGCTCGGAGACTACCTCGATACCTTCAGCAATACCTACCAAGAGCGCATGGACGCGAGCACGATTGTCACCGCTGAGATGTTGGCTCAACTGGCCTTTAAGCTGCTGATTGACCTCCTCTTCTACAGCGCTCCCAACGGTCATCGCCGCTTCTGGTTGGCGCTCTTGGATCGCGCTCAGTAAGCCTGCCATGATTGCCATCAACACGGTCCGCCGCCGCTACACGCCTCCCACCTGCACCCTGCAAGTCCAGGCCCGCCGCTCGCCCCTCTCGCGCTGGCAAGCGAAGCCCGTCGTCAAGGACCTGCGCTTCGAGCTGCGCTTTGATGATCCCCGCCAACTGCGCGAGCGCCATGAGCAGGTCGCGATCACGGGCGATCGCGACCAACTCGAGGCCCTCTGTGACACTGTTGCCACCTACATCCAAGACGTAGTGCTCCAGGCCTCCGCCGCTACCCCGCTCCAAACCACCCCGACCGCACCGAGGGCCACTCATCCCTTCCCCCTCAGTCCCCGCCGCCGGGACCTAGACACCGCCCCCGCGACGGACCCCGTGATCCCCACCCTGGTCAGCCGCGCCCGGGGGCTGTACCTCGAATCCCAGGGTCTACTACAACACCAACTCCACTTCGGCAGCCTCGCTCTCACCCTGAACCAAACCAGCGTTCAGCTCTCGACCACCCAGCTCTTTGACCTCGCCACGGCTCTGGACGAGTACAGCAGCGAAGTCGAGGCCTTGCCCAAACTGCCAGTGGCCGCGGGTCTGCCGGGGACTGGCTGGCCGAGCTGGGCGAGTACAGCCGCTTCAGTCATTGTCGCCCTCGGCTTGACGACGGCGGCCATACGCCTCAGTAGCTCCTGGCAAGGCCAGACTGGGGCCGAGGCCCCGACGATCTCCCGGGAGAATGCGCCGATCCTCGAGGGAAGCCCCCTGGGCATCGAGGCCGTACCTCCCCTCCCCGACGCGCCGCCCGTGCCCACGGCCCTTCTCCCCCCCGAGTTGGAGGGCCTAGAAGCCCTGCCGCCCCCAGGGGCAGTCGGTCGCTTAGAGGCTCCCTCGCCTCAGACCGCCGACACACGCTATCGTGGGGGCAGCAGCACGACTCCAGGCCCGGCAGAAACGAGCACCGCCACCCCCGAAGCGGCTCCTGATTCGCCTCCCCCGATCGCAGGTTCCAGTTCTGAAGCGCCCCCTGGCCAGGGCCGGCTGGTGCTGCCCAGCCCGGACAGTACTCCGAGCTTGCCCCGGAATTTACCCCCCGTTGCCACGGCCCCGCGCCCTGCACCGCTAGCCCAGCCGGAAGCGGCGGCAGGGTCGCGATCGCCCGCCCCGGCCCCGGCTCCCCCCCGCTCGTCGGCCCCGGCTCCCCCCAGCCGCCAACCCAGCCCCTTGCCGTCCCTGCCCCAAGTGGCCGAAGTGCGCCAGTACTTCCAGGGCCGCTGGCAGCCCTCCGAGGCCCTCAGTGGCCCGATCGAGTACCGCCTGTGGCTCAACCGCAACGGCTCGTTGCAACGCATCGCGCCGGCCAGCCGCCAAGCTGCTACCTACCTCGACCGCACCCGAATGCCCCTGCTCGGGGAGCCGTTTGTCTCTCCCCTAGAGGGGAGTGGGACCCCCCAGATTCGCCTCGTCCTGGGCGTCGATGGCTCTGTACAGGCCTACCTCGAGGCCCTCGAGTGAGGCCCTAGGACTCCTGGAGGGCAACGCGCCGCTTCAGCCGCAACAGGTCGGGGTGGCCTGGAGTAGTGCGCTCCCAAAGGGACAGCCAATAGCTGGCAGCGGACCATTGTTCTCGGGCGATCGCCAGCTCTACCTCCGCCGTACAGAAGACCGCAAAGTCATCAATGTGGAAATGCGAGCGCTCCAGCAGGGGTTTGAGCCAGGCTGAGGCCGCCTCCAGATTACCGGCTTGCGTCTCGAGGCGAGCCAACTGGACCGGGGCAGGCACATAGTTTGGGTCGCGCTCGTGCAAGGCCTCAAGTATCGCCCGGCCCTTAGCCTCGCGCCCCCTCAGGAGATAGCTCACTGCCAGGTTATATTCAATGCCACTTCTCTCTGGCATGAGGCCCTTCGCCTCTAGCAGCAGGGGCTCGGCTCCCTCCGGGTCCTGCCACAGCTTCGCCAGCGCCTTTTGCATAAGATGCATAACCTGCGGCGTATAGGGGTCGATGTCGATTGCATCGCTCACTTCAAACTCCAAGATTTGCAACTCCTGCCATTCCTCCTCACACCACAACCGTAATTGCTTAGGCAGTTGACCCGCTTTAACCGCCAGCTCGGCAGCCCGTAAGCGCGGCCGCAGGGGCCCATCTTGGCTGAGGGCATAGTCCTTGATCAGAGCCCACATTTCCTCCCGGTCGGTCAGTCTGGCCAGGGAGCCGATCAGGTCACGAACTTTAGGTCCCCCCTCCCGGAGGATCCGGGGTATGAGAGCCTGGAAGTTGAACCGGCTCAACAGTTGGTCAAAGACGGCCTCTCGCTGCTCAAGCCACTGTTGTTCGTCTTCCTCGGAGAGTCGTTCGTTGTCAGAGAGGGAGGCAGCCAACTCCTTGAAGTACCAAATGTAATGAAACGGCAGCCAACTCTCAAGGGCTAAGGCCCAGGTACCCTGGCGCTCGCAAGCCGGCAGGAGGGAGTCTTCGTAGTTGCCCTTGATCAGGTCTAGGGTGGGGGATTCTTTCAGAGCTTTCTCCCATAGTTGGCGAGCCCGATCTAGCTGGCCCAACTGGCTATAGGCTGCGGCGGCATAATGATCTAGGAGCACGCTCTCCTCTGCCATTACCTCCGGCAACGCCTCAGCCTGCTCGTAGAGGGCAACGGTGGTCTCGGGATCGCCCAGAAAGGCAAGGGCCTCGGCAGTTTTGGGCCAGTGATCGGCTCGGTCTCGTTTAGCGTTGAGTAGGTGGGGTTTTAGGGCTTGGGCTTGCTCCTCCTCTCCCAACAGCACCCAGATTTGAATGCGATTGGCCAGCGCAAAAACGTTATCGGGTTCCTGGGCGAGCACACGGTCCATAGCATCCTGGGCACGTTCGACATCGCCCAGTTGCCAGTAGGCAATACTGAGGTTGTTGAGGGCGGGGACAAACTCTGGTTCGAGCGCAAGGGCCGCATGGGAGAAATCACAAACCGCTTCAAAGTTGTAGACCTTAGTTGCGATGATTACCCGCTCCATAAGCGCCGCCAGTTCCAGGCAATGCTTGGAGTTGGCGATGGGGGTTGTGGTCAGTGCGTCTTCCAGGTAGAGCTCAAGTTTAGCAATCCAGGCTTCAACATGGGAGCGATGGGTGCTGTCAGGAAAGTCCTGTCGGAACTTATACAAAGTCTGCAAAGCCAGCGCCGGATTCGCGTCGCTCCAGTAGGCAGAGGCTAGGGTGAGGTGCAGGTCAGCTCGCTTTGGGTCAAGGGTGATGAGCCGCTCGAGGGTTTGCTGGTATTTGTGCTTAAAGCCGAACTTCTCATAGGCGCCGGCCAGAATTTCGAGAGGGTGGGGGTGATCGGGGTACTGAGCCGCGAGGGCCTCTAGGCATTGAATCGCGGCTTTGGGGTCATGGCGAAGTTGTTTGCCGAGGCGCTCAGCCGCGATGCTGATGGTGTTTTCACCGCCAAATCCCTTGAAGGGAGAGGGGGTTGAGCGTTTCTGGCGTTTCTTGCCTTTGTTAGCCATGGTTCAGCTGGTCCTATCCGAAATGTAGAGTTGAGCTAGGCCCTTAGGGTGAGTTAGGCTAGCTCATCCTAAAATTTTAGGGGACAGGACAGGGAATCCAGCCAGGCTCTCGTAAAATAAGTACAAATAAACTACCAAGGCGGAGGCGAACGGATCGTGGCGAAGACTAAGAATGTTGAGCATTTCGTCGCTGTCAGCGACACGAGCAAATCCCCAGCCGAGCAAGAGGGTGTCTTAGTGGCTGTCGAGGGCCGAGGGGGTGATACCCCGAAGAATCGCGCTCAGGCCCTGGAGCAGGTGAATCAGATGTGGGAAAACGGCGAGATTGCCGAGGATAAGTTTCCCGATGGCATTTCCCAAGACAATATCTTCTATGTGCCGACGCCGGAAGGGGCGACCCTGACTGATCCCGGTTCGGGGTTGGCTCCCATTGTCCAAGGGGCTCAGGAGATTGTGCAGTTGACCAAGCTGCAAATCGAGGTGCAGGAGGCGGCTGAGGAGGCGGCTCCCTACACGCCCATCGTGGAGGCGGTGCTGGAGCGCTCTCGGCCCTTGACGCCGGAGGAGAAAAATCTGGCGAAGGAGAAGAAGTATGGCAAGACGATTGAGCGCCTGGGGTTGGCTGTGGCGACCCAGGAGGATTTTCAGGCTCAGTGTACGGGGTACGGCAAGCTGATTTTGAATGCGATCGCCTGGCAACTGAGCCAGCAGCCCGCCGCCGTGGCCGCCCCGGCTCCAGCTGGGGTCCCTCTCGAGGCCGTGGACGAAGAAGACGAGGAAACCGAGACCATCCTAGCTCCGGAGGCGGTGGCTGCGGCGGCCGCCCCGGCCACCGCCGCTGAGGAGGAGAATTACGAGGAGGACGACGAAGAGTATGACGAGGAGGACGATGAGGAGTATGACGAGGGCGACGATGAGGAGTATGACGAGGGCGACGACGACCCTAAGGAGGAATAGCCTGTGACCACCCGCATCATTACGACGGCGGCGGCTCCCGCCCCGGTGGGGCCCTATAACCAGGCGATCGCCGCCTCGGGGGCCTTGCTGTTTGTCGCTGGTCAAATTCCTCTCGACCCCCAGACGGGGGATCTGGTGGGGGGCAGCGATATCTCGGCCCAAACCCAGCAGGTGATGCAGAATCTCGAAGCGATCCTGAAGGCAGCCGGGGCTACTTGGGGCCAAGTGGTAAAAACCACGATCTATCTGGTCGATCTGGAGGATTTCGCGGCGGTGAACCAGGTGTATGCCACCTACTTTGAGGCCGCCACGGCTCCGGCACGAGCTACGGTGGAGGTGTCACGCCTGCCCAAGGGGGCCTTGGTGGAGATCGACTGCATTGCTTGCCTCTAATGTTTTAGAGACCGCATTGTAAACAAATATTACAAAAATGCTGTCAAGCTGGCATACTGGCTTGACAGTATTGCTTCCCAGTCAGTAAGCTGGCAGCACAGCAAGCAACTTTCGCGTGATGCAAGCGCGAAATGCAGCAAAGGCGGTGTTCAGACCGCCGTGCTCAAAATCCCAGCACTAGCGGGAATTCCTGCGGGGGGCGGCTGAAGGGTTGGAGGAGGTTTCCTCATTGCCTTGGTGTCAGCCTCATACCCTAGGTGTTTCAGTCGTAGGAGCGGGTTAATGGAGCATACCCGGGTACGAACCTTGTAGGTTGAGATGCAAGACAAGCAAAAAGTTACACTCTATCTCCCACCTGCAACCCACCGCCAGCTCAAGATTGCAGCGGCTGTCAATGTTGAATCGATGTCTGAAATGGTGGAGAAGGCTGTTGCTTTCTATCTCCAGCATCCAGAGATCGTTGAAGAACAGGCAGATGCTCAACACGGGCGAACCCATCGGGTTTATCACTGCCCAGAGTGCAACAGTGCGTTAGCTCAGCGGGATGGTGAGTTGGTGGCTGTCAAAGGCCAAGCCAGTGTCTTGCCCGACGAGGTTGCAGGAGAGATTTCTGAGAAGGTGCGAGCCGCGATCGCTCGCTCTGACTCCCACGGGGAAGAGAGTTTAGTTCCCTGTTGATGGCAAGAGCATGGTTTCCGGGACTGGCAAAGTCTGCCGTCTAGGACTGTGCCACCTACCGGGGATGGTGATCGCGCCGTAACAGCGTTAGGGTCATGACTCATGAAGGAAGAGCTGAGTATTCTCGTCCAAGCTCAATATCCTCTGATCTATCTCTTGACACCGGAGGAAGAGCGGGCTGAGCAGGCTATTGCCAAGATTGCGCGCGCCAAAACCCAGCACCAACGCTTGTTTGTCTGGACGGTGACTCAGGGCATGGTGGAGTATGGTCAGCCTCGTCAGCAGACCCAGCACAACACAATTTCCCCCCAAGCTGCTATTCAGTGGGCGATCCAGCAGCGGGAACCCGCTATCTTTATCTTCAAGGATCTCCATGACTTCATCTCCTCGGCTGAGGTGAAGCGCTGGCTGCGGGACGCGATCGCCGCCTTCAAAGGCACAGAAAAGATTGTCGTGCTCATGTCTCCCGTGCAGGAAGTGCCCATTGAGCTCGAGAAAGAAGTGGTGGTTCTCGACTTCCCGCTGCCCGATATGCAGGCCCTCAATCAGGTACTTTCTAAGCAAATCGAAAAGGTTCGCAGCCCGCGTATCAGCACGGATGTACGCGAGAAGTTGCTGAAGGCGGCCCTGGGGCTGACCCGCGACGAAGCGGAGAAAGTATATCGTAAGGCTTCGGTCAAGGCCGGTCGCTTGACGGAGGAGGAGGTCGAAATTATCCTCTCGGAGAAAAAGCAACTCATCCGCCGCAATGGCATCCTTGAGTACATCGAGGAAGATGAAACGATTGATGCCATTGGTGGTTTGGAAGAGCTGAAGCGTTGGCTGAAACAACGGTCTAATGCCTTCACCGAGCGGGCGCGCGAGTATGGACTCCCCCAGCCCAAGGGAATGTTGATTTTGGGCGTTCCCGGCTGTGGTAAGTCCCTCATCGCTAAGACCACCTCGCGCCTCTGGGGACTGCCCCTGCTACGGCTAGACATGGGCCGTGTTTACGACGGCTCGATGGTCGGGCGCTCGGAGGCAAACCTGCGGAATGCCCTAAAAACCGCAGAGTCTATTTCTCCCGCCATCCTCTTCATTGATGAATTGGACAAGTCTTTTGCGGGCGGAACCGGGTCAGCCGATTCCGATGGCGGCACCTCAAGCCGCATCTTCGGCTCCTTCTTGACCTGGATGCAGGAGAAGACCTCGCCCGTCTTTGTGATGGCAACGGCGAACCGCATTGAGCGACTACCCGGAGAGTTTCTCCGCAAGGGGCGCTTTGATGAAATCTTCTTTGTCGATTTGCCGACACCGGAAGAGCGTCAAGAGATTTTTCGCATTCACTTGAGCAAGCGGCGTCCTGAGATCGAGCGCTTTGACCTCGATCAGCTTGCCAAGATGTCAGATGGTTTTTCTGGGGCAGAGATTGAGCAGGCGATTGTCGCCGCCATGTACGAAGCCTTCGCGCAGGATCGCGAGTTCACACAGCTCGACATTATCGCCGCACTGAAGGCGACCCTGCCGCTGTCCCGGACGATGACGGAACAGGTCACGGCGCTGCGCGATTGGGCGCGGCAGCGGGCGCGACCAGCCGCGTCCTCCACCGCTGAGTACCAGCGGCTGGAGTTCTAACAGGCTTTCCCGGTGGGCTTTCCTGCCGGTGGAAGGCTAGCGATTACCGCTAGCAGCACGATCCCAAGCCGTCCTTCGCAATCGGCGGCTCGTTTCTAGACCAACAACTGTCGTTCAACTCACGAGGAAATCCCATGTCTCACTTCAGCACTCTGCGTACTAAGATCACCGACGCTGAAATCCTGAAGGCGTCGCTCCGCGACCTTGGCATCTCGGTCAAGTCGGAAGCTGATGTTCGCGGCTATAACGGCCAGCGCGTCCGTGCCGACCTGGTGGCGATTCTCGACGGCGAGTACGATCTCGGCTGGTCTCGCAACAGCGACGGCACCTACGACCTGATCGCTGATCTCTGGGGCGTGGCCAAGAAGCACAACCAGACCGAACTGATCAACTCGATCAACCAGAAGTATGCGGTGAACAAGACCCTGGCTGAGGTTCAGCAGCGCGGTCTCCAGAACGCCAACGTCAAGCTGGTCGTCCAAAAATAGACCTTGGTTGGCCCGCCGCTGCGTGGCAGTGGCGGGCCTTACCAGCGGTTGAATTTGCGACCTAGCTTTAGGGAGGAGTCAATTTGCGACTTTCTCCCTATTTATTTGGCCGGATCGGTTTGACCAGGGCCGGTCTAATCATCGCTCCAGCTCGCCCGCCAAGCGGCTTCGGCTTCGGCGATCGCCCGCTCCCGTTGCAGGATCTGGTACTGCTTGTTCAGCTTGGCAATCTGCGTCGCCAGATCCCGCAAGGGCTGACGGGCTGCCATCAAGGCCGCGTCCGCAAACTCCATCTCCGTCAAGCGCAAGCAAACCGCCGTGACTTGCAACACCGTGGTGTCCTTGTCGCCCTCGTCCTCGTCCCCGTCTGACTCTGCCTCGATCAGGAGATTGAGCAGGTTTGGCAGTTTGCCCAACGCGGCGCTGGATTCCTCTGACTGCACAGCCGTATCCAGCAACTTGGGGGGCAAACTCTGGGGCAAGATCGCCGCTGCCCGTAGCTGGCGATTGGCCTCACTGGACAGGGATTGCAGGACAGTGGCAATTCCCGCTTCGACCTGCTGCAACCATTGCTCGAGGCGATCAGGATTGTCGAGGGGGAGGGGCGGCGGCGGCTCGGGGGTCGATGCAGCAGGAGCCTCTTCTTGAAGCTCAAGGGCTAGGGCCTCGAGCCCGGCCAAAGACGATAGGGTCATCACATCGCGGGGCTCAGCCGCCGGGACAGCCGCCTCGAACCCGTCTGGTTCGTCTAGTTTGTCTGGCGGCGGGTCTGGCTCAGTCTCAGTCACGGTCTCAGCAGCGACCTCCGTGGGCGGCGATGGCCGCGATCGCTGGGCCAAGAATTTGTCCCGCAGCCGTTGCAATTGCTCTGCCGTCAGGGTGAGGCGGCCGAGCCGTTGCAGGGGCTGATCAGGGGGCGGTGTGGGCTGGAGCATGGGCTCGGCCACCAAGCTGAGCAAGCGGGCATCGCTCTGGCGGCCCACCTGGCGCAGGGCCTGTTGCAGGGTCTGGCGTTGGGCATAGGCCAGGGCTAAAAAGGTCTCGGGATAGGCCTGGGTACAGATTTGGTAGGCAGCCGCTACCAATTGGCGCTGGAGAGACTGACCAAGTTGCCGCAGGTAAGACTGATAGTGCTCACAGCTCGCGGCTTTGAGGGCTTCAGTTTGCTTGGCGATCGCCGCCAACTCTTGTTCAATACGCTGAATCGACTTCACCATAGGCCAGATTGCCGTGCAACGATGAGGCCAAGCAAGCACAGGGCTTGCTTGGCTAGGCTCTGTCCCCACACCGTCCAGGGTCCAGGGGAACATCCTGGCGGGGTCAGGATATCGTGGTCGAGACGCAATCCCTCGCGCCTCTACCGCGCGCTCTTGCCTTACTTGCCGCCCATTTGAGCCGCTACTTCGTCAGCAAAATTCGTCTCTTCCTTTTCGATGCCCTCGCCTAGCACAAAGCGGCTGAACCGGCGCACTTGGATATTCTCCCCGAGTTGGGCGATCGCCTGCTTCACCAATTCTTCCACCGTAATACTCTGATCACGGATATAGGGTTGGTCCAGGAGCGATATTTCCTTCAAGCGCTTATCAATCCGACCTTGGACGATTTTTTCCCGGATATTCTCCGGCTTATTTTGCAAATCGTCTCGGCCCATCTCGATGCTCTTTTCGCGCTCAGCAAACTCCGTGGGAATCTCAGTTGTGCTGACATATTCCACATTCGGGCAAGCGGCCACCTGCATGGCAATATCGCGCACCAAGGACTTGAACTCATCGCGCCGCGCCACGAAGTCGGTCTCGCAGTTAACCTCGACCAGCACCCCCACCCGGCCACCCGTGTGAATGTAGCTGTCTACCAGCCCTTCAGCCGCAACCCGGCCGGACTTCTTCTCAGCCGAGGCTTTCCCCTTCTGGCGCAGCCACTCGGCCGCCTTCTCCGGATCGCCACCACTCTCCGTCAGGGCCTTCTTGCAGTCCATCATGCCCGCGCCCGTCTTCTCCCGCAGCTCTTTGACCAAAGCCGCTGAAATCTTCGGAGCCGCCCCCGTCGTGGCGGGCGCACTCTCCGCCTCAGGAGCCGGAGCCGCCTCAGCCGCAACCACTTCAGGCTCGGGAGTAGGGGTCGGAACACTCTCAGCCGCAACCACTTCAGGCTCGGGAGTAGGGGTCGGAGCCGCCTCAGCCGCAACCACTTCAGGCTCGGGAACCGAGACAGTCTCAGCCCCTGCGACTTCGGGCTCAGATTCGGGAGTAGGAGCAGTCTCAGCCGGTGCTGCTTCAGCCTTAGGAGCTGGGGTGCTCTCAGCCGGGGGAGCCTTAGCTGGCGATGCAGCCTTGGGCTTGATGTCTTTCTTCTTACTTTTACCCATGTCTCTACTCGCGGTAAGCGCTAACTGCGTAACTCGGTTTCCATTGTAAGGGGGTGTCGGTCTGAAAACCTTACCCCCCTCACAGCCGAGGCTGGACTATTCTTCGCTATCGCTGCTTGCACTCTCGAGGGGGGTGTCGTCGTCGTCCTCGTAATCACCCTCGTAGTCGCCTTCGTAAACATCAACTTCATCATCATCGAGCTGGCCGTGATGCCCTTCATAGATGGCATCAGCTAGCTTGCCAATGATCAGTTTGATCGAGCGAATCGCGTCATCGTTAGCGGGGATCGGAATATCAATCAGATCCGGATCGCAGTTGGTGTCCAGCAACGACACGATGGGGATGCTCAGCTTGCGGCATTCTTCAATGGCGTTGTGCTCGCGGCGCTGATCGACCACGATCGTGACATCGGGAGGCCGGCGCATGGTCTTGATGCCGCCGAGGTACTTCTGAAGCTTGCTCAGCTCCCGGCGCAGAACCGAGGCCTCTTTCTTGGGGCGCTTGGCAATACTGCCACTCTCCTCCAAGCGCTCCAACTCCTTCAGGCGCTCGACGCGGGTGCGAATCGTCTCCCAGTTGGTGAGCATTCCCCCTAGCCAACGCTGGTTGATGTAGAAGGAGTTGCAGCGGCTCGCTTCCTGGGCAACAATGCCGGCCGCCTGACGCTTTGTGCCGACAAAGAGGAAGCGGCGTCCTTGCTCGGCTGCCGTGCGTACATAGTCGTAGGCCGACTCCATCAACTGGGCTGTCTGCACCAAGTCGATAATGTGTACACCGTTGCGGGCGGTGTAAATGTATTCGTCCATTTTGGGGTTCCAGCGGCGCGTTTGGTGGCCAAAGTGAACCCCCGATTCCAGAAGCTCTGGAAGGGTAACTACTGACATCTTGAATTGTCTCCGTTCGGGTTAAACCTCCACCCAGGTATGGATTTCTGCGAGGCAGAAACACCCGAAGCCCTGAGTGTGCGAATTTTTAGCAACTTTGCTAGTCTAACACGGACTAACAGGGTCGTTAACACTCTTTCTGAAAGGCGGCACCCAGATTCGAACTGGGGGATAAAGGATTTGCAGTCCTCTGCCTTACCACTTGGCTATGCCGCCCTGTAGCCCCCTATGTTAGCAAGCAGCGGCGCGATCGCTCAACCCCCCGTTGCAGAATTTCCAGGGGTAGCCGGCGATCACGCCGCTTCCGGAACTACAGCCGTTCACTCCTCTAGCGGCTTGGGGCTAGCGCTAAAATGCAAAAATAGGCAGGTTGAGCCGCTCTTGGTTGCAGACTACTGCATCCGCACCGGTCTGGGGCCGGCAGCTCAAGTTATGGAGCTGGATCGGGGCCGGTTGGCGCGAGGGCCTTGCTCCGTCGATGGCTCCTGAACTGCCTGGGAGACCGAAGTAGCCACCCCCCATACCGTAATAGCGATCAGGGTTCACCTCATCCTGATTGGTGGGCTCCATGGGAGCGGCTAGAAACCCCTCTAGGAGAGCGGCAGCGCTGGGGGAAGGTTGGGTCGGCAGATGTTGATCGGAGTCGAGAATCGGGGCTGGGGGAGTTGCCTCAACTGGGCGGTAGGAGGCCGGAGTTTGGGCGATCGCCGTGCTCACGAGCAATGTACTGGTCGCGGTCAGGGTCGCGAGGGCTGAGAGCAGGTTCATGGCGGATGACTCCTGGAGTATTGGAGGTTTGAGGAAAACAACTGATCAGGGGGGCCTGACCGGCTAACGACAACCCGCTGCGGTATTACCAACCCCTGCTATCAGGCTTCTACCTCCGGCTCCCCCTTGCGATGCAAGGCGCCGGCCTTCCGGCTCCTAGGTGGCTCAATTGTTAACGAATGTAACCAAGCCGCGCACCAAGTGAACCGCTGGCCGCCCCCTGCGCTAGGCTAGATCGAGCTTGTTAGCCGCTTGCCTACCAGCCCTTGGGCCTTTACAACCACAATGACCGCCAGCCTTTCGAGTCCCACCCGCACCGTCCGCATCGCCTCCCGTAAGAGCCAGCTTGCCCTGGTCCAGACCTACTGGGTTCAAGACCGTTTGCAAGAGCAATTTCCCGACCGCCGCTTCGAGGTCGAGACCATGAGCACCCAGGGGGATAAGATTCTAGATGTAGCCCTGTCTAAGATTGGCGACAAAGGCCTCTTTACGAAAGAACTGGAACTACACCTCATCAATCGCACGGCGGATCTCGCTGTCCACTCTCTCAAGGATTTACCCACCAATCTCCCCGAAGGCCTGACCCTGGGGTGTGTGACCGAGCGGGTGAATCCAGCAGATGCTTTGGTGCTCCACGCTCAGCACCTCGGCAAGCAATTGGCGGATCTTCCCGCTGGAGCTGTGATCGGAACTTCATCCCTGCGCCGCCTCGCGCAACTGCGCCACCATTTCCCCCAGCTTGAGTTCAAGGACATACGCGGCAACTTGAATACACGCTTGCAAAAGCTGGATGCGGGGGAGTACGATGCTCTGATCTTGGCGGTAGCAGGCCTGGAGCGGTTGGGGATGGGGGCTCGCGTTCACCAAGTTTTGCCGCCCGAAATCTCCCTCCACGCCGTGGGTCAAGGGGCCTTGGGCATTGAGTGCCGCGAGGGCGATGCGGAGATTCTCGACCTCCTGCGAGCTATTGAGCATACCCCGACGACGCAATGTGCCCTGGCCGAGCGAGCCTTTTTGCGCCAACTGGAGGGGGGCTGCCAAGTGCCGATCGGCGTCAATACAGCGATCGCCGCCGATACCCTCACCCTCACGGGCATGGTCGCCAGCTTAGACGGGCAGCGCCTGATCCGAGATACGGTCGTGGGCCCAGCGGCCACGGCGGAGCAACTCGGCCACGAACTCGCCATGCGTCTACGGGAGCAGGGAGCGACGGCGATCTTGGCCGAAATTTTCGCTCAGATTGAGCGCTAGGGCTCGCCTAAGGGGAGCATCTGAGATGAGAAGCTCTCGCTGCAAATTCTTGAGCAAGGCCTCGAACTCGCCCTCTAAAAACCTCCCTCGGTCTCCAGGGACCCCAGAAAGCGGTTTGCGGGGAGAGAACACTGTTGCTGGCAATCCGAGAATTGCTAGGACCCCGCCCGGGGGTGCAGCACTTGGGCTTCTTGCCAGTGAGGCGGGCTGCCAGGCTTTCCTTGAGGCCCGGCTTCCCAGGGTCTTGGTCCTCGGGGCGATCGCCCCTTGGCAGCGCCGGTCTGGCAGCGCGGGGCAAATTGTTACATAATGTTAACAGTTCTCAGCTTGTCTCCGATGACGGTCGCACCCACTCTCAGCCTTGATGCCACCCCCCAGATTTGGCAATGGGGGGATCACCCTATTTCCTACCAAGCTTGGGGCGATCGCGGCCCCGCTGTCCTCCTCATCCACGGCTTCGGGGCCTCCTGGGGTCACTGGCGCAAGAACTTACCGGTCTTGGGCCAAGTCAGCCGCTGCTATGCCCTGGATCTGCTCGGCTTCGGCGGCTCGGCCAAGCCCACCCCGACGCCAGGACTCTACAGCTTTGAGACTTGGGCAGCCCAAATCGCCGCCTTTAGCCGTGAGGTAGTCGGCGAACCCCTGTTCCTGATAGGTAACTCGATTGGCTGCATCGCCGCCCTGCAAGCCGCCGTCAGCCACCCGGAGCAGGTGCGCGGCGTGGCAGCCCTGAATATTTCCCTGCGTCAACTGCACGAGCGGAAGCGGGCAGCCTTGCCCTGGCAGGAACGCTGGAGCGCCCCCCTCCTTCAGCGGCTTCTCCAACAGCCCTGGTTTGGACAGCCCTTTTTTCGGCTCCTGGTGCAGCCCCGGTTCGTCCGCCGCGCCCTGCTCCAGGCCTACCGTGATCCGACGGCGGTGACGGACGAGCTCGTAGCGATGCTGATGCGGCCGGCCGCCGATCCAGGGGCGGCTGCTGTCTTCATCGCCTTCACCACCTACTCCCAAGGCCCCCTCGCCGAGGATCTGCTGCCCCAAGTGACTTGCCCGGTGCTGATCCTCTGGGGGGAGGACGATCCCTGGGAACCCCTGGAACTAGGTCGAGCCTATGCCTGTTATGACACCGTAGAGGATTTCATCGTCCTGCCAGGCTTAGGCCACTGCCCCCATGATGAAGCGCCCGAAGTCGTCAATCCTTGCTTGCTCGACTGGTTACACCGCCAGGCGGCTGAGTGCTTAGTCAGGGCCTGAGTTTAGGGTGAACCCAAAGCGTTGTTGAGCCAATCCTGTCCCCATGAGCCGCTGGATCAACCTATTGGCGCTACTGCCGGGCACCAGCCTGACGCTGCTGATCATTAGCATCGCCTTTTTGAGGTTCTACAATGAAACCGACTTCATCCTCCTCGGACAACTCACCAACCCCCGAGTCTGGAGCAACCGACTCACCGTGGCAGCCCTCTTGGTGGCAGTGGCTAATCTCGGCGTTGAGTGGAACCGTCGAAATCGAGAAACAGACCGCTTGGCTCAAGCAGAGCAACGCAGAGTTGAGGAAGAGCAACGAAAACGCGAGGATCGAGCACGAGCAG
>CAYNIP010000036.1:0-47666 GCA_964397305.1 uncultured bacterium
CCGGAACTGGAGCCGCCGCCCCCCCCCGCCGCCCCACAGCCACTAAGATTCAACTCGGCTTCTTACTGGTCCTCTTCTCGTCCCTGGCCCTATCATTTCAGAATGTCGTGATCTCGATCATTCTGAACCAGTCTTCGATCTTCGGCCTCTTTGAAACCGGCGGTTACATCTCCCCAGGCTTCGGCAACTCGCTGCTGATCCTGTTCTTCCGCATGGTGGTGGTCGTGCCCACGATGGCTCTGCTCGCTCAGGTTCTTTATCCCACCAGTTGGCAGGAGATTGGCCGCTTTCTCCGCACGGGTACAAAGGTCAGCTATGCCAAGATGATCGGCTGTGGCTTCTTCCTGTTTACCTCCTCCGCCCTGATCTACATGGCCCTGGGGCTCCTGTCCCCAGGGGTCGCGTTGACCCTCTTCTTCATCTTTCCGATTGTCACGGTTTTACTCACTTGGCTCTTCTTTGGGGAGCGGCCGTCGCGGGTGCGAACGCTGTCCTCCCTAACGGTGTTTGCCGGGGTCGTGCTGATTGCGGCCCCTACGGGAGGGGCGGCGATCGGGTTGGATGCCTGGGGAGTATTCACAGCCCTGGGAGCTGGGATTACCTTTGCGCTCCATGTGCTGCTGATCCAAGCTTGCACCCGGGACCTGCACCCTGTGCCGTTTAGCGTGATCAACTTCGCGGTGATTTTGGGCTTCTCCGCCCTGAGCTTGGTGCTGCCCTTGCCCGGGGCGAGCTTGGATGTCGATCCGGCCATGTGGCAAAACTTGCTGATCAGCAGCGTGGTGCTGGGAGCCCTGACCTTGCTCAGCTACTTGGCCAACAATATCGGCATCAGCTACATCGGAGCAGCCCGGGCTTCGATCTTCGGGGCCACTGGCCCAGCCCTCACCTCGCTCTTAGCCTGGATTATCATCGGCCGGCCCTTGCTTGGCTGGCAAATTTTGGGCATGTTGGTGGTCACGGCGGGAGTCATGGGTCAGAATCTGGAGCGTTTTTACAAGCAAAAGGCTAAGCCCAAGGGGGGCCAGCCGCGCCAGCCACCGCCCTCAAGTAATGGTCGGCGATAGGAGACTGAGATTATGGGGATTACCGGGCGATCGCCCCGCTCGCTCCGTGAATTCCACTAGAATGACCCTACGAGGCTGCTCCAGGGCGGCCACCGCGCTATTCTTGAACTGAAGAAACGGACGCTCAACAACGCCCATGCTGAAACGTTTTTGTGCAACTGCCATTGTGGCAGCGACCCTGGTACCAGCGATCGCTGGCTGCGATTTTATTAATTCGATCAATCCCTTTGCGCCGGAAGAAGAAATACCCTTTGACCCCACCACCGCCCCAGCGGACCCTAACGCGCCCGTAGACCCCAATGTGGCTGTAGATCCCAATGCCGCCGCCCCGCCTCCCGTGACCTCCGAGGCCCCCTTCCGGGATGGTGTCAACACCGCGATGGCGGCCGCGGAAGCGGTCCAGGTGGCCCAGACCCCCGAGCAGTGGCAGGCGGTGGCGCAGCAGTGGCAGCAGGCGATCGCCCTGATGCAAGCCGTGCCCCCCGAAGATCCCAACCATGCCGTTGCCCAGCAGAAGGTGATCGAATACCAGAGCTACTTGCAATACGCGCAGCAGAATGCTGGCGGCTAGGGCGGCTCCCCTGGAATTAGCCGGCAGCCGTTTGCCGGCTTAGGGCCTTGGCGTCAGCCGGAAGGGGCCGTTTACAGCAGGGAACGTAGCCTGAAAGTCCTGGGTCCTGATGGTTATTTCAAGCAATTTTGAGACACTTCAGAACCGCGTTAAGGTAGGAACCCTCAACCCGTTGCTGCCCTCACCCTACATCCCTCTCCCAAGTTGGGAGAGGGACTTCTAGCTCCCCTTCTCCCAAGTTTGGGAACAGGAGCCGGGGGATGTAGACGCGCAGCGGCTTCTCTCAGAGGGGGCCCCGCCGCCCATCTGTCTCATTCTTAGCTGAAATAACGATAACAATGCGTAGAGGCCCTTCAACACTCAAGCGCGACCACCCTGAGCTGCGAGTCACTACGACTGCCCTCGGTTTCAGGGTCGGGTTCGAGGACTTTGCTGTGGTTGTTTCCGTTAAGGATGAGACAGGTCAACCAGGAAATCCTTGCCAAGCAAGAATTGCAGCCATCTCAGAGGGTCAAAAAATTGTTTGAAAAAACCATAAATTCACAGCCCTCGAGGAGTTGGCAACCCAACCCCTCCGTTCTCAACGGCAGCGCAACGCCAGCCGTTCCCGCCTAGCGCAACTGGTTCAGCAGGGCTTCGACGCGCTGCACCCCCGCCGCATCGCCACGATTTTGGTAGAGCTGGCGCGCTTGCTGGAGGACTGGGATCGCCTCATCGCGACGGTTGCGCTCCGCGAGAATAGTCCCAAGATTATAGAAGCCCTCAGGACTATCAGGGGCTAGTTCGGTCACTTCCCGGAAGCGAGCTGTGGCCATGACGTGCATTCCTCGCTCGGCCAGAAACCGGCCGTGGGCAAGGGCTACAGCGGGATCTCGCGGGGCCGCGAGGGAAGCAGAGCGGAAGGCCGTGGTCGCGGCTTCGATATCCCCCTTTTCTTGATAAATGCGGGCCATCTGGAGATGAACTTGGGGATTGTTGGGCGCGAGTTGCGCGATTTCCTGGAGCGCTTGGAGACCGCGCTCCGTATCCCCCTGTTGCAGATAGGCAACGGCAAGGGGCAGCCGCAACTCCACCCGGTTGGGGAAGCGAGGGGAGACCTGCTCGAGCAATTGCACGGCTCGCTGCACGGCCCCCTGCTGGAGGAGGACAGTGGCAACGGTTCCATAGAGGTCGGCGCTGTTGTCGGGATCTCTGGCGATGACGCTTTCATAGGTGCGGATCGCGGCATCGTACTGGCCCAGGCGAATTTGCGCTACAGCCAGGCCCAGGTAATTATCGCGCCCGTTGGGGTCGAGGCGAATGGCGTTTTGATAGGCTTGGGCCGCCCCGGCGGGGTCGCCCGCCTTGGCGAGGCTGTAGCCCAGGGCAAAGTAAAAGTCGCTGTTGTTGCCGTCGAGGGTGATCGCCCGGCGGTAGGCTTCGGCCGCCGCCGCATAGTTTTGCTGGCGGGCCTGGAGATAACCGATGCCCGAGAAAATTCTGGCATTATCACTAGCCAACTGGGCGGCCTGCTGATAAACGGCGAGGGCCCGGTTGTAGTCGCCGGCCTCAGTCAGCTCGCGCCCCTGCTCGAGGAGGCTGTTGAGTTGCTGCGAGCTGCGGGCTGTCTGGCTGAGCAGTCGTGGCTCGCCCCTCGCGATCGCGCTCGGCTCGGCCGCCACCAACGTCATTGAGCCCAGGCTGAGCACAAGGGTCGTCAAGGATGTGGAGATTAAACGAGTCAGCATCATGGGGATTTTTCTTTCGCGGGTGAGGATAAACGCCTTAAATGCTAGCACCTCGAGGAATCATTCCCGCGCTTCGAGGTGATTGGGTCAGCCTAGGGGGCAAACCTCAGGCCTGGATTCAGGGCCCACGGGTTGCCCTTGCCCCCAAAAAAAAGAAGCCGCTGACGGCGGCTTAGTTCCACGAGCTTGCTGTATTGGGAGGAGATAATTTGAGCATAGACACAAGGGGAGATCCACAGCGCCAGAGCCTAAATCAGGCTGCCTAACGGCTTACGCAATCCACCTGTCCTATGTAAATAAATGTAACAGAACAGGCGCGGCTTTGCAATATTTCTTTACAAAAACTACGGATTTCCCCCCGGCTGCTCCCTCAGTTCGCGGCCACCAGCCCGCTGTGGCGCAGCAGGGCTGTGGTCTGGGGCTCACGGCCCCGGAAGGACTGAAACACCACCAGGGGATGTTGGCTACCCCCGAGGGCGAGCACCGTATCCCGGAAGCGGCGACCCGTAGCCCGAATGGCCGCTTCATTCTCCAGCCCCGCTTCCTCAAAGGCCGCAAAGGCATCGGCGCTCAAGACTTCTGCCCACTTGTAGCTGTAGTAGCCCGCCGCATAGCCCCCGGCGAAAATGTGGCTGAAGGCACAGAGGAAATGGTCCTCCGGCAGGGGCTGGAGAATGGTGGTGGTAGCCGCGAGGCGATCGCGCACTTGCTCCGGGGTCTCCTCCCCGCTGGGCTGGTAGCGGTGGTGCAGTTCCAGATCCAGGCGCGCCAAGTGGATCTGCCGTAGCATCGCCGAGCCCCTCCTGTAGTGCCGCGCCGCCAAGAGCTTTTGGTAATACTCCTCCGGCAACGGTTCCCCGGTTTGGTAATGCCGGGCCAGGCCCGACAGGGTGGCGCGGTCGTAGCACCAGTTCTCCATGAACTGGCTGGGGAGTTCCACCGCATCCCACTCGACGTTGTTGATGCCCGCTGCCCCGGAATAGTCCACTTGGGTCAGCATGTGCTGGAGACCGTGACCAAATTCGTGAAAGAGGGTCTCTACCTCCTCAAAGGTCATCAGGCTGGGGGTATCGCCCACGGGGGGGGACTGGTTGCAGATCAAATAGGCGACGGGGAGGCGCGTCTGCACTTCCCCCTGAACCTGGCGGCGATCGCGATTCAAGCAGTCATCCATCCAAGCGCCACCACGCTTCTCAGCCGGGCGACTGTAGGGATCGAGATAAAAATAGGCGATCGCCGCCCCCGCCTCATCCAGGATCTGGTAGAACTGAACATCGGGATGCCACACCGGCGCTGGCTCCGAGGTCGGCTGCACCGTGACCCCGAATAGCCGCTGCACCAAGTCAAACAGGCCGGTTAGGACCTGGGGCAAGGGGAAATAGGGCCGCAACGCTTCCGCCTTGAAGGCAAAGCGGGCCTCCCGTTGGCGCTCGGCCCAAAAGCTAATGTCCCAGGGCTGGAGATCTTCGGTCTGAGCAAATGCTTGCAGCTCGGCAAATTCCTGGGCCGCCGCCGGGTAGCTCGCCTGGCGCAGCTCCTCCAGTAATGCTTCGACGGCGGCGACGCTGGGAGCCATCTTGCGGGCGAGGCTCAACTCGGCATAGCTGCCATACCCCAGCAGTTGGGCCTGCTCCTGCCGCAGGGCGAGGATGCGGCGAATCGCCGGCCGGTTGTCTAGCTCCCCGCTGGCGGCGCGGCTGATGTAGGCCCGGTAGACCTGTTCCCGGAGATCCCGGCGGCGACTGTACTTGAGGAACGGGACATAGCTGGGGTAGTCCAGGGTGATCAGCCAGGGACCGGCCGCGGCTGTGGCCTGGTCATGACCGCGATCGCGAGCCGTCTGGGCGGCGAGGTCCAGCAGGCTCGGAGGCAGACCATCGATCTCCGCTGGCGTTGTCAGCTTCAGCGCGAAGGCCTGGGTGGCATCCAGGACGTGATTGGAAAATTGGGTCGCCAATTCTGCGAGCTCGAGCTGGATGGCATTGAAGCGATCGCGCGCCGCCCCCTCCAGGCCCACCCCCGCCAGCTCCGCATCCCGCAGGGCCGCCGTGACAATCCGCTGCTGGGCCGGCTCCAACGTTTCCCAGGTCTCAGACTGCCGCAGGGCTTTGCAGGCCTGGTAGAGCACCTGGCTCTGGCTGAGGCGATTGCTGAACTCTACTAACGTGGGCTCGACCGCTTCATAGGCCACCCGTAGTTCAGGGCTGTTCTTGACCCCCATCAGGTGGGAGATCAAACCCCAAGTCCAGCGCAGACGTTCGCCAAGGGCGGTTAGGGGCTCCACTAAGCCCGCCCAGGTGGGCTCCACTTTGGCTTCGAGGGTGGCTAACTGCTGTTCTAATTCCTGAAGCAACTGCGTCACAGCCGGTGCGACCAAAGCGGGCTGAACGTCAGCGAAGGGCGGCAGGCCGTCGCCGTATAATAGAGGATTGATCGAGGCAGGGGCGGTACTGGTCAAGGTTCCTATCCGGCGTTGGGGACTCATTCACAATTTCTCCATGCTAGCGCGGACAGTCGGGGCCAGGACCTGGAGCCGGCTTCGCCAACCCGCAACTCCGGTAGTGCCCAAATTTTGGCAGGATGCTGAGCTGAACCCTGCCGATCATCCAGCGTGCCGTCGCGTCGGTCCTGCTAACGGAGGTGCTACCTCCAACCCCTACGCCTGAGGGCTCGCGTTCGCGATCGCCCATTCCACCTGCCGCAGGAAGCCCCGCAGCAGGGCCAACTCCGCCGGGCTCAGCTGCGCCCGATGCCCCAAGCGCCGCAGCTTCGCCATCCGCGCCGCCGCCGTGTGCGGATAGAGAAAGCCAATCTGCAACAACACCGCCTCCAAGTGTTGGTAATAATCCTCAAGGGCCTCCAGGGGCGCTTGGGGAGCCGGGGCCAGGTCCGCCAAGGCCGCCCTTGGCTCTAGCGTCTGTTGGTAGAGTTCATAGGCACAGACGGCCACCGCTTGAGCGAGATTCAAAGACGGGTAATCGGGATGGGCAGGAATGCCCAGAAACCGTTGCGCCTGATCCAGCTCGGCATTGCTCAGGCCGCGATCCTCGCGGCCGAAGATCAGGGCGACTGGATAGGTGGCCCCGGCCAGGAGCCAGGGCAAAACTTGGCGCGGCGCCTCGAGGGGGCGGGGGAGGTGGCGATCGCGGGCCGTCGTCGCGACGGCCCGCTGACACCCCTGAAGGGCTTCCGGGAGGCTGGCCACGGCTACAGCCTGGGCCAGCACCTCCCCCCCATGCACAGCCATCTGGCGGGCGGCCTCGCTCCAGGGATCACATTGAGGATTCACCAGCACCAGCTGGGACAGACCCATATTCTTCATCACCCGGGCCACGGAGCCAATGTTGCGCTCTCCCAAGGGTTCGACGAGGACGATGCGGATGTTGGCAAGGAGCATGAGCAGGCAGAAAGGAGCAGATTTTGACTGTAACCCAGAGGGCCGGGGGCCCGCAGTGGGCGCTATCAGCCACGGCCCCCGAGACCGTCCTGTACTAGCATGAGGGCAGTCAGCCTGCTTTGGGCAGGATTGTCGCAACGGGACCAGAGATTTATGGGCAAAACTTACGACGTTTATGGGATTGGCAATGCCTTGGTCGATTTGGAGTTTGAGGTCTCGCTGGCAACCTTAGAGACTCTGAAAGTAGAGAAAGGGGTGATGACCCTGGTAGACGAATTGCGCCACGGTGAATTGTTGGTTGACCTGCGGGTTCCCCCGAAGAAGAAAGCGAGCGGCGGCTCGGCCGCGAACACGATCGTAGCCGTGAGTCAGTTTGGGGGCAAAAGTTTTTACTCCTGCAAGGTGGCCAGCGATGAGTTTGGCGCTTTCTACTTGGCCGACCTGCTGGAGTGTGGGGTTGATACCAACTTGCAGCACCAGAGTCGCGAAGACGGCATTACCGGCAAGTGTATTGTCTTTGTCACGCCCGATGCAGATCGGACCATGAACACGTTTCTTGGCATTACTGCCAATTTCTCAACCGCCGAGTTAGTACCAGCGGCGCTTCAGGATTCCCAATACCTCTACATCGAGGGTTACTTGGTCTCCTCCCCAAGGGGCCGAGAGGCGGCGATCGCTGCTCGCGATCTGGCCCGGGCCGCCGGGACACGGGTGGCCCTCTCCCTCTCAGACCCCAACATGGTGCGCTTCTTTCGGGAGGGCCTGGTGGAGATCATCGGCAAGGGCCTCGATCTCCTCTTTGCCAACGAGACAGAAGCTTGCGAAATGGCCGGGACGACGGATCTCCAAGCGGCGATCGCTGACCTCAAGCAATACAGCCACACCCTCGCGATCACGCGCGGCCCGGCTGGCTCCCTGATCTGCGACGGCGAGCAGGTGTTTGAGATCGCCCCTGTGCCCGTGAAAGCCGTCGATACGGTCGGAGCTGGCGATATGTACGCCGGCGCCCTGCTCTACGGCCTCGCCCAGGGTTGGAGCTACCCCGAGGCGGGGGCCTTCGCCTCCCGCGCCGCCGCCAAGGTCGTGAGCCAGTTTGGGCCTCGGCTACCCCAGCAAGCGGTACAAACCCTGATGGCTGCCTAAGACTGGTGCTTGGCTCACTGTAACCCGTGGCTCTCACCTCCATTCCTTCTTCCAGAAGGCAGGGGGTTGGGGGCCTGGGTTGCTGGGCTGGCCAGGGTCCTGAGCAGCGAGAGGGGGCCCCGGACCGGCTAGGGCAACTCCTCGGAGGCCCCTACCTCGGCACGCAGGTGGGCGATCGCCTGGCGCACCTGCTCAAAACCCGTGCCGCCGAGGCTGTTGCGGGCTGCCACCACCTGCCGGGGCGCGATCGCCGGGTAGATGTCGTCGGCAAAGGCCGGGTGCAGGGCCTGCCATTCCGCTAGGGTTAAATCCTTGAGCAACTTACCGGCCGCGAGGCTGGTCTTCACGACCTTGCCCACCAGGTTGTAGGCTTCCCGGAAGGGGACCCCTTTAGCTGCCAGATAATCAGCCACATCGGTCGCGTTGGAGAAATCGTCCGCCACCGCCGCCGCGAGGCGCTCAGGCCGAAATTCCAGCCCTTCTGCCAACAAAATAGTCATCGCTTCCAGGCAGGCCCGCACCGTTTTTACGCTGTCAAAGAGGGCTTCTTTGTCTTCCTGTAAATCCTTGTTATAGGCCAGAGGCAGGCCCTTCATCAGCATCAAGAGCGCCTGCAAGTGACCGCAAACGCGCCCCGCTTTGCCGCGTACTAGTTCCGGTACATCGGGGTTTTTCTTCTGGGGCATAATGCTGGAGCCCGTCGAGCAGTTGTCCCGGAGCGTGACAAAGCCAAACTCTTGGGAGGCCCAGAGGATCACTTCCTCCGACAGGCGGCTGAGATGCACCATGATCAGGCTGGCGGCGGCGAGAAACTCGATGGCAAAATCGCGATCGCTCACCCCATCCAGGCTGTTGGCATAGACCCGAGCAAACCCCAAGGCCTGGGCCGTAAACTCCCGGTCAATGGGAAAGGTCGTGCCTGCCAGAGCGCCACAGCCCAGAGGCGAAATATTCACCCGCTGCGCCACATCCCCGAGGCGTTCCCAGTCCCGCTGGGCCATCTGTCCATAGGCCAAGAGATGATGGGCGAGACTCAGGGGTTGGGCTCGCTGGAGGTGGGTATAGCCGGGGATCAGGGTCTCAATATGCTGCTCGGCCAGGTCGAGCAAGACCCGCTGAAACTGCCGCAGTTGCGCGCGAATTTGCCCAATGTGCTCCCGCAGGTAGAGGCGAATGTCAGTGCCAACTTGGTCGTTGCGCGATCGCCCCGTGTGCAGTTTTTTACCAACATCACCGACAATCTCCGTCAAGCGCCGTTCAACGGCGAAGTGGACATCTTCAGCCTCAATACCGGGTTGAAACTGGCCCGCTCGGTGCTCAGCGCGAATTTGCTCCAGGCCGGCCACGAGCTGCTCGGCCTCCGCCCGGGGAATGATGCCCGTCTGGCCCAGCATTTGCGCGTGGGCGACGGAGCCTGTCAGGTCGTATTCAATCAGCTCGATGTCGAAGGAAATACTGGCATTGAAGCGGGCGATCGCCGGGTGCAGAGCCGTTTCAAAGCGATCGCTCCAAGTTTTTGGCGCAGTCATAGGTAGAGTTGGGTAGCGGGATGCGTTGGCAGAGACGTTACCAGTCAGGGAAGCGAGATCCTAGGCAAGGTCAATCACCTTCACCCAATCCTGATACTGGGGCTCGCGATTTTCGACAATCGCCCCTAGCTTAGCTTGCAATTGTTTGGTGATCGGGCGCTCCGCCGGGAGATCGAAATTTTCAATCCGCTTCACGGGCGCAATCTTCGCCGCCGTGCCGCTGAGAAACACTTCATCAGCAATGAGCAGCTCCGACTTGTCCACCGGCCGCTCCAGGACAGGAATACCCAGATCCCGCGCCAAGGTGAGGATGCTATCACGGGTGATCCCCTCCAGAATGTCTTGGTCAAAGCTGGGGGTAATCAGTTGGCCCTGGCGGAGGATGAAGATATTCATGCCCGAAGCCTCGCAAACCTTGCCCTGGGAATTGAGCAAGATCGCCTCATCAAAGCCCGATTCAACTGCCTCCGTCTTCGCCAGGGACGAGGTAATGTAAGCCCCGCTAATCTTGCCCCGGAGCGGAAAGCTGCGATCCTCTTGACGATGCCAGGAACTGATCCGGCAACTCACACCCTCGGGGGAGAGGTAATCCCCAAGCTCCAGTCCATAGACGAAGAAATCTTTCTCAATCTTGTGGAGGCGCGGCGCAATGCCCAAATCCGAGGTGTAGACAAAAGGGCGAATATAAAAGGATGTTTGGGGCTGGTTCTGACGAATAAATTCAACAATAACACTCTCAATTTTATCGGCCGGTAGGTCGTAGTGAAGAAACCGGGCGCTCTGGCTGAGGCGGGCACAGTGGCGATCAAGGCGAAAGAGGAGGATTTGGCGGGCGTTCGCCGGGTTGGGGATGCCGCGCAGCCCGCCAAAGGCCCCCGTGCCATAGTGGAGCGCGTGGGTGGCAATGGATAGCTTGGCTTCGGTAAAGGGCAGGAATCGCTGTTGAAAATAGGCAATGGGTAAAAAGTTGTGCATGGGTTGGAATAGGGGGCTAATCGCGGACGGGAAAGGCAGCAGCGCCAATCAAGAGCTACACAGGCTGGCTGGCTTGGCCTCAAGGGGGGAGGAGACGGGGCTCTGGGGGGGGGAGCTAGCTCTGGGAGCGACGAGCCCCTGAGGCGATCTCCCGGAATCACAGCCTGAGTTTGACCTTCCACTATAGGAGGGTCGTGGGTCAGCGTCAAACGGGTGCATCTCGCGGGGTGGACAAAATTTTACGCGGGATGTTGGTACTCCTTCGCTCAGCTCTCACCCCAACCCCTCTCCCAAGTTGGGAGCGGGGTTTCTAACTCCCCTTCTGCCAGCTTGGGGAGCAGGGGCCGGGGGATGTAGGCGCGCAGCGGCTTCTCTCAGAGGGGGGCCGGTAACATTGACTTCCTGGAGTGCTCTGCGTCGTAAGCTTTGGGCTACTCAGCGCGCACCCATTGATTGCTCGTGCTTTGCTAAATAAGGACGATGATCTGGGGGCTATAAGCGCCGCAGGGCTACGATCGGGTCGAGCTTGGCGGCCCGCTGGGCCGGGAGCACCCCAAAGATCAGGCCAATGCTGCTCGACACGCCGACCGCCATTACGATCGCTGTGCCCGAAACCCCCGCCTTGAGGGGCGTGACCAGGCTGACGAGGGTGACGCCGCCGACTCCGATCACGGTGCCAATCAGGCCGCCGAGGGCGGCTAGGACCGTCGCTTCAATGAGAAACTGCACCAGGATGTCCGTCTCGCGGGCTCCGATTGCTTTTCGCAGGCCGATCTCTTCGGTGCGCTCGGTGACGGACACCAGCATGATATTCATCACCCCAATGCCACCGACTAGGAGCGAGATCCCGGCGATCGCCGCCAGCATCGCTGTGAGCCCGCCGGTCACGGTGCTGACGATGCTGAGCACATCTTTCTGCGTATCCACACTGAAGTCATCCTCGAGGGTGATGTTGTGGCGCAGGCGCAGCAGGTTCTCGATCTGGAAGGTTGCGGCGCTAATACTGGCTGTATCCCGAGCCGAGATCGAAATAAAGCTGACCTCCGTTCCGTAGGGGGAGGTGCGCCCGACGACCTGATGGGCCATGGTCGTGAGCGGCAGGTAGATGGCATCGTCCTGATTGGTTCCTAAAAAGGCTCCTTTGGCCTGGAGCACACCGACAATCTCGAAGCTGGTATTATTCACCCGCACCGATTGGCCGAGGGGTTCTTCACTGCCAAAGAACTTTTCAGCTCGCTCTGAGCCCAGAACTGCTACCCGGCGACTGCTACGTACATCGTCAGCGGTCAGGAAGCGCCCAGCGCCGAGCTGGAAGGACCGCACCTCCAGAAACTCCGGAGTCGTGCCGATGACTTGGATGTTCTCGGTCTTGGCGCGGTAGGTGGCGGTGTAGCGGCCGTTGATCTGGGGGGCTACGGCCTGGACACTGGGAACCTGGCGGGCGATCGCCTCCGCATCGGCCAACACCAAGGTGCGGGGCAGGTCAAAGCTGTTGCGGCGCTGGGTGCGCGTGCCGGGCACCACAAAGATCGTGTTGGGGCCCAGGGCCTCAAATTCCTCCGCCGCCAGCCGCTGGGCCCCCTGCCCGATGCCCACCATGGCGATCACGGAGGCATTGCCGATGATGATGCCGAGCATGGTCAGCAGGCTGCGGAGCTTGTTGGCTCGCAGGGCGATCGCCGCCATTTGGACGCTTTCCGTGAACTGCATGGTTGCCCGCCTAAACCCACTGCCTGCCGTTGTAACACATTCGGTCGGCCGAGGTTAAGCCCTGAGGTGGCAGTGACAGTCTGGTTTTTCGATCAGGGAGGCCGCCAAGCGGTTGCAGGCGACAGCCGCCAAGAGGCCGCCGCCCAGGGTGCTGTCGATGGTCAGGGAAGGCACGGGCAAGTGCTGCAAACGGCGTTTTGCCGCCGGGGCATGGCTAAAGCCCAGGGGCAGGCCGATGACCAAGGCTGGGGGAGTAGCCCCGCTGGCGATCGCCTCGCAGAGGGACAGGAGCACCGAGGGGGCATAGCCAATCACCCAGATATTGCCCCCCAGGAGCGATCGCAGCCGCGCTTGGCCCGCCGGATCGGCCCAGAAGCGCTGCTCCGCCTCCGGGGCGCTAGTAATGTGGGGGTCCTCGAGGAGGGCCGTCCAGGTACAGCCCAAGTGGGCGAGGCGGGGTTGATCCAGGGCCGCGACTACGGCGGGAATGTCGCCGACGATCTGGCAGCCGGCGGCCAAGGCCGTCCGAGCGGCGGCGATCGCCCCCGGGCTCAACCGGACCAAGGCCGGCAAGCTCGCATCACCACAGGCCAGCACCAGATGAGCCCAGAGATCCAGCTCAATCTCCGACCGCCCCGAGGCTGGGGGCAGGAGGCGCTGGAGGGCTTCCTGAAAGTTCTCCGGGTGGTTGGCCACAGCCGCATCCAGGTGCTCCCAGAGTTCCGTGCTCAGGGTTTGGGCGGCCTCCGTTTCCACCGCCAAGCGCCGCAGTTGGGCGAGCACCACCGCGCCCGTGGACTGACAAGGGCGATCGCGCCCCAGCAGCCCCTCCAGAGCCGTCGCCGTCTGGCGCAACTTCACCAGTTGCTGAAGCACCCGCTGGTACTGTTCCTGAAGCCGCAGCTCCAGGGCTTCTCCCGGCGCATCAGCGGTTTCCGTCGCCAGGACTTGTTGAATATGGGTGAGTTGAAATCCCTGCTGCTTGAGGGCGACAATGCGCTGCAACTGCTGCACATCGGCTGGGGTGTAGAGGCGGTAGTTGCTCTGGGAGCGAGTGGGCTCTGGGAGCAGGCCGATTTTGTGATAATGGCGCACCATGCGCGGCGTCGTACCGCGACCGACCGCCTGCACCAGTTCCTTGATCGTGAGCATGGTGAGAGTTCCAGGTCCTTCCACTCAGGGGGTAGTCGCCGCCAGCTCCTCCGCCAGCATCGCTTCATAGATCGCCGGCAAGAAGGGGCTCATGACATTGGTCTCGATCCCATAGCCGAGACTCGTCCAAGTATCCGACAGGAGGCGCAACACCGTTGGCAACTCCCCCGCCCGCAACAGGGCCGGAATATCGTGGCCCTGCCAAGCCTGGGGATCCCTCAGCCAGCGATAGACGACCCCATCTTGGTGTTCGGGAACAAAGCTGTAGTGCTGCCACCAGAGGAAATTGTTGGGCTCCGGGTGGTACTGCTGGGCCTTTTCCCGCCAAGTGGAGTCGAGAAATTGGTAGCGTCCCGCCGCCGTCGTGCAGTTGCCGCGATTGGGCCCCGCCACAATGGGGACACAGCGCTCCGGGTGGCGGCTGAGGTCGCTGAAGCGGGCTCCCCCATAGAGCAGGGTATAGGGCTGGGGATCATTGGCCTCGCTGGCTGTGATCGTCCGCATCAGCGCCCGCACATAGGGATCACCCCCGGTCATCGCCAGGGGCGGCGTGCCCGCGAGGGGGGCCACGGGGCTCACTGTCAGCTCCGGCCAGCGCAGCACCCAGGCCCGCAGCCCCAGCAGCAGCAAGGCGAGGACACCGGCCGCCGCGAGGGCATCATAGACCAGCTTGATCGGGATCGTCAGATACTTCATGGCGAGTTGGGTCTAAGCAATACCAGCAAACAGTTCCTCCCAGGTCGCAGGAGCCGCCGTCGGTGTGGTGATGATTTCAACAACACGATTGCGAGCCGCCGGCTGGAATAGGGCCTGAACCGCTACCTCCGCCACCTTGCGGCGGGGGATGCGCCCTTCAAACAGGGTATCAGCGGGAGCCATCTGGAGCGGCTCGTCGTTATCCGCTTCCAATAGCCCCCCCGGCCGGACGATGGTGTAGTTCAGGCCACTGCCCTTGAGGTCGATTTCCGCCTGCAATTTCCAGTAGAGCACGAGCCAGAACAAATTGAGGGGGTGAAAAAATTGCGAGACGCAGAGAGAGGATACGAGGACAAAGTGCTCGATTCCGGCGGCTTGGCTCCCGTTGATCAGATTCTGCGTGCCCAGATAGTCCACACGGTAAGGGGCGGTGAAGTCCAGGGACGGGGTGGCTCCGGTGGCGCAGAGGAGCACGGTGCAGTCCGCGAGGGCGGCTGTCAAGCTGGCCGGATCGCCCACATCTCCCGGGACCAGCTCAGTTCCCTGGGGGAGTAGGGCCTTCCCTTTCTCCACGTCTCGTACCAGGGCTCGCAGGGGAATCTGTTTTTCGTGCAAGACTTCAACAATGCGCCGACCCGTGCGGCCGGTGGCACCAACAACTAGAGCTTTCATAGACGCGATTTTTTCTCTGGGTTAGGACGTTTTGGTGGGGCGCGATCGCCGCTTAACAAATCGTAACGTATTGAACCAGAGGACGGTCCGCCCAGGTCGCCCCAAGATACTACAAATGTAGTATGCTGGACGGACGGAGTTTTGTTAGCCCCTTTGCCGGATCGTCACCATGGCTTCCTTTCGCGACATCCTCAACTACTTCCGCCCCTACCAGGCCCTGGCCTACCTCAGTATTGGCGCGTCCTGTTGCTTCGAGCTGATCGACTTGCTCGTTCCCTATGCCATCGGGCAAATTCTCAATGTCCTCTCGCAGCAGCCAGTTGATCGCCCCATTGCCCGCTTGACCGAGGCCCTCAGCCAGGCCACGGGCTGGCCGGTCGGCCCAGGGACGACGCTGGCGGTGCTGCTGGGCTTGATCTTTCTCAGCACCGTGGGCCGGGCCCCGATCGAGCCCTGGTTGGGGCTTTGGTATCACTGGGTCATTCCCCTAGCGGCGCGGCGCGATCGCGCGGTCCAGGTGATGGGCAAAATCCTCACTCTGCCCCTCGATTTTTACGATGAGCACAATCCCGGCCGCATCGCCAGTCGGGTGGCCCGCGGCCTGTCGAACCATACTTGGACTTATCCGGATATTGCCGGTCAGTTGATCCCGAAGGTGGTCCGAGTACTGGGCATTTTTGTCGCCCTGTGCTTGATTGAGTGGCGGGTGGCGATCGCCTTTCTGCTGTCCTTTTTGGTGATTATCGTCGTCTCCCTGGCAGAGCTACGCCGGATCATCCGCCGCGAGGCCGTGCTCGACCGCTACATGGAAAATACGGAGAGCCGCACCTCAGAGACGATTACCAATATCAAAACCGTCAAGGCCTTCGCGGCCGAAGCGCGGGAACTCCAACGCCAACGCCAGCGCTTTGACCGTGAGTTGCGGGTCACGGTGCAACGCATTCACCGCCTCTATGTCAATCTCTACACCGCCCAGAAAATCGTGACCCAGGCCTGCGTGTTCGCGGTCCTGGCGGCGATGTTGCTGGCGGCGGTGCAGGAACGGATCTCCTTGGGGCACTTTGTCACAGCGCTCACGGTTTCCAGCATGGCCTACGCGGAAATTGACCCGATCAGCCAACTGGCGGAAATGTTCGCCCGCCGCTATGCTTCGATGCTCCATTTCCATGAGTTTATGCAGCTCCCAGCCGGCCGCGATGCGGCTCGTTTAGACCCCAATCCTGGCACATCCTACCGTTTCACCGGCAAGATTGAGTTTGAACACCTCAGTTTTAGCTACCAGCCGGAGCGCCCGGTGTTGCAGGACATTAACCTGCTGATTCAACCCTGCCAAACGGTGGCCTTGGTCGGCCGTTCGGGCTCGGGGAAATCGACGCTGGTGAAGCTGTTGTTTCGCTACTTTGAGCCCACGCAGGGCCGAATTCGGATGGATGGGGAGGATATTCGCCAGCTTGATGTCAGGAGTTATCGACAGCGGTTGGCGATCGTGCATCAGGAGGTGGATATTTTCAACGGCACGCTGCTGGACAATCTTACTTATGGCAATCCCGGAGCCAGCTTCCAGGAAGTGGAAGCGGCCTGCAAGATTGCTCGGGTGGATGAATTTATTGGCGACCTCCCCCACGGCTACTACACCATTGTTGGGGAGCGGGGTGTTCGTCTTTCTGGGGGCCAACGGCAGCGACTGGGCATTGCCCGCGCTTTGATTGTTGATCCGGATGTCTTGGTCTTTGATGAGGCGACCTCGAGCCTAGATTATGAGTCAGAGCGTTCGATTCAGTTGGCGATGCGATCGCTCTTGGGCACGCGCACGCTGCTGATCATCGCTCACCGCCTCAGCACAGTCCGGGAGGCTGATCAGATCGTCGTCCTCGACAATGGGCGCATTCTCGAAGTCGGCAGCCACGAGGAACTCCTCCAGCAGGGCGGCCTCTACCACCGCCTCCACGCCCTCCAGGCCTCCGGGGAGCTGCGCTAGAGTCTGTTGCCCAGGGCGGCCGACCGGGGGGAGGGCTAGTCCCGGCCCAATTCCTGGGAGCGGGCGGCGGCGGCTTTGACGGCTTCAATCGCCGCACTGCGAAACCCGTGCGCTTCCAGGGCCGCGACCCCGGCGATCGTCGTTCCGCCGGGGCTGGTGACGCGATCCTTCAGCGTCGCCGGATGCCAGCCCGTGGTTTGCAGGAGCTGGGCCGTTCCCAAGACGGTTTGCAGGGCTAATTGCTGGGCGATCGCCCGGGGCAGCCCCGCCGCCACACCGCCATCGGCGAGGGCCTCGATCAGCAAGGCCACATAGGCCGGGCCGGAGCCCGAGAGGCCGGTCACGGCATCCAGCAGGGTTTCTGGCACTTCGACCACGGGCCCCACCGCCGCAAAGATCGTGCGGGCCCGCGCCAGTTGCTCCGCATCGACATCAGCGCTGGGGGCGATCGCCGTCACGCCGGCCCCCACGGTCGCCGGGGTATTCGGCATCGCCCGCACGATCGGCCGCTGGGGAAAAGCCGCCTGAAGCTTGGCCAGGGGAACCCCAGCCAGCACCGAGAGCAGGAGCGTGGACCCCCGAGGGGGCAAGGCCGCCGCCACCGGAGCCAGCACTTGCGGCTTCACCGCGAGCAGCACCGCCTCTGCCGCCGCGAGGGCTTCAACATTGTCACCACTGGTCTGCACCCCGTAGGTCTGCTGCCAATACTGACGCCGTTCCGGGCTGGGATCACAGACCAGCACGGTGCTAGCAGGATACACCTGCTGCGTCACCAGCCGCCCCACCAGGGCTTCGCCCATGACGCCGCCACCAATGGCACTGAGACGAAGAGATGCTTGGCTCATAGCCTTTTTCTGGGCAACCCCGGAGAAAACGGATGCAGTCGCTGGCCCACCCTAGCCATCCTTGACCCAGGCCAAAGCACAGCTGGGGGCGATCGCCCTCACCAGCCGCGCTCAGGGGGTGTCGGCAAAATCTACTGCGCCAGACGGTTGGGGTCCAGCGTCCACGTCGGGCTCGGAGCCGGAGCCGTCGCCCGCACCGCCGCCAGTTGGTTAGCCGCCATATCTTGCAGAGCCCCCGCCTGAGTGCTGACCTGGACACAGCTCGGCGTGAATAGAAAGATGCTCTCACCAATGCGTTCTTGGTGGCCGTCAATGGCGTAGGTTCCCCCCGCCACAAAGTCAACCGCTCGCTGGGCTTCGTCGGGGTCAATCACGGTCAGGTTCAGCACCACAGACTTCCGTTCCCGCAAGGCCTGAATCACTTGGGGCATTTCCTCAAAGGAGCGGGGCTCAATCACCACCACTTCCGAGATGCCATTCGTCGTTCCCGGCATACCAATCACGTTGCTCCTCGCTGTTGTAGACCCCAAGCCAGGCTCTTGAGCCGCCACGGGCGGGCGCGGCTGCTCGCGACTGCGGCGCTGGCGCTCGTCCGCCAAGGCCTGCGGATTCTCTTGTTGGTACAGGTTTTGGTAGTCGTTCCCGTCCATGTCTTCTTCGTAGTACTCGTACTCAGATTCGTTGAGGCCTACGAAGTCTCTCAATTTCGTGAAAATGGTATTCACAGCTTACGTTCCCTCACAACGTCTCGGGTGCAGTCAATAACTGGCAAGTCCCTAATCACAGTTCAGCCCTCAACAGTGCCGCCGAGAAGCAAACGATCATAAAGGCTGATCCTAGCACTTAGGTGGCCGGCTGAGCCGAGAAACTCGCTAAGCGGGAGAATCCTGTCAGTGGGATAGGCGAACCTAGCCCAGCCGCTAGGTCGGCGCTAGACTGCTTCCCCAGGGATTGGCGTCGCTACTATCATAGTGTGAAGCTCCCCCAGGCGCTAGCCCCGACTCTGGAATGGGTGAACGAAATTTTGCGCGGGATGTTGGTACTCCTTAGGCTAAGCCCTCACCCCAACCCTCTCCCAAGTTGGGAGAGGGGCTTCTAACTCCCCTGCTCCCAGCTTTGGGAGCAGGGGCCGGGGGAGGTCAACGCGCAGCGGCTTCTCGCCGAGGGGGCCCGGTAACGCTGTTCGCGCTAGCGTCGCGGAGCGATGGAGGGCGACCCTCTGCTCCTGGAGCCATCGCTCAAAATTCAGGGGAGCCGCGCCTTTTTTCGTCCACCCCCCTGGAATTGCGGGAATGGTCAGGCTTGGGGCGATCGCGGGCCGAACAGCGCTTGGCCCAGACGCACCATCGTCGCCCCCGCCTGGAGGGCCAGCCGATAGTCCCCGGACATCCCCATCGACAGTTCCGGCAACGCCCTGGGCTCCCTGCTCTGCTGGCGCAGGCGATCGCGCAAGGCCACCACATCCTGAAAGGCCTCTAGGGCCGCCGCCTCCGGGAGCCCCAAGGGCAGGATCGTCATCAGACCGGCCCAGTGCAAGTGCTGACAGGCCAGGAGTTGGGGAAAATCGGCCCGCAAGGCGGCGGGCGACCAGCCGTACTTATCCGGGTCCGGGCGAACCTTGACTTGCAAACAGACCTGGGGACGGCAGCGCCGCTCCCCCGCCAAGCGGTCAAGGCGCAGAGCCAGCTCGAGGCGATCGCAGGTATGCAGCCACTGAAACTGCTCTAGGGCCTTCTTCGCCTTATTGGACTGCAAGTGCCCGATGAAGTGCCAGCAGATATCGGTCAAATCAGCGAGGTCAGCCTGCTTCGCCCCGGCTTCCTGAATCCGACTCTCGGCAAAGTCTCGCAGGCCCGCCCCATAAGCCTGGCGGACCTCCTGGGCTGTACGAGTCTTCGTCACAGCCACCAGCCGCACTCCTGCGGGTAATTCAGCTTGCAGGCGAGCAATGTTGGCAGCGATATCAAGCATGGCAGAAAACTTCAGACTCGACAGGGCCAAACAGGGAGCGGTTCCTCAGCCTCGGGACCGGCCTGAGTTTGCCGTTCTGGGCCCACCGCCTCCCTACTGGAAAGTTCGCTTATAGACAGCATCCAGCTCCTTCACGTCAGCAGCCGCCCCAATGCGGCGCAACTGGCGCAGCCGATTTTCCACTAGCAAGCGAGCCTCTGAGCGACCCACAGGATTAAAGGTGATGCCCTCAGGCTGGGTCGTCACCAAGAAAAAGAGACGCTGAGCATAGAGCGTCGTGAACAATTCTTGGTGATCCTCAACGGGACAGACTCGAAACAGCAAGCCGAACGTGGGGTGGTTTATGTAGATCTCGCTATCTTTCATCAACGCTCCCCCCAACCGGACCTGCGAGCCGCTTCATGACCAGCGGACAATCAGCCGTAAATTTCAACGCTCCGTTTTAACCCAGCCACATCAACGCTGTAACTTAACTGATCATAGCTCCCTTGGGTCCCCCTCTCACAAGTCACGGGCGACAAGGGGTGGACGAAATTTGACGCGGGGTGTTGGTACTCCTTCGCTCAGCCCTCACCCCAACCCCTCTCCCAACTTGGGAGAGGGGCTTCTAACTCCCCTTCTCCCAGCTTTGGGAGCAGGGGCCGGGGGAGGTCAACGCGCAGCGGCTTCTCGAAGAGTGGGCCCGATAACGCTGTTCGCGTTAGCGTCGCGGAGCGATAGAGGGCGACCCTCTGCTCCTTGAACCAGCGCTCAAAATTTAGGGGAGCCGCGCTTTATTTTCGTCCACTCGGGCGACAAGTCTGGGCCCCAGACCCCTCCCACCTAGGCCATCCAGCCCCAGACTAGCCGGGCCCACCAGAAGAGGACCAAGATCGCGAGGGCCAGACCATCACCGCGACCGAGGCGGAGTTGATGCCACTGCACTTGGTGACGATCCGGGCTGGTGAAGCCCCGGACGTGCATCGCCACCGCGATTTGCTCCGCCCGTAGCAGCAGGTTTTCGAGGAGGCGCTCGACAACGACTAACCAAATTTTGAAGCTTTGGCGCAGCCCGAGTTTGTTCCAGGCGATCGCCCGGGTGCGAATCGAGCGCACTAGGTTCTGGACCTCTTCCAGCACTAGGGGAATGAAGCGGAGGGCGAGGGTGAGGGTCAGGATAATTTCGGTGATCGGCCACTGGAAGCGGCGCAGGGGGTGCAGCAACCGCTCTAAACCGGTGGTAATTTCCTCGGGAGCCGTGGTCAGCAGGTAGAGGTTGGTACTGTAGATCAGGGTGAAAATAATCGTGCTGAGGCGCAGGGCCAGGTCAAAGGAGCGCCGCGTAACTTGCAGGCGGCCCAGATCTAGCAAGATGTAGCGGTAGTCCGTCGGCTGGGGCCAGTCCTGAGAGACCGAGGCGGGTAAGCGAGGCTGGTAGCTGAGGGCGAGGCCATCATTCATGACACAGGCGATCAGGAAGGCAAAGATGGCGATCATCAGCAACCAACCCATCTGCTGCCGCCAGACTCGCAAGGGGATGCGGGCCGCGAGGGTGAGCCCGATCAGCACCAAGACTAACCCAATGCGCCAGATTGCATTCGCCAACAGCGGCGCGAGCAAGAAGCTCATCAACCAGCCCAGTTTCACGCGCGGGTCAAGGCGATGCAGCCAAGTATAGGGCTCCTCTAGGTAGAGGCCGATAGGAAGCGATCGCAACAAATCCATGCCTGTAATCTCGAGGCCTACCGCCCCACAAAGGTTCGGCTCCAATCTTAAACCGCCAGGGCCCAGCCCCGCTGCTGGCCATCTCCCAGCTCCGGGGGTCTCTTGGGGGCCCGCGTCGTCCAGTTTGCCTGCGATCGCCCCCGGGAGGACCAGACATGGGCCGCAGGCGCAGGGCCCCCCGGCGAACCCTGACTCGGGGCGATCGCCAACCCCGTAACCCTACTGCCGCCCCTTCCAGGGGGAGGACTGAAGCCAAGGGGCGGGATCGATGCAGCCCTCTCACCCTGGGCGATCGCTGCCCCCGAACCAGCTCGACAACTCCTCCCTGGAAATACACAGAGTCGGCTCAGGTTCGGTTACTATGAATGGAGATTCTGGGATTCATGGGCGATACTGAGTAGTTACCACTAGCAAGGATTCAGCACCACGCATCGGCTGATCCGGGCTGGCTGTGTTTACCGGGTCGGCAACTGTTAGGTTTAGGGAATCATGAGTAGAGTGTTGGTCGTAGAAGACAGCCTGGCACAGCGGCAGATGATTTCAGATCTGCTCAAAGGTAGCGGCCTCACCGTCTCGGTGGCTGGCAACGGTGTTGAAGCCCTCGAGCGCGTCCGCGACTATATTCCTGACATCGTGGTGCTCGATATCGTCATGCCCCAAATGAATGGTTACGAACTCTGTCGCCGCCTCAAGGCCGATCCCAAAACCCAGAACGTCCCCGTCGTCATGTGTTCCTCCAAGGGCGAAGAGTTTGATCGCTACTGGGGAATGCGCCAGGGGGCCGATGCCTACATCGCCAAGCCTTTCCAGCCGATGGAACTGATCGGCACCGTGAAGCAACTCCTGCGCGGCTAGCCCTTGCCGTTGTCCCCACTATCCCGACTAGCCTACGGTGTCCATGGAGAGCAATCCCACCTTTCTCAGTCGCGGCGGCGATGACATCTCCCCCGACATCGAAAAACTGGAAGCTCCGGAGGGCGAGCCCTACCTGCGCTTTTTCCTGCCCTCCGGTAACGAGCTAGCCCTACCCGCAACGGGGATTCGCGAGGTGATGAACCAGTCACCAGAACGAATTACGCCGATCCCGAATGCCTCGCCCCTCTTGTTGGGTACGATTAATCTACGTGGCCAAGTTATCTGGGTTGCTGACCTAGGGCAATTTCTGGGGGACACGTCGGCCTTAAACACCCAACGCTCCGAACTGCCCATTGTCGCCGTTGAGGATCAGGAGATCATTTTGGGCTTGGCCATCGACCGAATTGGGGATATGGATTGGTTGTCCGTTGATAAAATCCAGGCATCTACGAGTGTTCCCGACAACATGGCTGCTTTCATTCTCGGTGAATGGAACTTGGACGAAGCGGATGAACGCAAACTGCAACTACTAAACCCAGTGGCCGTCCTCCGCTCAGCCCGTTGGGCTGCTTAGTCTAGTATCCTGCTACTGGAGAAAAATCCGCCGGCTGTTCAGGGGAACGTAATATCATTGTCCTTAAATGTCTTTAATCGAGTGAGCGTCCACTGCGGTCTGGCTACCTGAGGGCAGTTCCCGCTCCGGTTCACGGGGTCCCCCAGCCCAGCTATGACCTCAGGGTGACACGCATTGTCCGCCGGCCGCCGACCATCGAAGATGCTGGAGAAAGCCCATGGCACAAGGCACAGACTACATGCAGGAGTACGGAGATGCAGAGCGCGCCTATCTCCAGGGCAACTATGAGGAGGCAGCGGTCATCATTGATCGGCTCGCGAGCGAGTACGATGATGACCCGACGGTGCAACTCCTGCGAGGTCATATCTACTGCTATGGCTTGCAAGATTACTCCGTGGCGCGCGAGCAGTACGAGCGCGTCAAGGAACTGACGGATGAGCCTGATTTTATTGACTATGCCAACAATGGCATTGCGGATGCTCAGGCAGGGCTCCAAGGCACGCTGACGGATATTCCGATGGAGACGGCCGGGCAGCACTACAGTGATGATGACAGTTACGACCAACTCGAAGGATTTGCCAACGGTGGCTTTGATGACTTTGCCGCCGGGGATGAGGCCACGACCTTCACAAACTTTCCGGCCGAGGGAGCCTATGGCTCGGACGGCTTGGATCTGGATGATGAACTAGACTATTCCGAAAGCGGCGTGACGGCTGACCCAGCGCTGAACCAAGCCTTTACGGATGAGGATGGGCCCGAGTCCGATGACTTTGCGGCTCCCTTTGCTGATGATTCCTTTGGCGCCACGGACAATACCTTCGTGGGCTCCGGCCACCAGTCCCTGGATAGCTTTGAGCCAGATGACGCAACGTTTATGCTTCCCTCTGAGGATAGTGCTCAGGGGAGGACTCCCTTCGACAGCAGCTTTGCCGATGAATTTTCTGACACCGATGCTGGCCCGGAGTCCGACAGCCTGACGGCCTCGGGGCGCGGGCAGCCGGATGACTTTCAAGAAACGCTGCTGATGTCGTCTGGGGACTTGGATAGTGCCTTTGATGCGTCGGCGATGCAGGATTATTCACCAGGCTACGATGCGGACGATTTGCCAGGACTCGGAGACGACCAAGACGATCTTGAGACGATCTCTTTTTCCAATGGGGCGGGAAGTGCGCCGGCGGACTTTGACTTTGATGAGTTTGATGGCGGCTTGGGGGGAGACTTCGGCTCCGAGCCGGGGTTTGATGATGCTGATTTTGGTGACGACCTCGCGGGGGCGCCTCCGGAAGATACGGGGGAGGCGAGTGGCTTTCTCGATGAGTTTCCGGAAGTGTTTGGGGATGATATTGAGGGTATTGATTACGAGTCTACCGGTGGCGATCTTGGCGATGCGGTCGTGGGTGATCTGGGCTTTGATAGCGGGGTTATGGCGGACGATTCGAGTCTAGGATTTCCCAGCCAAGGGATGCTGGATAGCGAGGACTCGGAGTTGTTTGGTGGGCCGCCGCTGGAGTCTGAGGTTCCGAAAGCAGCGAAAGCGAAGCCTACGAAGTTTACGCCGAGTCGTCCGGCCGCTGAGCGGCCGGCGCGGTCCGCGGCCGATGGCGAGCCGGGCCGCTTTGCTTGGTTTGAAAATCTGCCTTTGCTTAATAAGCAGTGGGTGATGGCGTCCCTGGCGGGAACGGCCTCGGCCTTTGCGATCGCCCTGATTTTCTACGCTAGCCTCAGCCGGGCCCCCGACGACCGCAAGGAAGCGATTGTCCCCTTCATGCGCTTGCCGGGGATCTTGATGGTGCTGGCCGGCGGGGCTAGTAGCTTTGGGGTGGTTGCCTTTTTGGGTCGCTTGACCTCCGACCAGATTCACCGCTCTACGGAGGATCTTCAGGCCAAGTTTGAGGCTGTCTCGGAGGGGGACTTCACCGTGAAGGCGGTGGTCTATGCCGAGGATGAGTTTGGGCAACTGGCAGAGGGCTTCAATGAGATGTCGCGGGTCATTCTCACCACGACGAGCGAAGCCCAGCGCCGTGCTGAAGAGACGGAGCAACAGAAGGAAGATTTACAACGCCAAGTGATTCGCCTCCTGGATGATGTGGAAGGGGCGGCCCGGGGTGACTTGACGGTGCGGGCGGAAGTGACGGCGGACGTGCTCGGAGCCGTTGCGGATGCTTTTAACCTCACGATTCAGAACCTGCGAGAAATCGTGCAGCAGGTGAAGGCGGCGGCGAAGCAGGTGAACAAGAACTCCAGTGACAATGAACAGTTTGCCCGCAGTCTCCAAAGTGATGCCCTGCGCCAAGCGGAAGAACTGGCCGTCACGCTGAACTCGGTGCAAATGATGACGGACTCGATCCGCCGGGTGGCGGAAAATGCCCGCGAGGCGGAGGAAGTGGCTCGCTCGGCGGCGGCTGTGGCCGTCAAGGGGGGTGATGCGGTGGAACATACGGTGTCGGGTATCCTCCAGATTCGCGAGACGGTGGCGGAAACAACCCGCAAGGTGAAGCGGCTGGCGGAATCCTCCCAGGAAATCTCCAAGATCGTCGCGGTGATCTCACAAATTGCCTCGCGGACTAACTTGCTAGCCTTGAACGCTTCGATTGAGGCGGCGCGGGCGGGGGAAGCAGGACGGGGCTTTGCGATCGTGGCGGATGAGGTGCGTCAGTTGGCGGATCGCTCGGCTAAGGCCTTGAAGGATATTGAGCAAATCGTGTTGCAAATCCAAAGTGAGACGAGCTTGGTGATGCAGGCGATGGAGGAAGGGACGCAGCAGGTCATTGACGGTACGAAGCGGGCGGAACAAGCAAAACGGTCTCTGGAGGATATCATTCAAGTGTCCAACCGGATTGATGCCTTGGTGCGTTCGATTACGGCGGACACGGTGGAGCAGACGGAGAGCACGTTAGCGGTGGCCCAGGTGATGCAGTCGGTGGAGTTGACGGCCCAGGAAACCTCCCAGGAATCTCAAAAGGTGGCGACTTCGCTCCAAAACCTGGTGGGAATTGCTCGCGATTTGCTGGCCTCGGTGGAGCGTTTCCGTGTGGATGCTACGGAGGAAAGCTAAGGGTTGCGGCTGCTCTGAATCCGCTCGTGTTGAGGACTGCTAGCGCGTCATGACTGACAGTAACTTTCCTAATGCCGGTCTGCGGTCTTGGTTTCGGCGTCTCTGGGCTGCCACGCTGCTGGGTGGCCAGGTGGTGATGCACTTGCTGCGTGCCCGTATTCACCGCCGCAATACGCTTGAACAGATGGCTTCGGTTGGTCCGGGTTCCTTGGCGATCGCCCTGATCACGGCCAGCTTTGTCGGCATGGTCTTCACGATCCAAGTCGCCCGGGAATTTATCTATTTTGGTGCGGGGGGCGCCGTTGGGGGCGTTCTAGCCCTGGCCTTGACCCGGGAACTGGCCCCGGTGCTCACGGCGGTGGTTTTGGCCGGTCGTGTGGGTTCTGCCTTTGCGGCCGAGATCGGCACGATGCGCGTTACGGAGCAAATCGATGCCCTCTATATGCTCAAGACGGACCCGATCGACTATCTGGTTTTACCCCGCATCTTGGCCTGCTGCGCGATGCTACCGCTGTTGACGATCCTTTCCCTGGTAACGGGTCTGGCGGGGGGGATGATCGTTTCGGCGGAGCTGTACAATATCCCGCCCTCGGTGTTTTTGGACTCGGTGCAGAACTTCATGGGGGTCTGGGATTTGGTCAGCAGTGAGTTAAAGGCGGTGGTCTTCGGGGCCTTGGTGGCGGTTATCGGCTGTAGCTGGGGCCTGACGACGACGGGCGGGGCGAAGGGGGTGGGCCAGTCTACGACGACAGCGGTGGTCACGGCCCTACTGGCGATTTTTATTACTAATTTCTTTCTCTCGTGGCTGATGTTTCAGGGTATGGGCAATGCGATTAACAGTACGGTTTAGAAGCTCGCTGGGGTGATGGGGGCAGCGCTGGGAAACCGGGCGCTCGGACCAGGCCCAGGCGAGCGGGGGGAGGGCGGCCCAGGCCTTGGGGGAGTGTCAGGCGTCCCTGGCTGGCAACCCCCCAGCCAGTACTGGCTTCTGGGCGCGGAGATTCGCAGGCTTGATGAAGGCTGCCAGGTCGTCCCTGGCTAGATGCTTGACTTTAACGGACGACAGGCCCTGGGGTTTATAGTCGTTTCCGTTAAGAATGAGACGGGTCAACCACGAAATCTCTGCCAAGCAAGAATTGCAGCCATTTCAGAGGGTCTTAAAATTGTTTGAAGCAACTATATCCGCAGGGCTCAGCCTACTGCTCCCCATTCAAAGACCACGGCGCCCCAAGTCAATCCGGCTCCGAAGCCGGCTGCCGCAATCCGGTCGCCCGCTTTCACTTGACCCGTCCGCACGGCTTCATCCAAGGCCAAGGGGATCGAGGCGGCGGAGGTGTTGCCATACTTGGCCAAGTTGCTTAGGGCCTTCTCGCGGGGAAGCTGGAGGCGATCGGCCACCGCGTCCATGATGCGCTGGTTGGCCTGGTGGAGCAGGAGCCAGTCGAGATCCGTGGCGGCGAGGCCGGCGCGGAAGAGGGCTTTAGAGATGACTTCTGGGACTTTGGCGACGGCAAAGCGGTAGATTTCGCGACCGTTCATGCTGATCGGTTGGTAGCCGCCAGCGGTCACGGTGAGGTGGGGGGCGATCGCCCGGGCCTCCCCTTGGTAGGCGAGGTTGAGGGTGTGGTGGAGGCGGCCGTCGCTGCACAGTTCAAAGCCGAGCAGGCGATCGCGCCCCGTTGTGGCTTGCAGGATCACGGCTCCAGCGCCGTCGCCGAAGAGAACACAGGTGGTCCGATCTGACCAATCCACCCAGCGCGAGAGCACGTCCGCCCCGATCAAGAGCACATTGCGATAAACCCCTGTGCGGATGAACTGGGCCGCTGTGACGAAGCCGAAGATAAACCCAGAGCAGGCGGCGGTCAGGTCAAAGGCTACGGCCCGGGTTGCCCCGATCTGGGCCTGGATGTGGGCGGCGCTACCGAAGAGATCATCGGGAGTCGAGGTGGCCAAGAGGATCAGGTCAATCTCGTTGGGATCAAGGTTCGCCGCCGCGATCGCAGCCTGGGCGGCCTGGGCCGCCAGCCGGCTCAGGGTTTCCTCACCCCCCGCCAGTCGCCGACTGCGGATGCCGGTGCGCGTGCGAATCCAGTCATCGGAGGTTTCGACGACCTCGCTCAGTTGGTCATTGGTCAGTTCTGCTACGGGAGCCGCTGACCCGCTCGCCGCGATCGCAACCCCTACCCCTGTTTGACTCAAAATCCTGTCCCCTCCATCCTTGGGAGCACCACGGCCCGCGCGGTATTAGCCCAACTCACGGCTTGACCCTTGGCCTACGGCTTGGCCGTAGTAGTCGCGGATATGCTCGATCACGCGGTTGTCGATCGCTTCCTTCGCGAGGCGAATGGCGTTGAAGATCGAAGGAGCCTGGGAGCTACCGTGGCTGATAATACAGACCCCTTCGACCCCGAGCAGTAGGCCGCCGCCGTGCTCCGCATGATCCATGCGCTGCTTGATGCGGCGCAGGTTTGGCTTCAGGATCGCGGTGCCGAGCTGACCTCGGAGGCCTTGGGGCAATTCTTCGCGGATGATTTGCAGCATCACCTCCCCCACGGCCTCGGCAAACTTGAGCAACACGTTGCCGACGAAGCCATCGCAGACAATGACATCAAAGTTCCCCGAAAGGACATCCCGCCCTTCGGCATTGCCGACGAAGGGGATCTCCGGGTTGGCGGCCAGGAGCTCATGGGCCCGCAGGGCCAAGTCATTGCCCTTGCTCGACTCTTCGCCGATGTTGAGGAGGCCCACCTTTGGCTCAGTCACCCCGAGGACATACTTGCTGTAGGCCGTGCCCATGAGGGCAAACTGCTCCAGGAACTTCGGGCGACAGTCCACATTGGCCCCGACATCGAGGACGATCACCGACTTGCCGGCCAAGAGGGTCGGCAAAACGCCCCCAATGGCGGGGCGGTCGATGCCCTTGATGCGTCCGAGGCGGAGTAACCCGGCCGCCATGACGGCTCCGGAGTGGCCGGCGGAGATCACCGCATCGGCGCGGCCCTCCTTGACCAAATCCATGGCGACATTAATCGAAGCTTGGGGCTTGCGGCGGACCTGCGTTGCTTCGTCGTGCATCGCAATCGCATCCGCCGCCGGAATAATCTCGACGTTGCGCGTGGGGCCGTGGTGGGCCAGGCAAGTCTGAACTTGGTCAGGGTCGCCGACGAGCAGCACTTCCAAGTCCAGCTCCTCCGCTGCTCGCACCGCACCAGCCACAATTTCGCCGGGGGCGCGATCGCCGCCCATCGCGTCAACAGCAATTCGTTCGCGAGTCGATCCCATTCGCTCAACGTGATAGAAACCTCCCAGATTTTACCAGATGGCGGGCTCGCTGCTTGGGGATTCCGAGCTTGACAGCCGCCATCCAGCCCCAATCGGTCTGGCCTTAATGACAGCACTCCCCCTCCTGGCCTAGAATGGTTCACCGGAGGGATATTGAGTGCATCTCAGTTAGGCAAGTTTGCCCTCATCCCCCAGCCCCTTCTCCCAAGTAGGGCGAAGAGGAGTCTCCAAAGTGAGATGCACCCGGAACATTGCCATGCTCAAAACGATTGCGATTGCAAGCCTTGCTGGTCTTGCGCTCAACCTTTGGGGGCCGCCGCCGGAGCCGCTCCAGCTCACCGAGCAGCTCAATTGGCAAGAGGCCCCCTTCTTTCAACTCCCCGCCGAGCCCGATCCGGAAGCGGAGCAGGTGGTTAAGCAGTACCTTCAGGATCTAGCCAGCCTGGGGATTCCCGCCGAGCAGCAGGGGGTCTGGCTGCAATCGGATTTCACGCGGCTGGCCACTTATAACGGGGAGCAGCCCTTCTCGGCCGCCTCCCTGACCAAGATTGCGACGACCATCGCCGCCCTGCACCAGTGGGATATTGAACACCGCTTTGAGACGCGGGTGTTGGCCGTAGGCCCGATCCGGGAGGGGCGGCTGGAGGGGGATCTGATTGTCCAAGGGGGCGGCAACCCTCTGTTTGTTTGGGAGGAGGCGATCGCCCTCGGCAATGCTCTGAACGAGTTGGGCCTGCGCGAGGTGACAGGCAACCTGATTGTAACCGGTCGCTTCTATATGAACTTCCGCACCGAGCCGGAGGCAGCGGCGGCCTGGCTGCAACAGGCTTGGAACAGCAACGCTTGGACGCCGGAGATTCGCCGCCAGTACGAGGCCCTGCCGTCGGGCACACCGCGTCCCCAGTTGACCATCGCTGGGGGGACGGCGGTAACTCAGCAGGTGGCGGCGGAGCCCGTGCTCTTGGTGCGGCAGCAGTCCGTGATGCTGGCGGAGATCCTCAAGCAGATGAATATCTACAGCAACAATATGATGGCGGACGTGCTGGCGGAGGCCGTGGGGGGGGCTGCGCGGGTCATGGCGATCGCCACCACCAGCGCCGGCCTAGAACCCCAGGACCTGCAACTCATCAACGGCTCCGGGCTCGGGGTCGAGAATCGCATCTCCCCCCAGGCGACGGTCGCGATGCTGATGGCCCTAGAAACGCAATTGCAGGGGTCTCCCTACCGGGTTACAGATCTGCTCCCGGTGGCCGGACGGGACCAACTGGGCACGGTGCGGGGTCGCCAAGTGCCGGAGGGCACGGCCTTGAAAACCGGAACCCTCAACAGTGTCAGCGCCTTGGCCGGGGTGTTGCCGACCCGCGATCGCGGTCTGGTCTGGTTTGCCCTGATCAACAACGGCAGTAGCCAAATCTACACCCTCCGCGTGGAGCAAGACCGCCTTCTGCGCCGCCTCGCAGACCACTGGGGCGGCGAACCGGAGTGGGGGAAACGGAGCCTGAAGCCGGACGAACCCCTAGGAGACCCCCGCCGTATCATTAAGGGCCTGGCGCCGCGCTAAGTTCTCGCCCACCCAGTCCTAGGGCACAATCAGCACTGGGCAGGGAGAAAGGTTAATCACGCGGTTGGTGACGCTCTCAGAGGCCCCCTCCGGCGTGAGCCCCGTACCGCGACAGCCCATGACGATCAGGTTGGCATCCAGTTCATCGGCCACGTCGCAGATGACAAAAGCCGGCATCCCTTCGCGCTCGACCGTTTCCACGGTTTCGATGCCCTGCTCGGCGAACAGGGCGCGCGCTCCCTGGAGCAGCTTCTCGACGGCGGCGGCGGAACTCATGGGGACTGCCACTGGTTCACTGCTGGGGAGTTCTGCCTCCACAACAGCAGTGGCTTGTTCTACCACCGAGAGCAACACGAGACGGCTGTTGTAGGTTTTAACGACATTGACTACGGTATCGACCGCGTGACGCGCTTCGCGGCTTTGGTCAATCGGAAAGAGCACAGTTTTAAACATAGACCGTATCTGCGGTAACACTCACTCCGGTACAATCGGCAAGAACGCGATCGCCCAAACAGCGAGCATCGCGGGCAAGGGGGCGCGGCGAACAGCGCCCGGAACAGCAAGACTTAATTCAAAGAATCGGGACTGGAGGAACGAACGTGTCCAAGAAAACTGTAGCAAATTTGTCAGAAGCCGACGTAGCCGGCAAACGGGTTCTATTACGGGCGGATTTCAACGTTCCCTTGGACGACAGCGGCGTTATTACCGACGATAACCGCATCCGGGCGGCGCTGCCGACAATTCAAGATTTAATTCAGAAAGGGGCCAAAGTCGTTGCCTGTAGCCACTTTGGTCGCCCTAAGGGCCGGGTCAACGAGAAAATGCGCCTGACCCCCGTGGCCGAGCGTCTGGCGGAACTCCTAGGCCAGGAGGTCAAAATGTGCCCCGACTGCATCGGTCCCGAGGTTGCCGGCATCATCAACGGCTTGAACAATGGCGAGGTGGCCCTGCTGGAGAATGTCCGCTTCCACGCCGAGGAAGAAGCGAATGATCCCGGCTTTGCCGAGCAACTGGCCGCCAATGCCGATCTATTTGTGAACGACGCCTTTGGGACGGCCCACCGGGCCCACGCCTCCACCGAGGGGGTGACGAAGTACCTCCGCCCCAGTGTCGCCGGCTTTTTGATCGAGAAAGAGTTGGCCTATTTGCAAAACGCCGTGGACAATCCCCAACGGCCCTTGGCCGCGATCATCGGCGGCTCCAAGGTTTCGAGCAAGATCGGCGTCATTGAAACCCTGCTGGAGAAATGCGACAAGCTGCTGATCGGCGGTGGCATGATCTTCACCTTCTACAAGGCCCGGGGCCTCGCGGTGGGGAAATCTCTGGTCGAAGACGATAAGCTCGACCTGGCCCGGACCCTGGAAGCCAAGGCCAAGGAACGGGGGGTCGAGCTGCTCCTGCCCACGGATGTGGTGCTGGCGGACAACTTCGCCGCCGACGCCAACACCCAGACCGTCAGCATCGACAGCATTCCCGCTGGCTGGATGGGCCTCGACATCGGCCCCGACAGCGTGAAGACCTTCCAAGCCGCCCTGGAAAGTTGCCAGTGTGTGATCTGGAATGGCCCGATGGGGGTTTTTGAGTTTGACCAGTTCGCGGCGGGCACTGAGGCGATCGCCCACACCCTTGCCGCCTTGACCGCGAAGGGCGCAGTGACGATCGTTGGCGGCGGCGACTCCGTGGCGGCGGTCGAAAAAGTGGGAGTGGCGGCCCAAATGAGCCACATCTCTACCGGTGGCGGCGCGAGCTTGGAACTGCTAGAAGGCAAGATCCTGCCCGGAATTGCCGCCCTGGACGACGCTTAATCCCAGAGCGCGGGATTAACGGGCGACACGCCCTCGGCAAGCCCCCTCAGCGTCAGGAGATGATCGCAGGGCTTCCCCTGACGCTGAAGACCGGGCGGGATCGCGGCCAAGCGCGCCAGCGCTGCGGTCAGCAGCCCGGCGGCTGAGGTAGCTAGGGCTAGCCACTACCAGCTTGCGAGCCTTGGCTTACTGTCGCTGAGACAACGGAGAGGGAGGGATTCGAACCCTCGACTGAGTTGCCCCAGTAACGGTTTTCGAGACCGTCGCATTCAACCGCTCTGCCACCTCTCCAGGGGCTTGGTCTGGACTGCCATTGTAGCGAATGGCTGGGGGCTTGGCTAGGGTGTTGAAGTCTGGCTGTTAGTCCGCCGGGCGATCGCCCACCAAGCGGAAGCCCTGCCCGGGCTGCCACTGCACCGCGGCCGGCCCCGCCAGGAGGATGGGGATCTGCGCTTGCTGGAACTGGATGCGGGTGGCGGGGTCGATCGCCTCCTGAGCGGCGATCGCCAGGGTGGGCCGCACTCCCTCGAGCCAAGCAGGGGGCAGGGGCTCCCCGGACCAGAGCAGCACCGTGGGCGGAGCCGGGGGAGACACCACCTGAACCGGCGGACTGCCCAACAGCAGCCACGTTTGGTCACGGAATTGGAACTGCAAGATCAGCGGCTCCAGATTGAGCACCAGCAACCGCAGGGAGCCCAGTTGGACTTGCTGATTGGCCGCGAGGGTGTGGCGCTGGGAGGCCGGCAGGGCCGGTGGCGCCTGGCCGGCGGCCAGGGGCGGGTGCAGCAATTGGGCGGCCGTCAGGGTCGCCGCCAGCTCGGACCAGCCACTGGGGCGCTCCGGTTGCCAGTCGAGGGCGATCGCCCCCGCGAGACGACGCACCCCGGCCTGGCGCAAAAACGGCTCCAGGGTATAGCGAGCCATCGTAGGAGTTCCCGCACCGATCAGGGTCGTGCGTCCCCGCTCTTGAACCACGATCACGGGCTGGGGGGAACTCTCGAGGACCGTGATTTGGACCAGGGTCTGCTGGCGGTAGAGCAGGGGCAGGGCGATCAGGGCGATCGCCATCAGGCCCCCCCAATACCAGCGCCGGCGCAACCCTGGCAGCCACCAAATTCCCAGCAGCAGCCCATAGACGACCAGCACCTGCCCCAGGGTTAAGCGGCCTAGGGTGAGCACGCTGCCCGGCAGCCCATTGACCACCGCCGTCAGCCAGAGCAGCAGTTGCACCGGGTAGTGCAGCAGCCAGGCCAGGGCACTGCCAGCCTCGGGAACGGCGAGGGCCACGGCGGCGCTCACTATGCCCCCCAAGCTCACGAGGGCAACTAGGGGCGTGGCGATGATGTTGAGCCCAATTCCGTAAAGCGCCACGGTGTTGAAGGTGTAGAGCAGCAACGGCAGGGTCCAGAGAGAGGCTGCTAGGGGAACGGCGATCGCGGTCGCCAGGGTCGGTGGCAGCCAGTCCAAACGCTGGACCAGCGGCGGCACGGTGACGAGCAGGCCCAGGGTGGCCAGGAAGCTGAGCTGGAAGCCCAGGTTCCAAATCCAGAGGGGGTTGTAGAGGAGCAATCCGGTCGCCGCCACCAGCAACAACCCGAGGGGATTGCGCCGCTGCCCCGCGACGAGGCCTAGGAGCGCCCCGCTGCCCATGATCGCCGCCCGCAGCACCGAGGGTTGCGCCCCCGTCAGCCCCACGTAGAACACCAGCACCGCTAGACCAACCCCCAGGCGGGTGCGACGGCCCAGGGAGGCGGTGAGGGCCAGGACCACGCCGAGCAAGAGCGAGACGTGATAGCCCGAGGCGGCGAGAATGTGGGCGAGACCGGCTTGGGTGAAGCGATCGCGAATTGCGACGGGCAGATCCACCGCCCGACGACCGAGGGCAATCGAACTCAGGAGCGGGCCCAAAGGACTGCCTAGCCCCTGGGTGTGGGCCCGCACCACCTGCTGGCGCAGTTGCCAGAGCCCGGGGGGACGCGCCCTCGGTTCCGCCGCCAGACGACCGCTGAGGCCAGCAAAAATACCCTGCTGGGCCAGGTAGGCACGAAAATCGAAACTTCCCGGCAGCGCCGCCCCTTGGGGAGCATAGATCCGGCCCCGGACTTGGATCGTCTGGCGAGGTACGAGGCCGGTGCCGTGGAGCAGCGGCAGGGTCACGTAGAGCTTGCCGCTGACATTGGTATCAGCCTCCACCTGCTGAGCCTCGAGGATCAGGCGTAGCCGCTGCTCCCGACTCAGGCTCGGGGGGTCCAAAATTGTCCCCGTCACCGTGACCTCGCCCTCACGATTGGCATAGCGACTGACATCATTCGCCGCCGGTTGGGGCTGGCGGAATTGGCAATAGAACACCGCGATCGCCGCGATGAGCCCCGCCACAAGCCACAGAGGCCGACGCGGCCCCGTGGGCCGGCGGCGGGGAATCAGGAGGCTGAGCAGGCCGCCGAGGAGCAGGAGGCTGAGGCTGAGGGCCCAGAGGGGTAGGCGATCGCCCAGCGTCCCGGCGGGAGCATCGCCCAGGCCACTCACCAGCAACCCGACGATATAGGCAAGACAGCAAAGCGCCCAACTAGCCGCAGTCATGATTTCGCCCCCAGAATGTCCTGGAATAATCCAACCAAATAATTGTCCGTCAGATTATTGGGCTGAGAGCCTGGGGTTGTCGCCATCCACGACTCATCCCAGACCTAGGGATAATTGACTTCCTGAAGGACTCGAAAGCCCAAAAACGCTCCCTAACAACCCCCGTTGTTGCGCTTCAGCGCTTTCCCAAGACTATCAACGATCAGCCCCGCTCAGGCTTTGACGCCAGGCCCTAGACATTGAACCGAAACAGCATCACATCGCCTTCCTGCACCACATACTCCTTGCCTTCACTCCGCAGGAGACCCTGCTCGCGAGCCGCCGCCATCGAGCCCGTTTTGACTAAATCCTCATAGGCGATCGTCTCCGCTCGAATGAAGCCCCGCTCAAAATCCGAGTGGATCACCCCCGCTGCTTGGGGGGCCTTCATGCCCGCGAGAATCGTCCAGGCCCGGGTTTCCTGCTCCCCCGTAGTCAAGTAGGTTCGCAGGCCCAGTAACTCGTAAGTGGCTCGAATCAACGATTTCAAGCCACCCTCCTCCACTCCCAGGGCTGCGAGGAAGTCAGCCTGTTCTGCGGCAGGAAGCTCGATCAGTTCTGACTCCACTTGGGCAGAGAGGACGACGACCTTGGCCTGCTCGGAGGCGGCGATCGCCCGGACCTGCTCCACCCAGGCATTGCCACTAGCGAGGTCATCTTCCGAGACATTGGCCCCGTAGATGATCGGTTTGCGCGTCAGGAGCCCCAAGGACTTGATCGCCAACTCCTCCTCCGCCGTCAGGGCCACCGTGCGGGCCGGTTGACCCTCATTCAGGACTGGCAGCAGCTTTTCCAAGACCGGCAACTCGGCCTGGGCTTCCTTGTTACTACCGCGAGCCTGCTTGCGGACACGCTCTAGGCGCTTTTCAAGCTGGGCGAGATCCGCCAGGGCCAGCTCGAGGTTAATCGTTTCAATATCCCGCTGCGGATCGACAGAGCCAGCGACGTGGATGATGTCGTCGTCGTCAAAGCAGCGGACGACATGGACGATCGCATCGACCTCGCGGATGTTGGCGAGAAATTGGTTGCCCAGCCCTTCCCCCTGGCTAGCGCCCTGGACCAAGCCCGCAATATCGACAAACTCAATCCGAGTGGGCACAATCTGCTTCGACTCCGAGAGCTTGGCCAGCACCGCCAGCCGCTCATCGGGCACGGCGACGACGCCAACATTGGGCTCAATGGTACAGAAGGGAAAGTTGGCCGCGTCTGCTTTGGCGTTGGCCACGAGGGCGTTGAAGAGGGTTGATTTGCCGACATTAGGCAGGCCGACAATTCCAGCTCGAAGCATAGGGATGAGAAGGGCGATCGCCAATCGGTGCTCGCTTACTGTACCAAGAATCGCTACCCGCCGTTGACTCCCCCCCTGCGGCCCATCACTGGAACTGCCAGAGCTTAATCGTCTTGTCCTGGGAGCCGCTGGCGAGGGTCTGACCCTCCGGGCTGATCGCGATCGCCAACACCTCCCCCTCATGCCCCGTCAGCGTCGCCAATTCCTGACCACTGCCCGGATGCCAGAGCTTCACCATGCCATCCGCGCCACCGCTCACCACGAGGTTGCCGGTGCGGCTAGCGGCGATCGCCCGGACCCCCCCCTCATGGGCCACGAGACGGTGCAGGAGCTGCGCGCCCGCGACATCCCACAGACAGAGCGTGCCATCCTCACTACCACTGAACAGGATCTTGCCACTGGGGCTAAAGGCCAAACTCGTCACCGTGCCCGTGTGGGCAGTGAGAGTCTGCACCACCCGCTGGCGGGGCAAGTTCCAGAGCGCGATCGTTTTATCGGCACTGCCGCTGGCGAGCCACTGGCCGCTGGCATCGATGGCCAGGCTGCTGACGGTCCCCTCATGGTGGGCCAGGGCCACAATCGCTGCCCGGGTTTCCAGATCCCAGAGCACAATCGAATGATCGGCGCTGCCACTGGCCAGGAGTGTGCCCCCCGGCGCCAGAGCCAAGGACTGCACCCAACCCGAATGGGCCTCCAGTTGCGCCAGCTCTCCCTCGGCCTCCCAGAGCCGCACGGTGTAATCCCAACTGCCCGTGATCAGCAGCTCGCCGCTGGGATGGGAAATCAGGGCGGTGACGATGCTGCGATGGCCGCTGAGAGTCCGGGAGAGCTGGGGGGGATGCAATTGCCAGATCCGCACGGTGCGATCCGCCCCACCGCTGGCGAGGAAGGGATGCTGGGGGTGGATGGCGATCGCCTGCACCGCTCCCCCATGACCCGTCAGCGTCCCCACACAGCGCCAGTCCGGGATCAGCTCGTCCAGGGTTAGGGCCTGACTGGGCTGGCCGGGAGCCAACGTCTTGCCCCGATTGAGGTCAGCATAGGCCGCCGCTGCCGTGGCGTAGCGATCGCTCACTGCCTCGGCCAACATCCGGTTCAGCACCCGGCGGAGGCGATCACCCACGGGGCTGGTCAGATAATCTTCCCAAACCCAAACCCCCTCCAGGCTGCTGTAAAGATCAAAGGGGTGCAGCCGCGTCAGTAGGTGAATGCAGATCACCGCCAGACTGTAGAGGTCGCTGGCCGAGACAGCCTTGCCCCGCAGTTGCTCCGGGGCCGCGTAGGCCGCCGAGCCGACGACCGTGCCCGTCTGCGCGAGGGCCGTTTTCGTCGTCACCTTGACGGTGCTGAAATCGACCAGAAAAAGTGTACCGGCAGGCGTCCGGATCAGGTTTTGAGGGTTGAGGTCACGGTGAATGACCCCGTGCTGATGGACAAAGTGCAGGATCGGCAAAACGTCATTGAGGAGCTGCTCAACACTCGCCTCGTCGCCGTCGGCATTCACTAAGTTCTGGCCCTCAATGAACTGCTGCACCAGCACCGGGGTGAAGTGCTTGATCCTGCCCTCGTGCTCAATGTAGGCCAAGAGTTTGGGAATTTGCTCATGCTGGCCGAGCAGTTGCAGCTTCCCGGCTTCGCGGCGAAATTCCGCTAGGGCTTGGTCCGGATCGGCGCTGGCGATCGCCACCTGCTTCACAATACAGCGGGAGGCCGGCTGCTGGCGGATATCAACGGCGAGGAAGGTACGCCCCCGGCCGCTCTCACTCAGCGGCTTCAGGGTGCGGTAGCGATCGCCCAGTAGTAACTTCGAGCCGCACTGCGTACAGAAGCGGTTCTGGTCATCGTTCTCGGGGCGCGGACAACGCGGGTTGAGGCAGTAGCTCATTGAACAACACTGGGCCGCGAGGCGTATCGCTAGCGAAGATACAGAGTCAACGGCGCAGCAGACACCGCTTTATCCTCCAATCGTAGCAAGCCAAAGCCCAGGAAGAACTCGCCTGACGAGCAGGCGAGTTCAGCAGCATTCAGTATTAAGCGAGGTCGAGGAACGAGGACAAGGGCTCTGCCCCTAGCGCTAGCGGCGACGCAACACCAGCATCACACCCGCCCCGAGCAGGCCCACAATCGCGGCGGGTTCCGGCACCGGCGCTGGATCAGGGGCCGCCACGGTCACACCGCGCACGGCAAAGACAACATCGTTGTAGTCCTTGTCACCGCCGCCAAGGATGTCTTCAAAGGCGAGGATCACAAAGTCATCGATGCCATACCCGAGAACGTGCTGGAGGCCTTGAGATTTGCCCGGGTTCTTGTCGGGATCAAAGCCCAAGAAGTGCTGCCCACCGTTGTAACCATTGGACTTAATGAAGAACTCCAGGAACGTATCTCCGGCAAAGTTCCCCAAGCTGGCCCCTTCCCCTAAGCGGAGCGAGCCGTCACTGTTGGACAAGATGCTGAGCTTCGAGGAAACATCCTCAAAAATCATGTCCTTATTTTCACCGCTGTCCACGGAGTAAAACAACTGATTGCGATAACCCGCCCCTTCATTGATAAAGTAAACCTCGACCTCCTGAACACCCCCAGCCCAACGTAGCAAGCCGAGGTCCAGCTCCGGCAAATCCCCCACAGCCAGACCTTGCCGCTCATTGTTGATCAGGGCATTGAAGTTTGCCCAAGTGGCATAATCCAGACGCAAAAGGTCACCGGGAGTGTCCTGGTACTGGGCATCATACTTCGCCTCGGTTACTTGGGCTGTAGCGGTGCTGCTCATCGCCAAGGTCGCTGCCACAGTGGCACTGGCTACTAGCCCAGTCAAGAGTTTGCTGTTCATCATTACCTTGCTCCGAAAATCCTTGTAGTTCTGGCGGCTTGAGGACTCTTGCTATCCCCTTGCGCCCTTGACTTCACTTTAGCCGGGTTGCTGAAGGGTTCTAGGGCCTTGGAGGCTGTTTTCACACACTCTTGATAGTTGATGCTTGTTTTTTAAAGCCATGAATCACACTGAAGAACGGCCGCTTGATGGCTTATCTAGAATTACTGAAATTTAGCCCCTCAGCGTTGATTTTGTGGCGCAGTAGTCTGGGATCTTGGGGATAAAAATCGCCCGTCCTTGCCCCCAGCCGCGAGCAGGGCTGCGACTCCTTCTGTACCCCTACGGAGACCTTGACCTGATTTTCAACCGATTCGGGGGAACGATGAAGGCGGGATGAAGCGATCAGAGCGATCGCTCCGCAAAAGTAGGGTACTGAACTTGCGCCAAATAAAAGTTGACAAGACAATCTTAGTGATGTACCTAAACCCGGAAGTCGGTCAAATCCCGACGGAGCGCGAAAACCCTCTCCCAAGCTGGGAGCAGGATTGGGACCGGGGCGGAAAATCGCGGTAGCTGCGCTTCAGCGCGTTCGCGTAGCCGGCCCTAGGCTCATCGCGACTAGAGGGGCTAAAGCCCAACTACGGCCAATACTTTTGGGTAAGGGATCGCTAAATCTTGAGGGATGAGGGCCACCGTAACGATCGAGTTGGCGGCACTGCATCCGCACGGATCGCGGCTACAGCCGCAATACCAACTCCTCGGACTTGTCTCCCAGCCCCTCTCCCGGAGGGCAAGGGGTTGGGGATGAGGGCCCTTGGCGCCAAAGGCTCCCAGCGCTGCCGATGGCCTCAGGCCGGCCCCAAAGTTTGCGGTTTGGTCCAGGGCCTTGGGGGGCTAGGTTCCCTGGACCGGAACGGAGCGAGGCGCCCTTAGGGCTCTGAGCCCTGAAAGTTGGGACCGAAGCGGTTGAGGGGCCAGATGCGTAATACGGCCTTGCCGATCAGTTTCTCAGCCGGCACAGGCCCCCAGACATGGGAATCGCAGCTCGCATTGCGGTTGTCGCCCATCACAAAGTAGGACGCACTGGGCACAATCGTCAGCGGCAGATCGTAGTTGGCGGGGCCGAGGGCGTAGTTTTCTTGGAGCGGCTGACCGTTGCGATAGACCAGGCCATCGCGGACTTCGATTTGATCTCCCGGCAGGCCAATAGTGCGCTTGATGTAGGCTTCTCGCAGCGGCAAGGTTTGATTGGGGTTGCACTGGATCGCACCGTCCGGGGGGAGGAATACGATGACATCGCCGTGTTGGGGCCGCTGGAAGCGGCGGCTAATTTTATCGACGATGAGGCGATCGCCAATCTGAAGCGTCGGCAGCATCGACCCGGAGGGAATGTAGCGTACATCACCCAGAAACGTGCGAATCAGGAGGGCAAAGATGACGCTGAGGCCAATGGTGGTGGCGGCCTCAAGCCAAAAATTCGTCGGCTGTTCGGGGTGCTTGTCTGGCATATCGCGTTCGCTACAGCAGCAGTCCACCGCCAAGGTCGGGGTTGACCTATCAGAGCATAGCATTGACGCTCCCTAGGCAGCATCGCCATCCCTCCCACCCCCGTCCCCGGCTGGAAACCCCCGACGGGGGCGCGACTGGCAGCTCCCGGCCCGGGACCGAGCAGTACTTTTCATTACGAAATGTTGACGAATTGCGACGCAAGGTAAATAAATTCAAACAAGACTTTAGTGACACTTGTTACAGTTTTACACTGGAGTTGTGGCTGAGAAGGTTGTGTTTCTCCCCAAGGTTCAGCCTGAACCAGGCAACCCCATGAAGCGCAAGCTCCGTCAGCTTACGACCATCGGTCAACTCACGGAGGGAGCTGAGCGATAGGGGTCAATCACTGCTGACTCTAGAGTGCAGGTTGCAGGAGCAACAAGGGATAAACACCCTGTGAATCCTCGCTCAGTCGCAAGGTTTCTGGCTCTCGCCGGGACTTTGCAGAGCTGACAGATCCCGAAGTCTAGGAAGTCAAGGCCTTACTTATCAGAGCCCAACCTTGACCGGCAACATCGATTTGCTGATCCTTATCGATGACCAGCAACCTAATAGCAGAATCTGCTATTGGGCCTTGTTTACAGTGCAATTGGGAGCAATATTATGGTACACGCCAGTCTTGAACGCCCCACCGACAGCACCCGCGACCAAGCGTTGATTCTGTGGTTTGAGGAAGTGCGGAGTGAAGATGTTGGTTTAGTGGGGGGCAAGAACTCGTCGTTGGGGGAAATGATCCAACAGTTGCAGCCCCAGGGGGTGAATGTGCCGACAGGCTTCGCCACGACGGCCCAGGCCTATCGCTATTACATCGAGTCCACGGGCCTGGAGCCGAAGCTGCGGGAATTGTTCCAGGACTTGGATGTCAACGATGTCGGCAACTTGCAAGAGCGGGGTCGTCAGGCTCGCTCGCTGGTCCTGCACACGCTGTTCCCGAAAGACTTGCAGGATGCGATCGCCCTCGCCTACAAAAAGCTCTGCCAGCGCTATGATCCTGACCCTCGGGCGGCCGAGCGCTCGGAGCTGAGCAGCACCGATATAGACGTGGCCGTTCGCTCCAGCGCCACAGCGGAAGATTTACCCGAGGCCAGCTTTGCCGGCCAGCAGGAAACCTACCTGAACGTCCAGAGCATTAAGGGGGTGCTCGAGGCTTGCCACAAGTGTTTTGCGTCCCTGTTCACGGACCGGGCGATCTCCTACCGCGAGCACAATGGTTTCGATCATTTCAGCGTCGCCCTCTCCGTCGGGGTGCAGAAAATGGTGCGGTCGGACCTCGCTTCCGCGGGGGTGATGTTCTCCATCGACACGGAGACGGGGTTTAAGAACGCTGCCCTGATCACCGCTGCCTACGGCCTGGGGGAAAACGTGGTGCAGGGGGCCGTCAACCCGGACGAATACTTTGTCTTTAAGCCGACCCTGAAGGAAGGCTATCGGCCGATCCTGGACAAGCGCTTGGGGACGAAGGCGATCAAGATGGTCTATGACGTGGGCGGCTCGAAGCTGACCAAGAACGTGGAAGTACCCGAGGGCGATCGCCGCAAGTTCTGCCTCACCGACGACGAGATCCTGAAGCTGGGCCGCTGGTCTGCCCTGATCGAAGAGCACTACTCGGCGCGGCGGGGCCAGTACACCCCGATGGATATCGAGTGGGCCAAGGACGGCATCACGGGGGAACTGTTCATCGTGCAGGCGCGCCCGGAAACGGTGCAGTCCCAGAAAGCGGACAACCTGCTGCAAACCTATGTGCTCAAGGAGCAAGGCAAAGTCCTGGCCCAAGGGCGCAGCGTTGGGGCGGCCATTGGCCAGGGCAAGGCTCACGTGATCTGCAACGTCTCCAGCATCAAGGAATTCAAGGCCGGCGAAGTGCTGATCACCAACCGCACGGACCCGGATTGGGAGCCGATCATGAAGCAGGCCAGCGCGATCATCACGAACCAGGGTGGGCGCACCTGTCACGCCGCGATCATTGCGCGGGAGATGGGCATCCCGGCCATTGTCGGCTGTGGTGACGCGACGGAGGCGGTGAAGACCGGCCAGGAAGTGACCGTCTGTTGCTCCGAAGGGGATGCTGGCAATGTCTATGAAGGGCTGCTGCCCTTTGAGATCGAGGAAACCGCCCTCGACACCTTGCCACGCACCCGCACGCAGATCCTGATGAATATTGGCAACCCTGAACAGGCCTTCTCCCTCGCCAATATTCCGGCGGACGGGGTCGGGCTGGCGCGGCTGGAGTTCATCATCGCCAATCACATCAAGGCACACCCCTTGGCCCTGCTGCACTTCGACCAACTCGAAGATCCTTACGCCAAGTTTGAGATCGACCAACTCACCCGTGACTATGACCACAAGCCCGACTTCTTTGTGGACAAGCTGGCGCGGGGGATCGCGACGATTGCCGCTGCCTTTTATCCCAAGCCCGTGATTGTGCGGATGTCCGACTTCAAATCCAACGAGTACGCCAACCTGCTCGGCGGTCGCCAGTTTGAGCCTCGGGAAGAAAACCCGATGATTGGCTGGCGCGGGGCCTCTCGCTACTACGATCCCAACTACCGCGAAGCGTTTGCCCTGGAGTGCAAGGCCCTGAAGCGGGTGCGGGATGAGATGGGCTTGGTGAATGTGATCCCCATGATCCCCTTCTGCCGCACGCCGGAGGAAGGCCGGCGCGTCTTGGCGGAGCTGGGCAAACAGGGCCTGAAGCAGGGCGTCAATGGGCTGGAGGTCTATGTCATGTGCGAGCTGCCCAGTAATGTCATCCTGGCGGCGGAGTTTGCCGAGGTTTTCGATGGCTTCTCGATCGGTTCCAATGACTTGACCCAGCTCGTCTTGGGGCTGGACCGGGATTCGGCCCTGGTGGCGCATCTGTTTGACGAGCGCAATGAGGGGGTCAAGCGCATGGTGAAGCTGGCGATCGCAACGGCTAAGGCCAAGGGCCGCAAGATCGGTATCTGCGGCCAAGCGCCGAGTGATTACCCTGAGTTTGCCCAATTCTTGGTGGAGCTGGGGATCGACTCCATCAGCCTCAACCCGGATTCGGTGCTGAAGACGCTGCTGATGGTGGCGGCCGTCGAGGAGGGTCAAGGCTAGGGTCTGGGGCCTAGTGTTAGCATGGCGGCAACGCTGGCCCCTGGGACGCGCGATGCCGCCTGCTGCCCCTAACCATGACGACGCTGCGGCGTTGCACCAACAGTTAGTAGCCCGCTTACAACAAGCGGGCTATTTGGCGTCGCCGGGACTTTTGGCGGCCTTTCAAGCGGTGCCTCGCCATTACTTTTTACCCGAGCGGCCGCTGCGGGAGGTGTACCAGGATCGGGCGATCACCGTGAAGCGCTCTCAGGGCATCCCGATCAGCTCCTCCTCCCAGCCGACCATGATGGCGATCGCCCTGACCCAGTTGGAGGTACAACCGGGCCAGCGCGTGTTGGAAATTGGCGCTGGCACGGGCTACAATGCGGCGCTGCTAGGGGAGCTGGTGGGGGATCAGGGGCGGGTCGTCGCGGTGGACTACGACGGGGATTTAGCGGCCACCGCTCGCGATCGCCTCCAAGGCCTGGGCTACCGCCAGGTGCAGATCGAGCAGGCCGATGGTTTTTACGGCTATGCCCCCGGGGCTCCCTATGATCGCATCCTGCTCAGTACCGCCGCCTGGGATCTGGCTCCGGCCTGGCGGCAGCAGTTGCGGCCCCAGGGCCGGCTCGTCTTGCCCTTGGTGCTGGCCGGTAGCACCCAGATCGCGATCGCCTTGCAGCCCGAGGCCGAAGGCTGGCGGAGCAGCACCGCGATCCCCTGTAGCTTTATGCCCCTGCGGGGGGCTGCCACGGCCCTGGCACCGCCCCGATCCGTTGCCTTAGCACCTGGGCTGACCCTGTGGACCCGCCACGCCCCTCCCGTGACGGGGGAGCAGCTCCGCACCTGGCTAGCAGACCCCGGCCCCGTGATCCCCACGGGGCAGCGGCTGAAGGCGGCGGAATTGGACTATAGCCTGCGGTTCTGGTTGGTGCTCCAGGACCCCTACTTCGGGGAGGTGCTGGCGGAGCGGCCTTTGATGACCTTGCCCGCCGCCCTGCGGCCCTGGGTGCAGCGGGCGCTGACGGGCCGCAGCCTGTTCACGGTGGATGCGACGGGGGGCGCGGCCCTGGTGCTGGAGTCGCCTTCAGGCTCTGACTCTGAGGGGGAGCTGGCGATCGCCAGCTTTGGTGCCGGGGCGGCGCGGGTGGCCAGTTGGCAACAGCAGCTCCAGGCCTGGGAGCAGCGGGGCCGGCCCGCGCCCCGAGGGCTGCGCCTGCGGGCCTATCCCCAGCCCTGCGATCGCCAGCCCGGCCCCGGCGAAACCGCGATCGACAAACCTTGGAGCCGGCTCCTCCTAACCCACGCCCAGCTCTGAGTCCCCCCGTTCCTCAGAATCCCTGCGGCAAAGCGAGCAATGTGTACTACGCTGGAGGGGAAATGAAGCCGAGGTCAGTCCAGCGGTTTGCGGCGCAGCGGCGGTCCATCGAGAGCACGAGACGACACCATGAGCGACTTCGAGAATCCGAATCCATCGCGTGCTGAGCGCGGCCTGGGCCTAGAGCTAGACGCCCTGGGGCTGCACTCCCAGACCCACTACCCAGACCTCACCGCCTCCACCGCCTGGGATTTGTCGGCTGCGGAGTCCCCGGAGCAGGCCCTGGAACTGGCAGAACGCCTGCGTCAGCGCAACCGCCAACTGATCGAACGAGTCGCGGAACTGGAGCAGGCTCTCCAGCGCGCCCAGCCATTGGCCGGCAGCCCCGGAGTTGCCAACAGCCATGAGCTGGTCGCGGCCAGCCAGCAGGTGAGCGCCCTCTTTCAAGAACTCGAAGCCTCCCATCAAGTGGCCCAGCGCCAGCAGGTCCTGATCGAGACCCTCTCCCACCAACTGGATGCAGCCCAAGCCCAGATCGCTCAGCTTGAGCGAGAATGTGCCCTGGCCAAACAACACTACGCGGACCAAGTCGAACTTGCAGCCGCCGCCGCGGAAAATTCTCAGGAACTGCGCGATCGCCTCAGCCGCCAAAAGCAGCAGGTGCTTCAGTTCCGTGCCAGCCTGGATCGCTACCTCCACGTCCCCTCAGAGCCGCCGGCCCTAGACGCGGCCGCTCCCTCCCCTCGCCAGCCGCTCCCCCCCACTCCCCCCCGAATCAGCGCTGACCTAACGGCTCCCACGCCCCTGCGGCCGCCAGCGCGGCCCCGGGCTCCAGGCCGACCTATTCAGCCCTGGTCCGCTAACCTAAGTTCTGAAGCAGTCAATGCTCCCAGTCCTCCCCAGTGGATTCACCGCTGGCTCAACCCCGCCTCAGAACCGGCTCCCACCCCCACCCCCACCCCTAGCTTTGCGCCGGAGGATGACGAGGCGATTCCCCCCGAAGTCTTCTCCCAAGCCCTGCGCGAGGAGCTGAACCGGCCGCTCTATGCCGTCCCCGGGGAAACTGTCGCAGAAGCCTTGGCGGCTTTTGAGCACACGGAACAGGAAGACGATCTCACCCTGACCGGCCCCCTTCCCACGACCTCGCCCCCTTTGGGAGACCGGCCGCTGAAAAAGCGCACCTCCCTCGCCGCTGTGCAGTTGCCCCAATTCCCTCGGGTGCGCTCCTCGTCCCGCTGAGGTCTGCCGCGACGCCTGAGGCCTTGGCTGGTCTCTGGCCATTCTCGACGCGGAAACTGCCCGCCAAGGGGTGAGTCGCTACCCGCAGCGGATGCTCAATGCTAGCTGCTGCTCAGCAAGGATGGGACTAGCCCCCGCAGGCCGCTTGATTCACCAATAGGGCCACGGCCTTCAGGTGCAGTTTATGGTGCTAGGGCCGGTGTCCGAAAACTCCTTTGAGCTTGACTGCTATGGAAATCCAGCAGGTCATCCTAAATAATGTCGGGCTATTTGAAAACCTCGTGATTTCCTTCGCGCCCACCCAGCAAAACCCCAGCAATATCACGGTCTTTGTGGGCAATAACGGCGCGGGTAAAACCTCTGTGCTGCAAAGCCTAGCCACCTCTCTGAGCTGGTTTACGGCTCGTTTACGCACGGAAAAGGGTAATGGCAACCCGATTCCTGAAGAGGCCATACTCAACGCTGCCAACGCCGCCAAGATTGAAATCAAGATTGTCGATCCTCCTGAATTGTCCAACAACGCTAACCAAGAGGAGAACGAGCATGATTTCACGTGGACGCTTGCGAAAGGCCGCAAAGGACGCAAGGCTCAATACACGAGCAGCCTCCAGGACTGCACTCGTTTAGCTCATCGCTATCGTGAGGCCCTCACCCATGACGCCAACACTAGCCTTCCCCTAATTGCCTTTTATCCCGTCGAGCGGGTCGTACTCGATATTCCACTCAAAATCAGAACTAGGCACACTTTCTTTCAATTAGATGGCTATGATAACTCCTTAAGCCAGGGGGTTGATTTTCGTCGCTTTTTTGAGTGGTTTCGAGAACGGGAAGATGCCGAAAATGAATCGGGCATTCCGGAAGATTTTCTCAGTCAAATCAGGCCACTCATGGAAACCAACCAAGAGGTATGGCAACGGCTCACTGAACTCAATGCCTCGGCTAAGGATCGGCAATTAACGGCGGTTCGTACTGCCATTCGCCAGTTCATGCCGAATATGGACAATTTGAGAGTCCGTCGTAAACCACGCCTCCACATGGCGATCGACAAAGATGGTCAGGCTTTGAATGTAGCTCAGCTTTCGCAAGGGGAGAAATCCCTGATGGCGCTTGTTGGGGATATTGCGCGCCGCCTAGCCATGCTGAATCCTGCCCTGGAGAATCCGCTTACGGGTGATGGTATTGTCTTGATTGATGAGGTCGATCTACATCTCCACCCTTCTTGGCAACGGAGTTTGTGCGATCGCCTAATCAAAACCAGAAATGTTGAACGGTACGTTTGAACTACTCAAAAAAAGGTATATTAATCCTATCAGTAGCCTCATTCAACAACTTAGAACTATCCTCTTAAACCAATGCACGTAACTGATATTCTCACACATGAAAGCCTGCATATATCGCAGTCTATCTAACAACTTAGAGCCAAACTCTTTCGGAATCTCAACCAATTGCAGCAAGACATATCCGATCAAACAGGCGTAGATCTGAATCTCGATTCCGTTCGTGTTTTTTGTGATTA
>CAYNIP010000037.1:0-28016 GCA_964397305.1 uncultured bacterium
CTTTACTCTGCTTTCTTAGCTGCTCTTTTAGCCGTAAGAAAATTGGTAGAAAACCTGCGGATCTCGTTTCTTGCCGGCTTTCGAGAAGGTTGATATGTCCACGTTGACACCTCGAAAGTTCAGTCGCCTGAACACGCTTCTCATGCTCGTCTCACCTTGATCCAGCACGAAGTGCAGCCACGTTGAGACGAAGAGAAAGGTGTTGAGGACTGGATAGTCGTCTTGTGGCAGGCGGCTAAGATAGCGCTTGACGATTTCTGGGAATTTCAATATCATAGATCCTGATTATAAATACTGGTTCTCTGGCTCCCAGTTTACCAATTTGGGTGCCTTTTTTGAGAGAAATATCCCATCATTCAACATTTCTGAAATTGAAATCAAAGGCTCAAGGTAATTGGGAAGCATCTTCTGGGATGGTTACGCTCTGAGGACTTGCATCACATCCTAAAATAGGCTGAGGATACTTTATTGCTATCGATCATGACCGCAGGTTGGCAATTCTGGATTGATCGGGGGGGAACCTTTACCGATATTGTGGCGCGGCGGCCTGACGGGCGGCTTGTGGTGCGAAAACTGCTGTCGGAGAACCCTGAGCACTATCAGGATGCAGCGCTTCATGGCTTGCGTGACTTGTTGGGGCTAGCGGCAAATGAGCCGATTCCCGCTGCGTCGGTTACGGCGGTCAAGATGGGTACGACGGTCGCGACTAATGCGCTGTTGGAGCGGCGGGGCGATCGCCTAGTGCTCGTCATTACCCAGGGCTTCGGCGATGCCCTTCGCATCGGCTCTCAAAATCGTCCCGACATCTTTGTTCGCTGCATTGAGCGACCGGCCCCCCTTTATGAGCGCGTCATCGAGGTGGCAGCTCGCCATGATGCTTGGGGCCGCGAGCTCAGGCCGCTACAGCCAGAGCAGGTGTACCGAGATCTGCAAGCAGCCTATGCAGCAGGAATTCGTAGCTGCGCGATCGCCCTGCTCCATGCCTACCGCTCCCCCCAGCACGAGCAGCAGGTCGCTGAGATCGCGCGGGACATTGGCTTTTCGCAAGTGTCCGTTTCGTCTGAAATCAGTCCCTTAATTGAGCTGATCAGTCGCGGCAATACAACCGTTGTTGATGCCTATTTATCACCCATTTTGCGGCGCTACGTGGAGCAGGTAGCGGGAGAGCTGAGCAACCAAACCCAAGCTACTTCCGACCAAAGCTCCGAGGAGCTAACCACAAAACCGGCCCTACAATTCATGCAATCCAATGGGGGCTTAGTCACAGCCGCGCAGTTTCAGGGCAAGGATAGTATTTTGTCAGGTCCGGCGGGAGGAATTGTCGGAGCTGTGAAGACCTGTGCGCTAGCAGGAAAGCACCAGATTATTAGCTTTGATATGGGCGGCACTTCAACCGATGTCGCTCATTATGCGGGCGAGTATGAACGGACCTGGAAGACAGAAGTAGCAGGCGTACCCTTGCGATCGCCCATGCTAGCAATTCACACCGTCGCCGCTGGGGGCGGTTCCTTAGTAACCTTTGATGGGGGACGCTACCGGGTTGGTCCAGAGTCAGCGGGAGCCCACCCGGGGCCGGCTGCCTATGGGCGAGGCGGTCCGCTGACGATTACCGATTGCAACGTGATGGTGGGGAAATTGCAGCCGAACTTCTTCCCCCAGGTCTTTGGTCCCGAGGCAGATCAGCCCCTAGATCGAGCCACAGTGCAACGTCAATTCCAGGTTCTTGCTCAGGAAATCCAGACTGCAACGGGTCGCCGCCGCACCCCCGAACAAGTAGCTGCCGGATTCATTGTGATCGCGATTGCCACCATGGCCAACGCGATCAAGAAAATCTCCCTCGAACGCGGCTACGATATTTCCGCTTACACCCTCTGTTGCTTTGGCGGGGCGGGGGGCCAGCACGCCTGCCTGCTCGCTGAGGCCTTGGGCTTGCAGCAGATCATTCTGCACCCCTACGCGGGGGTGCTCTCTGCCTATGGAATCGGCCTAGCTGATATCCGAATCTTGCGGGAGCAATCGGTGGAATTGTTGCTCGAGGAGGCAACATTGCCCGAGTTGCAACAAGTCTTGCAAAATCTCCAAATGGTGGCCCAGCAGGAGTTGGCCCGCCAGGGAGGTCACGGCGAGGTGCAAATCCTCAAGCAGGTGCAGCTCAAGTATGCGGGAACTGATGCGGCGATCGCCATTCCCTGGGGCTCCCTCGAAGCTCTGCGCGCCGCCTTCAGCCAGCAGCACCAGCAACGCTACGGCTTCAGCCTGCCGGACCGCGATCTCATCGCCGCAACGCTCACGGTCGAGTTGATTTGCCCGACTGAAGCCGTGGCAGAGATACCCTTACCGCAGCAGCGCTCCGGCCCACCCCAGCCCGTTGCCGAAGTGTCAATGTTTACGGCTGACTGCTGGCAGGAAACCCCCCTTTATCAACGGACTGATTTGCAGCCAGAAGATACCATTCTTGGCCCTGCGATCATTGTTGAAACAACTGGAACGACGATTGTGGAACCGGGCTGGCGAGCTGAAGTCAACCGCTGGGGTCATTTGCTGTTGCAACAGGACTCTTCCCCTCCATCGGGTGCATCTCAGTTAGGCAAGTTTACCCTCATCCCCCGGCCCCTTCTCCCAAGTAGGGCGAAGGGGAGTCTCCTGGGCAAGAAGTTTACCCTCATCCCCCGGTCCCTTCTCCCAAGTAGGGCGAAGGGGAGTCTCCAAAGGGAGATGCACCCCCCTCAATTCTTGTCTCGAGGGGAGAGCAGTGGTGATCGAGGCGACTCCAGTCACGAGCCGCCTGATCCGGTCCTGTTGGAGATTTTTAATCACTTATTTCGGGCGATCGCCGAACAGATGGGCACAACCTTGCAGCATACCAGCTACTCCGTGAATATCAAGGAGCGGCTCGATTTTTCCTGCGCTATTTTTGATGGCGAGGGGCAATTAGTGGCCAATGCGCCCCATATCCCCGTCCACCTTGGCTCCATGAGCGAGAGTATCGCCAGCCTAATTGCCGCTCAGGGGACAAAACTACAACCGGGGCAAGCTTGGGCCCTCAACAATCCCTACAATGGCGGCACTCATTTACCCGATATTACGGTCATCACGCCGATCTTTATGGACGCGGCCGATAAACCGGTGTTTTATGTCGCCTCTCGCGGGCATCATGCCGATATTGGCGGCCTGACGCCCGGATCAATGCCGCCGCAAAGCGTCTGCTTGGAGGAAGAAGGGATTCTACTAGACAATGTGTTGCTAGTAGAGCAGGGAGAATTTCAGGAAGCCGTCGTGCGATCGCGCCTCGCTACCGGCCCTTATCCAGCCCGCAACCCAGACCAAAACATCGCCGATCTCCAGGCTCAAATCGCCGCCAATGAAACGGGTAAGCAGGAGTTAAAAAAGTTAGTGACACGCTATGGTTTGGCGACAGTCAAGACCTATATGCAGCATATTCAAGATAATGCTGAGGCCTGTGTTCGACAAGTCATCAAAGGCCTCCATGGGGGTGAATTTTCAGTAGAACTAGACAATGGCAACCGCATTCAGGTGGCCCTTCAGATCGATCCAGCTCAAGGCCAAGCCCAGCTCGACTTCACCGGTACTTCGCCCCAACAAGCTAATAACTTCAATGCACCGGCGGCGATCGCCAAAGCAGTCGTACTCTACGTCTTTCGTACCTTAGTCGCGGATGATATTCCCCTCAATGCAGGCTGCTTGAAACCCCTAACCATCCTCTTGCCGCCCCGCAGTTTGCTCAACCCAGAGCCCCCAGCCGCCGTTGTGGCGGGTAACGTGGAGACTTCCCAGGCGATCGCTGATTGCCTCTACGGGGCCCTCGGCCTGCTCGCCGCCTCCCAGGGCACGATGAATAACCTCACCTTTGGCAACGCGCAGCATCAATACTATGAAACCATCGGCGGCGGGGCCGGAGCCGGCCCAGGGTGTCCAGGAGCAGACGCCGTACATACCCACATGACCAACTCGCGGCTCACAGACCCGGAGGTGCTAGAATGGCGCTTTCCTGTTTTGGTGGAGCAGTTCAGCCTCCGACCGGGCAGCGGTGGAGCCGGTCGCTACCCCGGCGGCTGCGGCCTGATTCGACGCCTCTGCTTTCGGGAACCGATGACAGCGGCGATTTTGTCGAGTCGGCGGCGGGTCGCCCCCTTCGGTCTCGCGGGGGGACAACCGGGAGCCACGGGTCGTAACTGGGTGCAACGAGCGGATGGCAGGGTAGAGAACCTGCCGGGAACGGCCCAGGTGGCGATGCAGTCCGGGGATGCGTTGATCATTGAAACCCCTGGCGGTGGCGGTTATGGTGCTTTTGGTTAACCGGAAAGACTGTGCAGACCCTAGGGCTTTGGGGCTGAGGCCAGCGGCGCAACGAGGTTGAGGATAGCGCGGTCGTCAAACTCTTGGGCGAGGTGGCGAACGCGATCGCAAAATCCCCCATACTGAGGCTCCAATCCCTGCAAGCGTTCGACCTCCGACTCCACCAAGGCAATATCGCCTAGGCGGGCGGCTTGCCGCAGGACGACCAATTCAGCCTCTGGGGGCCGTACCCAGTCCCCGGGTTGCTCAGGTGTGGTCTGGGAATCACCGGGTGGCGGGCCATACTGCCAAGTCAAATCGAGGTGCTTCGCGAAACAGGCGAGGAGCTTGTCAAACTCGACCGGCTTAGTGAGGAAGGCCCAACAGCCGGCCGCCAAGCTATCGCCCTGCTCTACCTCCGTCACACTGGCGCTACAGGCGATCACTGGCAGTCCCGGGTACTGCTGGCGCAGCCGCCGCGCCAGCTCAAAGCCATCCAGCTCCGGCATCACCAAATCCGTCACCACCAGATCCGGCCGCGACTGGGCGATCCGCTCCAGGGCGATCGCCCCCTGCTCCGCCTCCGTCAGCTCAAACCCCAGCGGCCGCAGAAACTCCACCAACACCTGCCGATTCAACGGATTGTCATCCACGATCAAGATATGGCGGCGGCGTCCCTCATAGCCCTCGATCGGTCCCTGGGGCGTCGTAGCCAGCGCTTGCTGCCAGGCCTGAGACTGAGGCAGCGTCACCTCAAACCAAAAACAACTGCCCTGTCCTGGGGTGGATTGCACCTGGAGTTCGCCCCCCATCAGCTCCACAATCTGGCGGCTGATCGTTAAGCCCAGGCCCGTTCCCTCCGCCCGTCGGGCCGCCGAGCCCACCTGTTCAAAGGGTTGAAAAATCCGAGTCAACTGCGCGGCTGTCATGCCAAGGCCCGTGTCTTCCACACTAAAACGGAGCGTAACCGCTTCCCCCTCCCGAGGCGGCCCCACCGTCACCACCCGCAACAGCACCTGTCCTTGCTCCGTGAACTTGATGGCATTGCTGAGCAAATTGAGCAAGACTTGGCGCAGGCGCTTGTCGTCCGCGACCAAGCCCGCTGGCAAATGGGGGCCAGCCTCGTAGTGGAGAGCAATTCCTTTCTCTTGAGCACGGATGCGGGCGATCTCCACCAGGCCGAGGAGAAAACTGGGCAAGGGGAGATCCCGGGGCACCAGTTCCAACTTGCGGGCTTCGATCTTTGCCAGGTCGAGCACATCATTAATCAGCGTCAGCAAGTGAGAGCCTGACTGGTAGATCACCGCCAGGCCTTGACGGTGTTGGTCAAGGTCCTCACTGCGGCGCAGAATTTGGGCATAGCCGAGGATGCCATTCAGGGGCGTGCGTAGCTCGTGGCTCATGTTGGCGAGAAATTCACTCTTAGCCTGGTTGGCGGCATCGGCCGCCTCCTTCGCCACCTTCAGATCCGCCTCCGAAGCCCGTAAGGCTGCCTCAGCCCGCCGCCGTTCGCTGACTTCAGCCGTGAGCTGCTGGTTCGCCGCTTGGGCTTGCTGGATCGCCACCCGCAGGCGTACCGGCTCCCGCACCAGCACCCAGGTTCCCGCCGCCCCCAGACTCGCGAGCAGTAGACCACCCCAGCGCCACCAGCGGGCCCCCGGGGGCACAGTTGGCCAGCCCGCCTGGGGCAGAACGGCTAATTGCCAGGAGCCGCTGGGCAGGGAAATGTCCATCAGGGCTGGGTCCTGCTCAAACAGGGCCGGATCGCCGAAGAACACCTCCCCCTGAGCGCCGAGGCCGTCTCGGCCCCGCAGGGCATAGGCTAGCTCCGTGCGGTTGTCGGCCAAGCCGACGGCCTCGAACAGGACGCGATCGCTAATCAGCAGCGTCACCGAGCCCCAAAAGCGTCCCCCCTCCGGCGAGTCTGGAGTGGTGAGAAAGACCGGCGTAAAGTTGATCAGGGCGGTTCCCCCTTCCACTAGCTCTACCGGACCGGCGATCTGGGTCTTGCGCGTGTGTTTCATGCGCTCAATCACCTCGATCTGGCCGGGAATATCGCGGAGGTCCGCCCCCAAAATTCCTTGTCCGGTCTCATCGTCGGGGTAGCTGTAGCGAATGACCGTATCTTCAACGCCCGAAATGCGATAGACCCCCGCTTCCTGGGCCAGCAACACACTGGCGATCGCATTGAAGCGCTCCGGCGACACCTCCGAGCCCGTGGGCAGATTGGTAGACAAATAGGCCACCAGCCCGCGCGTCAGCAGCAGCCGGGCATTGAGAAACCCCTCCAGCCGGGCGCGCACCGTACTCGCCCGGGCCAGCACTTGGGCGCGTTGTTCTTGTTGAAAGCGCTGGCTCTCGGCCCGGTCAAACAGGGCCACGGCAGTGGCGATCGCCCCAAAGGCTAAGGCCGCTGCCAAGCAAGGCAAGAATCGGAACGAGTATCGAGTCATGCCAACTAGACCAAGGAAAACACTCTACCAAGGCGCGTTTACGCCACTATCCCCAGCACCCAAAAACGTTCTACCTCTCATTAAAGCAAAGGTCTGGAGCGGGATTATGTTGGCCCGATCACAAGGGGGGAATGCTCCCCCTGGGTCTCCCGAGGCCGAAAATCCCCCAGCAGGGTTGCCCCTGCCAGCGTATAATAAGCAGTCTCGATTGAACGTCACGGAACGACGGCCCTGCCCCTATGAAATTTGCTTGTAGCCAAAGCGATCTGAAAGCGAATCTCTCCTTAGTGAGCCGCGCGGTGCCGTCGCGCCCCGCCCTGCCTGTGTTGGGCCATGTCCTGCTGCTGGCCGATGCCACCGCCAAGGTGATCCAGGTGCGAGCCTTTGACAATGAGCTGGGCATCCAGACTAGCTTTGAGGCCGAAGTCGAGACGAGCGGGGCCGTGTCTCTGCCCGCGAAAACCCTCAGTGATATTGTCTCGCGGCTACCCGAAGGGAGCGTCGAACTGGCCCAGGATGAGGAGGCAGCCGCGAGCGGCCTTGTATCCCTGAGTACCACCTCCGGACGTTATCAGTTGCGGAGTCTGCCCGCCGCTGAGTTTCCAGAACTACCCATCGTCACGACGGAGGAGGCGATCGCCCTGCCCGTGAGCGCGCTCCTCGATGGCTTGCGCTCCACCCTCTTCGCCGCCAGCACCGAGGAGACCAAACAGGTCTTAACCGGTATCCACGTTAAGTTCGGTCCGGACAAGGTTGAATTCGCCGCGACCGACGGCCACCGCCTCGCCGTGCTGGAGACCAGCAGTGAAGTCGAAGGCGAAGCGCCGACGGAGGAACTGGAAGTGACCATTCCGGCCCGCGCCTTGCGGGAGCTGGAGCGCATTTTGGCCCTCCAGGCCAGTGACGATCGCGTCGAGCTACGGGCCGATGAGCGTCAAGTGATCTTTGCCAGCGGCCAGCAACGGCTCACCAGCCGCCGCCTTGATGGAGCCTATCCGGCCTACCAGCAGCTCATCCCGCAGCAATTTGGCAACCGTATCAATCTCGACCGCCGCCAGCTTCAGAGTGCCCTAGAGCGCATCGCGGTGCTCGCTGAGCAGAAGAACAACGTAGTCAAGTTCACCTTCGATGAAGACCAGCAGCAGTTGCATCTATCCGTCGATGCTCAGGATGTCGGCAGTGGCCGTGAGTCCATGCCCGCTCAGATGGACTCCTCGGAGCCTGGCGACATCGCCTTCAATGTCAAATACTTGATGGATGGATTGAAGGCCCTAGCCAGTCATGAAATCTCGCTTTGTCTCAACTCAGCCACCCAACCGGCCATCTTCCGTCCCGTAAGCGGCCTGAAGATGACCTACCTAGCCATGCCCGTGCAGTTGCGCGACTGAGCCCTGGCTGTGGGGAGGAGAGGCCATGCTGCACCTGATCACGGTCAACTACCACAGCACTGACCTGATCGCCCGCTTGCTCGCCTCGCTGCCCCTGACGAACCTCGGTTGGCAACTGCTGATCGTCAACAATTCCCCGGCCGATACAGCCCTGCCCACGCTGGCTAGCTCCCGGGTGCTGCTGCTGGAGGCGGGGGAAAATCTCGGCTTTGGGCGCGGCTGTAATCGGGGCCTGCGCTGGTTGTGGCAACGGCAGCCGGGGGTGATCGCCTGGTTGATCAATCCTGATACGGTGCTGCCGCCGGGAATGCTCGCCCAAGCGCTAACCTTCCTGGCCACCCACCCACCACCCCCAATTTTGGGAACCGAGGTCCGGCAACCGGACGGCCAGCTCTGGGCGGGGCCGGGACGGTTTGACAGCCGGCGCGGTGCGATCGCCTCGCGGCCGCCTGGGGACAGAGGAGAGCCCTATGAACCCTGTGACTGGGTTAGCGGGTGCAGTCTGCTGGTGAACCTCGCCTGCTTTCCCACTTGCCCGCAGTTTGACCCGGCCTTTTTTCTCTACTACGAAGACTTTGACTTCTGCCAGCGCTACCGCGCCCAAGGCTACGCGATCGCCTACACCAGCCGCCTTCACATCATCCACTTCCCCTCCAGCATCACCGCGCGCCAACCCGGTTGGCAACTGCGCCACAGCACCTTCAGCTACCTGCTCGTGTTGCAACGCTATGCCAGCTCCTGGGCTTACACTTGGCGGCTGGCGCGACTGCTGCTCCTCGGGCTGCTGCTCCTGGGGCGACGACCGGCCGCTGGTTGGGGAAAACTGCGGGGGGCGATCGCCCACGGGCGCTGGCGGTGGCGTCAGGCCTGCCATCAGGGAGCAGCTAGGATAGAGTGAAAGCAAACGAGCCCTGCCATAGGTTAAGCGAGTTATGGATGATTGGTCGCGCGCTTGGTTGGAGACAGTCGAGCAGGTTGCCAAAGATTTTGAGGAGTTTTGCGTGGAGGTCGGCCAGACCGTGGAGGCGATCGCCACAGACATGCAAACAGAGCTGGCCCGGGACCTCGAGTACTGGTTGAATGAATGGTTCAGCGACGATTGGTCGCGGGACGACTGGCTGGAGGGCACAGCCACCTTTTACATCGACCTCGAAGAAATCAGCCTCAACCCCGAGTCCCCCTTTGGGAAGCGCCTCGCCGCCACGGCCGATCACCACCCGGCTTGCATCGGCTGCCACCACTATCACGGCTATGTCTACAACGGCAATCTCCTCGTCTGTGGAATGCACCCCTACGGCTGGGAAGGGGCGACCTGCCCCGACTGGGAAGCTGGTTCCGGGCTATGATCGGAGCGATCCCCGCAGGAGATGTTGGCCATGGTACAAGCACCCACCCAGCCCCTCAGCCTAGAGGCCTTTCTGGCCCAGCCGGAAACCAAGCCAGCCCGCGAATACAGCGACGGCGCGATCGCCCAGAAACCCATGCCTCAAGGCAAACACAGTGTCCTTCAGCGAGAGTTAAGCATTACTTTGACCCTCGCCTTTCGCGCCGGGCGCATAGCCCAAGCCTTTCCCGAGCTGCGCTGTACGTTTGGCGGGCGCTCCCTCGTGCCGGATATTGCGATTTTCCAGGAACAACGCATCCCCAGAGACGACAACGGCAAGATTGCCGATGCCTTCCTAATCCCTCCCGACTGGGCGATTGAAATCCTCTCCCCCGGCCAGAGCCAGACCCAAATCCTCCGCAACCTGTCCCACTGCTTCGCCCACGGCACCCAGATGGCCTGGCTCCTCGACCCCGAGGAGGCCTGCCTCTTGGTCTACAATACTGAGCCAGCGCTGCGTGTCTTTGAGGCCGATGCAACGCCCCTCCCCGTGCCCGACTTCGCGGCGGCCGTCCAACTGACGGCCGGGGAAATCTTTGGCTGGTTGACGACCTAGCGCCTCCCCCCTTCGGCGCGGCGAGCATCAGCAACCAGCCCCCGGCCAGCAGCATTCTCCAGTTCAGTTGCCAGCGCCAACCCGATACCCCCCGACGACCAACGACCCCCAGGCCAACTCCGGCGATCACGGCTATGTCTACAACGGCAATCTCCTCGTCTGTGGAATGCACCCCTACGGCTGGGAAGGGGCGACCTGCCCCGACTGGGAAGCTGGTTCCGGGCTATGATCGGAGCGATCCCCGCAGGAGATGTTGGCCATGGTACAAGCACCCACCCAGCCCCTCAGCCTAGAGGCCTTTCTGGCCCAGCCGGAAACCAAGCCAGCCCGCGAATACAGCGACGGCGCGATCGCCCAGAAACCCATGCCTCAAGGCAAACACAGTGTCCTTCAGCGAGAGTTAAGCATTACTTTGACCCTCGCCTTTCGCGCCGGGCGCATAGCCCAAGCCTTTCCCGAGCTGCGCTGTACGTTTGGCGGGCGCTCCCTCGTGCCGGATATTGCGATTTTCCAGGAACAACGCATCCCCAGAGACGACAACGGCAAGATTGCCGATGCCTTCCTAATCCCTCCCGACTGGGCGATTGAAATCCTCTCCCCCGGCCAGAGCCAGACCCAAATCCTCCGCAACCTGTCCCACTGCTTCGCCCACGGCACCCAGATGGCCTGGCTCCTCGACCCCGAGGAGGCCTGCCTCTTGGTCTACAATACTGAGCCAGCGCTGCGTGTCTTTGAGGCCGATGCAACGCCCCTCCCCGTGCCCGACTTCGCGGCGGCCGTCCAACTGACGGCCGGGGAAATCTTTGGCTGGTTGACGACCTAGCGTCTCCCCCCTTCGGCGCGGCGAGCATCAGCAACCAGCCCCCGGCCAGCAGCATTCCCCAGTTCAGTTGCCAGCGCCAACCCGATACCCCCCGCTTCCCTGGCTCGGACCCGGGGAGCCCGAAAGCCACCAACTGCCAACGACCCTCATGCCAACTTCGGCGATCGCTGCTCTGATCCTTGCGGGCGGCCAAAGCTCCCGCCTCGGCCACGACAAGGCCCTGCACCCCTGGCAGGGAATCCCCCTGCTCGCCCGGGTCACGGCCGTCGCTCAGAGCCTGACCCCCCAAGTCTACGTGCTCACCCCCTGGCCCGAGCGCTACCGAGCCATCGTCGGGGCTCCGGTGACTTGGCTGGCGGAAGCAGAGCCGGGGGCGGGGCCCCTAGTAGCCCTCGCGGAGGGCTTAACCCAGCTCAGCGCTCAAGGATCTGGGGACTGGGTGCTGGCCTTGGCCTGTGACTTGCCGCGCCTCGAGGGCCGGCAATTGCGAGCCTGGAGCGATCGCCTCGCCAGCCTGCCGCCTCAACACCTCGCCCTCGTACCTCGGGTGGGCGATCATTGGGAACCCCTCTGTGCCTTCTACCGCCCGGCCGCTTTGGAGGCCCTGCGCGACTTCCAAGCCCAGGGCGGACGCGCCTTCCAGCGCTGGCTGGCGACCCTGCCGGTTACAGCCCTGGACCTAGAGGCTGAGGCGGCCGCGATGCTCTGGAACTGCAACACGGCGGCTGATTTTCTTGAAGAAACTAGCCGGGTCTAGGCCTCCGCGTCGGGGGGATCGCTCAGGGTCTCGATCAGCAGCTCGAAGCGATCGCGCCCCGCCGCTAAAAAGGCCTCGCAGCGCCGCAGCTCAGTGACGGCCTGTTCAAATTGGCTGAAGACCTGCTCTAGGGGCAGGGCTCCGGCTTCGATGCGCTGGGCGATCGCCTCGATCGCCGCCACGCTGGCATCATAACTCCAGTCAGACTCAGGCATAGGTCAAAGGGGCTGCCCAGGGAACGGGCCCGGCCAGGGGGTTGCTGTTGACAAACCGGCTAATCTAATTAACTCTGTAGTCTAACATTGAGACCCTCCCGGCTGCGGCCCTGGAGGGCCCAGGGGGATAGGACAAAGGAACCGTGAGTAGATTAACCGTAGGCTTGTTATTTGGGGGTCGTTCCGGGGAGCATGAGGTGTCGATTTGCTCGGCCCAGGCGATCGCCCGGGCCCTGCGCAGCGATCGCAACCGCCAGCAGTACGACGTGCTACCCTTCTACATCCAAAAAGACGGCTTCTGGCGCGATGGCAACATCGCCGCCGAAGTCCTCGAACAGGGCCGGCCCCCGGCCCCTGATCTCGTCGCCAGCCGTCGCCAGCTCTGGCAATTTCCCGCCAGCGCCAGCCAAGTTGAAGTCTGGTTTCCCATCCTCCACGGGCCCAACGGCGAAGACGGGACGATCCAGGGGCTGCTCACCCTCCTGCAAGCCCCCTACGTGGGCAGCGGTGTCCTCGGTTCCGCCGTCGGCATGGACAAGCTGATGATGAAGACCGCCTTCCACCAAGCCGGCCTGCCCCAAGTGAAGTACCTGGCGGCGACCCGAGCCCAGGTGCAATCCCCCCAGGGCAGCCGCAAACTGGCCGACGAGATCGAAGCCAGCCTGGGCTATCCCTGCTTCGTCAAGCCGGCCAATCTCGGCTCCTCCGTCGGCATCGCGAAGGCTCGCAACCGCCGTGACCTCGAGGCGGCCCTTGACCAAGCCGCTAGCTACGACCGCCGCCTGATCATCGAAGCTGGGGTCGTGGCGCGGGAAATCGAGTGCGCTGTGCTGGGCAATGACCACCCCAAGGCCTCTGTCCTGGGAGAGATCCGCTTCGACAGCGACTTCTACGACTACGAGACTAAGTACCAACCCGGCCGGGCGGACCTGACGATTCCGGCGCGGCTGCCCGTGGCGATCGCCAGCGAGATGCAAGACATGGCCCTCAAGGCCTTTCAGGCCGTGGATGCCGCCGGTCTGGCGCGGGTTGACTTCTTCTACATCGAAGCGACCGGCAGGGTGCTGATCAACGAGATCAACACCCTGCCTGGGTTCACAGCCACGAGTATGTACCCCCTGCTCTGGGAGGCGAGCGGCGTAGCCTTTCCGCAATTAGCGGCCCGCTTGGTGCAGCTAGCCCACGAAGGCCGAGGGCCCCAGCAGATTGAGCGTTGAATTTTGTTAAAGCTCGGTAGAATTTCCGTGAGCCGACGCGAGCGCATCCACTAGAATTGAGTAGGATCATGAACTCCCACAGTACTTGCATACAGGCTTCAAGATAGGGTGGACAATGTCTAAACGCGAAAACGTCATCGACTTTTTCCAGAAAGTGTGCGGCGATGAAGCGCTGCAAAATCGCCTCAAAGCTCCCTGCTCCCCCACCCGCCAAGGCTTTGCGGCGGTGGCTCGGGAAGCGGGCTATGACTTTTCCGGAGAGGACATTGATGATTATGTCCGTTTCGTGTACTTCTACGAGCGGTTTCAGCAAGCGATCCGCAAGCACCAAGCGGGGGAAGACTCCCTGCCCGACTGGCTCAACAAGTGGGAGAAGCACGTCCAGCGCTTCGCTGAGGACCCCCTCAACGATCACGACGACACCATCCGGCGCTACATCTAGGAGCCCTGGAGCCTGGACCCAGCGGGAACCTAACCACCCATGCAGCGATCCCGCCCCATGAATTTTTGGTCGCACACCCCCCTCCATAACTACATTAACGGTCAGTGGCAACCGGCCCAGAGTGGCGAGGTTCTAACCGTCTGCAACCCAGCCACGGCCGAAGTTCTCCACCAGGTTCCCCTCTCCTCGTCGGACGAGGTAGATCGAGCTGTGCAAGCGGCCGCGGCCGCCTTTCGGGACTGGCGGCGCGTGCCCGTTCCCCAGCGCATTCAACCCCTCTTCCAGCTCAAGCAGCTCCTGGAAGCCGAGATCGACGACCTCAGCCGCTTGATCACCCTGGAGTGCGGCAAAACTCTGGCTGAGTCCCGGGGCGAATGGCGACGGGCGATTGAGAATGTGGAAACAGCCTGCGGCATTCCCCTGCTGATGCAGGGCTATAACCTGGAAGACATCGCGCGCGGCATTGATGAGACAATGATTCGTCAGCCCCTGGGAGTTTGTGGTATTATCGCTCCCTTCAATTTTCCGGGGATGATCCCCTTCTGGTTTCTCCCCTATGCGATCGCCTGCGGCAATACCGTGGTGATCAAGCCCTCCGAAAAAGTGCCCCTCACCATGCAACGGGTCCTGGAGCTGCTGGCGCAAACGGACCTGCCGCCGGGGGTGGTGAATCTGGTCCATGGCGCCAAGGCCGCCGTCGATGCCCTGCTGGAGCACCCCACGGTCAAGGCGATCAGCTTTGTGGGCTCCTCCCCCGTGGCCCGCTATGTCTACGCCCAGGGAGCCGCCCACGGCAAGCGAATGCAGTGCCAAGGCGGGGCAAAGAATCCTTTGATTGTGCTGCCCGATGCGGACCCGGAGCTGACGACGCGCATTGCGGCCGACAGTGCCTTTGGCTGTGCGGGTCAGCGCTGTCTAGCGGCTTCGGTGGCGATCGCCGTCGGCTCGGCTCAGGCCTGGTTTCCGGAGGCGATCGCTCAGGCGGCCCGCGATCGCGTGGTCGGCAACGGCCTGGAGCCGGGGGTGCAGATGGGACCCGTGATCAGCGCCCAGAGCCGCGCCCGCATCGAGGGCCTGATTCAACAAGGCCTCAACGAGGGGGGCCGCGCCCTAGTGGACGGCCGCCAGCCCGTGATTCCCGGCGGCGAGCGGGGCCACTTTCTGCGGCCCACCGTCCTCACGGACCTGCCGGCTGCCAGCTCCCTGGCCCAGACGGAAATCTTCGGCCCGGTGCTGGGATTGCTGCACCTGGACACCCTCGAGGCGGCGATCGCCCAAGTGAACCGCAGTCCCTGGGGCAATATGGCCTGCCTCTTCACGCGCAGCGGTGCGGCGGCGCGGCAGTTTCGCTACGAGGCCGAGGCTGGCAACATCGGCATCAATATCGGCGTCGCCGCCCCCTTGGCCTACTTCCCCTTTAGCGGCTGGAAGGACAGTTTCTTCGGCGACCTCCACGGCCAGGGACGCCAAGCCGTAGAATTCTTCACACAGACCAAAGTTGTAGTCGAGCGCTGGTTTGATGACTGGACCCGGCAATTTTGAGGGAGAGGGTTATGGACTTTTTGGCGATGGATTGGAGTGACTTTAGTATTTACATCCAGGGGGCGCTGCTCGTGACGGGATTGGCCTTGGCGCTGGCGATCACTGGCTTCCTGTTCCAGTGGGGCTTTCGTTTTCGCTTGGTCGGGGTCACAGCCTTCATGAGCGTGGTGACGTTGAGCATCTGGGGCCTGAGCCTGGGACTCTTCCAGCGCACGACGATTCCGGGAGCCGTGCGCTATGCTCTCGTCTTTGACAATGCCCAGTCGAACGTGGTCATCGTCGTGCCGGCCGACATCACCCAGGAGCAAACCCGGGCTACCCTCCGTCAAGCGGCCATTGATGTCTCTCCCTACGGTCGCCTCGGGGGCCCCGATGGCAAGATCCACATCCGGGCCCGGGTGGTGCTCCATCCGGAGCCAGGGCTGACTCAGCCCCTTTTCCTGGGAGAAGCGCGGAAGCGACCGGAGGATCGCCGGGCCGAGCAGCTCGAGATTGAGCTTGATGAGGACAGCTTCCAGCAACTGGCAGGCACGGGCCATCCCTCCCCCCAGGCCGCAACCTGACAGCGCGGGTCAAAACAACTTTCTAACAACTAAACACGATGAACGCTTCCCAGCTTTGGCGAGGTCTCAGCCTCGGTTTCCTAGCCCTAGGCTTGACCTACGCAGCACCTCCCCCAGCCCAGGCCGAGTGCCCCGTCGCGGATTGGGCCTTGGACACGATTCAGGCCGCGATCGCCCAAGCGACCTCTTGCTCAGCGGCGATTGCCATCAGTCGCGCCTGCGCCTTCGGCTCCGGGGCTGATGTGCTCACAGCCGGGCTGGCCGGGGAGCGCTGCCTGGCCGACCTGGAGCCCCTCGAGGCGGGCGATCGCGCTACCCTCACTCGTCTCCTCCAGGCCTGTGGCGAGAAGTACGCCGACCAAGACGGGACGATGTTTCGCTCCTTCGCCGCCTTCTGCCAGCTTGAAGTGATCGAGGGCTTCCACGGGGCCCTCACCCCCTTTGAGCCCTCGGAGCTGGGAGGCGAGTAGCCCATGCACCGCATCGCAAACCCCCCGGCTTCTTCCAGAAACCAGGGGGTTTGACCTTTAGGGGAAAATTCCGTCGAAGCCGGTCTTAGACCAGCTCCGACCCGTTCAGCCCTTTAGTAGTCGAAGTCACCGCCGCCAGAGGCTGACGGAGCCTTGTCCTTCTCCGGCTTGTCCACGATGATGCACTCCGTGGTGAGCACCATGCCCGCGATCGAAGCCGCGTTTTGCAGGGCGCTGCGGGTCACTTTCGCCGGATCGACGATGCCCGCCTCAAACATATCGACAAACTCGCCCGTAGCCGCGTTGTAGCCGACGTTGAACTCCTTCTCCTTGACGCGCTCCGCAATCACCGCACCATTTTGGCCGGCATTCTCAGCGATGCGCTTCAGGGGAGCCGCCAAGGCGCGGGCAACGATGGTCGCGCCGGTGAGAGCCTCGTTTTGCAGGTTGGCCTGGGCCCAAGCTTCCAGCTCAGGAGCCAAGTGGGCCAGGGTCGTCCCACCGCCCGGAACGATGCCTTCTTCAACGGCCGCCTTCGTGGCGTTGATGGCGTCTTCCAGGCGCAGCTTGCGATCCTTCATCTCGGTTTCCGTCGCCGCACCGACCTTGATCACCGCCACACCCCCAGCCAGCTTGGCGAGGCGCTCTTGCAGCTTCTCCTTGTCGTAGGAGGAGTCGGTTTCCTCGATCTGGCGGCGGATTTGCTCGCAGCGAGCCTTGACAGCCACTTCGTTGCCATCAGCGACGATCGTGGTGTTGTCCTTGGTGATCGTGACGCGGCGAGCACCGCCCAGCATATCCAGCTTGGCGCTTTCGATCTTGAGGCCGGCATCTTCGGAGATCATCGTGCCGCCGGTGAGGGTGGCGATGTCTTCGAGCATGGCCTTGCGGCGATCGCCAAACCCAGGAGCCTTCACAGCCGCCACATTCAGCACCCCGCGCAGGCGGTTGACCACCAGGGTCGCCAGGGCTTCCTTCTCAATGTCTTCCGCGACGATCAGCAGGGGCCGACCGGAGCGGGCCACTTGCTCCAGCACCGGCACGAGGTCTTGCACCAGCGCAATCTTCTTATCAGTGATCAGCAGGTAGGGCTCCTCGAGGACCGCTTCCATGCGCTCCATGTCGGTGGCGAAGTAGGGCGAGATGTAGCCCTTATCGAAGCGCATCCCTTCGGTGATTTCCAGCTCGGTGGTCATGGACTTGCCTTCTTCGAGGGAGATGACGCCCTCTTTGCCCACCTTATCCATCGCTTGGGCAATCATCTGGCCGACTTCTTCATCGTTACCAGCGGAGATCGAGCCCACTTGCGCCACGGATTTGGAATCGGAGATCGGCTGGGCGTGCTCAGCGATCTTGCCCACCAAATACTCGGTTGCTTTGTCCACGCCGCGCTTCAGGGCGATCGGGTTGGCGCCCGCCGCCACGTTCCGCAGGCCTTCCTTGACCATGGCGTGGGCGAGCACCGTCGCGGTGGTCGTGCCGTCACCCGCAACATCATTGGTCTTCGAGGCGGCTTGGCGAATCAGGGAGACGCCCGTGTTTTCGATGTGGTCTTCCAGTTCGATTTCCTTGGCAATGGTCACGCCGTCGTTGACAATCTGGGGCGCACCGAATTTCTTCTCGAGCACCACGTTGCGGCCTTTGGGACCGAGGGTGACGGCGACGGCTTCTGCCAGCAGGTCAATGCCCTTCTCGAGGGCGCGGCGGGCTTCGTCGTTGTAGATAATGCTCTTAGCCATAGTTACGAGTCTGGTTGTGTTCTAGGGTGAGTACGGAATGGTTCAATTCAAGCGGGACGCTTGGCAGCGATCGCCTAGATGACGGCGGCGAGGATGTCCTTTTCCGTCAGCAGCACGTAGTCTTCGCCCCCCAGTTTGATGTCGGTGCCGGCGTACTTGGAATAGAGCACCTTATCGCCAACTTTGACATCCATCGGCGCGCGGCTACCGTCGTCTTGGACGCGGCCGGGGCCCACGGCAACCACTTCACCAACTTGGGGCTTTTCCTTCGCCGTATCCGGCAACAGGATGCCGCCAGCGGTTTTTTCTTCGCTCTCGCTCACTTTCACGAAGACGCGATCGCCCAAGGGATTCACGGTGGACACATTGATTGTCAGAGCTGCCATGCAAAACCTCTCCAAAAAGTCTCAAAGTTTAGATGTGGAGCGCGTTAGCGCTGTGTCGTTAGCACTCTCGCGCCTTGAGTGCTAATTTAGCCAATTGCAGGCCCCGCTTGCAACTCGTCGGGGGGTACGGTTTCCCGAACTCGGGCGATCGCCAGGCGGCCGGCCATGCCGCGCCGTCCCCCTTAGCCCGGGTAATGGTAGGCGATCGCCCGACCCACAGGAGGGTGGTTGGTAAATTTTGGTAAATTTCACTATAATATTTGGTGAAAGTTACTATAATTAGAAATGTAACGCAGGTGGGGCGATCGCCCCCCGCTCTCCCGCTGCTACCCTGCCATGACCATTCCCCCCGACCTCAATCTCACCCCCGCTGATTACAGCCTGCTCACCGATCTCTACCAACTCACCATGGGAGCCTGCTATGTCGGTGAAGGTCTCGCTCAGCAACCGGCTAGCTTTGAACTGTTTGCGCGGCGGTTGCCCCCACACTTTGGCTACCTGATCGCAGCCGGGTTGGACCAGGCCCTCGACTACCTGAGCCACCTCCAGTTCACCCCCGAGCAGATCCAGGCCCTCCAAGCCACCGGGATCTTTGAGCACGCGCCGGCCGAACTCTGGGACCTCCTGGCGGAGGGACGCTTTAGCGGCGATGTCTGGGCCGTACCGGAGGGTACTCCCGTCTTCGCCCATGAGCCTCTCCTCCGCATCGAAGCTCCCCTCTGGCAGGCCCAGGTAGCGGAGACCTACCTGCTCAACGCCCTGAACTACCAGACCCTGATCGCCACCCGGGCCGCTCGCCTGCGCGATAGTGCTGGCCCCGAGGCGACCTTGCTGGAGTTTGGCACACGCCGCGCCTTCAGCCCCCAAGCCTCTCTCTGGGCGGCGCGGGCGGCCCTAGCCGGGGGTCTGGATGGAACCTCAAATGTGCTGGCAGCCCTGCGTTTGGGCCAGCGGCCGGTCGGGACGATGGCTCATGCCCTCGTGATGGCCATCAGCGCCCTCCAGGGGGGAGAAGATGAGGCCTTTACCGCCTTTAGCCGCTACTTTCCGGCGGCCCCCCTGCTGATCGATACCTATGACACGCTGGCGGCGGCGACGCGGTTGGCCCAGCAGGTGAAACGGGGCGATCGCACCCTCACGGGGGTACGCTTAGACTCTGGCGATCTGGTCGAACTCTCCCAGCGCGTGCGATCGCTCTTGCCTGAGGTGAAGATTTTTGCCAGTGGCGACCTGGATGAATGGGAAATTGAGCGTTTGCACACCGCTGGCGCTTGCCTAGACGGGTATGGTTTAGGGACGCGATTGGTGACAGGTTCCACCGTGAACGGCGTGTATAAACTAGTGGAGATCGCCGGGCAACCGACGATGAAGCACTCGAGCCAGAAAGAAACCTACCCCGGCCGCAAACAAGTGTGGCGACAGGCCACGGGCGATCGCCTCGCCCTCGCTGACGAGCCCCCCCTACCCGAGGCCCAGCCCTTGCTAGCCCTCGTCATGCAGCACGGTCAACGCTGCCACCCCCCGGAGGACCTGGCAACCATCCGCCAGCGAGCTACCCAGGCTGTGGCCCGGCTCCCGGCCGGGGTCCGCCGGCTCACGGACCCAGAGCCTTGGCGCGCCGACCTCTCCCCGGCCCTCCAACAACTCCGGGCCGACCTCCTCCAGGCTGGGGTTCCCGCCTAGGGTGTCCCTCGTCTCCCTCCCAATCCCCTACCCATCCCATCCCTTACCATGACTGCGATCGCCCTCTTTGGAACCAGTGCTGATCCACCGACTACCGGCCACCAAGCCATCCTCCGCTGGCTCTCAGATCGCTACGACTGGGTAGCCGTCTGGGCCTCCGACAATCCCTACAAGCAACACCAAACCTCCCTGGACTACCGCATGGTGATGCTGCGTTTGGCGATCGCCGATATCGACACCCAGCGCAACAACATCAGCCTCAATCCCGAGCTGAGCAGTTCCCGCAGCATTGAAACCGTGACACGGGCTCGCGAGCAGTGGGGCACGGCCGTGGAACTGACCCTCGTGGTCGGGGCTGACCTCGTGCCGCAGTTGCCGCGCTGGTATCGGGCCGCCGACCTCTTCCGGGAGGTCACGTTGCTGATCGTGCCGCGCCTGGGCTATCCCCTGGCGTCTGAGCACCTGCAAGCCCTCGCGGCCCAAGGGGCGCGGTACGAAATCGCCGATTTTGAGCCGCCCGCAGTGTCTTCAACGGCCTATCGGCAAGCTCGCGATCGCCGGGCTGCGATTCCCAGCGTCGAAGACTATATTCACCAACAGCGACTCTACGCCTCCTAACTTCCCTTGTCCCCAACGCTTGCCACCATGACCGCCACCAGCAATCAATGGACCTCGGCTCAACACGCCCTCAACTACCTCAGTCGCGCCGACAGCCTGCCCCACCGCCCGGAAGGAGAGGCCGTGCTGCTGGAGCTAGTGCCGCAGACGGCTGCGCGCATCCTTGACCTCGGCACAGGGGATGGGCGGCTCCTGCACTTACTCAGCCTCGACCGACCCCAGGCCTTGGGGGTGGCCCTCGACTTTTCGCCAACCATGCTGGCCGCCGCTCGAGAACGCTTTGCCGGCAATCCCCAGATCACCGTCAGCGAACATAACCTCGAGGAGCCCCTGCCGGCCCTGGGCTCCTTCGACGCCATCGTGTCCAGCTTTGCCATCCATCACTTGCCTGACGCGCGCAAGCGATCGCTCTACGCAGAAATCTTCCATCACCTCACCCCCGGCGGCGTATTTTGCAACCTCGAGCACGTTGCCCCCGTCAGCCCCCGTTGGCACGCCCACTTTCTCACGTCCCTGGGCTACGGGCCAGACCATGACGACCCCTCGAATATCCTGCTCGACTTCTCAACCCAACTGCACTGGCTCCGGGACCTCGGCTTCCAGGAAGTGGACTGCTACTGGAAATGGCTGGAAATGGCCCTAATCGTTGGCTTCAAGCCCCCCGTCGAGACCTAGGCCGACCCTATTCTGATCGGGTGGCGCCCAAATTTGGTAATGATGCTTAGCTGAATCCCTCTGAACCAAACGGCTTGCAGTCGCCTCGGTCATGACCCCTGAAGCGCTACACCCTCCATCATCAGTAGATTGGGTTAACGCCAGCAACCCAACGCAAGTCCTAGATTGACTAGGCTCTACCCAGCTCCCCAGCCAGCCTCGTCGCCCTTCTCGTACAATAAAGAGCTGTGATAGTTTGCAGCGAGGCCCCCTGTGCTAACTCTAGGTGTCAACATCGATCACGTCGCGACGATCCGCCAAGCGCGGCGCACGGTTGAACCCGATCCGGTGGCAGCGGCAGCTTTAGCTGAGTTGGGGGGCGCGAATGGGATCACCGTCCACCTCCGCGAAGACCGCCGCCACATTCAAGATCGGGATGTCCGCCTGCTGCGACAGACAGTGCGGACGCATTTGAACCTAGAAATGGCCGCGACGGCTGAAATGATCGGCATCGCCCTCGAGGTGCGACCCGACTACGTGACGATCGTGCCGGAGCGCCGCGAAGAAGTGACCACCGAGGGGGGGCTGAACCTCTTGGGCGATCTCGACCGCTACACCCAGGCCGTAGCCCGCTTGCAGGGGGCGGGGATTCCCGTGAGCTGGTTTATTGATGCGGAGCCGGGACAGATCGACGCCGCCGCTAAGACCGGGGCCCAGTTCATCGAACTCCACACGGGGCGCTATGCCGATGCGGCCGACGAAGCAGCTCGGCAGCAGGAACTGACGGTCCTGCGCGCGGGCTGTGAGCAGGCACTACAGCTCGGGTTACGGGTCAATGCTGGTCACGGTCTAACCTATTGGAACGTCTACCCGGTCGCTACTTTGCCGGGGATGGAAGAACTCAATATCGGCCACACAATCATCAGTCGGGCGGTTTTAGTCGGCCTCGAGCGGGCTGTACGGGAGATGAAGCTGGCGATGCGGGGCAAGCTGTAGAAACGGCTTGCCGAGGGCCTCTCACCTTGGAGACTCCCCTTCGCTCTGGAGAAGGGGCCGGGGGATATAAACGTACAGCGGCTTCTCGCAGAGTGGGTCAACTTGCCTAACTGAGATGCACCCCTGCTAGCTCCCCTTCTCCCAGCTTTGGGAGAAGGGGCCGGGGGATGAGGGCCCGGTAGCCCCAAGCCTTCAGAGATCGGGCCCTCACCCCAACCCCTCTCCCAAACTTGGGAGAGGGGCTTCCAACTCCCCTTCTCCCAAACTTGGGAGAAGGGGCCGGGGGATGAGGGCCCCGTAACGCTACGGGCCATCCCTGCTAGGGCCTGGACTTCCGGGGGGTGTCACACTTGGAGTCCAGATTCAGCCGAGAAACCCGATTTCTGGCTACATTGCTGGCGGGGTTGCTGAGAGCGCCACCAAGCCGGAACTCGCTCCGGGCTCAGGGGCTGGGCAAAGAGGTACCCCTGACCGAGGACGCAATCGATAGCTTGGAGTTGCCTCAGTTGCCGGTCGGTTTCAATGCCCTCAGCCACGGCTACCATCTCCAAATGGGTTGCCAGGGCCACAATGGTCGTGACGATTTTTTGGTTGCGTGGATTGGCCGCCATTTGCGCCACAAAGGAGCGGTCGATTTTGAGGGTGTCGATGGGCAGGCGATGCAGGTAGCTGAGCGAGGAATACCCGGTGCCGAAGTCGTCGAGGCTGATGCGGATCTGGCGCTGTTTCAAGGCCTGCAACCAGGCCTCGCAGGCCTGAAGATCGTTGATTAGCATTCCTTCCGTAATCTCGAGGGTGAGTTGCCAACCGGGCAACCCTGTGTCGGCCAAGATGGTGTCTATTTCTGCGAGTAACTGGGGGGTACGCAGTTGGCCAGCAGAGACGTTGACGCTGAGCATGAGGGGGGTTGTGAGCAAGTCCTGTTGCCAGTGCTGGAGTTGTTCGCAGGCCCTGCGTAAGATCCACAGCCCCAGGGGCACGATTACCCCCGTTTCTTCCGCCACCGGGATAAACTCCCCCGGCAAGATTAGGCCGCGGGTTGGGTGTTGCCAGCGCACTAGGGCTTCAAAGCCCAGCACTTCCCCGGTGCTCAGGGCCACTAAGGGCTGGTAGTAAAGCACGAATTCCTGGCGCTCCAGGGCCTGCCGTAAGTCCTGCTCCAGCTTCAGGCGCTCGAGCGCGGCCGCGTGCATCACGGGATCAAAGATGCAGTAACAGCCTTTGCCTTGGTCTTTGGCCCGATACATGGCGATGTCTGCATCGCGGAGAAGTTCGGAGGCGTGCTGGTACTGGGCTGAGCCGATGGCGATGCCGATGCTGGTGCTGACAACGACGGTGTAGCTGTCGAGCTGGAAGGGCGATCGCAGGGCCTGGAAGATCCGCTCGGCCACCTGAATCGCGGCGTAGGATTCTGGGAGATCTTCCAGGAGCAGGACAAACTCATCGCCCCCGAGGCGGACGGCCAAGTCCACCGGGCGAATCACCGCCTTGAGCAGGTGGGCGACCGCGAGGAGGAGGCGATCGCCCACCAAATGACCCAGAGCATCATTCACCGCCTTGAAGCGGTCGAGGTCCAAAAAAAGCAGCGCGAATTGCGTCTGAGGCTGGCGGCGAACGCGCTCTAGGGCCAGCTCCAGCCGTTCCATCAGCAAATTACGGTTGGGTAGATCCGTCAGGGCATCGTGGAGGGCCTCATGCTCCAGTTGTTGCTGGATGCGGATCTTTTCCGTCACGTCTCGAGACGTAGTTTGCAGGCGCAGCAGTTGGCCTTGGTCGTTGTAGATTGGCTTCGTCAAGGTTTCCAGCCAGAGATACTCCCCGCTGCTGGGGCGGATGCGGTAAGTGATCGGGGTGGGTTCGCCGCGGAGGACAGCCCGGTGGGATTGGCTGCGGATGTACTCCCGATCGTCTGGGTGAAAGAGGGTGTAGGGATCGCGGCCGATCAGCTCCTCCGGCTCATAGCCCAGCAAGGTGCGGCAGGAGGGGCTGACATAGACATAGCGGCCGTCGGGCTCATGGAGGCAGACCAGATCGGTCATGTTCTCCGTGACCAGCCGGAAGCGGGCCTCACTGTCTCGGAGGGCCTGCTCGGCCTGCCGTCGCTCGGTGATGTCGGTGACGCAAAAGACGAGGCTCGTGATTTCGCCCGCCGCGTTTTTGATCGGTGCGCCGTTGATCGAGAGGTCGCGGCGCAGGCCGTCGGGCCACTCAATCGCGTGCTGAATGTCGAATACGGGCTCTCCCGTAGCCATGACCCGCCGAAAGGGCTGGGCTTCGTCTGGCCAGGGGCCGCCGTCGAGGGCCTTGTGTTGCCATTCGGGCGCATTGTAGGTGCGGTGGGTCAGCTCGTCCCGGCGCAGGCCGAGGATGTACTCAGCTCGGGCGTTGGCGTAGGTAATATTGCCCTGAGGATCGAGGACGGTGATCGCCGCAACGCTGGTGTTGTTGATGCTAGCGAGCAAATCGCGCTCGGTTTGCAAAGCGGCTTCGGCCTGGCGCTGGGCGGTGATGTCGTTGAAGCTGTAGACGACCCACTGCACTTGCTGCTGCTCATCCAGTTGGGGCACGGCCTGGGTGAGTAACCAGAGGCGGCGGCCGCGCCGCTCGATCCCGAGGACAACATTGCGAATGGGTTGGCCGGTGGCGATCGCCCGCAGCACCGGATGCTGCCCGGGGACCAGGGGCTTCCCAGTCGCCGTGATGATGTCCCAGGTACAATCCCTCACACGCTGCCCAATCAGTTCTGTGGCAGTGGTCTCGAGCAGGTCAAGGGCGGCTGGGTTCGCGATCAGGACCTCGGCCTGGGTACTGTACAAGAGCACCCCAGAGCCCAAGTCTTGCAGGATCGCGCGCAGACGGGCCTCGCGGCGGGCGAGCCTGCTCCAATCAGGATCATCAAGGTCGGACACGCTCAACATGGCAAGCTAGCTAGGTATCAAGGGTCGTAGTGATCGCAGCCTGGTGCAGGATGTTACCAAGCATATCCAGGTCCTAAAACCCTGGCGAACAAGGTTTTGCTCCTATCCTCTCAACTCCGCTTCGGTTCTGGGAGCCGGGGAGCCGAAACGCCTTATCTGGCATTTCCCGCGTCCATGGTTGGGCGAGGGGGACTGAGGGGGCGAGGGCAGAGATGGGGGTACTTCGTAGGGTGTAGAGGCAGCACCAGGAACCGTGGCTGGCTTCCAGTATGCCAAGAATGGGGGATTTAGGGGGGGAACGGCGCTTTGATGTCGCCTAGATCACTAAAAGCTCCAGATTGTCCCTACCGACTGTTCCAGGCTTCAACAGGAAGGTTAAAGTCAAGGATGTGGAATGCAAGCGCCGATTGACGGCAGGGTGAACTAGACCTATGAAGCTGCAAGTTCGGATTGAGCTAGTGTTGCTCGCCATCTTTCTCGCGGGTTGGTTGTGTGTGGTCGGGACGACCTTTGTGATGGAGCGGCAGCAGGCGATCGCCAACACCGTGAACAAAGCGGAAGTCTTGATGAGCGCGGCGATCGCCGCCCGGACTTATACCAGCGACGAGATCGCTGAGCCCCTAAGTCAGGTCGAATCACGCGACTTTCTGGCCCAGCGCGTGCCCTCCTATGCGGCCCAGCAACTCTTTGCCCGCTTGGGGGATGAGTTTTCCGACTATGGCTATGCTGAGCGAGTGCTGAATCCGACGAATCCCAAGGATCTGGCAGAAAGCTGGCAGGTGGAGCTGATTCAAGCCTTCACCGATGATCCCGACCGGAAGCAAATTATTGAGACCCGCTCCGATAAATCTGGGCGTCGCACTCTCTACGTCGCGCAACCTATTTCGGTCAACTCCCCCAGTTGCTTAGAGTGCCACAGCACCCCCGAGGTGGCTCCCCCCTCGCTGATTCGCACCTACGGCAGCTCCGGCGGCTTTGGCTGGCAACTGGACGAAATCATTGGTACGCGCGTCATTTCCGTGCCCGTCTCCCTGGCCTACAAGCAAGTGCGCGACTCGATCGTTTCCTATTCCCTGCTGATCGCCAGTATTTTCATCATGGCCTATACGGCCGTGAACCTGCTGGTGCGTCGCTGGATCATTCGGCCCCTGGACAGCATCGCCCACTTGGTCGAGCAAATCAGCCTGCGCCGCTTGGACAGCCCGCCCCTGCCCGAAGACCGGGCTGATGAGCTGGGCAAGTTGAGCAAGTCGATCAATCGTTTGTTAGCGAGCTTGCGGCGATCGCTCTCCGCCTCGGCTCCAGTGAAATAGGAGCAAGTCTGTGAGTTCCAATAACCTGATCGTCATCGCCCTCACCGGCCTGTTACTGTTCGCCTACACCTTTGTCCGCAACAACCCAGAGTTGCTGGCTCCGCAAGCCTTGGACTATCTGCGGGTGGCGGTGCTCATCTGTGGCAGCTTGGCGGTGGTGAATCTGATCTCGTTTCTGATCGTCGATGTCTGGCTGGCCCGGAGCCAGGGAAAAGCGCCCTCCTCGCTGCTGAAGCTGGTCATTTCCCTCGTCCTCTACACCGTTTGCGGCTTAACCGTCGGTCGGGCCCTGGGCTGGGATGTCACCGCCCTGTTTGCCACCTCGGCCTTGGTGACGGTGGTGGCTGGCCTGGCCCTGCGCTCCACCCTGAGCGACTTCCTCTCGGGCATTGCCCTGCGGTTGGATCAGCCGTTTCAGTTGGGCGATCGCATCAGCGTCCGCAGCCGGAGCGATGACTTCGTGGGCAAGGTCGTTTCCATCACCTGGCGAGCCGTGGGCCTGCGGGGCAACACCGGCATCGTCACCTATGTCCCCAACTCCGTCGTGGCCGAATGCCTAGTCTCCGTCATTCCCCTGGACGGCCGCACCTATCGCTTCGTCCCCTTCCTGGCCCCGGCCACAGCACCACCCAACCAAGTGTCAGAGGCCGTGCGCCAGGCCTTGAGCAATCAGTTGATCCCTAATATCAATCCCGATCGCCCGATCCTGGTCTGGCTCTGGGAGCATGGCCGCAAGGAGCTAGAACCGCTCAACTCCCTTCTCTACCAGGTCATCTACTGCCCCTTGGACTACCACGGAGCCCGACGCACCGACAGCGAGATCCTGCGCCGCACTTGGTACGCCCTCCAACGGGCCCAACTCAGTCCCGAGTATGCACCCCCCCAACGCGAGACCTATCTTGACCTCGTGCGTAACCTGGAGTTTTGGCAGGGGCTGAATCTGGCAGCTCACAAGGTCTTGTTGCAGCGGGCAACGCGGCTGCTCTTTGACACCGGGGAGTGCCTGAGTGCCGAGAACCTGCCGCCTCACAGCCTCTTCCTGGTCGTTAAGGGCACGCTGGAGGTGGAGCAGCAGTTGCAGGAGACGGCGGCGGGGGTCGCGGCGATCGCCTTCACCCGTCGGCCCGACTACCATATCCCCGTTCCCCTAGAGGTGGCGACCGTGGAGCAGGTAGCGGAGCGGTTAGCCTACTACCTCGGCCCGGCTGCCTTCGAGTTGACCCAAGAGATGTCTCAGGGGATCAGCTCTCTCTACTGGCTTTACCAAAAGCTCGCGGCTGAAATTCCCTCGGAAGTAGAACGAACAGCCTTTATGCGCTCCAGTCCGCCACGGCCTAGTGAGCAGTTGCACGTCGGCGATTGCTTTGGCGAGCTGTGCTTATTTCTCGGCGAGCCCCTGGCCACAGCGACGATTACCGTGCTGCGGGAGACGGAGCTGCTGGCGATCGCCCCGCCAGCTCTGAAAGCAGCCCTAGACTGCGATCCCGAGGGCTTAGCCGCTCTCTCCCAGAGCTTCACACGCTATCAGGAGCAATATTTAGCTGGTACGTTACAGTACACGGCTGCACCCCTCGCCGGGGATGTGATCACCGCCCGCCTCCAG
>CAYNIP010000037.1:28116-46739 GCA_964397305.1 uncultured bacterium
GTTACAGTACACGGCTGCACCCCTCGCCGGGGATGTGATCACCGCCCGCCTCCAGGCCCTCTACGCGAGCACTGCAACCTCCTGACAGCCTATCTGGGCCCTTGAGCGGGTCAGCTAGCCCCTGTCAGGCTCGATCCGGGCGAGCGACCGGCCTGGGCTAACGGTAGTTTGTGAACTGCAAAGCCACCGGAAAATCCTGGGTCCGCATCAGTTGCATCACTTGCTGCAAGTCGTCCTTAGACTTGCTCGCCACCCGCACCGAGTCCCCTTGGATCGAGGCTTGCACCTTTTTGTATTCATCGCGGATCAGCTTGCTAATCTTTTTCGCCAGCTCGCTTTCAATGCCGCGCTTGAGGGTGATTTCCTGGCGTACCCGGTTGCCGCCAGCCGCTTCGACTTTGCCGTAGTCGAAAATCTTTTGGGAAAGATCCCGCTTAGCTGCCTTCTGGCGCAGGATATCGTGAATCGCATCTAGAGAAAATTCGCTGTCGGTGCTGATGGTGATTTTATCATCACTTAGCTCCACCGTGCTCTTGGTATCTTTGAGATCATAGCGGCTGATCAATTCACGCTTGACCTGATCAATGGTGTTTACCATTTCTTGACGGTCGAAATCGCTGACAATATCAAAGGAATAGTTAGAAGCCATACTCGTTTTAAGAATTTATCTACATTCGTCACACACGCTAAGGTGCATCCCACGTCGGGGTTAGGGATTCTCGCAGAGTAGGCCAACTTGCCTAACTGAGATGCCCCCGAAAAATAGGCGCATTCTCTCCTTTGGGAGAGGGTTGCCAATCTGGGATACTCCCAGCCACTAACTCTATCACAGCCCCTCGGGAGGGTAGTGGATAATTGCTAGGGATACTTGACGCGGATGCACGGCGATCGCCTCCGAGAAGCTCCCCAACACCGAGAATCCCGGCAGGCTCACATCGGCTTCAGCAATCAGCAGCAGCAGGTCATGGGCCTTGACCTGTTCGAGCACTTGCGCCACAAAGGAGCCGCGCCGTTGCTGGAGAATAACGCCGTCTAGCTGAGGGGGCAACTCCAGGGCCGAGGGACTGAGCTGGCTGTTGGGCGTCACCTGCATGAGATCAAACTTGGCCTTCAGTTCCGTCGCCAAGGTCTGGGCCATGATCAGGGCCTCCCTGAGATGGTGCTGAGGATGGCCGGAGTCGGCGATCGCCAGTAGGAGGCGCTGGGTCGTGTTGAGGGGATGGGTGAAGCGCGTCACTAACACAGGCACGGGCGATCGCCGCACCACATTGTCAATCACACTGCCAAAGAAATTATCGCGATAGTTCGAGTAACCCTTCCAACCACAGATAATCAGGCTGACATTATTTTCCTGGGTAGCGCGGATAATCGCCTTGCCAATTGAGTCATCCACCCGCCCAATCGTTTTCACGGGCGTGACAGCGGCATGGGCAATACTTTCGGCCTTGGCTAACAGTTGATCTTGGCGCAATTTGTCCGCCTCAGAAATCGGCCCCTGATGGTCCGACAAAACATGGAACGGCAACAGCATCCCCTGGCTTTGCTTAGCCAACAAAATACCTAATTGCAGTAAGTTATCTTCCGTGCTTGGGTTGGCTACCGGTACTAAGATACGGTAGCGCGCCGGTTGATCAGGTCGGGAGTGAGCTGCCAACGCGCCAACTGTTCCCGAGTCTGTTGATGTTAGTTCAACCTGGCGACCCCAGCGATCCGTCACCCAGGGCGACAGCAGACAGGTAGCGAGGATCATGGCGATCGTGCCGTTGACAGTCCGCTGATCCACGAGATCGATGTCGTAGGCCACCGTGATCGCTGCCAGAGTCGAAGCCGCCTGAGCAACGGAAAGACCGAAGATTGTCATCGTGCTAGCGCGACGATAGTGAAAGACTCGCCCCACCCACCAAGCTGGGATCAATTTAGCTACAATCGCCACCCCGATCATCACGATCGCCACCAGCAATGATTGCCCTTCCTGAATCAGGATGGCAGGATTCACCAGCATCCCCACGGAAATCAGGAAGAAGGGCACAAAGAGCGTATTGCCGATGAACTGAATGCGGTTCATGAGCGGGCTGCGCTGGGGAACAAGTTGGGTGATGGCAATTCCAGCTAGAAAGGCCCCAATAATCGGCTCAACTTCAATTTGTTTGGCTGCATAAGACACCACAAATAAGGTGGCGACAACGAAGAGAAATTCTGCCCCTTCATCGTGACCAAAGCGCCGGAAAAACCAGCGACCGACCCGAGGAACACCCCACAAAGTTGCTACGGTATAGATGCTGAGGGAGGGAATCAGAAAGAGCCAAAATCCCAGGCTCAAGTCCCCTTGGTGGGCCCTGACAACGACTGCGAGCACGAGCAGTGCGAGAACATTCGTAATCAGGGTGCCGCCGAGGGTGGTGGTTAGAGCTTTTGAGCGCATGATGCCCAATTTGCTGGCAATGGGTAGGGCTAAGAGTGTGTGGGAGGCAAAGCAAGAGGCGACGAGAATCGAAGCCAGAAAATCGTAGCCTAGCCAGAGAAACGCCAGGGTTCCCATCAGCATCGGGATCGAAAAAGTCGCGAGGCCAAACCCAACCGCTTGCTTGGCATTATCTTTGAGGTCTTCCAGGCTGGTTTCTAGCCCCGCCATGAACATGAGGAACAGGAGCCCGACTGTGCCCAAGAGCACAATGGTGTTATCCCGTTGCAGTATCCCGAGGCCCTGGGGCCCGACCAAGACACCGGCTAGAATCAACCCGACGATCCCGGGCAAGTGAAACCGCTCAAACATCAGGGGCGCTACGAGCATGATCGCCATGATGACCAGAAAGACACCGACCGGATCGGTGACGGGGCCAAAAAGAAAGCCGATGGTCGTCGGCGTTGGTGGCGCACTCGATGCAAAGATTGCCCAAAATTCACTCATTACCAAGCCCCTTGGTTGTGGTGGTCGGACGAAATCAAAGTAGCGGTGAGGCTTGACCTCGTACCAGAGACTCTGGTTGACGGACAAAACATCTTGACCAGTAGATCCTCGAAAGCCCTCACTCTAGCCCGCTCCCACGGGGAGCGGGAATTGGGGGTGAGGGCCATGAATTTTTGTTAGTCCATCAGCCAGAGACCTGAGCCTCATAGTAACGCAGGCCTGGCAACCCATGAAGCTGGCGGAGATTCGGCCTCTCCTCAGCGGGTAGCGGGAGGCTTTGCCGTCGCAATCAGGGCTAGAATCGCCCGTTCGTCGAAGTCTTGAGCCAGTTGTTGGAGGCGATCGCAAAAAGGTCCATAGCCCGAGTCCAAGGCCCGCAGGCGCTCTCCCTCGGTCTCGACCGCGGCAAAGTCTCCCAGCTTCGCGGCCTGCTGGAGAGTGACCAATTGGGTCGCGGGGGGGAGGATGGAGGGCGGGGCGGTTGGATGAGGGGCGATCGCCAGCTCTGGTTCCTGGAGCCACTCCAGATCAAGATGCTTCTGCAAACAGCGCAATAGTTGCTCGCAGTCGATGGGCTTTGGCAAGAAGTCGTTGCAGCCCGCTGCCAAGCTGTCCCCCTGTTCGATCGAGGAGACACTGGCACTAGCAGCGATCAGAGGCAGATGCTTGTGGGGGGACTGCCGTAATTGTCGTGCTAGTTCAAAGCCATCCAGCTCCGGCATGATCAGATCCGTGATCACCAGATCCGGCTGCTCACGGGCGATCGCCGCCAAGCCCGCCGCGCCATCCGCCGCCTCCGCGACCGTGAAGCCCAGGGGGGTCAGCAGTTCGCAAATCACCTGACGGTTCACGGGCTGATCGTCCACCACCAGAATCTTGCGGCGCGGTCCCTGGTAGCCAAGGTAGCGGCCGGGGAGAGACTGCACTGCCGCCTGGGCCCAGCCCTGGGAGCGCTCAAAGCAGGCGACAAACCAGAAGCAACTCCCGACCCCTAAGGTTGACGTGACTTGAATTTCGCTCTCCATCAATTCCACGATACGGCGGGTAATCGCCAGGCCAAGGCCCGTGCCCTCGGCGCGGCGCGATCGCTCACTCACTTGTTCAAAGGGCTGAAAGATTCGCTGCAACTGGGCTTCGGTCATGCCAATGCCGGTATCATGCACTTCAAAGCGGAGGGTAATGGTCTCCGGCCCCGTCGCTAGGACTGTCACCCTGAAGGTGATTCCGCCGCGATCCGTGAATTTCGCTGCATTGCTCAGCAAGTTGAGCAGCACTTGGCGCAGGCGCTTGTCGTCAGCCCGCAAGCCCTCCGGGAGCTGAGGATCGGGAACATAGTCGAGGGTGAGCCCCTTTTGCTCCGTGCGGATGCGGATCATGTCCACCAGGCTCGCGAGAAAGGCCGGCAGGTGAAACTCGACCGGTAGGAGTTCTAGGCGGTTGGCTTCGATCTTGGCCAGGTCTAGAACATCTTCAATCAACATCAGCAGATGGGAGCCCGACTGCAAGATCACGTCCACCCCCTGCCGATGTTGGTTGAGATCACCCGCCCGGCGCAGGATTTGGGCATAGCCAAGGATGCCGTTGAGCGGTGTCCGCAGTTCGTGGCTCATATTGGCGAGAAATTCGCTCTTAGCTTGGTTCGCAGCATCGGCCTTCTGCTTAGCGGCGGCGAGTTCGGTGGTGCGCTCCACCACCCGCTGCTCGAGATTGTGAACCAGTTCTCGCAACTGGGCTGCCATCTGGTTAAAGGCCTCCCCGAGGGCCCGGAGTTCCCGGATGCCACCCAGACGCACGGGCTGCTCCAGCTTCCCGGCAGCCAGGGCTTGGCTAGCCCGTTGCAGCTCTAGGATCGGCTGGGCGATCCAGCGGGAGGTGAAAAGGCCCAGGCCGGCGGCGATCGCCAGGGCCGCCAGACAGAGGAGAAGCGTCAGCCGGGTGTTGGCCTGGATTTGCGCCATGAAGTCCGCTTCAGGGATCGCCACCACGATCAGCCACTCCAGCTCCGGATGGCTGGCTAAGGGTGTCACCTGCAAAAACTGCCGTTCCCCTGCCACCGTCAGGCTCAACTGATGGGCCCCGTGGATCTGGGTGAGATCCCCCACCTGCTGTTGCAATTGGGCAAAGGTGGCCTGGAGCAGCGGCTCCCCGCTGGTCGCTGCCGTGAGCCGTTGCACCTCCTCACCGACCACCTGAAAAGGCTCTGGCAGGGTAGAACTGGCAATCACCTCTCCCGAACGCTCCAGAATGAAGGCTTGGCCGTGGTCGCTGATTTGCAGCTCGCGCAAAAAATCCCCCACATCTGCGAGCCCGAGGTTATTGGTCAACACCCCCAACAGGCGACCCTCTGAGTCATAAAGGGGCTGGCTGTAATTGATCGCCAGCATCGAATCCGTGAAATAGGTAAACACGGCACTCCAGGCGACCTCCCCCCGGTCAGCCGCCACCTGATACCAGGGACGCTCCCGGGGGTCATAGTCGGGAATCACTTGCAGGCGCTCAGTGCGATTGCCCGCTGCATCTGTGGCGTAGATATGCATATCGCCGTCAGTGCGGGGGGTCGCGACCACGATCCTGAGGGAGTTGTCCTCTTCGAGTCGGTCAATCGAGAGATAGTCGCCGGCCGCACTCCCAAAGGAGATAAAGTTAGTGGCCGGAAAGAGCTGCATCTTGCTCCAGAAGTGGCGCAGAACGGCTTCAGACTCGTTGATATCGACCTCACCCGTGGCGATCGCCTGGGCATTGAGCTGGTTGATCAAGGCTGGGGTTTCAAGATAGCTGGCTAGCTTGTCCTGAATCCGGGCCGTCACCTCGCGGCGAAGCTGGCTGGCCAGGTCATCCACAGCGGCGCGACCGGTCTGGAATGAGAAGAAGCCAACGATACCGACAGCCGCCGCGATTTGCAGGAGAAACGGGGCTACGAGCACAAAGCGTAGGGGTGTCGAGCGGCGGAGCATAGCATTGGGGAGAACAGTGGCAAGATAAGCTGGCAAACCACCCTGATCCGTGGGCTCTACGAATCGCCTGCCGATTCAGTCACGCGAGCTGGGGCTCGGCAAGACCCAGCACATCGCCAGGCCAACAAGAATAGCTTCCGGGCTCTTGCCTGGAACCGATCCAGGGATTCAAAGCTAGGCGTGCCATTACTCAGAGCTATAGGCAGGGCTACAGGCCGATGGCTGGCTCTGTCTATCCATAGCAACGAGCCATCCCGCAGACAAAACGGCCGCCTCTTCGCGATCAGGCCCCACAAATCTACCTAATCATAGTCCCGGCCACCGGGATGTTGCTCAGGCTACACCCATCCCCCGCTCCCCTCTTCCACAGCCCGCGGCCTCGCTGGCTGGAATCAGCGAGGCCGCGTTTGCCAAGCGTCAATCACGGCGAGGGTCCCCCTCGGAGGGGGAGACCTTCCTAGGCGTGGCAGTTACAGCCCGCGTGGCCACAGCCCGCCCCATCGGGGTGGCCGTTGGCACAGGCTTCGCTGCAATAGTGCTTGCCATCCTTTGCTACCGCTGCTTCCAGGCTGACGACGCACAGGCAAGAGTCACAGGCGCATTTCATCTGAGTTACGGTCGTCATGGGCTGCTAACCTCCAGAGGATTGATCGGCTAATATCTGAGCGAGTGCTCATAGATAAGAGTATAACCTATGAGCAGATGTTCAGATATAGTACAATTAATTTAAGAATTGCTTCACCTACTCTGCTCCTGGCTCAACTCATGGCTCCTAATGCTGACACCTTGCCGACGCTCCCCGCCGGGGGCGATCGCTGCGAGACTCGCCACCCCGTCGATCTCGACCAAGTTCGCCAGCTCAACGCCAAAGTCCTGACCCTGGACAAGGCCCAGCGCATGGCTGACCTCTTTGCCATCCTGGCCGACCCCAACCGCCTGCGCTTGCTCTCCGTCCTCGCGGATCGGGAGCTGTGCGTCTGCGACCTCGCAGCCCTCGTGAAGCTCTCTGAGTCGGCCGTCTCCCACCAACTCCGCACCCTCCGGGCCCGCCGCCTCGTCCGCTACCGCAAGCAGGGCCGCAAGGTCTACTATTCCCTCAAGGATCAGCACATTTTCGATCTCTACCGCGCCGTGGCCGATCACGTCGATGAGGCAGAGGATTGAAGCCCGCTGGGCTCCGGCGGCTCCAGGTCCGGACTAGCACTCTGGGGTCTGGCGACGGGCTTCCAGGCTATCTAGGAGCAAATTGAGCCCAAACTCAAAGTCATGGAGGCCGTCGTAATCGCCAGCGATGACCAACTGCGTAAGCTGGTTGAGGGTGGGGTACTGGGCGGCCGGAATTAGGGGCTCATAGTTAGCCGCAGCTGTAGCATAGTCCGCTGCCTCTAGGGGAAAGTTCAGCTCCTGGAGGGTGAACCCGTAGATGTGACTGTCGAGGGCATTCCAGGCGTGATCAGCCAGGATTAACGGAAAGCCGGCTGCATACAAACAGCTCAAGGTGGCCTCCACGTAGCGCAACATGGCCGGCCCTACATTTACCCGTGACAGGAGCGCCAGGGCTGCCCAGGGATGACGCAACAGCACCGCATGGGCGGAATGGGCGCGGCGTCGCATGGCCTGCTGCCAGTCCTCGGAGGGGGAGGGCAACTCGATCTCGCTGACCACCCGATCGGCGATCGCATCGAGAATATCCTCCTTGTTCGCGACATGGTGATAGAGCGACATGGCCTGCACCCCGAGGGTCTGAGCCAGCCGCCGCATGGAGAGGGCCTCCAGGCCGGCCGCATCGGCCAGGTCTAAGGCTGCTTGCAGCACCCGGTCTCGGTTTAGAGGTTCTGGGGGGGTTAGCGGCGTCATTGCATCTGTGTCTTGTTCCGTCATCACGCCTAGCTCCCACTAGACAGGGCTGGCATCTCATGGTGACAAACTTACGGCGTAAGGTAAACTTACAGTGTAAGTCTCAGATCAACCACGACCCTACCCCCCATGAAAGCAATCGTCCAAACGGAGTACGGCTCCGCCGAGGTTCTGCACTTAGCCGACGTAGAGCGTCCAACCCTCACAGATCAGGGGGTGTTAGTGCGAGTGCAGGCCGCCGGCGTTCATGCCGGGGACTGGCATCTCATGCGCGGAACCCCATTCCTGATTCGCTTCATCTATGGGGGATTGCGCCGCCCCCAAATCCCCATCCTGGGAACCGATGCGGCCGGCTATGTCGAAGCCGTGGGCGCAGCCGTCACTCAGTTCCAGCCCGGAGATGCCGTCTTTGGCGACTTGTCCAGTTCTGGTTTTGGCGCGTTTGCGGAGTATGTCTGTGCGCCTGAAACCGCCTGGGTTCTGAAGCCCCCTCACCTCAGCTTTGCGGAGGCCGCTACCGTGCCAGCCTCGGCCCTGGCTGCCTTGCAGGGGCTGCGCGATGTAGGGCAACTCCAGGCCGGACAGCAGGTTTTGGTCTATGGGGCCGCCGGGGGGGTGGGCTCTTTTGCGGTACAGCTCGCGAAGGCTTGGGGCGCAACGGTGACGGGGGTGTGTAGTGCGGCCAAGGTGGAATGGGTCCAGGCCCTGGGAGTTGATGCTGCCTTGGACTATACTACGGCCGCCGCCAGGCTCCGGGAGCCACGCTATGACGTGATCTTCGACGCGGCAGCCTATCGCCCGTTTTGGCATTTTCTCCCGGCCTTGACTCCGGACGGAACCTATGTGTGGGTCGGGGGAGCCATGGCTGGCCTGGTCCAGGCCATGCTGCTCGGCCCGGTGCTGGCAAAGCTCCGCCACCGCCGGGTAAAATGTTTGGTGTCTGAGCCTCGACCGGCGGACCTGAAGGTGTTGCAGGCCTTGCTGACTGCCGGCAAGCTGCGCCCTTGTCTGGACCGCTGCTACCCCCTGAGCGAAGTTCCCGCCGCGCTCCGGGCCCTGGAGGCGCGGCAGGTGTGCGGCAAGCTCGCGATCCAGATTAGCGCCGACCTCTCTCCCGGAGCGCGTGTCTGAAAAGTTTCCCAGAATCGAGAGCTGATTAGGGTTTCAGCCCTCGGCTCACAATTCTCTGAAAGCCAACCCTCACAAGGGCTTCAGCCGACTTTTCAAACATACTCTGAGCACCGGGGTGCGAGCCCGGTATCGAGCTTGCCCCCAGCGCTTAGCCGTATTGGCTCAGCCCTGCTAGGGCCGCCGTTCTGGGCTGCAATCCCAGCCTCCCTTGCCCCCAAACTGGCTTCCAGGCGGCAACCGGAGCGCGCTAGATTAGGGGACGATGCCTTAAACTGAGAGCCTGAATGCCCGTGGTCAATCCTTCCTACTCGAGTTTTCCGCCCCTCATTCCCCGGACGACCCTTTTTGGCAATCCCCAGCGGGCGAATCCGCAACTCTCCCCCGACGGGCAGTATCTCGCCTATCTGGCCCCCGATGATCGCGATGTGCTGCAAGTCTGGGTGGGCCGTGCGGAGCGCCCTCAGGAGGCGCGTCCGCTCACGCGCGACCCCAAGCGGGGTATCCGCAGCTATCGCTGGACCTATCAGCCGGGACAGTTGTTCTATGCCCAGGATGCTGATGGGGATGAGAATTTTCACCTTTACTTAATTGATCTGGCTACGGAGGAGGCGCGGGACTTGACCCCATTTCCAGGGGTGAAGGCACAACCCTTGGCTCTGGAGCCGGAGCGGCCCCAGGAGTTGCTGGCGGCCTTGAATCTGCGCGATCGCCAGTGCTTCGAGGTCTACCGGATCAACTTGGTGGATGGGGCTGTCGAGTTTGACACGGCCAATCCCGGCAACATCGTGAGCTGGGCCGCGGATGCCCAGTTTTGCATCCGGGCGGCGATCGCCACCACGGCTGATGGCGGCAGTGAGCTGCTCTATCGTCCTGATCCGGCCTCGGACTGGGAAACCTTAGGTCACTATGGGCCCGACGAGACGGTGAGCCTCGTGGATTTTAGTCAGGATGGTCGGACCCTCTACCTGGTGAGCACCGAGGCGGCCACGGCCTTGAGTCTCCTGGCTCTAGACTTGGACAGTCGCCAAGCCACGGTCATGGCTAGCGATCCCCAATACGATGTCGATGGCGTGATCCAGCACCCGACCCAGCGGACGCTTCAGGCTGTGGGCTTTTATCGCGATCGCCTCCAGTGGCAAATCCTCGACCCCAGCCTCGCCGACGACTTCGCGGCCCTGGGCCAAGTGCGGCGCGGCGACTTTCAGCTCCTCAGCCGCGATCTTGCCGATACCACCTGGCTCGTGGCCTACATCACCGATGACGGCCCGGTTTACTACTACCGCTACGAGCGCCAGAGCCGCGAGAGCCAGGTCCTGTTCAGCAACCAACCCGCCCTCGAAGACCAGCCCCTCGTTCCCATGAAGCCCATTGCCTTGCCGGCGCGGGATGGGCTACGGCTCCACGGCTACCTCACCCTGCCCATGGGGGGTGAGACCCCCTTGGCTGTCGTGCTGCTCGTCCACGGCGGCCCCTGGGCTCGGGATCTCTGGGGCTATGATCCCCAGGCCCAATGGTTGGCCAACCGGGGCTATGGCGTCTTGCAGGTCAACTTTCGGGGCTCGGCCGGTTATGGCAAAGCTTTTCTCAATGCAGGCAATCGAGAATGGGGAGCCAAGATGCACGATGATCTGATCGACAGCGTGCAGTGGCTGATTGATCAAGGCATCGCCGACCCCCAGCGCATCGCAATTATGGGCAGCTCCTATGGTGGCTATGCCACGCTAGCGGGGTTGGCCTTCACGCCGACCGTGTTTGCCTGTGGCGTGGACATCGTGGGGCCGAGCAATTTGCTAACGCTCCTGGCCAGCATCCCCCCCTACTGGCAACCGCTGCTGGCCTCCATGTACCGACGGATTGGCCACGCAGAGACAGAGCCGGAGTTTCTGCGCTCGCGATCGCCCCTCTTCGCGGCTGACCGCATCGAGCGGCCGCTGCTGATCGGCCAAGGGGCCAACGATCCCCGTGTGAAGCAGGCCGAGAGTGAGCAAATCGTCGCGGCTATGACAGCAGCGGGCAAGCCCGTCACCTACGTGCTCTACCCCGATGAAGGCCACGGCTTTGCCCGCCCGGACAATCGCCTCCAGTTCTATGCCCTGGCGGAGGAATTTCTCGCCCGCTACCTGGGGGGCCAAAGGGAGCCCGCTGAGGACCTGCCGGGGGCAACGGGCATCGTCCAAGTAGTGGCTGGTGCGGCTGAACCGAGCTAGATGCTGGCTCTCAGCACGATCCCGGCCGCGCCGCCAGGGTTTAGGGACGGCGATCCTCGTGCGCCCGGCCCAGCCAGCCCTGGGCCTGGAGGTAGGCGATGACCTCAGGGGTCGTGTAGGGGCGATCGCGCTCTCCCGGCTCTCGCCCGAGGCTGGTATAGGCCTGGTCATAGCCCCACTGGCAATCATGGAGCCGTCGGGAGGTGAACCCCGGCCCCAGCAGGGCTACTGTCGGGGTCGCAAAGGCCGCCGCCGCGTGTAGCACCATACTCGAATTGGTCAGCACTAAATCGGCGGCAGCCAGCACCCCAAACGTCTGACGCAAGGACAGTTGCCCGGCCAAGTTGCGAACCGAGGGCCCTAGGGCCGCGAGTTGCGCGCCGATGGCGGCATCTTGCGGGCCCCCGAGGATCACCAGATCGAGGCGGGGAGCCAAAGCGACCAGTTGCGCCACCAGCTGCTGATAGTTGGCCTCGCCCCAGTAGCGGGGATCTGGGCCAGAGCCGGGGGCGATCGCCCAGCGCGGCCCCGGACCTGTCCACAGGCAGCGACCCTCGCGCTCCTCGGCCGTCGTGAGAAACAGTTGCGGTCGGCAGGGAGGCAAGGCCGTTGCCCCTAGCAACTGGGCAAACCCCAAGGCTGCACGACTGACCCGCTGCTGGGGATCAAAGGGCAGCGTGGCCTGCATCGCCACCGCCCCCCCCGCAAAGCCCCGCACCCCCAAGCGATAGGGAATACCGGCCCGCAACAGCAGCAGGGCCCCCCAGGTGCTACCGAGCACATCAATACCAATGTCAAACGGCCTAGCAGCCAGGGCAGCCACCTCCGGAGAGCGTTGCAAGTAGCGCCAGCGATCGCCCCAGCCTTGGGGATAGACAAACTTGTTAAACCAGGGGGCCTGGAGGGCGATCGCTCCGGACAGATGGGGATTGCCTTGGAGAATCGGAACACTCCAGGACCCGACCCCCGCCACAATCTCCGCCTCGGGAAACCGCTGCCGCAGGGCCGCAAACAGGGGCGTAATCACCAGCACATCCCCCAGATCATTGTTGCGGAGCACCAAAATCGAACGGGGTCGTTCGGGAACCTGGCCCTGAGCTGGACAGGTACGGCTGTAGGCCCAGAGCCCGACCTCAAGCAGCCGTGCCCCGGTTTGGTACACCTGCTGAGACACTTGTTGTCGAAGAGTCGTCGGTCTCAGCAAATATCTATTCCTGTCTTGCGCCAGACTTGCTAGACATGACTAACTCTAATTCCTCAAACCAGCGCTACTAAAATAAGGTCGTTACTCTAAGCGTTTGTTATGAGAACTTGAGTCCTCGACTTGATTTTAACGCTCATCGGCTCACAAACCAGTGCCCCCATGAAAACACATTGGCCTCACTGAGATACACCCCGTAGTTAGGCTTTAGCCCCTCTGTTGGCAGCCCGTGGGAGCGCTGAAGCGCCACTACGGTTATTTCCTCAATCTTGCTCCCGGAGGACCGACTCGATACTCACAAGGCCTAAAACCCCTGCGTCAACACTGGATTTTCGGGTAACTCCTTGGGTGTTCATCTGGAGTGCTCCCCTCCCGTAACCCTGGGCTTAGCAAGCCAGCCTCTGCCCCGGAGGTTCTTGTTTTCATTGCCAGGAAATTCTGCGAGCTTGGGCCCCGGCGGGTTTGGGTCCCAGGAGAAAACTGGTTACAAAAATGGCAACCCTTTCCTTACCCTGAGCGACTGCCCTTAGCCTAGAGATAACAAACACGGCATTACCCCTGGTTTTTCGCTTATGCTGCGCTCCCTTGCTTGGCTCGTGGCGGGTCTGACAGTCGGCGGTTCTGTAATCGCCCTGCCCAGTCCAGCCGGTCCCTCGGTTCCCTCCTCACCAATGTTCACCATGGCTCAAACCGATAACCACTCCTCCTCCCGTGTGGACTACGAACTCTACAGCACCGTCATCCGCCGCACCGTCGAGATGGTGCGCGACTCGGGGGCCCAGGCCCTCGCGGGTCGATGGGGCCTCAACATCCTCAACATCACTTGGGAGGATACCGGCCGCTTTTACAACTCGGCCGTCGGCCCCAACATCAGCGATATGACGATCCAGGTGCAACAACACAACCCCCGCAGCGGGCAGTATGAATTGCACCTGATGCCCGTGATCCGGCATCCTAACTTCGCGGACCTCACGGCTGATGTGCCGCTGGATCGCTTCTTCCTGCTGGTGGGGAATGAGCGGGGCGAGGACCTGGAACGTATCTCTCTGAGACAATTGCTCGACAACCTGCGCGATTACCTGAGCCAGCCTGGCTCCTGGACAGGAGAACGGACCTCGCTTTTGGCGGCCCGAGACAGCCATGTATTGGTGTCGGCCCAGGCCTGCTTCTTGCCGATCCCTCGAGGGGGTAAGGCGGAGTTTAACCCGGTCCTGTTCAACTACCAGTCCTATGAAGGTGATCCGGCTGTGCTGACCATCCTGGCAACTCGGGAAGGGACGAGCGTGACGGTGATTGACAACAAGCGCGACGGTTTTGAGGCCGGGCGTACCTGGGGTCAGCGGCTGTTTTTCAACACCAATGGCGATCGCGCCAGTCTCACCGGCCAGCGGCTCAGCGACTTCCAGGCCGCTGGGGAAAGCGGCCAAGGGGAAACGACGACGGCGGCAGGGGAAGCGGGGCTGAATATGGTCATGCTGATTCAAGTGCCCCTGAAGCAAAAAAATCCCCAGCGGTTTGGGATGCCCATGCAGGAGGAGAGCATGGTTCTGGCTGCTCCGGCCCCAGCTCGCAGCCGGAGCGATGTGGAAGCGGCGGTGATCGGTCACGGGGCGGTCGAGGGCCCCTTTACAGAAATTGACGGGCTGGCGATCGAGCGCGACCCTGATTTTCCGATCCGGGTCACGGTGCAGTTTTACAAGGCCACCAGCAACGGCGTGGTTTCAGAGGGGGATCTTCGGGAGATCCGGGAGCAGATTGATCGCGTCTACAGCGATGGGGACTACGTGGGTAGCCTCGTGCTCGGCGGGGAATCGCGGCGACCGACAGAATACGATGGCCCCAAAGAGGAGCCCCCGGGCTGGTGGAATGATTTTTGGCGGCGACACGAGGCTAACACCGGCCAATCCCGCCAAGAAGCGCTGGAGATGTTGCGCCGTCTCTTGGGCCAAGATTGGCAGCCCAGCTCGGAGGCGGAGCTGCGGCAGGAACTGGAGCGCCTAGAGTAGTCAAGGGGGTATATCTCAGTTAGGCCAGTTTGCCCACTCTGCTTCTCCCAAGTAGGGCGCAGGGGAGTCTCCAACGTGAGATGCACCTAGTCAAGGCGGCGCTGTCAGGATTTCCCCACCTACAGGAGCGACTCAAGACCTTCATCGCAGCCCTCACCTCCCTCAATTGCCCGCTTTCAAAGGGGAGGCCGGTTCTCAGGGTGTCTGCTTCTTGAACCATCGCTCAAAATTCAGGGGAGCCGCGCTTTTTTTCGTCTACTCGGTTCTGGCGCGATGGGTTGCCGGTTGTCGCGCTAAAAATTGGGGTGGGGGGCTACCAGGGATTGCCGATCAGTGTGAAGGCGCTCCAGTAGTAGGGGTGGGTGAAATCGCGATCGCCCAGCCCAGCCAACTCGGGGGGCAACGGCAAGGCCAAGTCAGAGGTGAAAAGGATGTCGCTCTCCAAGCGCACCTGACCCCGCAGTAGGGCGATCTGAGCCCGTTGCAGGGCTTCGGCCTTCGTGGTTGTGTGTTGCAGATCGGTGTAGAACTGCGTCATCAGGCCCAGGGTTCCCTCATCACTGACGTACCAGAGACTCCCCAGGGCCGAGCGCACCCCAGCCAAGATCGCCAGGCCGGCAAAGCCCAATTCGGCCTCCGCATCCCCCAAGGCGGTGCGGCAGGCACTCAACACCAGGAGATCCACTTGGGGCTGGCTCAGCTTCAGTTGCCCCAGTTGATCCAGCGTCAGTTTCTGGTCCCAAAATTGAATGTAGGAATTACCTTTTGCGCCGGGCCGAAACTCACTGTGGGTCGCCAAGTGAACAATATTGAAGCGGTCCTCACCGCGAGCCTGCTGAAAATTGGTCACGGTAAAGGCTTCGTTGAGATAAGCGCGACCGGGCCAGAGGGACTCGGCAATGGCCGCCAGCTCCACTGGCACGGCTGGCAGGGGGGCCTGGTTTGTGAATTGTGCGGCGCCCATGGCCAGCAGACGTTTGCCCTGCAAGCTGGCATAGGTTGTATTGGTTAGGCTCAAGCTGGGCATCAGCCCGAGACTGTAACGTTCGACCAGGAAGCGATCGCCATCATGGAGAGCCGCCAGGGGCAGCGAGCGCAAGCCGCTATCGAGGATAAAGGCTAAGCTCTCCACCCCCTCCGCCGTGAGTTCAGGGGTCAGAGGCGCAATCAACAGGCCGTGGAGAAAGTTGGCCGAGAGTAGATACTCGTCACCGCCGGGACGGGTGAGGCGGCGGCGGTATTCCGAGACCAGGCCGAGCACCAGCTCCCGCGTTGCTCCGGGGACGGGGTAGCGGCTCAAGCCCCCCCGAGCCGTGATCAGGACCAGCTCCAGCTCGTCGCTGGGCTGAGGCTGGCGGCGATTGCTCACCACCGTCCCTGAGCGGCTCCCGAGGGGGTTGGGGTGCTGCCAGAGCGCCTGCTGCTCCACCGCTGCCTCGGGGTCCGGGGGACGAAAGAAGGCATAGATCAAGGCGGGTCGCACGCCAGTCTGGGCTTCGATCTCCCGCAGGCGCTGCCGGGCTTCCGTGAGGGAGATTTCTGGCACGGCCTCCAGGCCGAGGTAGTCCGCGATTTCGCCCACAAAATCGCCCTCGAGGCTGGCCAGCTCCTCGGCGAGGGACCCCGGCCGGCTAAGACTGTCGGCCAGTCCTGACGACGGGAGCGCCCCACCCTCTGGCAGCAGGCCGAAGCGGATCTCGTTCCCATTGAAGTCGCGATTTTGGGTGCTCTGAGTGCGGATGGCAATGTTGCCCACTTCATAGGTGTCAAAGTAGGCCTGAGAGGGTGTGAGCACTTGGTCGCCGGCCTGAATCGCTCCGGCGGTGCCATTCTGGCCAGCATTGCCGACGATGAACGGAACATCGCCATTGCCGCCGTGTTGCAGGTCGATGCGACCGCTCTGGGTGAAGAGGCTGGGCCCTGGTCCAGCGCTATTGGGGACACTGCCTGTCACGCGCACAAAGCGGCCGGCCGTTAGGGCGAGGTTGCCGCCGCTCGAGCCCGCTGCTTGCAGGGTCGTCGCGGTAATGTCTGTAGCTGCTTCCAGGGCGATCGCCCCGGCGCTGATGCTGCCAGAGCTGTTGAGCTGACCGGCTGTGAGGTCGCTGTTGCGACTCTGGAGCGCGATCGCCCCCCCCGCTCCCAGCAGGCTCAGGCCGCGCGTATCCAGATCGCCCACCGTCAAAGACCCGTTTTGGGTTTGCACCGTGACGCCTCCCCCTTGTAGGGTTCCGGTCGTGGTGACAGGGCCCAGTTGCGCCGCCTGGGTGGCGAGGATGCGAACGTCACCCCCCTGGCCGCCGAGGAGCGGGCTACTGGTGGTGATGGCCCCCGTTTGCACGCTGCCCTGGGCGTCGATGACGACCTGACCACCCCGGCCTGTGAGCGATGGTTGCGTATGGATCGAGCCCGTTGTGATCGCACCACTGCCGCCCTGGGTCTGGTAGCGGTTGGTCAGGAGCACGAGGCCGTTGGGCACTTTGATATTGATAGAACCGGTGGCGATCACCGCTCCCCCCGAAGCACTGAAGCTCGAGGGCGGTCCCCCCAACAGAGGGATTGGCTCCACAGAATTGCCGGGAGGGCCGCCGGCCAGGCTGTTCCAGTCGAGGCCGGCCCGGAGGTCCAGGGTGGCCTGGATATTGCCGCGCACGCTCACCGTCGTGCCGTCGGCTAGGGTCACGGAAGCCAGGCTGCCGAGGGTGACACCGCCAACCGTGTTCGGATTGCCGGGAAAAATGGCGTTGCCCAAGAGGTCCGGGCTAGTAATCGTGAGATTGCCCGTGGTGATGCTGCCGCCCGCGAGGATGTGCAGGGATGCGCCCGTGTAGTCACCGATGCTGACGTTGCCATTGGCCACCACCACCGGGTCCTGGGGGCTGAAGAGATCGTTCACGCTCCCGTCCAACTGCTCAACGCGGAAATCACCCCCGGCTCGGTAGTGGGCATCGCCGCCCACGGGGGTGGCCGAGCGCAGGGTGAGGTGGCCGCCGGCTCCGAGGCCGCTCTGGGCCTGGTGGAGGGCGAAAATATCGACAGCGCGATCGCCCTGAAGCGTCAAATCGCCCCCCGCTTGGAGCTGAAGCGCCTGGGTGGGTGTATCGCGCACCTGGAGGGTGTCCCCGGCCCGGAGGTAGAGGTTGCCCCCGGCCTGAATCTGGCTGCCGGTAAGCTGCAAATCCCCCGCCGCGATGAGGTGAATCTGGTCCGCCTCAGCCGCTTGCACCGCGACGTGGCCGGGGGCTGGGCCCGTGAGCAGGGCGGGTAAATCTTGGGCGGTGATCGGCAGGACCTGGCCCTGAAGATTGCGCGGCGGCTCTAGCTCCAGGCTCAGCAGGTGCCCGGGCTGGGAGAGGCGCACCCGGCTACTACCTGGCACAGCCGTGACCAGGAGATCGCCGCCCGCCGTGAGGGAGCCGCTGCTCGCTACTGCGCCGCCGAGGAGGCCAAGGGTCTGACCCGCCCCGACGGTGAGTTGACCAGCATTCACGAGGGGCGCGGGCTGGCTGAGGTCGAAGGCGAAGTGGGAGGGCTGACTGAGCAGGTCGGCGTACTGGTTGGGACCCCAGGCCTCAAACCAGCGATCGCCCCCAAAGCCGATCGCCGTTGCGGTGGTGGCGATGAAGTCGGCGGGCACATTCAGCCGCGCGCTAGCCCCGAAGAGAATCCCGGCCGGGTTCATCAGGTACAAGTTGGGGCTGCCGCCGCTGACCTGGAGGAGCCCATGAATCTGGGAGGGTTCGCCTCCGGTCACGCGGGCCAGAATGTTGAGCAGGTCCGGCTGGGCCAGAAAGTTGGCAATCTGATGGGGTGCAAGGCCAAAGTGCTGGAAGCTGTGAAATAGATTAGCGCCATCTCCCGACAGGCTACCGCCACTGATGTCAAGGCGATCGCCCTGGGGTGTGACCAGGGTTCCGGTGCCATCGGCGGCGGGCTCCAGGGATTGGGCCAGACTCGGGGACAAGCCGGGGCCGAGGGCGATCGCTCCGAGCGCTAGGCCAAAGGACGCACCAACGTGCAGCAGGTTCATAACGCTTCGCAGACTTGAGTGAGAATGTCCTGTAGATGACGACCCCAGATCCTCACGGGCTCGAGGGCATTCTAGCGCAGGGCTGGACGGATTCCCGGGCGGCGGCCCAGGATTCAGCGCAGTCTGCCCGTGGGGCCGAGCCAGCCAGCGCGCCAGCTTCCCAATTCAGCCGTTAAAATTGTCTCTTAAAGGGGTGGACGAAAAAAGCGCGGCTCCCCTGAATTTTGAGCGATGCTCAAGGAGCAGACTGTCGCTCTCTCCAGCGTTACGGGGTCCTCATCCCCCGGCCCCTGCTCCCAAAGCTGGGAGAAGGGGAGCTAGAAGTCCCT
>CAYNIP010000038.1:0-46464 GCA_964397305.1 uncultured bacterium
GGGTGAGGGCTTAGCGAAGGAGTACCAGCATCCCGCGTAAAATTTCGTTCACCCAATGGCTGGCGTGACCTTGACATCAGGGCCATCTTCGGCGACAAACTTAAGATTGAGGTTATAGGCAGGGTCAATGGCAAACTATAGTTCTATCGCGATTGGCGTCAACCGCTACCAATTCGTCCAGCCCCTGAGCTATGCCCAGGCAGATGCCCAGGCGATTCACTCCTTTCTGATTGAAGAAGCGGAGCTGCCGCCTGACCAGGCCCTGCTCCTCACCGACGCCTCCCCTTGGCTCGACAACCAATCCACCTACCCCACCCGGGAGTCGATCCTGCGCTGGTTGCAGCCCCCAGCCCAGCCCGTCGCCCGTCCTTTCCTCTGGTTCTTTTTCAGCGGCTATGCGACCCACGGGGAAGGCCGGGACTATTTGCTGCCCATTGACGCCAACCCAGCCGATGCTCCCAACACAGGCATCGCCGCTCAACACTTATTCGACCTCTTGGCCCAGCAGGGAGCTGAGCAGGTGGTTTTGTTTTTGGACATCAATCGCTCGCCGAATTTGAGCGCTGGAGCCAATGTCGGCGCCGAGATTGTCCAGATGGCTCAGGATCAGGGCTTCATCTGTGTCCTCTCCTGCCAACTGGAAGAAACCTCCCACGAGTCCATGGCCCTGGGTCACGGGATGTTCACGGTGGCCCTGCTGGAGGTCCTGCGCTACTATCGCCACGAATTGACCCTCGACCGCCTGGCCCGCTATCTCTGCGATCGCCTGCCCGAACTGAGTCAGCACCATTGGCGGCCCGTGCAAAATCCCTTGATCTTGATGCCGTCTCTGGATCTCGTGGAGCGCTCCCTGCTCCCCGTGGCGATCGCCACCCGTGGCGAGGAAACTGCCGTGATCGATACCAGCAGCACGACGGCCGTGCCGAGGGGGACGCCAGAGCCGGCCTTGGCCAGCAGCAAGGGCAGCACCACAGCCCTCGAAGATCCCGGCAATGGTCACAGCAGCACCCCGCTCCAACTGCCGACCTTCGGTGCTCCAGCGGAGACGCCGGAGGCCCCGGTGAACGGTCTGGATGATATTCGCGAAGACATTGCTCCCCCTACCATTCCGGTCGGCCCACCGCCCGGGAACCGCCCCGCTTGGAGTCGCTGGCTGCTGTGGGGCAGTGCGGCCTTGGTGATCGCTCTCCTGGCCGGCTGGCTCTGGAGCCGCCGCCAGCCCGCTGTTGTGGAAACGCCCCCCAGCCCCGTCGCCGAATCTCCCCTGACGGAGGCGGTCCCCCCGGCTGGGTTCGAGTCCCCGGCCCTGGAACCGGAGGCTCCGGCCGGCGCGGCGGTGGGTGGCGCGACGCCCCTGGCCCCCGCGACCGCAGTTCCGGAGCAACCCGCGCCCGCAGAGCCAGCCCCAGAGGCTCCGGTTCCGCCAACCGTCCAGCCCCCGGCTGCGACGCTGGCTCCCACTCGCTCTCCCCAGACTGAGGGCGAGAGTCGGGCCATTCTGGCGCGCGCCCGCACCTTTATTCAGGCGAACCAGGCCTCGGGCTTTGGCTACGCGATCGCCGAAGCGCGCAAGATTCCTCCCGGTGCGCCCCTGCATGAGGAAGCCCAGGCTGACATTCAGCGCTGGAGCCAAGTGATCCTCGACATTGCCAAGGGCCGGGTGGCCCGAGGCCAGTTTGACTCGGCGATCGCTGCGGCAAAGCTGGTCTCGCCCGATCAAGGAGCCACCTACCAGGAAGCCCAGCAGAGCATCCAGCGCTGGCAAGCCCAGGCCCAGCAGCAACAACGCAACCATCAGGTCATTGCGGAGGCCCGTAAGGTGATTGACTACACCCAAGCCTCCTCCTACAACCGGGCGATCGCCATGCTGGCGGCAATTCCGCCGGGGCAGCCTGGCTACTTTGAGGCCCAGACCTTGCAGGAGCAGTGGAGCCAGCAGATCTACTTGATCGCCAACTCCCGCGCTGCCCAGGGCAACCTCAGTCAGGCCGTGGCGACCGCCCAACTCGTGCCGGTCAATACGCCGATTCACCCCCGCGCCCAGGAGGCGATCGCTCGCTGGCAACAGCAGAAGCCCTAATCGCCCTCAGCCCGCAACGCTTGCAAACAGGTGCAAAGGCTGCGGGCAAAGAGGCTACGCGGAGCAGCAGAGCGTTGTTTCACCTCCACTTCGCTGGCTGCTTCCTGCATCACCTCCTCCAGTTCAGCCGCGATCACCGCTTGCATCGCTTGGTAGGAAGCCTTCAGACTCTGGGCTTCAGCGTAGGCCTTGGCCAGCTCGGCTACCTGCTCGCTGAGCAATTCCAGGGTGTACCGACTGACCGTTTCCCGGAGTTGCTTCAGCTTCAGGAGGCGGCTGACTTGATACTGAGCTTGTAGGCCGATGCAGGCGGCGATCTCGGTCATCGTCTCGCCCCGGACATGAAACCGCTCCAGGGCCTCGAGGAAGGCGGCAGCCCGCTCGGGCTGCCGCTGCAAGCGTTCCTGCAAAGCCCGCTGGATTGCCTGCTCGAGACAAACCACAACGAGGTCATGGTAGCGGTGCAGGAAATCGCGCTGCCAGATGTCGGCGTCGTTAGTCTGGACGGCGATCGCCCCTTCAAGGCTCTGGTATTCATCCAGAGACTCCGTGAGCGGCGTTTTTGTCCGCTGCTGGAGGCGGTGGTGGCGCAACAGGCCGGCTAGGGTTTGTAGCTCTTCCGAGGCCTGCTTGGGGGTCAGGCGACGGGGGCTCTGCTGCTGGACTTGGGCGATGATGCGCTCTAGCTGCTCGGGGCGCGGCGGCTGACACCGACTGCCCGGCCCGGCTTGGAGGCGATCGCGCCGATAGACCGCATGGTAGCTGCTCAAAAGCACCTGATAGCGCTCCAGCTCAGCCGCCGGCAGGGCCAAGAGCTTGGAGAGCCGGTGGGGCTGGGTGTCGTTGAGCAGGGCCCAGTCACTGATCAGGTAGATGCCGCGATCGCGCAGAAAATCCAGAAAATCCCGCTGCTGGCGCACCAAGCGGCTCGCCCAAGACCCCAAGCTGCCCCGCTCCGGATCATAGGTGCGGAGAATCTCAGCTGCTAAGGGGATGTAACCCCGAGCCCCGGGCTGGGCCACGAGGGGCTGCAAGGACTCGGCGAGGGAAACATCCGTCAGCACCAAGGGCAGCAACTCCCGCCGCCCAAAACCATGGGTGCGGCCAAAGCGCTCGGCAAACTGCCCGCAGGTCTGTTCAATGTGATGGGAGATATAGCAGCGGAGGCAGAGTTCAGCGCCGCTGGGGGTGCGATCGCCCGGTTCCGTCTGCCAAATTTGATACAATTGCCGAGTGATGGCCGCGTCGCTCTCCTCCTCGGGGTTGATATGGGCCAAAAAATAGGTCTGGGCCGCGGCAATTTCCTGTCGCCGACACCCCTGCTCGAGATGGAGACAGGCAAACTGCCAGTAAATGGCGCGATCACGCTCGTTCATCGCTACTTTTGCCACGGTAGTATTCTGATCCCTGATTAGCCGACTCAAAGCCCAACCCCCCCCCTGACCGCTCCCTAGGAACTGGAATACTCCAAAGCACACCCTGGAGCGATAGGGGTATCCCCGGCAAAGACACCGCCGCGTTTCCCTCCGGAATCACCCTAGGCCCACCCCAACCGACCGCCAAGCCCTAACCAAGCTCTCAGGCTATGCCCTTCTACAGTTTACCCAGAAGCGGATCGCAGGCCTGGAATTGCCTTGTCCAGCCAGTCTCAGCCGAGGAGAGCCCTATGATACAATCCAGGCTGGGCACTATTCTTTCCCGATAGAAAAGCCAGCGTGCATCGATTCTCGAAACAATCTTTGCAGAGGAGACACGTTACATGACTAGGATCGGTCTACAGCGCGGGCGCCGGTGGTTTCCCGGTTTAAGTCTACTCGCAGGCTTGAGTGTCGCCCTCGGCGTCGCCAGCCTCCCGGCTCCCGCCACCGCCGCCATTAGCACCGCCTTAATCCAGGAAATCCTCGATGGCGATGAGGTCTTCATTGAGACCGAAAAAGCCGAGGTGGATGCGATCGCCAACTTCCGCCAGACCGTCAGCACCCAGGCGGCTCGGGCCACGCTCCTTTTCGACAACGGCGCGGCCGGCCGCCTCGCCCCCAACTCCACCGTCACTGTGGGCCAGTGCATCGAGCTCGAGCAGGGCAGCCTGCTGGCGGTCGGCCCCGCCAACGGCTGTGCCAGCGGCTTTGAGGTCGGGGTTGAAGGAACAGTTTATGTGCTGGAAATTGATAGCACAGGCGCGACCCAAGTCAAAGTCTTAGAAGGCACGGTGGTGGTGAAGACTGAGCAGGCTCCAGAGCCAGCAACAGATCCCAATGCTGCCGACGGTGAGAACGTAGGAATTGTAATAGAGCAGGGGAAAAAGCTGGCGATTGAGGCCGATGGTCAACCCGGCGTCGTCGAAGACCTCCCCGAAGCGGAGGTGGCTGCCATCCTTTATGGCGTCTTGTTTAACGGCTTCACGCTGCCAATCCCCGGCCTTGACAACCTACGTGCGGTCTTAGAGCGCCTCTACCCCAATCTCACGATTCCCAGCTATCCCGGCTTTGGTGTTCCTGGGGTTCCCAGTTTGCCAGGCCCCCGCTTACCCTTCTAGGGCCGGGGGCGGCAATCTTGGGCGGGAACCTTGGCAGGATCGGCCATCGGCGCTATAATCAGCCAACCTGTGGCCCAGGTTCGGCGATCGCCAGCCCCGTTGACAGGAGCCTGCGTTCCGCCAGCCGGAGATTTCCGCGCTGCTGCCGGTGGAATCGCCGGCCCTGCCCCTGTTCGGTGACGGCTGACTGAAGGCCTCAGCTCTGTTCCTGCTTGGCTCTCATGACTGCTGCCCCGCTCCCGCCCCCCTCCTCCTCCGACACCCTCGACGACTGCGACACCAGCCCCGTGGTGGCCCTCAAAGAGTTGGTGGCGCGGCTTTATCGTGAGCAAAATCGCATTCAAAATCTCCTGAGTTCCCTCGGGTTTGCCCTACGGAGCTTCAATAACCTCAATCAGTTCCTCGAGATCGTGCCCCTGATGGCGGCCCGCGTCACGGATGCCGACGGCGGCGCCCTCGTCCTCCTCAAGCCCAACGGCCGCGCCACCCTGGAGCAGCTCCACTGCCAGGAAGGGCATACCTGCCAAGACATTCGCCAGGCCCTGGAGGCGGTGACGGCGAACCTCGTCCTCCCCAGCACGAGCAACGGCCCCACGACCCAAACCCTCTCCCTGACTGCGGCGGCGACTACCTCCCTAGATGACCAACTGCGCCACTACCTCGGCCCCGATGTGCGCCTCTTTGGCACCCCGATCTTGATTAAGAGCCGGGAGCGGGGGCGGCTCTACATTTTCAGCCGCGAGTCCGATTATGTCTGGACCCCGACCCGCAAAAAGTTGGTGCAATTGGTCGCTGACCAGACGGCCGTGGCGATCGCCAACCACGAGCTAGCCGACGAACTGCGTCGCAAAGAGCGCCTCGACCGCGAACTCGAAATTGCCTCCGAGATTCAAGCCCACCTCTTCCCTGGCAAATGCCCGACGATTGCGGGGGTCGAGTTGGCAGCCACTTGTCAGACGGCCCACCGCGTCGGCGGCGACTACTACGACTTCATCCCCACCACCTACGACCAGTTTTATGCCGACGCCAAGGAACCCTCCCCGACCGCTCCCTGGAGCATCGTGATCGGCGATGTCATGGGCAAGGGCGTTCCCGCCGGCCTGATCATGACCATGACCCGGGGGATGCTGCGAGCCGAAGTGCTCAATCGCCACGCCCCGGCGAAGATCGTCCAGCACCTCAACCAGGTCATGTATGCGGATCTGGAGAACTCCCACCGCTTCTTGACTCTGTTCTACTCCGAATACGATCCCCAAACCCGCCGCCTGTCCTATACCAACGCCGCCCACCATCCCCCCCTGCTCTGGCAGGCGGCCAGTGGCCGCACCCTGCGCCTCGATACGCCCGGGATGCTGATCGGCCTCGATCTCACCTCCCACTACGACGATGCCACCACCCAGCTCCACCCGGGGGATACCATTGTCTACTACACCGATGGCTTCACCGATGCCGTCAGCCAGGATGGCGATCGCTTCGATGAAGACCGCCTCCTCGCCGCCTTCCAGTGGGCCTGCGAGCAGGGCTACCCGCCCCCGGCCATCCTCGAGCACCTCTTTGCCGCCGTGCGCCAGTTCATCGGCCCCGGCAGCCACAACGACGACGATATGACCCTCGTGGTCCTTCAGGTCAAGCCGGAGGCCTAGGGCTGGGGGGCTGAAACTCGTAGACTTGGCGCAGCACTTCTACCCAACTGTCGGCCGCCGACTGGAGCAGGCGATCGCCCTTCTCCCGCGTCGCCGCCGTCGCATCCCCCAGCACCCCACTGCGGCTCAGATCCCGCATCGTCCAGGCAAAGGGAAACGCCCCCTCCAAGCTCAGCCAACTGTCGGCCGGCAACGGCGGCGGAAACTCACAGACCGCCCGCTCCAGCCGCACCCACTCCGGCAGCAGGGCCAGCATCGCGCTGGTCTCCATAGCCCCGGCATGAATCCCCTCCGCCAACTCCCGCTCACTAAACAGTTCCCCGGCCACCGTCGGCCCACGCCAAGCAAAGAAGGGGAACACCCAAAAATCCCCACACTCCTGGTGCAGATCCCGAGCCGCAATCTCCAGCACCTGAGGCTGGCCGCCGTGGGAATTAAACAGGATCAGCTTGCGGAAGCCGGCCCGGTAGAGACTCGCCCCGACCTCCTTCAGCACGGCTAGCAAGGTCGCCGCCGAGAGCGTCACCGTCCCGGGAAAGTGCCAATGCTCATTGGACTTGCCATAACAGAGGGGCGGCAGAGCATAGACCGGGATCGCCGCATCCAACTGGGCCAGGGCCCGCCCCAACACCCCCGTGCCCAACACCGTATCCACCGCTAGGGGCAGGTGGGGCCCATGCTGCTCGATTGCCCCCACCGGTTGCACCAACACGACCTGATCCCGGTCGGGCATGGCCTCGATCTCCGTCCAAGTCAGATAGGGGAAAAAACGTTCTGGAGGAATGAAACCGTGCAGCATCGCGCTTTCTCCAAGGGGGTCCCAAGGGGTGCATCTCAGTTAGACCAGTTTACCCTCATCCCCCGACCCCTTCTCCCAGGTAGGGCGAAGGGGAGTCTCCAAAGGGAGATGCCCTCAGTCCCAGGCTAGCTCCGCTAGCCGAAACGGTAGCCGAAGCCGCGTACCGTGACAATGTAACGAGGTTTGCTGGGATCTTCCTCGAGTTTTTCCCGTAGCCAGCGGATGTGGACATCCACCGTCTTCGTGTCGCCGAGGAAATCGGGGCCCCAGATCTGATCGATCAGATGTTCTCGAGACCACACCCGCTTGGGATAGCTCATAAAGAGTTCCAGCAGGCGGAATTCTTTCGGTGAAAGCGCGACTTCCTCCCCCCGCACCGTCACGCGGCATTCCTCTGGCGAGAGCGTGATGTCTTTGAAGTGCAGCACGGGGGTTTGTAGCAAGCTGGTGAAGCGCTGGCGGCGCAGGAGAGCCCGGCAGCGGGCGACCAGTTCGCGCATACTAAAGGGTTTGGTTAAATAATCATCAGCCCCCACCTCCAGGCCCAGCACGCGATCCGTCTCGCTGGCCTTCGCGCTGAGAATCAGAATGGGAATCGTATTGCCCTGATAGCGCAGCAGGCGGCAGATGTCCAGCCCATTCACTTGGGGCAACATCAGGTCAAGCACGATCAAGTCAAAGGAGTTTTCCGGGGCCGCTTCGTTGCCTTGGATCAGACTGAGGGCGGTGCGACCATCCCCGGCGATCGCCACCTCGTAGCCCTGTTCTCGCAGGGCGAGGACGATCATTTCCCGGATCAAGTCTTCGTCTTCCACCACCAGGATTTGGGTCGCTGGCGCCAGGTCAGAGTTCGTCGGGGTTTTCGGTATATCTAGCGACAGCATGATGAGAACGCGCGTGCATTGCTAAGCCAACTTATACAGTAAAACGTTATGAGCGAATAGAGCAATCCAAACCCTGGTCTCCGTGCAGAACTTGTTAAGGTAAGGCAGTAAATTACTGGAACGCCGCGCCATGCAACTCCAGCTCAGCACTTGGACTGAAGTGGAAGCCTACTTGACCCAATCCCGAGGCATCATCATTCCCATTGGGTCTACCGAGCAGCACGGCCCCACGGGCGTGATTGGGACCGATGCGATTTGCGCCGAGGTCGTCGCCCAGGGGGTCGGGGAAGCCGCTCAAGCCCTCGTCGGCCCAACGGTCAATGTGGGCATGGCCCTGCATCACACTGCTTTTCCCGGCACGATCAGCCTCCAGCCGAGTACGCTCATTCAAGTTGTTAAAGATTATGTCACCTCCCTGGCTCGGGCCGGGTTTGAGCGCTTCTTTTGGATCAATGGCCACGGCGGCAACATTGCCACCCTCAAAGCAGCCTTTGCCGAGACCTACTACTATCTAAGCAGCATTGGGCTCCCCGGGGGCGATCGCGTCCAGTGCCAAGTGGGAAATTGGTTCATGAGCCCCTCGGTGTACAAGCGGGCCCAGGAACTCTACGGCGATCAAGAAGGCTCCCACGCTACCCCCAGCGAGATCGCCGTGACCCAATACGTCTATGCGGCTGCCATCAAGTCGGGGAACCTAGCGCCCAATCCCCCCGGCGGCTATCGTATCTACAGCGCCGCCGACTTCCGCCAGCGCTACCCCGACGGCCGCATGGGCTCCAATCCCGCCCTAGCGACCCCGGAACACGGCCGGGAATTCATCGACTTAGCGGTGAAGGACTTGACCAATCGTTACCTGGAGTTCATCGCCGTGGCCTCCCAGTCCTAAACGAGCAGCCATCATCCTGACCGATCAGAACTGGGGGTGAAGGATTGAGTAAAACCGATCATGATAGAGGGTAAGCGATGGCCCTATCGGCTGTTGTCTGGAGCCAAAGTTCCCAGCGCAAAATATCGGTAGTCACAGAGCGGGAGATAGACGGATGGGCACGCAACATCATTATTTCAGAGGGGTGATCGGCGCCGGCCTTTTGGCGATCGCCCTTGCCAGCTGCTCGGGAAGTACGGCAGCCGCACCCTTGCTTCTCAGTCAGCGATCGCGGTCCGTCGTCCCGCGCAACGTCGGGAGGGACGCCGGCGACACCACCTCCTCCGGAGTGCGGGGCCAATGTGCTCAGGCGACCCAAGGAGCCATCCCCCTGACCGCCCTGCTCCCCGCCACCACCGCCCACCCAGGCCAGACCCAAGCAGCCTATCCGACTCTCTGGTTTTATCTGCCAGAAACCACAGCGACCACGGCTGATTTTTGGCTCCTAGATGAGAACGAACAGCTCGTCTACGAGCTAGAGTTTGAACTCACGGGTCAAGTGGGACTGATCGCCCTGCCTCTGGATCGCATGGAAGGAATGCCCGCCCTCGAACCCGATCAGCGCTATACTTGGTACTTCGCCCTCGTCTGCGACCCCCAGGATCGCGGCGTCGATATTTACGTCAACGGCCCCCTCGAGCGGCTACCCCTGCCACCCGCGCAGGCAGCCCGCTTAGAAGGCTTAGACCCCTATCAGCGCGCCCTCGCCTATGCTGAACTAGGGCTCTGGCAGGATCTCGTGGCTCAGGTCGCGGAGCTGTATCGGCAAGCCCCCGAAGATGGCAACTTGGCCGGACTCTGGAGCCAAGTGCTCCGGGAGGCTGGGCTTGAGGAGCTGATCGCGGCTAAATTTTCCGACTGGGAGCTGTAGCCTGCCGCTCAAGGCGGAGGGCGAGAAGCTGGCGCCGTTGAGCGAGTCTTTGCCGGGGTGACAACGGGTTTAGGAGTAGTATCGGGGGATTTGTCGGGCAGTTTTTGGGGTAGGGGTGGCGGATTTTGTCCGCCTTGGAATGGGCCTAGAGCCGCGTTGACTCAGGGGCTGGCAGCGCTACAGGGAGCCGTCATGAGCGAGGCAGCTCCAAGCATCTAGACATCCAAACCACCCAGCCGCTCCCACAAATCGTCCGCCTCCAGCTTGAGGAGCGCCGCCACCGCCTCAACCGTCATCCCCGTCGCCAGCAACTGCTCCGCCGCATCCAATAGGCTCTCGAGCACCTGTTGGCGCTCCGCCTCCGCCGCTTGACGGGCAGCGCGTTCCGCTTGGCGCTCCGCCTCCGCCGCTTGACGAGCGGCGCGTTCCTCACTGTGACTGAGCAGATATTCCCCCGTCGCTGGGTCGTAGAAGCGCAAGCGCCCGCCCTCTAAGCGCAGTTCCAGCCCCAGCACCGTCGAGCGGATCGCCACCGCGCCGCTGCCATGGCCACCGGCGGCCATTGGTTCGTACTCGCCTGCCACCAGTCGCAAACCCTGCAAAGGCGGGTCGAGATAATCGCTGGTCGGGTCGTACTGCCAGTATTCAGCAACGCCAAGCTCCGCATAGATGCGCCGCTTCTCGACCTGATCCGTGCGGCGGGTTGATTCTGAGGTGATTTCGAGGATGAAGTCCGGCGTCATGCCGCCTTCTTCCCAGACCTTGTAGCTCTTGCGATCGCGCTTCTCCACCCCAAAGACCGCAAACACATCCGGCGACACCACGGCGTCCTTCACGCCCTGCTCGTAATAAATGAACAGGTTGCCAGAGACATAGACATTGGGGCGCTCGGCAAAGTGCAGCTTCAGTACCTCAACCGCGTAAATCAGGTAGTTGCGAGTCGGATCGCTTTCGGCCATGGGTTTGCCGTCTGAATCGGGATAAAAGGGGTCAACCGTGCATTGGGAGGGTGCAAGCGTCATGGCGCATTCCAAGTGCTTACCTATACGATAGCTGGGCTGGAGGGCCGGAGCATCTCTGGCGACTGCCGCTGCCTTCAGGCCACCAAACATCTCAAGCGCGATCGCGAGCCGCAACAGCCAAGCAGCTCATGCTCGATGCGGTTGTTCTGTCTCGGCACAACTTTTTGCCGCTCTAGCACTCGCTGCAACTCGTTTGTCGGGCTCTAGCTGCTCTAGCGCTTGTCGCTCTTATCTCCACAGGTCTTCTGGCTTTATTCCTTGAAACTACACCCTTCCCGCTCCGGGGCATCTTGACCGCAGGCTGGGTAGAGCCTCACCAAACCCAGCGCCAGAATCGCGTTAGATGGCCTGCATCAACCCAGCCTACCGACTATCAAGGACTTCAGGCTTCGGGCCAGGCAATCAGGAAGAGGGCTGTCGAGGGAGGATAAAGGGTACATCTCAGTTAAGCAAGTTTACCCTCATCCCCCGGCCCCTTCTCCCAGGTAGGGCGAAGGGGAGTCTCCAAAGTGAGATGCACCCAGGATAAAGCCCTTTCACGAATTATGCAAAACAAGCTCAAAATCCCTCTCCCGCGCTGGGAGAGGGATTTAGGGTGAGGGCCCGTCTTAAGGGATTGCTGAACAAGCTGTACTCCCGATCACTATTTCCCAATCGCCACCTTCAGCTCCGTCCAGACCCGATCATAGAGGGAGGTTGCTTCAGCGAGATCATCCGCATACTTCAGCCGTACAAACTTCTCCGGGGGCGGATAAATCGCCGGATTCTCTAGGTCAGCCTTGTCGATTAGACCTTGCTCAATGGCCGTTCGGTTCGGCGTCCCAAACTTGACATAGTTCGAGATCCGCGCTGAGACCTCCGGCTCTAAGGTGAAGTTAATAAACTGTTCCGCCAGCTCCTGATTGGGGGCTCCTTTGGGAATCACCAGATTATCGGTCCAAATGATGGTCCCTTCCTCAGGAATCGTATAGCGAATATCTTCGTTCTCTTCCATGAGTTGGAAAATATCGCCGCTCCACTCCACCGCAATATCAACCTCCCCCTGATCGAGCAAATCCTGACCAGTATCCGGTGCAAAAGTCGCGATCACATCCCGATGACCGATCAAAAACTCCTTGGCTTCCTCCAGTTCTTCGGGATCGACGGTGTTGGGGTCATGGCCCAAGTGGATTAAGACCGCTCCCAACATTGCTCGGGAGTCCTCCATCAGAGCCACGCGACCGGCATACTTGGAGTCAAAAATCTGTCCCCAACTGGTGATCTCTTCCCCGGTTCGCTTCAGGTTGTAGCCGATGCCAATCGTGCCCCACTGGTAGGGAACACTGTACTGATTGCCGGGGTCGAAGGGCGGATCGACAAACGCGGGGTCAAGATGCTTGAGGTTGGGAATATTGTCATGGTTTAGCTCTAGCAAGAGTCCCTCTGCGGCCATGCCCGCCACAAAATCCCCCGTCGGCACAACGATGTCATAGCCGGGATTGCCAGGTTGAATCTTGGCGAGGAGTGCTTCGTTGCTCTCAAAGGTGTCGTACTGAACTTGGGCGTTAAACTTCTGCTCAAACTCCGGAACCGTCTCCTCGTCAATATAGGTAGACCAGTTGTAAATACTCAGGACTTGCCTGCCTCCCTCGCTCTCGGCTCCTCCGGGAACATTGTTACTACACCCGACGGGGATCGCAACTCCCAGTACAAATAGCAGGGCAAAAACCAACAATCGTCTCATGGGCCGCTCCCGATAAATCGTTAACTGCTAGCGCAATCCAGTAAACTCAGCCCCCCGGCAGAGTTTACGATGCTGGGCTCATTGTAGCGAGCGATGTTGTTGCAGCGCGAGGGAGGTCAAGACAATTCCCAGGGACGCCACTAGCATCAGGGTGGAGATCGCATTGATCTCGGGGGTTACTGACGTTTTAATCATGCCGTAGACAAAGACGGGTAGTGTCGTTGTCCCGACCCCGGCCGTGAAGAACGTGATCACAAAATCATCCAGGGATAAGGTGAAGGCGAGGAGAGCACCACTCAGGACGCCGGGGGCAATGAGCGGCAAGGTGATTCGCCAGAAGGCTCGCCACTCATTGGCTCCTAAGTCTAAGGCGGCTTCCTCCAGGCTGGGATCGAGTTCTGCGATCCGGGCTCGAACGACGACGGCTACATAGGAGATGTTGAAGGCTACGTGACCGGCGATCACGGTGGGTAGGCCTAGGACTAACCGTAGGCCGGTGAGTTGCCCTAGGAGCTGAAAGATGAGGCTGAAGAACACGAGGAGGGAGATCCCCATGGTGATGTCGGGGATGATGATTGGCAGGAAGAGAAGCGCTTCCATGAGCGTGCGGCCGCGAAAGCGGAAGCGCTCCATTGCGAGGCCGATGGCGGTTCCTAGGACCGTGGCTACCAAGGTGGCGATCGCCCCCACGACCAAGCTATTCCCTAGGGCGTCCCAGACCAGCACATTGGCGCCGCCGGCACGAACTCCCACGGCGGCAAACAGGGCGCGATACCAATCGAGGGTAAAGCCCCGCCAGACAGCGTTGAGCCGCGAGTTGTTGAAGGAGTAGAGCACTAGGATTGCGATCGGCAGGTAGAGAAACAGCAGTCCCAACCCGGAGATGCTCCAGAGGCAGCCGCGACCGGCCCACCGGAGGGCGAGGTCGTAGAAGCGGGAGGGGGTCGTTGGGGGAGCCGTCATGGGCGCGCTGGGAGCTAGGAAATTGAGGGTGGATTTTTTAGTAGGAAGCCTGGCGATCGCCCACCCGGAAGTACACCAGGATGGGCACGAGGACAATCGCCATCATGGCCATCGACAGCACCGAGCCAAAGGGCCAGTCGCGGGCGGCGAGAAATTGGTTCTGCACCAAGTTACCCATCATAATCGCCCGAGCACCGCCGAGAATATCCGGGGTCACAAACTCACCAACAGCGGGGATAAAGACTAGCAGACAGCCCGCAACGATGCCCCGCCGGGTCAGAGGCAGCACAATGCGCCAAAAGGTGCGGAGGTCATTGGCTCCGAGATCTTGGGCCGCCTCTAGGAGGGAGAAGTCCAAGCGCTCAATGCTGGCATAGAGAGGTAAGACCATGAAGGGGAGGTAGCCATAGACCAGACCGACACCGACGGCGAAGGAGTTGAAGAGCAGGTTCAGGGGTTCGTCAACCAGGTGGAGGCTCTGGAGCAGGACGTTGATCACGCCTTCACTCCGGAGCAATACGACCCACGCATAGATCCGCACCAGGAAGTTCGTCCAGAAGGGAATGATGATCAGTAACAGCAGGGTGTTGCGCCAGCGGGGCGATCGCGTCGCGGTGAACAGAGCGAGGGGATAGCCAACCAGCAAACAGGCTAGGGTGGTGAACAGGGCGAGCTGAAGCGATCGCCAAAAGACAACCCCGTAGATCGGGTCAAACAGGCGCTGGTAATTTTCCAGGGTCCATTGCCACTGGACGCCGCCATAGGTCCCCCGCTCCAGGAAGCTGTAAAGCAGCACGATGCCGAGGGGAGCGAGGAAGAAGAGCAGCAGCCAGGCAGTTCCGGGCAAAAGGAGCAGGAGTAGTTGCAAGCGGCGGCGGAGTTGGAATTGCACCGTTATTGTTATCCGTGATCTGCGCTTAGTTTAGTTGGGAATGAGGCTACCCGGTCCACCGACAGCCCTTGCACCAATTCTACAAAACGATCTCAAAGTCCCTCTCCCGCTCTGGGAAGAGCGCTTGAGAGGGAGGGCGTAGCCTCGGTCCCCGGCCTGGAGGGCGATCGCCGCAGAACGCTCCCAAGCGATTGCGGCAAATCCGAGCATGGCCCCTCGATATTCGTGATTAAACAGCGGGCTGCCGGACCGGGATCTGGAGGCAGAACGTTGCCCCCTGCCCGGGCTGAGACTGGCACTCCATGCGGCCGCCGTGGCGATCGACCACGATCTGGTAGCTGATCGAGAGGCCGAGGCCGGTTCCCTTGCCCACCTCTTTGGTGGTGAAGAAGGGGTCAAACAGCTTGGGGAGAATCTCAGGAGGAACACCGTTGCCATTGTCACCGATGGCAATCTCAATCCAGTGATCATCCAGAACAGCCGTGCGGATGGTGATTCTGGGACCATAGGATGGCCCAGCGCCATTGTCGTTATCTACCACCTCTTTGCCCTGTTGCCACGCTTCCTCTAGGGCATCGACCGCGTTGCTGAGGAGGTTCATGAACACCTGATTGAGCTGACCCGCGTAACACTCAACTTGGGGCAGGAGGCCGTAGTTGCGAATGATGTCAATGGGGAGGCCTTCGCGGTTGCGCCGCAGGACCGAAGTTTTCAACCGTCCTTGTAAAATCATCAGGGTACTGTCGAGGCCTTCGTGAATATCCACCTGCTTCACTTCAGCTTCATCGAGGCGAGAGAAAGTGCGGAGGGATTGGACGATCTCACGGATGCGTTCAGCGCCGACGAGGAGGGAGTCCTGCAACTTGGGTAAATCTTCCTTCAGGAATTCCAGCTCAATCGCCTCAATTTCATCGCGTAGCTCGGGGGGTGGATCGAGAACCGCCTGTTGGTAGACTTCAACGAGGCGTAACAAGTCGGCGGTGTAGGACTTGGCATAGGCAAGGTTGCCGTAGATGAAGTTGACCGGATTATTGATTTCGTGGGCAACGCCGGCCACCATTTGACCGAGGCTGGACATCTTTTCACTTTGGATCAGTTGGGATTGAGCTTGACGGAGCTGAGCAAGGGTTTGCTCAAGCTCTTCACTGCGTTGGCGTTGGCGGATGGCTTCTTCCGCTTGCTTGCGCTCCGTGATGTCGCGGAAGGTGCCGGTGTAAAAGGCGCGATCGCCTAGTTCAGCCCGAGTCACCGTCGCTTCCACCGGAAACACGGAGCCATCCGCCCGGCGGCCGATGACCTCATGCTGGCCGGGGCTGAGCAGTCGGGCCAGCAGGGCGGCGCGATCGCTCAAGGCCCCGACCGCAGTAGCGCCCCCCCACTCTATCGGCCAGCCAATGAGGTCAGGGATCGCCATTTGGCAGAGGCGAGCGCTGGCATAGCCAAACACAGACTCAGCACTGGGATTGGCCGTGAGAATTGCCAACGTCGGTGTTGTAAAGGTGATGATGGCATCCGTTGCGGTCCGCACGATGGCCTCCGTGCGAGTCACAGCCTCTTGCATCGCCTCCATAACCTGGTTGTAGCGGGCCGCAATATGGCCCACCTCGGTAAAAGGCTCCACGGGAACACGCAAGCTGAGATCCCGGGTTTCGGCCTGCTGATCCATGACCCGAAAGAGATCGTAAGTCTCCGTCCGGGCTCCATGCTCCGCGACATTCAGCCCGATTTCTTCCGCCTCCTTCGAGACCCGCAGGGGTAGCCAGCGATTGAGGTTACTCAACAGCAGCCAAGTGAGGCCAAAGGCCCAGACAAACCCTGTGACGATGCCCACGAGCTGCACCCCGATTTGGCCGTACCGAGTCAGCCCAGTGCCCAGTTGTTCCAGATCACCAAAGAGCCCCACCGCCAAGGTTCCCCAGGCCCCCGCGCCCGCATGGACCGCTACCGCGTCCACGGCATCATCAATGCGGCAACGGCGCAGGCCGTAGACCACCAAAAGCATCACGGCCGCGCCGATCCCGCCAATGATCACCGCTAGGGGAGTACTGACCGCGTGGCAGGAGGCGGTAATCGCAACCAGGCCCGCGATCGAGCCATTGACCATCAACCCGACATCGGGCAGCTTGCTTCGCTGCCAACTCAGGAGGGCGGCGACGATCGTGCCAGCCGCTCCGGCGAGGACGGTGTTGATCAAGATGTGGGGAACCTGGTCGTTCAGCGCTAGGGTGCTGCCACCATTGAAACCCAGCCAGCCAAACCAGAGCAGCATCGCTCCTAGCACCGAGAGGGGCAAGCTCGAGCCCGAAAAGCGCTGCATCGGTTGGCCGGGGGGGAAGCGGCCGAGGCGAGGGCCAATCACCAGCAGGGCCGCTAGGGCAACCCAGCCACCGATGCTGTGGACCACGGTGGAGCCGGCAAAGTCCACAAAGCCCAGGGCCCCAAGCCAGCCTAGGATACGGTCGGCCTCAAGCCCATTCCAGACCCAGTGGCCGAAGAGGGGGTAGATCAAGCCGGAGGTGAGGGCCGCTGTCAGCATATAGGCCTTGAATCGTATCCGCTCGGCCACGGCTCCGGACACAATGGTGGTGGCCGTGCTGCAAAACATGGTCTGGAACAGGAAAAAGGCGGCTAGCTCGGCGGAGTCGTCCAGATCAGGGAAAAAGCGTGAGGCGCCTAGCCACCCGACCTGAGAGGCTCCGAACATTAACGCATAGCCAAAGGCCCAGAAAAGTGCGGCCGAGACGCAGAAGTCTGCGAGGTTTTTAACGGCAACGTTAATGCTGTTTTTGGAGCGCGTCAGTCCTGATTCCAGGCACATGAAGCCTGGTTGCATGAGAAAAACCAGGCCAGAGCTAACGATCAGCCACAGGATATCAATCACTGAAAATACTTGCCGCTAGAGCGTGCTTGCATCGAGCTTACAATTGTCTGGGATGTTAGGTATAGATGCTGTTTGATGGGATACAAACGTCTGGCATTGATGCGGCCCGCCTTGACATCACGGCGCAGGAATTGAGCTTCAAATCATATCATTCATTGTTCAGTAGCTCTGAACCGGATCAGGAACCGATCTGGATGTCTGCAACCTGAGGGGGCTGACGGAGAATCAGCCGGGTTATCCTAGAAAGGTTGTTTGGCCTCAGCCGTTACCATGACGATTTTACCCCTGCCGCCTCGCTCTCCTACAGCCTTTCGCGTCTGCGTCATCGGTGCGGGCAAAGTGGGCAGTACCCTGGCGCAACGGCTGGTGGAGAAAAATATTGCTGATGTGGTGCTTCTGGATATTGTACCGGGACTGCCTCAGGCGATCGCCCTTGACCTGCTGCAAGCGCGGGGCCTGGAGGGGCACGATCGCCAATTGGTCGGCACCAATGACTACGTAGATACGGCGGGCTGTGATCTGATCGTGATTACGGCCGGGAAGCCCCGGCAGCCGGGGATGAGCCGCGAGGACTTGCTGCCAGTGAATGCGCGGATCGTGGCGGCGGCGGCGGAGCAGGCGATCGCCCAGTCCCCCGAGGCCCTAGTGATGCTAGTGACCAATCCCCTCGATGCCATGGTCTATGTGGCCTGGCAAGTGACGGGCTTACCAGCCGAGCGCGTCTTTGGCATGGCGGGGGTGCTGGACTCGGCCCGCCTGCAAGCCTTTATTGCCCATGAGCTAGGGGTGGCGATCGCCGATGTCAGTACCTGTGTCCTCGGCAGTCACGGCGACCTAATGCTGACCCTGCCCCGCTATTGCACCGTGCGCGGCCTGCCCCTGAGCCAGTTTCTGGATGCGGCCACCCTCCACCGCCTCAACGAGCGCACCCGCCACGCGGGGGCGGAGCTGGTGCAGCTTTACCAACGGGGGGGCGCTTACTATGCCCCGGCCTCGGCCGCCTGGACCATGGTGGCGGCGATCGCCCAGAACCAATCGCGCCTCCTCCCCGCAGCCGTCTACCTGCGCGGGGAATACGGCCTCCAGGATGTATTCCTGGGCGTACCCTGTCGCTTAGGGCGAGGGGGGATTGAACAGATTATCGAGGTAGAGCTAACGGCGGCCGAGCAGGCGCTGTTGGCCCAGTCGGCTCAGATCGTTCGCGCCCAAGTGGATCAGGCGCTCCAGGGCTTAGAGGCCTAGAGTCCCCGTGATTCCCCCGTGTTGAGCTTAGGGTTGCCAGCCGGCGAGCAGGACTCGCTGGGCAACCATGCTCCCGCTAGACGGCTCACGCAATTGGATCACCTCGTCCTCCGAAACGATCGGCAGGTTCACGACTGCCGATCGTAACTTGATCTTTCCCCGGCTGGGAGCCGCCTGCCATCCTAGAGTTGTGCATTCGCAAGAGGTTTTGCGTCATGACTCCGCAGGGTTTCGCTAGTTCGTCTCTTGCCGCCCTCAGCGGCATCACGGTGGTGGTAGCTCTGCTGACGGCTCCAGCCGCTCAAGCCCAGTTCCTAGCAGCTCCCTCCACCGGACCATTGGCAAACCGTGCCTACATCGCCACGCCGAGCCTGCGGCTGGGCGATAATCCCTCCGGGACGCTGCGCGAACGCGGCCCCGCTGTCCGCCGCCTGCAACAAATACTCCAGGCCGACGGATTCCTAGCGGGGGATGTGCATGGGATCTTCGACCGCGCCACTCAAGACGCCGTGCGCGAGCTGCAAGAGTTCGCGAATCTGCGGGTTGATGGTGTGGTGGGTGCAGCAACCTGGGAGGCGTTGCTGCGGAGGACCGATCCCTACAACGTCAATCTGTCGCTCAATCTCTAGCGTCTGCACACCCTTCCTCACTCCGAAATCCCCATAAGCCATGATCCGCCGCTAGCCCTGAGCCCGGCGGATTTTTGTTGGCCGGGGTCCGGGAGGAGTCATCCCGGGGGACTAGCGCTGCGGGGGGCGAGGCCGGCCACCAGCCCAAGGGGGGCGGCCGGGACCTTCGCGGATGATCAGGGTTTCGCCGTTTGCCCGGATGATGCGAAAAGCGTCGAAGTCATCGTCATCGTATTCGCCCACGACCGTCAGGCGCTCCCCAGGCTGCACATTGATCGAGTGATACCAGCGCGGGCCAGCATCAACAATGATTTCCCCAGTCCCGTCGGATAAGATAAATTCGTTGCCGACGACGCTCTGGACGGTTCCCGAAATCGTCGTGCCGGCCTGGCGCTGGAGGTTGCCGATGGGAGTCTGAGCCCGGGCGATCGCCACTCCAGCGGCGAACACTCCCAGGGTGAGGACTGCAAAAAGTCGAAGTTTCATAATGTATACGTCAGTGGTCACGCTAGACTTTGAGTAGTATAAAGCCTTGCTAAATTAGCTACATCTCCCTGAAGGAATAGGGGTAAACCGAGGGGTGTCGAGCCAGAACACCCCCGTAGCACACCAATTCTCCCCGTGGTTTGCTCGGCCAGCGCTGACGGTCCGGCACAATCTTAACAATCAGTCAGTAAGCTCCAGCGACTAGGGTAGATGAAGCGAGACCCTAACCTCAAGGCCTGACACCCTTGCCCCTTAAGAACTGGCTGCTCCTGGATTTTGGCCCTGGTCAAGGTTAATCCTGATCCTGGCGAGGTTTAACCGTATCCTCATCGGGCCGACCGGGAAGGGCCGGCCGTGACCCCCACTCCTGAGTCAACCCTGTGGATGTTACCGCCTTCTACCGCCCTAATGGCCGGCTGACTGGCCTGAGCTTGGCAGGGATCACGGCCGCGATCGCCACCCTGGTGCTGCTGACCACCGCCGCCGCGATCGCCCAAACCCCGCCCCCTCTCGAACTCGTCCCTCCCAGCCGTGAGCCTCTCCCGGAAGGCGAGCCCCTGCCTCCCCTCGAGGACCTGTTGCGCTTTCCCACGGCCCCGGACCCTGACTTGCCTCGTCCCGAGGACATTCCTGGCGAGATTGTGGTGGAGCAGTTTTTGGTTCTGGGCAGCACCATCTTCAGTAGTGCCGACTTCACGACCCTGTTAGCGCCCTACACCAGCCGGCCCCTAAGTTTTGCCAGCCTGTTAGAGGTCCAAACCGTCATCACCGACTTCTATCGCCAGCAGGGCTATATTACCTCCGGGGCCTTCATTCCGCCACAGACCTTGACCGAGGGCGTGGTGCAGGTGCAGGTCGTCGAGGGGGAGGTGGAGGACATTGAAATTAGCGGCCTCCAGCGCCTCGGGGCCGGCTATGTCCGCAGCCGCCTGGGACTGGGGGTTCAGCCGCCCCTGAACCAGAACCGCCTGCTCCAGGCCCTGCAACTGCTGCAACTCGATCCCCTGATTGCGAACTTGGCCGTTGAGCTGGCGGCGGGAACCCGGCCGGGACGCAGCCTGTTGCTGGTGCAAATTGAGGAAGCCCCGGCTGTGAGCGCCTCCCTGACCCTGGACAACCAGCGATCGCCCAGTGTGGGCAGTGTGCGCCGCCTCGCCCGCTTCAGCCACCAAAATCTCCTCGGCCTGGGCGATCAATTCTCCGTCGGCTATATCAGCACTGAGGGCAGCAACGCCCTGGACAACCTCAGCTACACCCTGCCCCTGAACCCCCGCAACGGCACGCTGACCCTGAGCCACTCCCGCAGCCAGAGCCAGATCATCGAACGCCCCTTTGACATTCTCGACATCACGGCGATCGCCCCCAGCTACCAGCTCATCTACCGGCAGCCCGTCTGGCAGACTCCAACAACGGAGCTAGCCCTCGGGCTGACGGCCTCCTGGCAGCAGAGCCAAACCTTCCTGGGCCTGGACAACATCGGGGGCTTCCCTTTTGCGCCCGGGGCCGACCTGGAGGGCCGCACCACCGCCACCGCCTTGCGACTGGTGCAGGAGTATTCCCAGCGGAGCGATCGCGATGTCTTAGCCCTGCGCTCCCAGTTCAGCCTCGGCCTCGAGGCCCTCGGGGCGACCCGCAACCCCCAGCCCCCCGATTCTCGCTTCTTCAGTTGGCGCGGCCAGGCCCAGTACCTGCGCCTGCTGGCTCCAGAAACCCTGCTCCTCCTCCGCCTCGAGGGACAACTGGCCGATCGACCCCTGCTCCCCTTTGAGCAATTTGCCCTGGGGGGAGTGGGAACGGTGCGCGGCTACCGTCAGGATGTCTTGCTCGCCGACAGCGGCTTGTTTGCCTCGGCGGAGGTGCGGCTGCCGGTCCTGCAAGTGCCAGAGTGGCAGGCCGTGCTCCAGGTCGCACCGTTTTTTGACTTCGGTACGGTCTGGAATCGGTCGCAACTAGAGCTGGCCACCTCGACAATCTTCAGCCTGGGCCTGGGGCTCCGCTTCCGGGCCTGGGAGCGTTTGACCGGACGGCTTGACTGGGGCTGGCCCCTAGTCGATCTCGGCTCAAGCCGCCGCACACTCCAAGAAAGCGGCTTCTACTTTTCGGTGAACTACGATTTGTTTTGACCGCCTGGCCCCGGGCGGCCCTGGGGTCGGTTGAGCTGTTAGCCTGAGAACAGCAGCATCGCCGAATCCCTATGCACCCGCGCTATTTCCTCCAGGCAGCGGCTGAGGCTCCCGCGACCGAATCAGCCGCTGCCCAAAAGGCTAAGGCTGCCGCCAACGCCGCCATCGAGACCCTCGACCAGATCGCCACGAGCAGCAAGGTGATCACCTATAGCCTGCTGGCGGTGGCGATCGCCGTCGGCATGATCACGCTGGTTCTCCTCAGCCAGCGCCTCCAGCGTCGCTTCCAAGAGCGCCTCTCCCCTCAGTTCAAGCGGCTTTATCAGCTCGTCGTGACGCCCCATCAGCAGGGGTTGGCGATCGCCACGCTACTGGTCATCCTCGACCTGATGCTGCTGAATCTGGAATTTCTGCCCGCCTGGGGCCAATATGTTGAACTGATCATCGGTTTGGGAACCGCCTTGTTTATCGCCTGGCTTGGTTTCAGGCTCTCGGAACAGTTCTTTGGCAACTACCTCCTAGATGCGTCTATTCAGAACCGCCGTAAAGTCAACAGCGAACTGCTGATCGTCGCCAAGCTGGTCTCCAATGCCGTGGTGATTGTGACCCTGATCATCCTGTTTGCCCAAGCGCATCAGGTGAATATCTTCGGCCTGATCGCGAGCTTGGGGGTGGGGGGCTTGGCGATCGCCTTCGCCGCCCAGAAGACCTTAGAGCAATTTCTGGGGGGCATCGTGATCTACATTGACCGCCCCTTTGTGGTCGATGATTACATCGGCCTTCCCGATGGCACGTTTGGCCGCGTCGAGTCGATCGGGCTGCGCTCCACCAAAATCCGCACCTCGGGCAAAGGCACATTGACGATTATTCCCAACAGCTCCCTCACCCAAGTCAATATTGAAAACTTCACCGGGGCGAAGAAGTCGATCTTGCTGACCTATCTCACCTTTGATCGGGTCATTCCTCTGGAAGAAAAGGCCCTGATTCGGCAGATCATTCTCAGTAGCACGGTGGATATTTTTGGCATCGATTCCCGGAACACAGATGTTAGCTTTAACGATGTCATCACGAACGAATCTGAACCCAAAACTCGGGCTCAGATCAATTTCTTTATCCTCGGCTCGGGAGAAGTCTCGATGGATCTACGGCGGCAACTATTGGACGCTGCCAACCAAAGTATTGGGCAGCAACTGCGGGAGTATGGGATTGGCTTTAATCTTGAGGAGCAGACGATCAGTGTTGACTCGCCGATTACGATTTAGAGGGTAGATCTCCGTTAGGCTGATTGACCCTCATCCCCCGGCCCCTTCTCCCAAGTAGGGCTAAGGGGAGTTGCTAAGGTAGATGCACCCGGCTGATTGACCCTCATCCTCCGGCCCCTTCTCCCAAGTAGGGCGAAGCTGATTGACCCTCATCCCCCGGCCCCTTCTCCCAAGTAGGGCGAAGGGGAGTTGCCAAGGTGAGATGCACCTGATTTAGACGCCGCTAGCTACCATGAACCCACAGCAACTATGGGACACCCTACCCCAAGAGCTAGAAGCTTCAGGGTTGCCTCGCTACCTGATCTTCCTGGGATTTGCCCTGGGGGCAATCCTCTTGGGCTCCTTAACCCCGATGATCCTCCGTTTTCTGGGCGATCGCTGCTTGCCCAAGCAGGGCCAGGCCATCTACCACACCGTCGCTGAACCGATTCGCGGGGCGATCAAGGCGGCTGCCACCCTGGTCTTGCTCCAGGGATCGTTCGTCTGGTTGGCCTCCTATGCGGCCCTCTACGCCCTGCTGCGACCCCTGATCGACTTGGCTGTAACCGTCAGTTTGTCCTGGCTGCTGTCGCGGGTCTTCCGGCAACTGGTGCGGGGCTACGGCATCGCCACCCTGCAAAAAATGGGCCTCGAGGCCGATGAATTGATCCTCCCTGTTGAAGCCATTGTCAATGTCCTGATCGGGGTGTTTGCGGCGATCGCCTTCGCCCAAAGCCAACAAATCAACATCTTTGGCCTGGTAGCCGGTATCGGGGTCGCTGCCACAACCCTCGGCCTCGCAGCCCAAAGCGCCCTCTCCCAGTTAATCGGCACGGTAGTCATCTATCTCGATCGCCCTTTTGTCAAGGGGGACTACATTCGCCTGCCCCATGGCCTCTATGGGCGGGTCGAATCGATTGGCCTGCGCTCGACCAAGATCCGCACAGCCGCAAAAAGTACCCTGGTGATCGTGCCCAATTCTCAGATGGCCAACGTGGAAATTGAGAACATTACTCGGGGCAAGAAGGTGATGGTACTGCTCTATCTGGACTTCACGCGGGTCCTGGATGATGAGGAGCAGGCGATGGTGCAGCAGGTCGTCAAGGCTTGTACGGATGCGATTACCGGCATCGATCCTGGCAGTACTCGCATTCAGCTTTTGACCCCGGAGGAGCAAAATGTTTCGCGGGCTCGGGTCACCTTTTTTATCCTCGGTTCCAGTGAGAATTCGATCCAATTGCGGAAGCGTTTGTTGGAAATTGCCAACGACAATATTTCCCAGCAACTGGCAACCTACAACCTCGAGTTCACGACTCAAGAACCGACGATCTATGTTGAGTCGCCCGTGACGATTTGAGGCCTCCCGGAGCGAGGGCGATCGCGCTATGCTGAGAGTTAAAATTCCCTTATAACCCATGCCCGCCGCTGCCCCGCCCTCAACTCCCGCCCCGACGCCCACTCGCCGCCGCCCCACAGCGGTCTGGCAGCGTCGCCTGCGCTACTACTACTACCGCTTCCTGCGCTTGCAGGGCAGCCCGGCGGCGATCGCCCGGGGCCTCGCGGCCGGAGTCTTTGCCGGCTGCTTCCCGATCTTTGGCTTCCAAACCCTCGTGGGTATCGCGATCGCCATCCCCGCTCGGGGCAACAAAATCGCCGCTGCGGCCGGAACCTGGATCAGCAATCCCTTCACCTATGTGCCCATCTACTGGTTCAATTTCCGCCTGGGTCAGAGTCTCCTCGGTCGCGAGCTGGACCCTGCCGCCATCGACTGGCAGTCCCGCCAACTCCTCGACCTCGGCGGTGATTTTGTGCTCACCCTCTTCCTCGGCTGCACCCTTTCGGGTCTGGTCCTGGCCACTTGCAGCTACGGCCTCGGCTTCTGGCTCCTCCAGCGGGTACGGCGATCGCGCCGCCGCCGCCCCACTTCTACCCTGAAGACCTGACCGCGTAAGATTTCGTTCACCCGGGGCTGGGGCCAAGCTTGTAGAATCACCATCGGGTCAGCTAGGATAGGGCAGGCCTTAGATGCTGCTGAGCTCCTTGTGTTGACCTCCTTGCGCTGACTTTTGCCCCTCTATGCAGATCGCTGAACAAAGTCCCGAGCGTTTAACCTTTCAGGACTATCCCCCTCGGCAACACACCTTCTGGCCTCTGGTATGGGCGGGCTTTCTCGCCGCCCTAGGCGCGAGCTTGGGGGAGGGGTGGCTGCGGGAGCAGTCGGGGAACTTGGCAACCCAAGGGCTGCTGGTGCTCGGCGGGCTGGGGACGCTGTTGGTCTCGGGGCAGGTTTGGCTCAAGGGGCCGACCACCTACACCTTTGACCGGGAACAGCGGGCGATCGCGATCCTCGAGGCCGGGGCCGAGTCCCGCTATCAGTTCAGCGCTGTAACCGCTCTCTACATCCAACCAGCCCCCCAGCGCGCGAATACGGCGGCCTACCAAACCATCATCACCCTCGATCCGGTGCTCGCAGACTTGCCGCCCCAGTTGGCCGTGTATGCTTGCCCCCGACGCAAGCTGGCGATCGCCGCGCGCTCCCGCACGGAGGCCTACCAAACCCTGGCCCTGATCCAGCAATATCTGCAAGCAGCCGCGGCCGAGTACGGGAGTTCGCTAGGATAGGAAACGCTTTGGTTGTGCCGAAACGCTTGTGCTCGATACCGCGCTCTCCGTTGCTGGCTTGACGGACTATTTGAAATCGCTCCTAGAAGAAGACCCCCGCTTGGGGAATCTTTGGGTCACGGGAGAAGTGACCAGCGTCAGTGATCACCGCAGTGGTCTGTTTTTTACCCTGACGGAGCCTGATGGCAGTGCCTCGATCCGCTGTGTTGCCTGGGGAGGATTGCGCTACCAGCTCACCTGCCAGCCGACCCGAGGCGAGCAGGTCATCGCCCTCGGTCAGGTGCGGCTCTATGGCAAGCGTGGTGAGTATCAATTGACCGTGGTGCAGGTGTTGCCCGCCGGAGAAGGGTTGCAGGCCCTGCGCTATCGGCAATTGCGCGATCGCCTCGCGGCCGAAGGCCTCTTTGCCCCCGAGCGCAAGCGTCCTCTCCCCCCCCAGCCCCGCACGATCGCCGTCGTCACCTCCCCCACGGCGGCGGCCTGGGGCGATATTCAGCGCACCTTGAGCAGCCGGGCGCCGGGGTTGCAGGTGCTCCTATCCCCCGCTCTGGTCCAAGGGGAGCTAGCGCCGCCCTCGATTGTCCAGGCCTTGGTCCGAGTCGAGCGGGATGATCGCGCCGAGGTGATCCTGCTGGCTCGGGGCGGCGGCGCCGTGGAGGATCTGGCCTGTTTCAACGATGAGCGGGTGGTGCGGGCGATCGCCGACTGCCGCCGACCCGTGATCGCCGGGATCGGCCACCAGCGGGACGAAGCCCTAGCGGACCTCGTGGCGGATGCCAGCGCCCACACCCCTACAGCCGCGGCCGAACTGGCCGTTCCCGACTACGGGCAACTCGATCGCGAGCACATCCAGCGCCAAAATGCCCTACTAGTCGCCCTTCAGCGCCACCTTAGCCGCCATGAGCAACAATTAGCCACCCTCAAACAACAATTGCGGGAGTTGCCCCAGCGGGCCCGGGGTTGGCAGCAGGCCCAGGCCCGCTGTCAGGCCCTCGGGGAGCGGCTGGACGCTCTCGATCCCGCTGCGGTGCTGGCCCGGGGCTATGCCATCGCCCGCCAGGCCGATGGTCAGGTGCTGCGAGATAGCCGGGCGATCGCCCCCGGAGCCGAGCTGACCCTGCAATTGGCCCAGGGCCAACTGCGGGTGCAAGTGTTGGCTCCCCAGGAAGACGGCTAACCCCCAGCGCTTGCAGAACAGGCTCCAAATAGACTCGAGTGCGTTTCGTCTGCGTTTCGTCTCTGGCTTGTTCAGCCATGACGCTGTGTAGCTAGGGTGCAACTCACTGGGAAGACTCCCCCTCGCCCTCCTTGGAAGAAGGGGCCGGGGGATGTAGACGCGCAGCGGCTTCTCGCAGAGTGGGCCCGGTAACGCTGTTCGCGCTAGCGTCGCGGAGCGCTAGAGGGCTACATTCTGCTCCTTGAGCAATCGCTCAAGATTTCAGAGGAGCCGCGCTTTTTTTCGTCCACCCACTGAATCCATGAGTCCTAGGTTATTCTGGGACAATCATCTATCCTAGTAGAGAGAGCCCAGCGCGACAGCCGACCGAGAGGCGAGCTTGAGATCATGACTGAGATGCAACTGCAAACCCGCCTGCTCAGACAGCGGCCCGCTCCGAGAGAACAATCCTCCCCTAGGCCCGCACCTCCCCCCCACACCTACCGCGAGACGGCTTTGGGGCTCGTCACGACCCGCAGCTTCCCGGCGATCGTGGGCACGGCTGACATGATGCTGAAGTCGGCCGATGTCATCTTGGTGGGCTATGAAAAAATTGGCAGCGGCTATTGCACGGCGATCGTCCGGGGCAAGACCGCCGATGTGCGCCTAGCGGTTGAAGAAGGGGCCCGCACGGCGGAGCAGTTTGGGCAACTGGTCTCAAAGCTGGTGCTGGCGCGACCCCTCGCGAATTTAGAAGCTATTTTTCCCATCGGCACGCACCTCGTCGAGTGGGCCCAGCAGCAACGGGGCTACAGCCGCCTCAGCAATCAGTCCCTCGGCTTGCTGGAAACTCGGGGCTTCCCGGCCCTGGTGGGGGCGGCCGATGCCATGCTGAAGGCCGCTGAGGTTCACCTCGCGGGTTATGAAACGATTGGCGACGGCCTCTGCACCGCTATCATTCGCGGCTCGGTCGCCAATGTGGCGGTCGCGGTCGAAGCGGGGATGTACGAAGCGGAACGCATCGGCGAGTTTAGCGCGGTCATGGTTGTACCCCGGCCCCTGGAAGACTTGGAAACGACGCTGCCCGTGGCGAGCTACTGGCTCGAGCGGCCGGAGCCGTTGCCGATGCTGATGCCCAATCAAGCCGAGGTGGTTCACGAGGAGCTGGTATCCCGGCCTCAGTCGGAGCGGACCCTCTTGGCCCTAGAGACGCCGAACCCGGAGACTCCCCGAGCCCGCCGCCGCCCCCTCAGTGACGCGGAGCTGTAGCAGTTCGCTGGGCTGGGAGACTCAAACTTGACCGGAGCGATCGCGAGCTGGGGCAAGAGGGCTAAAGCCCAACGACAGTAGTATTCAATCACTGTCGTGGCGCCTCAGTGTTCCTTCGAGCTGAGGCAAGAGGGCTAAAGCCCAACTGCGGTAGTATAGTTGTTTCAATTAAGAATGAGACACTAATCCGCACAATACTGGCGGATGATTTCATCAATCGATGTACCCGGCTCAGCATACATCCTCGCTCACTTCGGCGCACTAAAGTCATGCTCAATAACATTCAAGTCCGGCGAGGACCTCGGTAAGAATTAGACTTGATGCCCCGCCGCCTCAACGTGTTCTTGAATCGCTGTCTTTCGATGAATCGGAGCGTTATCTAACGTCACCACTGAACTCTGCTTGAGTTCCGGCAACAAACCTTCCGTGAGCCACACCTCAAATCCAGCCGCATCTAAACTCCCTGTAAACAGCATGGGCGCGATTAAGTCTTTCTTCTTCTTGCGCCTCCCTGCTACCAGATTCTCTCACTTTCCTCGCTTCCCCTGCTGCTCTCCGTACACCTTCCGGCCCCGCTTTGACCACGCCTACGGACAAGCTTCGCCTCAAACCCGCATTCGTCTACTTAGACTACGTTTTCACTGCCATCCTTCTTGATTAGCTCTCTCATCTGCCGATAATACCGGATTCTCTCCTCCCGATTCCTCTCCCTATACCTCAGCGTTTTTTGTTGCGGGTTATCTTCATTTTTTTCAGCGCATACCACACCGTATTCGTCTTCACGCCCAGTTTTTGGGCTCGGTCGGCTAACTTGGCGTCTGGGTTCTCCTCTACGTCTTTCCTCAGGGCTTCCTTATCTAGCTTGCTTTGTCGCTCCTCTACCACCGTTGGTCTGAGATCTTCCCGTGCTAACCATCGATAGATCGTCGGTCGGCTCACTTTGAACACTTTGACGGCTTCGCTCACTCCTCTCCCTTGCTCCACAAACTCGACGACCCGGATTCGTAGATCTAAGCTGTACGTCATTGTCTCTCTCCTTTCTTGTCAGTTACGGTAAATTTACCCTTACTCTAACACTATCTCATCCTTGTTTGAAACGACTATAACTTGTGAAATTCCATAAGCCCAACTACTTCTACTCCCCTTAATCCCCTGCTTCCCACAAGGGGCGAGAGGTGGCTCCGACCAGGCTTTCAGGACTGATGTGGTTGCGTAGGCCCAGACTGGTAGAGCGCGGTCACTCTGGATTGCTCCCGTGTTCTTGGCCTCAGGCGGCGCTGTTGTCGTCATCCACGATCGCCGCCTCCCGTTCTAGCAGCAGGAGATTGCGGAGTTGATCGGTGTCCAGTTCCGTGAGCCACTGCTCGCCCGCGTCCACGGTTTGCTCGGCCAGTTGGCGCTTGCCACTGATGATCGCGTCGATTTTTTCCTCCAGCGTGCCAGTACAGACGAATTTGTGAACCTGGACGTTGCGCTTTTGGCCGATGCGAAAGGCGCGGTCCGTGGCCTGATCTTCCACGGCCGGGTTCCACCAGCGATCGATGTGGAAGACGTGATTGGCGCGGGTGAGGTTCAGGCCTGTGCCCCCCGCTTTGAGGGAGAGAATGAGTAACTGGGGGCCCTCGGGATCATTTTGGAAGCGATCCACCATGGCTTCTCGCTGCTCCCGAGGGGTGGAGCCGTAGAGGAAGAGGACTTCGGTGCTGAATTTGTAGCTTAGGTAGGCCTGGAGCAATTTGCCCCACTCGGCGAATTGGGTGAAGAGCAGAGCGCGATCGCCCTCGGCCAGGGCCTCCTCGAGCATCTCTTGCAGGCGCATCAGCTTGCCGGAGCGATCAGCGCGGGAGAGGTTGGGCTCTTTGAGATACTGAGCCGGGTGGTTACACACCTGTTTCAGGCGCAGCAGCAGGGTGAGAATCAGGCCGCGCCGCTTGATCCCTTCGGCTCCTTCGATCTCGGCGAGGGAGCTGTCCACCAATTGTTGGTACAGACGAGCTTGCTCGGCGGAGAGACCACAGAAGACGGTCATCTCTTGCTTTTCGGGCAGGTCTTGGATGATCGCCTTGTCCGTCTTCAGGCGGCGGAGGATGAAGGGCTGCACCAGAGAGCGCAGGGTTTGCAGGGAGTCGCGATCGCCATACTTCTCGATCGGCATGGCAAACCGGCGCTGAAAGAATTGGCGTGTCCCCAAAAAGCCAGGGTTGAGAAAATCGAGGATTGACCAGAGTTCCAGTAGGCGGTTTTCTACCGGGGTTCCCGTAAGGGCGATGCGGAAGCCGGCCTTCAACTCCCGCACGGCTTGGGACTGCTTTGCTTGCGGGTTTTTGATGTTCTGGGCTTCATCCAACACCACCCCCTCCCACGTCACCGCCTTCAGGGTGGCGAGGTCCCGCTGCACCAGGGCATAGCTGGCGATCACCACATCCTTGCCAGCCACGGCCTTGAGAAAGTCCCGGCCCTTGGGGCGCTTGTCGCCGTGGTAGAGGAGGAGGTGTAAATCGGGGGCAAAGCGCCGCGCCTCCCGTTCCCAGTTGCCCAAAACAGACGTAGGACAAACCACGAGCACGGGTTTTCGCAGGCGTTGCTCTTGGCGCAAGTGGAGCAGAAAGGCCAACAACTGGGGCGTTTTGCCTAGGCCCATATCATCGGCTAGACAGGCCCCCAGGCTCCAGCGCTCCAGAAAGGCTAGCCAGCCCACCCCCCGCGCCTGGTAGGGGCGGAGTTCGCCATGAAAGCCCTCGGGGGTGTTGATGGGTTCCAGCGCTTGGTTGTTATGGAGATTGGTGAGCAGTTCCTTCAGGAGGCCGGCCGCATCGAAATCGACGACGGGCAGCTTGGCCAAGACCTTCGTATCTCCGGTGTTCAGGCGCAGCGCATCTTCTACGGTCAGGGTCATGTCGGCCGTGTCCGTGGAGCTGAGGATCGCCTGGGCGGCGCGTACATCGGCGGGTTGGAGGGCGATCCACTGACCGTTCACTTCCACCAGGGGGGACTTCTGGGCCAGGAGACGCTCAAAGTCTTCTCGGGAGAGGGTTTGATCGCCGACGGCGATGTTGAGTTTGTAGTCCAGCAGGCTGTGCAGCCCGAGGCGATCGCCCGCCGTGCCCCGCACCTGGGCGGAAATCTTCACGCCCAGGCGCTGTTCGCCCGCCTGGCCGTCTAGGCCGGGGGGCAGCAGGACCTCAAAGCCGCTGTCTTGCAGTTGCCACACCCCGGCCCGGATAAATTCATACACTTGGATCGGGTCGAGGAGGCATTGGGTCGGCTGGCTCTGCTCCAGGCTAGCAGCGATCGGGGGGTAGAGACGGGCCGCGAGACCGAGGCCCTTGAGGAGGGTTTCCTGGGGTTGCTCGACGATCTGGCCCTGGTATTCAAACTGCTCAACGGGCTGCTTCCAGATCGTCGCGGCGTCGATCTGGCAACTGGAATCGAGGGCCGAGCGCAAGTAATAATTCAGCTTCCAGTCCAGCTTGCCCCATTTGATCTCGCCAGAGCTGGGGGGCTCGAGCACGAAGCTAGTGCGGAAGGACTGAGCGCTGAGTTCGCGGGTCTCGGGGGTGACGCAGTAATCCTGAACAGGATATTGCCAGGTTTGCAGGGCGGCCTGGAGGCGATCGCGCTCCGGGCCCAGATCCAGATCCCGGTCTGGTTCGGCCTGGCTCAGGGCCTGAAGCCAGGGATAGATCAGCAGACCCTTATGCACATTTGCGGGGGGGGCGAGCCAGGCCCGCATCTGAGCATCGCCAAGGCTACTGAGGCAGTTGAGCAGCACGGTCTGAGGTTCTGCGAAGGTGGCCTGGGGGGCGGGGGCCTTGACGGCTTGGGGGACCGGGGCGATCGCGCGCCAGAGGGAGGGCATTCGCTGACTAAACTGGCTCAAGCGGGCGCGATCGCTGGCACTGTCGAGGAGGGGTTGCCAGACACTGCGGCTACTGCCATTGCTGGCGTGGAGCCCCGGCAGCAGCTTGCAGCGGGCGATCAGGTCGAGGCTCCAGCGGTAGATCTGGGCTCCGTAGCGGAGGGAGTCCCCGAGGCTACTGCTGGCCCGCAGGCTGTTGAGAGGCACATGGCGCAGGAGTTCGATGGCGGTCAAGGGCTCGAGCACGAAGCCCCCCACTTGCCACCACTGCAACTCGAGGCCGGCGGCGTCGGCCATTTCCGCGCTGCTGCCCGAGAGCACCGGCACGGGATCGGGGCGGGGACTGTGGCGGCGGCCCCGAGGGCGACGACTGGGGAGGGCAAAGACGGGCGATCGCCAATCAGGGCTGGTGGCGTTGTCAAACTGGGGGAACAGGCGCTCGAGCAGATCCAGCAGTTCAGCCGGGGTGAGGGCAAAGGGGTGGGGCGGGGCTCCGTGGCTGTTGCTGGCGCTGGCGATCGCCCCGCGCGCCCGCCAAGTTTCTCCCCAAATGAAGAGGTAGCCCGTAGGCGGGTCGAGGATCCAACTACTATGTAAACTTGCCATGCCGTTCAGTCACTTACGCTTAAACGATTGCTGTCACCATCGTGCAGCCTGCTTCAAAGCCTAGAAGTCCTCGACAGGCTCTCGCCTTGTCGCCCTTGCCGCTCTCTCCCATCTTTCAGTTAAATGCTAGGATTGCCAAGTAAGAAACAGAAAAGAAGAAAGAAGGACAAGCCTAAGCAATGCAAGAATTTAACAAGTCGATATCCTTCGACGGACGGGATATTCGGCTCAGCATCGGTCTACTCGCGCCCCAAGCCGGTGGCTCGGTGCTGATACAGTCGGGCGAGACGGCCGTGCTAGTGACCGCAACACGATCAACGGGCCGAGAAGGCATTGATTTCTTGCCCCTACTCGTGGACTACGAAGAAAGACTCTATGCTGCCGGCCGCATCCCCGGCGGCTTTCTGCGTCGGGAAGGCCGGCCGCCGGAAAAAGTCACCTTGACCAGTCGCTTGATCGACCGTCCCCTACGCCCCTTGTTTCCGCAGTGGCTACGCGACGATATTCAGATTGTCGCCACGACCCTATCGATGGACGAGCAAGTGCCGCCCGATGTCTTGGCCGTGACCGGAGCCTCCGTCGCCGTGCTCCTCGCCCAGATTCCTTTTCAAGGGCCGATGGCCGCCGTGCGTGTTGGGCTTGTGGGAGATGATTTTATCATTAACCCGACCTACAAGGAAATAGACGACGGTGATCTGGACCTGGTCGTGGCGGGGACGCCCACAGGCGTCGTGATGGTGGAAGCAGGAGCGAACCAGTTGCCGGAGCAGGACATTATCGAAGCGATCGAGTTCGGCTACGAATCAGTTCAAGACCTGATCGCGGCCCAAAACGAGCTGCTGGAGGAGTTGGGGATCGCGCGGGTCGAAGTCGAGCCGCCTTCAGAGCCCCAAGACCTCTTCGAGTTTGTGCAACAGCGGGCTACGGACAAGATTAAGCAAACGCTGCTGCAATTCAACCTGAGCAAGCCGGAGCGGGACGTGGCCCTAGACGCCATCAAGGACAGTGAAGTGGTCGCGGCGATCGCCGAGTTGCCCGACGACGATCCCCTGCGCCTCGCGGCCGAAGACAGCAAGGCCCTCAGCAGCGCCTTCAAAAAGCTCACCAAGCAACTGATGCGCGCCCAGATCGTCGAGGAAGGGGTGCGCGTAGACGGCCGCAAGCTCGATGAAGTGCGGCCCGTGAGCTGCCAAGTCGGTCTCCTGCCCCAACGGGTTCACGGCTCCGGCCTGTTCCAGCGGGGCTTGACCCAGGTGCTCTCCCTCGTCACCCTAGGAACCCCCGGCGACGCCCAAGAACTGGATGACCTGCACCCCGACACCCAGAAACGCTACCTGCACCACTACAACTTCCCCCCCTACTCAGTCGGGGAAACCCGACCCATGCGCTCCCCCGGCCGCCGAGAAATCGGGCACGGGGCCCTGGCAGAGCGGGCAATCTTCCCGGTGCTGCCGCCCAAAGATGAGTTTCCCTACGTGGTGCGAGTAGTTTCAGAAGTGCTCTCCTCGAATGGCTCCACCTCCATGGGCTCAGTCTGTGGCTCGACCCTGGCCCTGATGGATGCCGGCGTCCCCTTGACCAAGCCCGTCAGCGGCACGGCCATGGGCCTGATCAAGGAAGGGGATGAGGTGCGGGTGCTCACGGATATCCAGGGCATTGAGGACTTCCTGGGTGATATGGATTTCAAGGTCGCGGGCACAGACAGCGGCATCACGGCCCTGCAAATGGACATGAAGATCACCGGCCTCTCCGTCGCGGTGATTGCTCAGGCCATCGAGCAAGCCAAGGCCGGTCGCCTGCACATCCTCGAGAAAATGCTCAGCGCCATCAGCACTCCGCGCCCGGAACTCTCCCCCCGGGCTCCACGCCTACTCACCATCCGCATCGATCCTGACCTGATTGGCATGGTCATCGGCCCCGGCGGCAAAACGATCAAGGCGATCACCGAGCAAACGGAGACCAAGATCGACATTGAGGACGATGGCAAAGTCACGATTGCCTCGGTGGACCTCGAAAAGGCGATGCAGGCCAAGCGCATCGTCGAGGGTATGACCCGCAAGCTCAATGAAGGCGATGTCTACGTGGGCAAGGTGACGCGCATTATTCCCATTGGGGCCTTTGTCGAGGTGCTGCCTGGGAAGGAGGGGATGATCCACATTTCCCAACTGGCGGATTACCGCGTCGGCAAGGTCGAAGATGAGGTGGCTGTGGGCGATGAAGTAGTGGTCAAGGTGCGGGAAATCGACTCCCGGGGCCGCATCAACCTCACTCGCCTCGGTATTCACCCCGATGAAGCGGCCGCGGCCCACGCCGCCGCTCAATAGCGGTAGGTAAGCAGGGCCTAGGGCCGTTTCCCCCGGTCCGAGGCCCTGGGCCCCTAGGGAGTCAGCTTGGGTGTTATGCTGGGAAGAATTTAACGACCCCCATCGAAATTGAGTCCTCCGCGGCCCTTTGCTGAGGCCATGTTGCCATTCATTCGTTGTAAGGAGACTTAGGCTAAATTGACTCGTCGCTACCTATTCACCTCAGAGTCCGTCACCGAAGGCCATCCGGATAAAATCTGCGACCAGATTTCCGACACGATCCTGGATGCTCTATTAGCGGACGACCCCCTCAGCCGAGTCGCGGCTGAAGTTGTGGTCAATACCGGCCTGGTGCTGATCACGGGCGAAATCACCTCCCAGGCTCAGGTTAACTACGTCGATCTGGCCCGGCACAAAATTGCTGAGATTGGCTACACCGATGCCAACAACGGTTTCTCCGCTGATAGCTGCTCGGTGATGGTAGCCCTCGACGAGCAATCTCCCGACATTGCCCAGGGCGTGACCACAGCCCAGGAGCAACGGGAAGCTCTGAGCGAGGACCAACTGGACGCCATCGGAGCCGGGGATCAGGGCTTGATGTTTGGCTTTGCCTGCAATGAAACTCCGGAGCTGATGCCGCTGCCGATCAGCCTCGCCCACCGCATCTCGCGGCGGCTGGCGATCGCCCGCAAGTCCGGCCAACTCCCCTACCTGGGCCCCGACGGCAAAACCCAAGTCAGCGTGGTCTACGAAGATAACCGCCCCGTCGGCATTGACACCATCCTGATCTCCACCCAGCACGCCCCCAGCATTGGCAGCCTGACGGACGACGCCGCCATTCAGGCTAAGATCAAGGCCGACCTCATGGAAGCGGTGGTGCAACCCGTCTTCGCGGACATCGCCGTGAAACCAGACCACCAGACCCGCTTTCTGGTGAACCCCACGGGCAAGTTTGTGATCGGTGGCCCCCAAGGGGATTCCGGCTTGACCGGCCGCAAGATCATCGTTGATACCTACGGCGGCTACTCTCGCCACGGCGGCGGCGCTTTTTCCGGCAAAGACCCCACCAAGGTAGACCGCTCGGCTGCTTATGCCGCCCGCCATGTCGCGAAAAATATTGTCGCTGCCGGCCTCGCGGATAAGTGTGAGATTCAGTTGAGCTACGCGATCGGTGTAGCCCGGCCGGTGAGCATCTTGGTGGAAACCTTCGGTACGGGCAAGGTGAGCGAATCCCTGCTGCTGGAACTCGTGCGCCAGCACTTTGAACTCCGACCCGCGGGGATCATCCAGGCCTTCAACCTTCGCCATTTGCCAGCACAGCATGGCGGTCGCTTCTACCAAAACGTCGCCGCCTATGGGCATATGGGTCGCAATGACCTGGATTTGCCCTGGGAGCAAATCGACAAGGCAGCCCTGCTGAAGGAAGCGGCTCTGTCGGGCGTAGTGCGCTAGGACGAAGCCAGCGCGCCGGTTCGCCTAAGGCGAGCAACCCAATATCAGCTCTTGGGCTGATGTTGGGTTTTTGGTTTTGACCTATGGTGTAACAGCCAGCCGCTGCTCCCAAGGCCAATCCACAGCCGAGGAGCCGCTAAACGCTTGGCTGCGTCCGGATAGTACTTTCACCCTTCTGCTTCTTGGCCTTTCCTCAGTAGCCCTCACCCCAAACCCCTCTCCCAGAGAGCGAGGGGCTTTCGCTGTATTGCACTAGGCTAAAAACCACTGTAGCTTGGGCTGTAGTGCTTCAATCATGCCACCAGAGCGCATCCTCCGCTAGGCTGCTTGCAGTCTTGGTCATAGTCCGACGGGTGCATCTCCCTTTGGAGACTCCCCTGCTCCCAAAGCTGGGAGCAGGGGAGCTAGAAGTCCCTCGCCTAAGCTTGGGAGTGGGATTTAAGGTGAGAGCTGAGCGAGGGAGTACCAGCATCCCGCGTGTCGTTCACCCTCCCCCGTTTGCCAGCGGCAAGACCTCCCGGGGAGGTCCTAGGGATACCCTTCACCCGGCGCAACTTTGGGAGATCAAGGCAGAGTGGGCGGCGGTGCCTTGCGTAGGATTTGGCCCTGGGAGCAGGAGGCTGAAGCGCGGGCTGTCCTGGCTGAGGTCCTCGAGGGTGTTGAGTGTCTCTTAGACGTGTCGTGTTGCTGATGAGGGCGATCGCGAGGCAGTACCCTCAGGCCGCTACGCAGAAGTCCGAAGACAGCATCCAGAAAGCCTGATGCTCAAAAGATTTCAGTCGGTCCGAACTGGGGCCTAGGGCCACCATTCTGCCCTAGGCGCGTCCAGGCTCGGCCAAGGCAAACCCGACCGCACACCGATAGCGATACCGCTCCGGAGCGCTGGTTTCGCGATCGCTGAAGACGAGCCCTCACCCTAAATCCCTCTTCCGCTAGGAGAGGGATTTTGAGATCGCTGAGTCGGATTGGTTGATGAGTGAACGGGCTGTAGAGGATTTCGCGCTGGAACCGGGCTTCTAAGCCAGAGAATGACCCCTAACCGACCGTCGCCATCGCCTTGCGCTTGCGTCCGGTCGGGGGAGTTTCTAGGTCACTCAGGCTTAGCTCCGGTTTCGAGGTGACTGTAGCACTTTCGTCGGCCTGGGTCAGCTCCCGGTGCTCAGCGTCTTGGCTGATCAGCAGCGCGCCGGGAAAGTGGTTGAGCACATCCCGTAGCAAGAGTGTGTCCTTCCCCGTCAAGGTTTGCCCCGAAATCGCGTCATACCAGGTCGAAGCAAAGCCCGGGGGCAGCGACAGGCGAGTTTCGTGCCAGATTTGCTCCCCGAGGGGGAGTTCTCCCTCCCGCATGAGGGCCGTAAAGAAGCGGGGGGCAATGGCGATCGCCGTCGTATCTCCCCAAGTACGGGAGAAGGTGATGATGTGGTCTTGCAGACTCCCCACCACAGTTAATTTTTGGTAATCGCCGCGCTGAAACAGATCGCAGTGCTGCTGGCGCGCCCGCAGTATCCGTTGCAGCAAAAACAGCTTCACCCGCCCATCCGCCAGATTTGCGAGGAGGTCAGCGATCAGGGTCAGAATGTCCTTATCCGCCGCTTTCAGCATTGCCTTCAGTAGCTTTGCTCGCTGCTTATAGTCCACCGGACGGCGATTATCAGGGTCTACCAGACTGAGATCCCAGAGTTCCGTTCCCTGGTAAATATCGGGGACTCCTGGAGCACTCAGCTTGAGGAGTAATTGGGACAGGGAATTGAAATAACCATAGTATTGAATCCTGCGTTGAAAGGGCAGAAAGCTCTCCAGAAATTCACTCTTCTCAGCTAGCAACCCCTCAGCAAACTTCGCGAAGCCTTCTTCATAGTCAGTATCCGGTTTCAACCAAGCGGTATAGACTTTCGCCTCCCGAATTGCCTTCACCACGTAGTCCTTGATGCGGGTCGTGTATCCTTCCCGCTCCCAGTCTTGGCTAGGAAACGTACCCAGCAGAGTTTGGTAAAGAAAATATTCATCATTGGGATCAGGAACATCCTGGCCTTCCAGGCAAATTTTTTGGGCCACCGTCAGCTTGCGCCAGTGCTGCAACATCGCCTCCCACTCCTCCGGAATTTCTGACAGCACATTGATGCGCGCCCGGGCATCTTCGCCGCGCTTGGTATCGTGAGTGGCCGTTGCATTCATCGCGTGGGGCCAATAGGCCGTCCGCTGGTGGTTGAAGTGGTGAAAACCCTCCAGAGAGATCCCAAAGTATTGCGGATGGCAACCCACTTCGTTTAAGGAAATGAGGCGATTGTAGATATAGAAAACGGTATCCTCTACGCCCTTGGCCATCAGAGGCCCCGTGAATTGTTGGAGGCGCATGACGAAGTGGAGCCACTGCTGCTTTTCTTCATCGGTCAGATAGTCGTCAAAGTCGAGGAGTAGAAATTTTTCGATAAAATCTAGCTCGTTGAGGAAGATGGGAATATTCTCCCGAGCTTGAGCAATGACGCGGGTGATGTAGTTACGATCCGAGGTGCTGATCTCTTCGTTATTAACGTAGGTACGATAGACCGGGAAGACGGTTAGCAATTCAATTAAGGCTGCTTTGAGGCCGTAGATCGTGAAGTCGCTGGCGTAGCGGTAGCGATTCGAGATTTGTTTAAGAAAGAGGGCGAGGTTATCAATATCTCCGGCTAAGTGTTTACCGACGATGAGGCGCTTCTTCTCATCGATCAACTGCTCACAGGAAGCCGTGGTTCCTGAGAAGCGCTGGTAGATGCGGTCGAATTTCTCCTGGTTGGCCTGCTGGCAAAAGATGCCATTCACCTCGCTCAGGAAGTCATAGCCCGTCGTCCCTTGCACCGACCAGTTGAGGGGGAGTTCCTCTTGGTGGCCCAAGATTTTCTCGATCACGATGTAGGCGTCTGGAGCGCGATCGCGCAGTCGAAACAGGTAGGTCGCCGGGTCGTAGAGACCATCGATATGGTCAATGCGTAGGCCGCTGATTTTACCAGCCGCCACCAGCTCGAGGACAAACTCATGCACACGGTCAAAGACTTTACGATCTTCAATCCGAAGCGAGATTAAGTCATTGACGGTGAAGAAGCGGCGGTAGTTGAGTTCTTCATTGCCCACTTTCCAGAAAGCGAGACGAAAGAATTGTTCTGAAAGTAAATTCTCGAGAAGATTGAAGCTCTCCGGTCGGCCGACTTCGCCGTTAAACGTTTGAATATTGTCTTCAATAAACTGGCGGATGTCCGGATTGTCGTTCCACAGTTCCCAGAGAATGCTCTTAATAAACACAATCTGGTCGTAGCGCTCGCTCCCTTCTTCCCCCGAGGGGATGTATTTGAGGCCGTAGAGAACCCCGAGTAGCTTCACAAAGTCGGGGTTGTTGCGGCCCAGTTTCTGGCGCAGACGACCGAGGTTGTGCGTTAGGAGCTGGGTATAGGATTCAATCCGGATCGGGAATTTCAAGTCATAGTAATTGACACTTAGTCCCCGTTCATCATATTGAAGTTGTAGCTCGCCGCTCTCGAGGCAATCACCATAGAATTTCCCTAAAAATGGGGCGAGGACTTTGCCGCGAATCGTCTCGTAGGCGTGTTGCCATTCGATATCGAAGTAGTCTTTGAACTGAGAGTCCAGCCCATTTTCTAAGACATCGACCAGCATTTGATTTTGGCTGCTGAAGGCCATGTGATTGGGTACGATGTCTTGAATCCAACCCAGATCGTGTTCTTGCAACAGGGCGATGAGTTGCTCAAATTTCGTTTCGCCGCCCAGCTCCGGGTTGATGGCAGCCGGATCGACGACATCGTAGCCGTGGGTGCTGCCGGTGCGCGCCGTGAGAATCGGCGAGGCGTAGATATGAGAAACACCCAATTCAGCCAAATAGCCAACGATTTGTTTCGCAGCGGCGAAGTTGAAGTCAGGGGTGAACTGGAGGCGATAGGTCGCGACGGGAATTTGCATCATAGTGAGGTTCTATAAACTAAACGTCGGCCGATGAGCAACGCTTAGAGGCGTTCGTATAGGGTGGCACTGAGGGGGCTGAGGGCGATCGCCGCCCCGGCTGTCACGCGATCCGGAGATCGGGAGCCCGGCCCTAGCCATTGAGTATCAGCGGTGTCGAGGCATTTTGCCCACTGGCTGCCGGGGGGCAGATCGGGGGCTCCTTGGGCAGGGACTTCCCCAAAGTTGAGAGCCAGCCAAAGCGGTGGCTCACCGCCGCTGCGGGCCACGAGCAGGGCTGACTGACTGGGCCAGGACTGCACCTGCACCGCGTCGCGGTCCAGATTAGCGAGGGCGAGCTGCTGCTGGCGGAGCTGGAGGAGCTGGCGGTAGAGCGATCGCAGTGCCCGCCCCTGCTTGGTCTCGGCCTGCTGCCAATTCAGCGTTGATTGTTGGAAGACCTCGAGGCTCTGGGGATCAGGAACCTCCTTGTCCCAGCCAAAGGCGCGGAACTCCTGCTGGCGGCCCTCTCGCACGCCGCGCACGAGGTCTGGATCGCCGTGACTCACGAAGTACATAAACGGGGCAGATTCACCATATTCTTCCCCCATGAACAACAGGGGAATAAACGGGGAAAGAATCACCGTCGCGGCGGCCAGCTTGAGGCGTTCAAAATCGACGAGGGCCGCGAGGCGATCGCCCAGCAACCGATTGCCGATTTGGTCATGGTTCTGGCTACAGACGACGAAGTTTTCACCCGTACAACCGACGGGAGCATTGCCGTGGTTGCGGCGGCGGTGGGGGGCGTATTGGCCGGTGTAGACATAGCCCTGCTCCAAGGCCGTAGCCAAGTGTTCTAGGTTGCCGAAGTCGGCATAGTAACCCTCCGATTCCCCCGTGAGCAGCGTGTGGAGGGCGTGGTGAAAATCGTCGCACCATTGGCTAGCGTGGCCGAAGCCCCCTTGGTCGCGCGATCGCAGCACCCGCACATCATTCAAGTCACTCTCCGCCATCAGATAGCGCGGAAAGTTCGCCTTCTGATTGAACTCCGCTACAGCGGCCCCCAACTGCTGGAGGAAGGGCTGGGCACTGAAATCGTAGATCGCATGAACGGCATCTAGACGCAGGGCATCGATGTGAAAGAGTTCCAGCCACTCGAGGGCGTTTTGCAAGAAGAAATGGCGGACTTCATTGCTCTCCGCCTGATCAAAATTCACGGCGTCCCCCCAGGGGGTACGGTATTGGTTGGTGAAGTAGGGACCGTAGGCCCAGAGGTAGTTTCCTTCCGGGCCGAAGTGGTTGTAAACCACATCCAGGATGACGGCTAAACCGGTTTCATGGCAGGCATTGACCAAGTGTTGGAGGCCCTCGACGCCACCATAGGCGCTGTGGACGCCGTAGAGGTAGGTGCCGTCATAGCCCCAGTTGCGATCGCCCGGAAACGGGCAGACGGGCATGAGTTCTAAGGCTGTAATCCCCAGCGCTTTCAGCTCAGGCAAGCGCTCCAGGATCGCCCCGAAGGTTCCCGCCGGGGTAAACGTGCCGACGTGGAGTTCATAAATCACGTAATCTCGGAGCGATCGCCCCCGCCAGGCCCCATCCGTCCAGGCAAACTGGGCGCAGTCCACGACCTGGGAGGGGCCGTGAACCCCCTCTGGCTGGCAGCGAGAGGCCGGATCGGGACGCTCCAAGTCCTGATCGAGCCAGTAAACGTAGTGCTGACCCGGTTCCACCCCCTCAACGATGCCGTGCCAATAGCCCCGCTCATCGCGGCTGAGGGGCACATCCCGCGCTGCGGGCGGGAGCAAGCGCACGGCGACCTGTTGGCGCTGCGGAGCCCAGACGCGGAACTCACAACGGCGATCGCCCAAGTACCGGCTACCAAGTCTCACGCTCGCGTTCTCCCCGTGAACACCTATGAGGGCAATTATAGCGCTCGTTCGAGTCAGAGCAGGACACCGGCCCTGGCAGCCGGGTGCTCGGGGGAGCCAGTAGCGTTAAGTTTTTCTCTGACGGCATAATTAAGGGGGGGGGGAAGCCTACAGAGTTAGTAGGTCTATGAGTTAATACCATCGTGTTTTCTGTTTTCATCCTGACGCACAACGAAGAAGCCGAGATCGCGGCTTGTCTGGAGTCGGCCTGCCTGTCTGACGATGTGATTGTGGTGGACTCGTTCAGCAGCGATCGCACCGTGGCGATCGCGGAGCGCTATCCCGTCCGCATTTACCAGCACCCCTTCGCCAGCCACGGCCAGCAGCGCACCTGGATGTTGCGCCACATTCCCACACGGTATGAATGGGTTTATATCCTGGAGGCGGATGAGCGCCTGACGCCAGCGCTCTTCGCAGAAGCCTGCGAAGTGATTCAACACACCGATCAGGTCGGTTTCTACGTTGCCGAGCGCGTGATCTTCATGGGGCAGTGGATTCGCCACAGCACCCAGTACCCCCGCTACCAGCTCCGGCTGCTGCGCCCGGATCGCGTCTGGTTCACGGACTACGGCCACGCCGAGCGCGAAGTCTGCGACGGCCCCACGGGCTTCCTTCAGCACACCTATCCTCACTACACCTGCGGGAAGGGCTTCAGCCGCTGGCTCGACAAACACAACCGCTACTCCAGCGACGAGGCCCGCGAAACCCTCTCCCAATTGGAGCACCACCGCGTTAACTGGCGGCAGCTTTGGTTCGGCCGCACCGAAGTGGAGCGCCGCCGGGCCCTCAAAGATCTGTCCCTGCGACTGCCCCTGCGGCCGGTCTTGCGCTGGATCTATATGTACATCGGCCTGGGCGGCTGGCGGGATGGGCAGGCCGGGTTTACGTGGTGCTTGCTGCAAGCTTTTTATGAATACTTGATCCTGCTCAAGGTCTGGGAATTGCGCCAACCCTCGGCCCAGCCCTCCCTCAGCCCCCTGACGCCATGGCCCGAGGCCCCAACCGCCGCCCCTCCCTCTGATCCCAGCTTAGTGGCCTAGGGCAAATATTTCTGGACCACCGTCCAGCCGGTGAATGTAACCACCAACAAGCTGAGTCCGAGGAGGCTGGTGGCGAGCAGGTGGAGCGATCGCCCCCAAGGCCGCCGCCCGATCTGGGTGGCCAGCGCGGCTGAGACCAGGGCCAGCAGGACTACCGTGAGGCCGGCGGCGAAATGGGGCGAGTGTCCGAGCTGACCGTAGTAGCCCAGCGTGCCGATCACCCCGATGCCCAGCAGCAGCAGCACCAGCAGCACCAAGACCAAGCCGGTCAAGCGGTGGAGGGGTCGCAGCCAGGGGGGGCGGGTCCGGCCCAAGGCGCGGCGGTTGAACAGCCAGCCGCCGGTGAGGGCGAGGGTCAGGTAGGCGACGAGGGTGAGGGTCATGGCGCTGGCGGCCAGTTTCCACAGCCAGAGAAAGGAGGGTAAATTCATGCCAGGATTGTCAACTCAGGGAGCGTTTTCAGACTAGGCTGCTAGGCTCCCGGGGCGGCTAAATAGCGCTCGATCAGCAAGATCGCCACGATGTCATCGACCGGGCGCGGCGGTAGCCGCAGGCCTGGGGGAATCAGGCGGCGGAGGCCCCGGGGTGGGTAGAGTTGCCAGTAGCGATCGCGCGCCTCCAAGCTACTATTGCGCTCATCGACGAGGGCTAGGGGCCAAGCGGGAAAGCGGGCCTGCAAGGCGGCCTGCCACTGGGCTGAGGTCGTTTGGTCGCCCAGCACGATTTGGGTAATGGGGTAGCGATCGCCCAAGTCGGCTACCAGGTCCAAGGCGGCCTCGGCAGGGACTACCTGATGGTACACCACGACCCCCGTGCGCGTGGCTAGGGCGACCCCGCACTTATCCCGTCCTGGGTCAAAGCCCAAGAGCAGGGGGGCGGACAGGCGTGAAGTGGTTGGGGTCACACTACCTCAGGGTGGGGTTGTGGGCTTGGGCCAGGAGCCGGAGATCAATCATCTGGGAGCAGGAAGCGGGGTTCCACGGGGGGCGAAGGGGGTGGCTCCTCCCCTTCGCTGCTAAACATCAGCTGACCCTGACGGTCGAGGGCCAGGAGGTTGAGCCGGAGGGGCCCAGCGACGGGGGCGGCGGTCGCGGCGATCGCCTTCAGTTGGCCAAATTCATGGCCGGGGTCGTTGAGGCGTTCGATAAAGTTGGTGAACGTCGTCACACTGCCATCGCCAATCAGAATCTCGCCGAGAATCCCGGCCCGCCGGGCCCGAAACTGGGAAGCGGCTAAGAGGGTCTCGAGACGCTCCTTGCGCTCGGCCACCGTCAGGGCGTCAGACTCCAGGGACACGGTAGCAATCACCTGGGAGCGGGCAAAGACAGTTTCATTGGGCGTGACTTCCGCGAAGACGCGCACAAAGTGATCGCCTTGGATATAGTTACCGGCTGAGAGAATCCGCACGACATACTCCCGGCCATCCTGGATTTGCTCCACCATCTGATCCACTTGCTCTTGGGCAATGAGAACAACCCGCTCTTCCACGGGTTCCTCCGGCCCCAGGGGTCGCCGAATCGCGTCCACCGCTTGGCGGTTGGCCTGGCGGAGCAGCTCATCCAGGGCCCGCCGGGCCGCCGAGGGCTCGACCACCCGAAAGACGCCAAAGCTGAGGACTTCACCCCGAGCGATCGCCACCCGGCCCAGGCGCAGCCGATTGTAGTCTTCTTCCAGATCCGTGACGATGCGCCGCAAAAAGTTGAGCTGGTTGCCCAGGTTCTCCAAGTTCAACTCGCTCTCGCGCAGGGCCAGGGTGCGTTCGGCGATCGTCTCGTCCAGGCTGCGGATGCGGCTGTCGCGGCGGCCGATCTCCGTTTGCAGGTTGCGGCGCTGGCTCTGGAGTCGGCGGAGGCTGCTCTCCCGGGCACTGAGGACACGGCCCTGGCGGTCGATCTCGAGATTGCGATCGCGAATCGTGCGATCGCGCTCCCGCACCTGAGTCTGGAGGATGGGGATTTGCTCCAGCAGAGTCTGGCGCTGCTGCCGCAACTCCATCACCTCGGCTCCCAACTCTCGGGCCTGGCGGCTGGTCTCCTCAAAACGGCGCTGCACGACGGCCAAGCCGGCCTCAACTCGCTGGCGCTCGAGGTTGGCCTCGCGCAGATCCCCAGTCACGCGGTCTTTTTCCTCACTCAGGTCCGTCAATTCCACCTGGACGGTATTCAGCTCCGTCAGGATGTCATCGAGGCGGAAGATCCCCTGACGCAGGGACTTGCTGAGAGCAAAGAGAATGCCCAGGGTGGAGGCCGCGATCGTTGTGCCGGTCAGGATCGTGACGAAAATCGCGGTATGGCGGGGCCGCAAATTAAACAGGCGCAGGCGCGCTTTGCCGATTTTGGTGCCAAGGCGATCGCCCAGGACCGCGATCGCGCCACCGAGGAGCAAAATTGCGGCGATGAGGACATAGGCGCTGGTCATGGGCATCTAGGGGATCAGAGGTTGCCGCCGGAGGGAGACCGCACGCACCGCCGTCGCCCCTTTAGGTAAACTGCTGGCTCAGGGCCACTGGATTGTGAACCGTGATTTTTTTCTTGTGAATCGAGATCATCATATCCTGACGCAGATCACCGAGGAGGCGGGTCACGGTCACGCGGGTAGACCCAATTGCTTCGGCGATCGCCTGGTGCGAGAGCTTGAGGTCGATCCGGATTCCTTCCGGCGTCGGCACCCCAAAATCACGGCAGAGGATCAGCAAAAAGCTCACGAGCCGCGAGCCCATATCGCGGTGGGCGAGGGTTTCGATCATCATTTCCGTCTGCAAGATACGGGAAGACAGCCCGCGCAGCATCAGCATCGCCAGGTCCGGATTTTCCTTCAGGGCCTTTTCCACCTGCTCGATCGGCGCCGAAAGCAGCTCGACGGGCGTGAAGGCTACGGCATGGTAGAAGCGATCCGAGCGCTGACCGGTAATCAGAGACAGCACCCCAAAGACGCTGTTTTCTCGCAGCAGGGCCACCGTAATCTCTTCACCCGCCTCATAGACGCGCGAGAGCTTCACCGCCCCCTTGACCAGGAAGTACACCCGCTCCGCCGGGTCGCCGGGAAAGAATATGGTCTTGCCGCGCTCACAGGCCTCGACAACCGGCGGAAACGCGCCGTTACCGACCTGCCGAAACACAGACGCTAAGGGTTGATCTTGAGATACCGAGAAATCCATTCAGGGCGTTGTCTCGTCAGGCTGGAGGAAATGTATCGCAATGATACAGCTTAAACCCCAATCCTAGCTCAAATTCCCCGATCTGGGGGTGAACGAAATTTTGCGCGGGATGTTGGTATTCCTTAGTGAAGCCCTCACCCCAACCCCTCTCCCAAATTGGGAGAGGGGCTTCTAACTCCCCTGCTCCCAGCTTGGGAGC
>CAYNIP010000039.1:0-44225 GCA_964397305.1 uncultured bacterium
GGCTTCTAGCTCCCCTTCTCCCAGCTTTGGGAGCAGGGGCCGGGGGATGTAGACGCGCAGCGGCTTCTCGCAAAGGGGGCCCCGTAACCTTGAAGCGGGCGACCCTCTGCTCCTTGAGCAAGCGCTCAAAATTCAGGGAAGCCGCGCTTTTTTTCGTCCACCCCCGGATCAACCTTCGGTTCCTACAATTTCGCGACCCAGGGATACTGTCAGGGGTCGGGCGTCCCGCTTTCAAGCCTCCAACTCGGCCCGCAGTTGGGTACGGAGGGTCATCAAAATCTGACCCAGGCGGTTCTGGCCGCTACCGTCGAAGCCGGAGCCCCAGTAGTAGTCATTGGTCAAGTTGGCAACCAGTAATTCCTCACCGGTACTCAGGAGCAGGGTACGAATATCATTGTGAGTGGCGAACTTGCAACGCACGGCGCGATACATGACGGCCTCCTTGATGGCGTCCCAGTCGGCCCGCAGGAGTCGGGCGCGATCGCGCCCCAGCGTCACGGCTTGCTGGGCCGTTTTTGCGTGGCGGATCGCTTCGACATGGCGCGTGCCGGCAAACTTCTGGGCCTGGAAGTAGTGCTCACAGGTGGCCCACCAGCGCTGATCGAGCTGGAAGCCGTGGGAGGAATGGGTGGAGAAGCAACCGTAGGGTTGGTCGCGATCACTCTGGAAATAGATAGTCATGTCAAGGTAGGGGCCCATAGCGTCATCAGGCGGGCAAATCTGCGTCAATTTTCCGGGCCCTTCTGAAGTCGAGCATGTTAAGTTAGACGCATTGATACAAAACTTTACACTTAGCAGGTAAAGCCTTATGAGACTGTGTGTAACCGCTTGGCTGCCAGCGCTGCTTGTCACCGTTGGCGCGACTACAGCTGCGAACTGGGTTGAACCGGCGATCGCCACCCCGGCTCCGGCAGTCAATCCTGCCGCGTCGCAACTCGCTCAAGCCCCCGGCACCATCGTGCAAGTCGCTTCCGGAGCCGATCAGTTCAAAACCCTCGTGCAAGCGGTACAAGCTGCCAACTTGGTCGATGCCCTCTCAGCTCCAGGGCCCTTGACAGTGTTTGCTCCCACGGATGCAGCCTTTGCCGCCTTACCCGCAGGAGTGTTGGAGGCGCTGTTGCGTCCCGAAAACCGTCCGTTGCTGACAGAAATCTTGACCTACCACGTCGTCCCCGGTCGCGTGACGGCGGCTAGCCTCCGCAGCGGCTCCGTGACGACCCTCCAGGGTAGCGGCATCGCCGTCAATGTCACCCCGGAGCGTGTAGTGGTCAACAACGGCAGTGTCACCACCGCTGATATTGCGGCGAGCAATGGCGTCGTTCACGAAGTCAATCGCGTCCTGATCCCTGAATCCCTCAAGCCCCGCGTGGCGGCCCTAGTGCCAATTCGCGGCCTCTGGTAAGTTCCCCGGCCGGCGGCTCCGTCGCCGGCCCCCCTCCGGCTGGCACGGAACCTCAGCCCTAGAGGCCGCGTCCCCCCTAGCTAGCACCGTTGCTCTACCGTCCCCATTTTTTTCGCAATTTTTCCGCGTGCTGGTCTTGGGTTGCGAGACGGGCTTCGCTACAATGGGGAGCTAACTTGGCTCGCAGGCTCTGCAAACTGAATCCGTTCCGTTACTTGTTGGTGAGGATGTAGAAACTCATGATTGCGTGGCTGACACAACACCCCCGCTCTCGAGGCTGGGCGATCGCTGGAGCCAGTGCCTTGGCGGTCACCCTGAGTCTTGGCTTGGCTCCCACAGCCCAAGCAGGCGACCTTGATAGTTTGACTGTAGCTGCTACCCTGGATGTCCCCCCCTTGGGCGAGGCGGATCGCTACCTGCCCGAAGCAGCGGACGTGCATCTGGTGCTGCGGCTGCGGGAGCGGCGCGTCTACGTCTATCGCGGCACTGAAGCGATCGCCAGTTATCCCGTCGCCATCGGCACGGCACAAACCCCCACGCCCCGGGGCACCTTTGAAGTGTTCCAGATGGTGGAAAACCCCATTTGGCAAAGCCCTTGGACGGGTAAAGTCACACCCCCCGGCCCCAACAGCGCCCTAGGGGTGCGCTGGATTGGGTTTGCCAGTATGTCCAACGGCATCATTGGCTTTCATGGCACCCCAACCGTGAACTCCATTGGTCACGCGGCGTCGAACGGCTGCGTGCGGATGTTCAATCACGATGTGGTTGCCCTGTTCAATCAAGTGCAAATGGGCACGCGGGTGATCGTCGAGTAGGGCACAGCGAGCCCGTGTCAGTGTGGTGGGCAACGGTGGGGCATCTGCCGGCCGTTGCCCCTCGTCCTGCTCAAAATTGGGAGAGCTATGATCCGGGTCCAGCGGCGCGCACTCACAACCCACCACCGCTACCAGATTCGACTGCTCCGGGTGCTCCTCCTGAGCGGCCTCGCGTCTTGGCTGGGGGCGGCTGAAGCTTTAGCATGGCCAACTTTGAGCGACCTTGTGCCGGCCCGGTTTACCCCTGACGTACCGCCCCTAGGGGAGCCGCGCCGTTTCTTGCCCGCAATCGAGCGCCGCATCGTCCTGCGCCTTCAGGAGCGCCGCGTGTACCTCTACGAGGGCGATGGGGCCGTTGCCAGCTATCCCGTCGCCATCGGCCGTGCTGGCTGGGAAACGCCAACGGGCCAGTTCACCATCCTCCAGACGGTGGAGAATCCGATCTGGCAACACCCCTTCACAAAGGAAGTGGTGCTCCCCGGTCCCCAGAATCCCCTGGGAAGTCACTGGATTGGCTTCTGGACCGATGGCGAAAACGCGATCGGCTTCCACGGCACACCGGACGAGCACCTGATCGGCCAGGCGGTTTCCCATGGCTGCGTGCGGATGCGGAATGCCGACATCGCAGCCCTGTTCGCCCGAGTTGAGGTCGGAATGTCGGTTATTGTGGAGCGTTAGGGTCCTGAGCCGAGACTGCCTCCGGTAGGATCAGCATGGCATCCCCGAAGGAATAAAAGCGATACCGCTCGGCGATCGCCTCCTGGTACAGGGCCAACAAGCGCTCCCGCCCCACCAGCGCGCTGACCAACATCAACAAACTCGAACCGGGTAAGTGAAAGTTGGTGATCAAGCCGTCAATGATGCGACAGCGATAGCCAGGGTAGATGAAGAGGTTGGTACTGCCCTGAAAGGCTTGGTGCAGATGGCGCTGCTCGCAATCCGCTGGCTCGGCTTGGGGGGCTGACTTGGCGATCGCCGCCCCCTCCAGGGCCCGAACCACCGTTGTGCCCACAGCGATGACTCGTCCCCCAGCACTCCGAGTTTGGCGGATTTTTTCCACCGTCTCCGGCCGAATCTCAAACCATTCCGCGTGCATCGCGTGCTGGGTAATGTCCTCCGTCTCGACGGGGCGGAACGTGCCGACGCCAATATGCAGAGTCAGAGTAGCGATCCCGACCCCCTGCTGCTGGAGGGTTTGCAACAACTCCTCCGTGAAGTGGAGGCCGGCCGTCGGGGCGGCGGCGGAGCCCAGGTGCTGGGCGTACACAGTTTGGTACTGGCTGGGAGCTGCCTGCGAGTCCGTGACGTAGGGCGGGAAGGGAATATGGCCGACTTGATCGAGGTGCTCCAGCAAGCTAGTGCCGGCCGGCAGTTGGAATTGCAACCACCGCCCCCCGGTTGCATCGTCGCGCTCGACGACGGTGGCATAGAGGCTCGGGGATGTCGCCGGATCGGCTGAGGGCGAGGCCCCAAACACGATCTCAGAGCCGATTTTGAACCGTTTGCCAGGCTTGACCAAGGCCAGCCAACAGCCATCCTCCCGTTCCCGCAGGAGCAAGGTCTCCACCGGAGCCCCCGTCACTTTGCGGCCGTAGAGTCGGGCGGGTAACACGCGCGTATCATTCAACACCAGCAAATCCCCCGGGCGGAGCCATTGGGGCAGTTCCCGGAAGGTACTGTGCTGATGGTCGGTTGGCGAACTAACTACCATCAAGCGAGAACAGTCGCGCGGTACAACGGGCTCCTGAGCAATCAGCTCGCGAGGCAGGTCGTAGCGGTAACTTGATAGCAGTTGGTCAGCATTCATCATTCGCGGATTCGGGACTAGGGTGGACTGAGCGGACAAGGCTTTGAGGATCTGGAGATGCACGCCTGGGAGGGCGGGGATCAGGGTTGGGTAAGGATTTGGGTAGAGTCACCCAGAGGAGTTCGGGGGCTTCTCCCCTGCTGGGATCACGCTAAACAGGCGACACTAGTTAAGTAGAGGGCAACGAAAGCCCCAACTAGAGATGAGCAGGAGGGACGATGTATTACCTATACTTTTTGGCCAATGCCAGCCTGACACTGCGTGTGGTTGAACGGTTAACCCAGGCGAGCGATTTGGCAGTTGAGTTCATGACCGTGATTCATCAGATTGATGGCTGGATTGTGCGCGTTAAGCTTCAGAACCCAGTCACACCAGAGCGGCATGGGGATTTCACAGCTTACATGACTGAGCTGGGCATTCCCTACGAACCCGAAATTCGCATTCAAATGGCCCTTTGGAGTCTGGAAACGGGGCAATCTCCCATTGAGGTCATGCGCCGCTATCAAGTTGCCGTAGTCTCCCACGGCAAGCCCGACAAAAGTGACATTGAAGCCTTTCGCCATCAGTTCACACGCGGACTCGGGTACTGTCCCGAAACCCTTGCCTGAGCGGTTGGGCGGCTGGTTCAGGCCTCTGTGGTTCGCCATGAGATGCAACTTGATCCCTGATTCGGACCCTTGGCGCGAGCTTTGCTCGTGCCTTCTGCGTTTTCTGGAGTGGCTTGCTTCGATGGTAAGCTTACCACTAAAGTTTCCGAAGGCCCTGAGCACAATGACACAGGATCATTGCTGAAGCTTCATTTTACTCGCTGAGGGGAGCGGCGGTCCAAAAATTTGAGTCTGGGGTCGCTATTTGAGATCCCTCCAGGGGCGGAGATCCTTGAATGTTGCAATTCAAGTATGGGTCAGGTTCCACCGGCAGCTGTTCGCAAGTCCTGGGATGGGTTGAGGCAAACGCATAGGGTGCATCTCAGCCAGGCAAGTTTGCCCCCTCTGCGAGAAGCCGCTGCGCGTCTCCATCCCCCGGCCCCTTCTCCCCAGTAGGGCGAAGGGGAGTCTCCCAAGTGAGATGCACCCAACGCATACTCCTGATTGCTCTACAGCAGCGTAAGGGTTTCAGCGATGGGACGGACGCTTCTGGTGTCAATAAGCCGCGATTTATCCCCCGCTATTGAGAGTGACTAGAGCAGCCTGGGGAGTCGAAGGAAGCTTGGGGGGGTGGGCTTCAGCGTGGGACGGATGAAGGCTGGGGTAAGGTGTAATATTTTGAGGTGAACAGTTAGCGCGGGGGTTAGGGGTCATGACGGCGATCGCCCACAGTGAACTGGCAGGAAAGCTCGTCCTCAATCGCCAAACCACGGAAACGTTGGGCACGGTGGAACAATTTTGGCTTGATCCCCCCACGCACCAAGTTGCTGGGCTCATCTGCCAATCAGGGCTGCTCAATCGCCAGCGGCAGTGGATTCCTTGGTCTTGCATTGATACGATTGGCAACGACAGTGTTTTGATTCACAGTGGCACGGCTCCGGCGGGGGAACCCCCGGCCAAGTCAGCCTTGATCGTGGGGCATGAACTCTGGACTGATGGCGGTGATCGCGCTGGCAAGCTCGTGGATTTTGTGTTTGACAAAGCTACGGGCGCCGTGAGCGATTACCTTTTCATTACTGGCCATTGGCGCGGCCCGCTCAGCACCCTCTATCGCCTTCCCCCGGTCGCGCTGTCTCGAGTCGGCGAGCAACGAGCGATCGCCCTCGCCGCCGCCGTGGCCCAGGCAGAGCCCTATCAACCCGGCCTCGCTCTCAGCCGTCGCTTGCAGGCTGCGAAGGAGTTTCTGCAAGACGACTTGGAGCAGACCAAACAGCACTTAACCGCTGTGCTCGACGAGGCCCAGACGGCGACCAGTCAGATCCGGGAGCGTTTGCCAGAATTTTCCCAGTCTGACACTGCCAGCGCTCCTGCTACCGACGAGGTTGCCAGCGCTCCGGTCACCGATACTGCGACCGATGCCGTCCCGGAGGAGGAGCCCTAGGCCCTAGCTGACGATGCACTACCTGCTAGCCCTCGGCCTGAGCATTGCCGCGATCGCCATCCTGTTTGCCCTGCAAAACCCTGGGGCGATCGCGGTTCGCTTCCTGATCTGGCGTTTGGAGTTACCCCTGGCCCTACTGTTGATTCTGGTGCTGGCCTTGGGGGCGACCATCGGCGTCCTCTGCCTGTTCCCCCGTTGGTGGCGGGCGCTCACGGAGCTGAAGCAGCAACGCCACCACCTCCAAGAATTGCACCAAGCCCTCGCCGCGAGTGAGCAACTCCAGGTCAGCCAAGACAAGCGCATTCGGTACCTGGAAAGCCACCTGCGCCCGGAGGGGCCGTCAGCGGGCGATCGCTAGGAGCCCACCCTCCCGAGCCATTGCCAAAACCGTCAGAGTTTGCCTGTAAACTGGGAGAGTTGCACAGTCAAGAACGCAGGGATCGATGGTAGCGGTAGCGATTTTAGCAGCGGGACGCGGGACACGCATGAAATCTAGTTTGCCCAAGGTGCTCCACCGCGTCGGGGGCTTGAGCTTGATTGAGCGGGTTCTCAACAGTTGCCACGCGCTCCAGCCCGAGCGCCACTTGGCGATCGTCGGTTATGAAGCAGACCAAGTGCAAGCCGCCCTCCATCACCGCCCCGAGGTCGAGTTCGTCCTGCAAGCAGAGCAATTGGGAACTGGCCATGCTGTCCAGCAGCTCATGCCCCATCTGGAGGGGTTTCGCGGCGACCTCATCGTACTCAACGGCGATGTCCCCCTGCTGCGAGCTGCCACCCTCCAAAAACTCTTAGACGTTCACCAAAGTAGCCAGAGCGCTGTCACCCTGCTCACCGCCCAGATCCCCAATCCCAGCGGTTACGGTCGCGTTTTCTGCGATGCCCAGAACCGGGTGCAGCAAATTGTCGAAGATCGGGACTGTTCCGCTGCCCAGAAGCAGAATTGCCGCATCAACGCCGGCGTCTATTGCTTTCATTGGCCCCAGCTTGCCGCTGTCTTGCCCCAACTGCGGGCCGACAATGACCAAAAAGAGTACTACCTCACCGATGTTGTCAGTATGCTCGCGCCGGCCACGGCCCTCGATGTTGCCGACTATCAGGAAATAGCCGGCGTCAACGATCGCCGCCAACTAGCTGCTGCCTATCAAATCTTGCAAACGCGGATCAAGGATGACTGGATGCGAGCGGGTGTCACCCTCATCGATCCCGCCAGTATTACCATTGACGACACCGTGGAGCTGGAGCCCGATGTCACCATCGAGCCCCAAACCCACCTCCGAGGAACCAGTGTGATCGGCACTGGCAGCCGCCTTGGGCCGGGGAGCTTGATTGAAAACAGCGAGATCGGGGCCCATTGCACGGTGCTCTACGCCACAATCACCGATAGCACCGTGGCAGCTCATACTCGCGTCGGTCCCTATGCCCACCTCCGGGGCCACGCTCAGATTGGCCCGGCTTGCCGCATTGGCAACTTTGTAGAAATCAAGCAAACTACGGTGGGGGAGAAGACCAACATTGCTCACCTGTCTTACTTGGGCAATGCCACCCTGGGCGATCGCGTCAACATTGGTGCTGGGACGATCACAGCCAACTACGACGGGGTTTGCAAACATCCCACCCACATTGGCAACGACACCAAGACCGGCTCCAACAGCGTCCTTGTGGCCCCTGTCACCCTGGGGGAGGGTGTTACCGTCGCCGCAGGCTCCGTTGTAACCGAGGATGTCGAGGATCAGGCCCTGGTGATCGCGCGCAGCCGCCAAGTCGTGAAGCCAGGCTGGCGTCCGCAAGGCTCCTAGGGCCTGGACTCAGCCTGGCTTTGGGGTCTCGATCGCCATCGGTCGGCCGACCCCAGCAGGGCGCATCGTTTAGGAGGCGACAATATCGCAGGTCAGGGGACAAGCCGCATAGGGAACCGGCTTGCCGTGGGGCGTCTGGCCGTGGAGCCAGTGGAGCCAGGGAACATCTTGGGGATGAATCCCCCGCAGGGTCAACAGGGCGGCGGCGACCAGAACTGCCAGGACATTGGCCCCCAGCAAGCCCCCCACCACCACCAACACGGCGCTCATGGGCAGCACCGCTTGCAGCATAACGGTGGCGAGGGCCCCCACGGCGGTCATCAAAATCACCAAGGGCAGCCCCACCACCAGCAAGCAGACCCCCAGCGTGAAGCTCCAGATCAGGAAACTTTTTGCGGTTGCGAGATACACTTTATCCCAGCTTCGCTCTTGGGCGAGTACCATGGCCTTTGTCCTCCGGACGAGTACGACAGATTTAGCCTTGCCATTACGAAGTGCGTCTCTGGATAGCACAAATCATCGCCATAAAGCCCGTCCCTATCCTGTGATTCACGAAGTCGATCACAGTCTAGAGGCGGCAACCTGGAGCAAGCCCAGTTAAGGCTGGCAACCCAGGTTGGAATTGGCGATCGCTTGCCCTTCCGAGATTGAATACGTGACTGGCAGGCTCATTACCTTGCAGATATTGCCCAGTATAGAAAGGCGCTAGAGAAAAATAAGCGCTTCGCAACTAAAGTTAACAGGCTTGCAAGGTTGTAAGACCCCAGGGATAAACCCTGAAAGCGCTGCAAATGAAGGCTATGGCAGGATTTGGGCACAGTTCTTAAGACTTCCGAAACCCCGTAGTTTCCCCGAGATGAAATCTCGGACTTTGTTACAACTTGCAACAATAACTCCGGTTTTCTCATAATGACGGCGAGGAGTTCAGCGCTCAAAGTTGGGAGGGGAGTTGGCGTTGGGTGCATCTCACTTAGAGGACTCCCCTTCGCTCTCCTTGGGAGAAGGGGCCGGAGGATGTAGACGCACAGCGGCTTCTCGCAGAGGGGGCAAACTTGCCTAACTGGGATGCACCCTGAGAGGCTGCCTGGAGAGCCAACCGAAAACCCGCCAAGATCGAGCAACCTTGGGGTTTGGTTCGAGGGTTTCGTGGGAGGACTGGAACACGACGGGCTGAAGTTCAAGCCTTGGGAGTCCGTAGTTCTCGACTGTCTGCCCCCCACTCTCTAATCCCTCGCTACAATTCTAGGAAACGAACACCGGCCCCTGCCTGATATGTCTGCGGCTCCCGCCTCCCCTCTGCTTCCGTTGGTGAAAGATGCTGAACGCCTTGAGGCGCGGCTGCAAGAGATTCCCGCTGAGCCGGGGGTGTATCTCATGCGTGATGCCACGGATGGCATCCTCTACATTGGTAAGTCGAAGCGGCTCCGCAGTCGGGTGCGTTCCTACTTTCGCGATCGCCAGCGCCACACAGACCGCATCGCCATGATGGTGCGGCAGATTGTGGAGATTGAGATCATCGTCACGGACACGGAAGCAGAAGCCCTGGCCCTGGAAGCCAATCTGGTGAAGCAGCACCAGCCCTATTTCAACATTCTGCTCAAGGACGACAAGAAATACCCCTACGTCTGTATCACTTGGTCGGAGGACTACCCGCGCATCTTCATCACGCGCAAGCGTCGGGCCCGGAACGAGCGCGATCGCTACTACGGCCCCTATGTGGATGTGCGCCTGCTCCGCAGCACTCTGAGTCTGGTCAAGCGGCTGTTTCCCCTGCGCCAGCGCCCGAAGCCCCTGTTCAAAGATCGGCCTTGTCTCAACTATGACCTGGGCCGTTGTCCGGGGGTCTGCCAGCAGTTGATCCAGCCGGAGGAGTATCGCAAGACGGTGCAGAAGGTGGCGATGATCTTCCAGGGCCGGAGCAATGAGCTGAAGGAGTTGCTCAGCCAGCAGATGGAGCAGGCGGCGGCGGCCCTGAACTTTGAGCAGGCGGCGGCCTTGCGCGATCGCCTGCGGGGCCTCGAGGCCCTCCACGCGGATCAGAAAGTTTCCCTTCCCGACGATACGGTGTCTCGAGACGCGATCGCCCTCGCGGCCGATGACCAGCACGGCTGCATCCAGCTTTTCCAGATTCGGGCCGGCAAGCTCGTGGGTCGCCTCGGCTTTTTTGCGGAAACGAATGGGGCGGAGCCGGGGGCGATCTTGCAGCGAGTCCTGGAAGAGCACTACCGCTTGGTGGAAGCGCTGGAAATTCCCCAGGAAATCTTGGTGCAGCATGAGTTGCCGGAAACGGACTTGTTGGCGGCCTGGCTGGGCGATCGCCGGGGCCGCAAGGTGAGCATCCTCGCCCCCCAGCGGCAGCAGAAGGCCGAGCTGATCGAGATGGTGGAGCGCAACGCCCAGTACGAACTCGAACGCACCCAGCGGGTCGCCGACCGCACCACCCAGGCCCTACAGGATTTGGCTAATCTCTTGGATTTACCCGCTCTGCCCCGCCGTATTGAGGGTTACGACATTTCCCACTTCCAGGGGGCCCATGCGGTGGCTTCTCAGGTGGTGTTCATCGACGGCGTACCGGCGAAGCAACACTACCGCCACTACAAAATTCAGAACCCCAATGTTCGCAACGGTCGCTCCGATGACTTCGCTAGCTTGGCGGAAACTCTCCAGCGGCGCTTCCGCAAGTATCGCGAGGACGTGAACCGTCCGCGTCACGGCGATCTCGATTTTCCGGATGTCGTCTTGATCGATGGCGGCAAGGGGCAACTCTCGGCCGTGGTGGCGGTGCTAGAAAATCCCAGCGCGGCTCCCCTGCTCGAGGACCTGCGGGTGATCAGTTTGGCGAAGCAACGGGAGGAGATCTTTCTGCCTCGGCAGTCGCGGCCCCTGGCGACGGACCCCGAGCAGCCAGGAGTGCAGTTGCTGCGGCGGGTGCGCGATGAAGCCCACCGGTTTGCCGTCAGTTTCCACCGCCAGCAGCGGTTGAAGCAGAGTCGGCGATCGCGCCTGGAAGAGATCCCCGGTCTCGGGTTCGAGCGCCAGAAGCTGTTGCTCGCCCATTTCCGCTCCATCGACTACATCCGCGAGGCCTCGCCGGCTCAACTGGCGGTGGTTGAGGGGATCGGTCCCCATTTAGCCCAGGAAATTTACCATTACTTCCACCCCAGCGCCGCCCCCGAGACGGCTCCCCAAGATGCTCCGGCTTAGCAGGATGCTCCCGGGGCAGCCTGCGCTACCCCCATCGAGTCGCCGCCCTTGGTAGGCTGGAGAGGAAACGTGCTGATAACCCAACCCCCCGCCTGAAACGCTGGCTGAGGTGTCTGTGGAGTGGAGGTAGAAACCCCAACGCGCGCCTTGCGGCTCGGTTTCTTCCGGCTCTCCCCAGCCGACCGTCAAGCGGGGTCAGGCCGTCAGGGCACCAGGTTCCCTTCGCGGGGGCTGATTCAATTACTCGGCACCCTTTACTCTGCGCTATGTCTGCTTCCCAGCCCATTTCCCAAATTTCCCCCCAAGACTTCGCCACCTACTTGGCAACGGCTCCGGTGCCGCCCCAGTTGATCGATGTGCGTGAGCCCCAGGAGGTGGCGATCGCCCGCCTTGAGGGCTTTGAAGTGTTGCCCCTGAGCCAGTTTGAGCAGTGGTCGCCGACGATCCAGGAGCGTTTTGCCCCGGACGCGGAGACCTTTGTGCTCTGCCATCACGGGGTCCGCTCGGAGCAAATGTGCCACTGGCTACGAAGTCAGGGGTTTAGCAATGTTAAAAACATAGCGGGCGGGATTGCCGCCTATGCCGTCACCGTCGATTCCAGTATTCCTCAGTACTAATTTTCTGCGGCGATTCGTTTAGGGGGCGATGTAACAGCCCGAGGGTTTCACCCTAGGCCCTGGTTGCCCAACCCCCAGCCTGAAACCTTGGTGACAGCTTGTTCAGCGATCGCTTAAGACAGGCCCTCCCCCTAAATCCCTCTCCCAGAGCGGGCTACTAGATACACACAAGTCATGTTTGGCTTCATTTTTCCCTCTTTTGCCCCCTAGATCCCCCAATTCTGAGGGACTGGGAATTCCGATCCCCCCCGAAATCGGGGGGCTCGGGGGGCTAAAAACGGTCAGTTGGGGCTGTTACGAGATGTGTGTACTTAGTAGCCCAGAGCGGGAGAGGGACTTTGAGAGCATTTTGTATGATGGGTACAAGGGCTGTAATCGGTTGGTAAGGCGGGTCCAACTGCCAGCTCTGGGCCCTCAACCGCTAGCACTACAATACGTTTACGCTTTTAACAGCTCGCGATTTAACAACCTTGATTTTGACAAACGCTGTATTACCTCCTGGAAAGTGCCATGCCGAACTCCGCGAAGCTGAATGAGCGCTATCAGCAGGTCCTCTGGGCAACCATTCGCCACTATGTCGCCACGGCGGAGCCAGTCGGCTCCAAAACCTTGGCGGCAGAATATGATTTCCGCGTGAGTTCGGCGACGATTCGGAATGTCATGGGGTGCTTGGAGAAGGAGGGATTTCTCTACCAACCCCACACCTCCGCCGGTCGGATTCCTTCGGACTCGGGCTACCGAATCTATGTAGATGAGCTGATGGTGCTAGACGAGCAGCCGCGTCAGCGACTGGAGGCGGCTTGCTCTAGCAACCTCGACTGGGGAGCTGGCAACCTGGACAGCTTGCTTCAGGGCGCAGCCCAGATTCTCGCCACCCTCAGCGGCCAGATCGCCCTGATCCTCCTACCCCAGACCAATCGCCTCCGTCATCTGCAATTGGTGCGGCTCGAGGGGCAACAGATCGCCCTGATCGTCCTCACGGATGCTTACCAGACGCGATCGCTCCTCGTCGATCAGCCCGCGATCACCGACAAGGCGGCCGACTTGACCGAGGCCGAGCTGCAACTGCTCTCCAACTTCCTCAACCAAAAGCTCCGGGGGCGATCGCTGTCGGCAATCGCGAGCCTGGACTGGAGCGACCTGGATCGCGAATTTCGCTCCTACGCTCGGTTGCTGCGGGCTGTCCTGACTGAACTGACCAGCCGCCCCCAGACCCTGCCCACCCGCCCCCTCGTGGTGCGAGGCCTCGCCGACGCCCTGCGCCAACCGGAGTTCTCCCACCTGGAGCAGGTCCAGATGTTGCTCCACCTGCTCGACGCCAAGCAGGAGCAACTGTTGCCCCTAATCTACGAATTACCGGAGTTTGAGCCCGAGGTGAAGCCCAAGCGCGTGACCGTCCGCATCGGGGCTGAAAACCCCCTAGAGCCCCTCAGTACCTGTGCCCTGATCTCGGCCAACTATTTTCAGCGCCAGGTTCCTGTGGGCAGTGTTGGCCTCCTGGGTCCGACTCGGATGATCTACGAAAATGCGGTGGTCATGGTCGAAGCGACGGCCGATTACCTCTCGGAAGCGCTGCGCTAGGGGTGAGCATTCCTAGGGCCGGAACCGTGTCAGCCCTGGTCGTGAAGAGTCTGGCCCCCTAGGCTCCCGCCGCTCGACGGGGTCCTGGCGATCGCCCAGGGGACAAGTTTGCAAAGGTTTACCAAGGACTTCAATAAAAATTTAAGATTTAAGACAAAGGCCCCTAACTGAGTGAGATCCCCCCTAAGGTTGGAGTGAAGATCGCTACCTGTCTCGGGGAGTGCTGACATGATGAAACGCTCGCTCTATATCCTGCGATCGATCCTATTGACCGCCTTTTTTAGCTTTGCCGTGCCGATTGTGGCGGCCGGTGCGCTCTTGGCGCTCTTGGCCGTCGCAGGCCTCATTCCCCCCTACCAAGAATTGGCCCAGGCCGGTACCCTCGGCGTGCTCCGGTTTTTAGCGACCTTTGGCAATGGGAATCCCGTCATGGGGAGCCTGGCCATCGGCCTGGTCTGGGGCTGGGTCGGCGCCCTCTTTGACCTCGGTACCCTCTACCGCTACGAATTACTCTGATGAGGGTTCCGGGGAAAGGATGGACGGCCCTGGGCGCACCTCCCAACGACCGAGAAGGCAGCCCAGTTTATAATGCAAGCGAACGGTTGACGGCTCCCAAGGCGGCGCTGCCCCTGCGATGACCTCTACTTCTCTCGTCCCCGTTGAGACGGCGGCAACGGCGGACTTGCTCGATGCTTTTGCTGAATTTCTCCACATCGATGTGGGCGCGGGGGACGCCGCCAGTGACACCCTCAACACCTACCGCCGCCAGCTCAAGCAGTTTATGGATTGGTGTACGCAGCAGGGAATCGACCCCGGCCGGGTTCGCCAGACCGATATTAAGCATTACCGGCGCTGGCTGATCGAGCAGCGGGGGTTCAAGCCCGCGACGATCGCCCTCAAGCTCTCGGTCGTGCGTCGTTTCTACCAAGCCGCCCTCGAGCGGGGCCTGATCGCCAGCAATCCGGCCGCCGGGATCAAGCCACCTCGGGAAAAGCGCGATCCCGCTGAGCGCATTACCTTTTTGGAAAAAAGTGAGGTCGAGCAATTGTTGGGGGCAATTCCAGAGGGCGAGGGGCTCAAGGCGCGGCGCGATCGCCTGCTCCTAGCGCTCATGGCCCTGGAGGGACCCCGCACAGTTGAGCTACACCGCGCTGATATCCGCGATGTGGTGAAGCAAGGACCGAACTATGGGATTCGGGTCAGCGGCAAGCGCAATATCCGCATCGTGCCCCTGACGCCGCAGATTGCCGCGCTGCTCTTGGACTACCTCGAGAGCCGCCGAGGGGATGGAGAGGCCTTGCAGCCCAGTGATCCCCTCTTTGTTGCCGTGGGCAACCGGGCCGGGGGTCAGCGGCTCTCGCGGCGGGGTCTGCGGACCATTGTGGATCACTACCTCAAGGCGACAAACCTCAAACACACGGCCGGCCGCACCATCTCGGCCCACAGCCTGCGCCACACGGCGGGAACCCTGGCCCTGCGCTCTGGGGCCGAATTGCGCCAGGTGCAAGACCTGCTCGGCCATGCTGATCCGCGCACGACCTGCATTTATGCCCACGTGGCGGACCGCTGGGAGAATAACCCGGCCCTCAAGCTCGGGATTCAATTTTGATTTTTCAGCCCGGCTGCCCGAGGGCCCTGCTATGCTGCCTGTAGTTTGCCACTGAATCCACTGGCTGCCCCTGTCCCTCTGCTGCCTCTTGGTGCTATGCCGCTGTCCCAGGTTTGGGGTTCCCTGGTTATTTTCCTGCTTTGCCCGCTGCTCGGCGGTCTGCCCCTCATTGCCTGGCTGGTGCGGTGGCTGACGGGCCAGGACTTGCAACGCTTGGGCACGGGCAATCACTCTGTCTCGGCCGCTTTCTATCACGGCGGCCGCTGGGTCGGTCTCTTGGCGGTGATCTCGGAGGCGGCCAAGGGCATCGCTGCCGTAGTCCTCGCTCGCTATTTTTTTCCCCAGCAGCCGGCCTGGGAACTGGTGGCGCTGCTGGCCCTGGTGATGGGCCGCTACTGGATGGGGCGGGGAGCGGGCACGACCAATGCCTTCTGGGGCGTGATCGCGCATGATCCGGCGGGGGCGGCCTTGATGGCTTTCATCGGCGGCCTGAGTTTTACCGTGTTTCGCGATCGCCACTCCGGCCGCCTCGCGGCCCTGGTCCTGCTCGCCGCCATCCTCAGCCTCCGTAATCCCCACGACCCGCCGACGATGCTGGCGGCTACGGCCCTGGCCCTAACCCTCGGCTGGATTTACCAAAAAATTCCCGACGACCTCGACCTACCCGCGACTCGGGCGAACCCCCAATCCCAAGCTATGTTTCGCTTTTTTCAGGGCGATAATGCCCTCCGCACTCTGAACGACCGCCTCGAGGCCAGCAAGGTTGGGGCGAAGGCCGCAACCCTAGCCCAGCTCAAACGCTGGGGCTACCCTGTCCCGGAGGGCTGGGTGCTGCCGGCCGGGGATGATCCCCGCCCCTTGATCCTGTCGCTCCAGCCCAGCCCCCTCCAGCCCCTGATCGTTCGCTCCTCGGCGGTGGGGGAGGATGGTTTGACCGCTTCGGCGGCGGGTCAGTACGAGAGCATTGGTAATATCACAAATGCGGCCGACCTGGAGGCCGCGATCCTACGCTGCCAAACGTCTTACATCCAGCCTCGCGCCTCGGCCTACCGACGCGATCGCCACCTGGCCGAAGCCTCCCTGGCAGTGCTCGTGCAGTACCAGATTCAGGGGACCCTCTCGGGGGTCGCCTTCAGTCGCGATCCCCTAGCGCGCTCCAGCGAGGCCGTGCTCGTGGAGGCGCTGCCCGGGAGCCCAGAACGGGTTGTCTCCGGTCAGTTTGCCCCCCAGCGCTACCGGGTCTATTTCAACCAGGCGGCGGGCGATCGCGCCGCGTCCCAGACGGATGATCGCGACGCCGCCACCCCCAGCGCCATTATTGAAGGGGAGGGCGACCTGCCCACGGGCCCCATCCAAGCGGCCGCCCAGCTCGCCCGCGAGCTCGAGGCTCGCTTCTACGGCATTCCCCAGGATATCGAATGGACCTTTGATGGCGAACAGCTCTGGCTGCTCCAGGCCCGCCCGATCACCAACCTGCAACCGATTTGGACCCGCAAAATTGCCGCCGAGGTTTTACCCGGCGCGATTCAGCCCCTCACGTGGTCGATCAATCGCCCTCTGACCTGCGGGGTCTGGGGCGATCTGTTCACCTTAGTCCTCCAGGAACGCGCCCAGGACCTCGACTTCAACGACACGGCCGCCCTCCACTACAGCCACGCCTATTTCAACGCCAGCCTGCTGAACCAGATCTTCCGGCGCATGGGGCTGCCCCCAGAAAGTTTGGAATTCCTCACGCGCGGCGCGGCTTTTTCCAAACCCGCCTGGACCGCGACCCTCCGCAATACCCCCGGCCTGCTGCGCCTCTTGCAACGAGAATGGCAACTCGGCCGTGACTTTCGCCGCGACTGGCGCACTCTTTTCGAGCGCAGCCTGCGCCAGATCGAGGCCCAGAACTTGACAGAATCCAGCCCCGAGGAGCTGTTCTGGCGGGTGGAGAGTATCCTCTCGGTGCTGCGACGGGCCACCTATTACAACATCCTCGCTCCCCTCAGTTTTGCCCTGCGCCAAGCACTACTGGGGATTGCCCCGGAAGAATTGGACAACTCATCGTTGCCCGAGGTGCGCTCCCTGCGGGAGCTGGCCAATCTGGCCTCGAAGGCTCGCCATGTGCTGCCGATTGAGCAGTTGGGCGTAGACAGTTGCCCCTCGCTCTTTGCCTGTCTGGCGGAGTTGCCCGATGGGGAGGGGGTGTTGGCCCAGTTTGAGCAGTGGCTACGCCGCTACGACTATCTCAGCGAAGCCGCAACGGACATTGCCGCGCCCCGCTGGCGCGACAACCCCCGCCCAGCCCGTGAACTTTTCACCTGCTACCTGCTGCAACCACCTCCAGAGCCTGAGCCTCCGCCCCCAACGCAGCGCTGGTCGGCCCGCCAACTGCAAAAGCGGCTCGACCTCAAAGGGCGCGTGGCCGAACTCTATTCGCGCCTGCTGGCTCACTTGCACTGGACATTGTTGGCCTTGGGCGATCGCTGGCAGCAGGAGGGCTGGCTGCCCAGTGCCGCCGATATTTTCTACCTGGAGTTTGAAGAAGTGCGCCAGTTGGTGGAAGCGGACAGCGACGGGTTGCGGCAACAGTTGCCCGCCCTGCTCGAACAGCGGCGATCGCAGTTTGAGCGCGATCGCCAGCTCACCAGCGTCCCCCTCGTCCTCTACGGCCAACCGGATTCCTCGGCCTACGTGCCCCCGCCCCCCTTCCCCACCAGCCAGCAACTCCAGGGCCTTGCCGCCAGCCCGGGCACGGCCACCGGCCGCATTCGGGTGCTGAAGAGTTTCCGTAATCTTGAGACGCTTCCGGCTATTGATGCGGAGACGATTCTAGTTGTTCCCTATACCGATTCTGGCTGGGCTCCCCTGCTCGCGCGGGCTGGGGGCCTGATCGCTGAGGTCGGCGGCCAGCTCTCCCACGGCGCGATCGTCGCTCGGGAGTACCGCATCCCGGCCGTGATGGAAATTGCCAACGCCACCCAGCGCCTGCGAGATGGTCAGTGGGTACGCTTGGACGGGGGGGCGGGCCTGGTGGATATTCTTGCCGCGCCCGCCGAGCCTTTAGGGCCCTAGGGTCTCGGGGCTGACCCTGGGCAAGTCCCGGCCATGAAATTGGGCGATCGCCGCGGCCGACTCCCGCTTCAGGGGCCAGCGCCCGGTCAAGCGCGATCGCAACCAGGCGAGTTGCAAAGCGCTCAGGGGATTCACCACCGCGACGTGCAAGTGCTCCGGAATCTCCAGGGCCTCGGACCACAGGGCCGCCATCACGATCCCCGTCAGCATCAGGCTCGCCGCCTCAGGCTCCAGTTGGCTATTGGCCAGCAGCAGGGTGAGGGGACGTTCTCGGGCGGCCAATTGTGGCAGCAGGGCCCCCAAGGCCGCCGCCAGCTCGGCCTCGGGCTGCGTCCAGTCTGGGAAGGCGATCCAGTTCTCGGCTTGCAAGTTCAGGTCTTGCAGGGTGGTCTCGATCAGTACCTCGGCCACCTGATCGGCCATGCGCGACCAGGAAAATTGCTGGGCTCGGGCTAGCCCTTTTTGAATCAACGACTGCCGCACTCCGGGCTTCTGCACCTCGCACAGGGCCTCCACGAGGGCAGCTACGTCGCGATCGCCCACATAAATCGCCGCCTCGCCCGCTACTTCGGGCAGGGAGGCCTTGGGGGTGGTAATGACGGGGCAACCGCAGGCCATCGCCTCGAGGACCGGCAGCCCAAAGCCTTCGTAGAGCGACGGGTAGACGAGGGCGATCGCGCCGCTATAGGCCGCGCATAATTCCTCATCCCCCAGTTGCAGCGGGTAGAGGGAGCTGGCCGGTGCTAGCTCGCGCAAGCGCGGGTCCAGAAAGCCGTGGGTTCCGGTGCAAACGACGGCAAAGCCCGAGGCTGAGCAAAGCTGAGCCAGGGCTTGGAAAAATAACTCCGCATTTTTATAGCCCAGACCGGGCCCCGACAGGAGAAAATAGGGGCGCTCGATCCCATATTTAGCAAAGAAGGTGGCGATTTCGATCTCCGAACTCGGGCGAAATACCTGGGGGTCAATCCCACAGTGGGCCACGCGCACGGATTCCACGGCAATGGCGGGAAAGTAGTGTGCTAAGTCGGCGGCCGTATTCTGCGAGATGGCAAGATAGGCGGAGGCATAGCGGATCGCGTGGTGCTTTTCCTGCCACATGGGCTCTTGAAAGTTAGCTCCGAGGGCTTCTGGAATCATGTCATAGGTCATCAAGACGCTCGGAGTTGAGAGGGGCGTTGTGTAGTAGGTCGACAAGAATAAGTCAATTCCCTCGCGATCACAAATATCTTGTAATAGCTGGCGATCGCCCTCGAGATCAGCGTAGTCATGGGGCGGGACTAAGCAGGCGGCGATAGTATCGATACGTGGGGCTGTCCCACCCCGGTCCAGCAGTAATAGATGGTCCGCAAGGGCCGTTTTGGACCAGACTGCCAGCAAGGATGTCCACACCCGCGCAATACCCGTTTGATAGCGTTGAAAAAACACCCCATCAATCGCAATTCTCGGCGTGGCCAAGGGTTGGGTGCGATCGCGATTCACCGTGGCGATCGCACTCACTCGGCCTGTATAAAGATCGGTCAGTTGCTGAGCCGCTACTTCCCAACCCTGGGCCCGGACAGCCGCCTGTTTCTGCTCCAGATCGGCCAGGGCTGCGGTATTCTCAGGCTGCTTGGTAGCCCAATCCAAAGCGGTGAGCAGTTCTAGTAGACAAGGGCTCAACGTCATTCGATGACGCTGACACAAAATCCTTTGTACTTGCCCCGCCAGCGCTAATCGCGCCTCAAGGTCCAAGTCCGCGTAGACTGGCGATTGGTGGGCAATATTGGTAAAGGCCGAGAGCGCAATACTTAAATGGGGATAGCGACCGTGGAATTCCCCCAAATTGTCGCGCTGAGCGATGCGCTGATACCCTAATACGGGGTTATCTGAACAGCTAAACGAGCGCTTGATATAGGTACTATCGACCCCTGCTAACTTGCCCGTAAAGGCGATGGAGGAGAGTAGTAACCAATCCCACCCCATCACGCGCTGAAAGGGTATCTGACTGAGCACAGACCGCCGCATTAAGCCATAAAAAATACCGTTATCGGTCACGGTGGCGTAGTAGGCAAGGACCCGTTGCTCTCCTGTACCCTCCATGATGGTGAGATTGCGGCGATCGCTCGTACTGCCGTCAGCCAAGACGTACTGCACTTGGCCCGCCACCAGGGCATAGTCTGGGTTGGCCACTAGCTCGCGCAGGCAGTGCTCAACATAGTGCGCGTCTAGCCAGTCATCATCCCCCAGCCACAGGAAATAGTCACCGGTCGCCGCCTCGAGGACCTGGCGAAAGTTAGCAATGGGCCCGCGATTCTCCGAGTGGCGCAGGTAGCGAATGCGGCGATCGCGCTCCGCCCAACGAGCACACAGCTCCGGCGTCGCATCGGTGGAAGCATTGTCTGAGATGACAATCTCGAGCTGCGGGTAGGTTTGCGCCGCTGCCGAAGCCAGGGCCCCCTCGAGCTGGTTCGCGCGATTGAAGGTTGGAATGCCAATGCTGACAAGGGGGAGCGACGGTTCGCGATCGGTTTGCATCATTGGATCAGGGGGCCTATCCAGAAGTTCAAACTTGAGGGAGTTGCCATCAGGGTCACACCCCGATTCTTGGCAATCTTGAAGGGCGAAAAAACCGTGGCGTAGCACATCACCGAGCGAAACCATGCACCGCCCGTCGCCGGAGGCAGCGCCAATCATCAAGCCCGGACGCGACGAAGCCAAGCCTGCGGCCAATGGGTGACACTCTGTTGCAGCTCACTTTCATTGAAGGGCCAAGCCGGCTCCTCCAGCACAAACTCAGGATGGTGCTGCACAAACTCCCGGACCGCTGCGGCTGGATTGTCCTCGCGCCAGTTGCTCTGGCCACGCGGCACATCCGTTAGCTCCTGCATGAAGCCATCAGTGGCGACGATGTAGGAGTTGGGGGTCACGAAGGGGGCATAGGCATCTAGTTCGGCAGCAACGTGTTGCTTGGTATGGCACGAATCCAAAATCACCAGCACCGTTTCGCCGGGTTGAATGAGATCCTGCACCTGTTGCACAATGGCCGGCGCGACAGAATCCCCTTCGACCAAAGTAATGCGGGGAAAAAGGGCGTGGGCTTCGAGGGCCGCGCGATTGTGGGGGCGAATTTCCACATCAACCCCGATCACCCGCCCGTGACCCATCGCGTGACAAAGACTGGCGGAGTAGATGAGGGAGCCGCCGTGGGCGATCCCCGTTTCTACAATCACGTCCGGCTTGAGGCGATAAATCACTTCCTGCAAGCGGATCATGTCGTCGGGAAGCTGAATAATCGGTCGTCCCAGCCAGCTAAAAGTATAGGTATATTTTTGATTCCAACCCACCTTGAGCCAGAGTTGGGAGAGCCATTCAAACCCCTCGCGACTGTAAAGGTCAAGGGTTTGCAGCGTTCCCGGCTCCGTCGTGTATTGGATGGTTTGCTGCGCCGTGTCGATGATGATTTTCATGGCTAACGTTGAGTGAGGCCTTAGAGCCGGGTTTGCCACCAAGCAATCGTGGCCGCTAGGCCGGTGGCGAGGGAATACTGCGGCCGCCAGCCGAGGGAGCGCAGGCGTTGATTGTTGGCACAGAGAAACATCGCTTCGCCCTCGCGGTAGGGCTGGGCTCCCAGTTGCAGGAGGTCGCGTTTGCCCAACATCTCCCCAATTGTAAGGGCCAAGTTGCCCACGGACAGGGGCTGCCCGGAGCCAATGTTGAATAGGCCGGTCTCACGCTGGGCGGCGATCGCCCCCACGGCGGCTGCGACATCATCGACATGGAGAAAATCCCGCACCTGCTCCCCTGGGGTGAGGGGGACCGGGCGATCGCCCAGCAGAGACCGGATCAACTGCGGCACCAGGCGCTGTTCCGGCTCCCCCGGCCCGTGCTGATAAAACAGCCGCAGCCAAGCAACCTGCATCCCCGTGACCTCAGCCAGTTGCGCCAAGGTCGTCTGAGCGCTGAGCTTACAGGCGGCGTAGAGACTGCGCGGCCGGGTCGCACTGGTTTCACTCAAGTAGCCCAGATCGGTGTCGTACTCAACGCAGGTTCCCAGACCGATGAAATGGGGACAACCCCGGGCCGCCAGTTGCGCGGCCAGATCCAGAGTCGCCCGCAGGTGGTCGAGGTTTTCCAGGGCCTGGAGGTAGCGACCGGGCACGGCATACCAGGCCGCGTGGATACAGACTTGGGGCGCAATGGAGGCCAGGGCGCGGCTGACGGCGGCGTGATCTCGCAGATCGGCGAGCAGCCAAGTCACGCGGTCGGCCTGGGCGCGCAAGCGCCAGCGATCGCTCTCCGGACGGACCAGAGCATAGACCTCCCAACCCGCCTCGAGGCAGGCGCGGGCAATACGCGCCCCGATGAAGCCCGTCGCTCCGGTTAGCAGGACTTGCACAACAGGCGCTCCTCGCTTAGACCACTTGCAGCGTGGGGATCGGGATGATGAACTTGCCGCCCCGCTGGCGATACTCCACCTGCTGAGCGAGGATTTCAGCCGTGAAGTTCCAGGTCAGCAGCAGCACATAGTCCGGTTGATCGCTCAGGAGCTTTGCCGGTGGGTGGATGTAGAGGTGCGTGCCGGGGGTGTAGTGGCCCTGCTTAACGGTGCTGCGATCCACGAGGTAATCCAGGGTTTCGCGGCCAATACCGAAGTAGTTGAGCAGCGTGCTGCCCTTAGCCGAGGCCCCGTAGCCGACGATTTGCTTCCCCCGCTGCTTGAGGTCACGGAGCAGACCGATGAGATGACCCCGCAGCTTGTCGATCTTGCGGCTGAAGTCTTGGTAGAACTCGAGGCGATCAGCTCCCCACTCGGCCTCAGCCGTCAGCAGGGCCGAGACGGCCGCCGAGGCGCCCGGCTGCTTGCTCAAGAAGACGCGCAGGGAGCCGCCGTGAATTTCCACCTGCTCGACATCAGCGATGTAGAGCCCGTGGCGGTTGAACACGTGCTGCAAGGCGGTGAGCGAAAAGTAGCAGAGGTGCTCGTGGTAGATGGTGTCAAATTCGCAGCGATCGCCCAGCTCCTTCACATAGGGCACTTCGATCGAGGCGATCCCGGTCTCCTTGAGCAAAATGTTGATCCCCGCCACGAAGCCATTGAGATCGGGGACGTGGGCCAGGACATTATTGGCATGAATGACATCCGCCGCCTTACCGGCGCGACGCAGTTCCAGAGCCAGATCCCGCCCAAAAAACTCCGCCAGGGTCGGAATTCCCCGCTGCTCCCGAGCAACGCGGGCAATATTTTCCGCCGGTTCAATGCCGAGAATCGGGATCTCCTGTTGCTTGTAATACTGCAACAAATAGCCATCATTGCTGGCGAGTTCTACCACCAAGCTTTGGGAATCTAACTGGCGCTCGGTGACGAGGCGATCGCAGAGTTGCCGCGCATTGGCTAGGGCCGTATCCGAGAAGGAGGAAAAGTAGAAATACTCGCGAAACAATTGCTCAGGCGAGACCGTTTCCTGGAGCTGCACCAGACTGCACCGGGGGCAAAACACCAGGGTTAAGGAATGGGACGGCTCAGGCTCCTGGAGTTGGGCCTCCGTGAGCAGCGCATTGGCCAGGGGGGTCTCGCCGAGGGACAAAATGGGCTCCAAGTGGCGATGACCGCAGGAGCGGCAGCAGCCGTTAAGGGTCAGGCGCGACGCCGGAACTGGCAATTGCTGTACCATCATTAAAATCCTCTTAAAACAATGCTGGTCAACGATGCGGAGTCAGGGAAGCCCCAAACCGTGGGGTGTTGCTCAATCCGATTCCGCCGCCTCGGGGGGAGCGGCTTCCCCCGAGGAGCCCGCCTCAAGCTGCTGCTGAAGCTGAGCGCGCAGTTGCTGAAGCTCCTCATCCTCGGGGGCGAGTTCAATCAAGCGATCCAAGGGCTCTAGGGCCGCTTCGTACTGCTGAAGCTGGATCTGAATCGCCACAATCGCCTGCCAGAGTCCTTCATTGTCAGGCTCCTGGTCCGCCAGGGTTTCCAGGGGCTCCAAGGCCGCCTCTAGCTTGCCCAGCTCAATGCGGGTGCGAGCCAGCCCTTCTAGAGCCGCCAAGTTATCGGGCTCCCGCTCCAGCACCGCTGCATAGCCGACCTCCTGGGCCTCCAGTTGCTCGCGGGCTGCGCCAGCCGCCGCCCCTTCAGGCGTCGGCTGTTCCGCGTCGGTCGGTTGGGGCCGATTGATGAACGTGCTCGCAGCAAAGAATACCGTCGTGCCCAAAAAAGCCACGCCGGACAAAATAATCAGGATGCGCTGGAGTAACGGACGATCACTAGTACCAGACATGCAGATGGGTTCAGAGAGGGAGGAGATGGACTTAGAATTGACAATGAAGGCTTAACGTCAACTTAACGCCCTGCTCCTAGGCTACCCACTTTTGGTCCCTAGGCGATCAGGATTGCCTCAGACCGTCACCACGGAGGGACTGGATGGCACATCGCTGGCCCTCAGAACCGACCCTGCGCCCCCTAGGGGTGACTAGCGGCGCGATCGCCCTGGGGATCGCGCTGATCATCGGCTTGCAGCGCCCCCGCTTGGCCCAACTCCTGCGAACGGGCCGTGAGATCACGCCGGCCGAGCACCAGCGCCAGGGGGAACGGACCGCCCTCGAGTTGCGGCTGCTGCAACGGGTTCCCGCCTTCGGCTTTGACAACCTCCTGGCCAACTGGATCTTTCTGGGCTATTTGCAATATTTCGGCGATGACGAGGCGAGGGTGGTCACAGGTTACGGGCTGGCCCTGGAGTACTTGGAGCCCGTGATCCGCCGTGATCCCCACTTCCGAGATGCCTACCTATTCCTCGCCACCGGGGGCTCCCTCTACGCCGCCCAACCTCAAGCCACCGATGATCTTATGGCCTGGGGTCTGGAACACCTGACGCCCCAACACCCGCCCCAGAGCTACCTGATTTGGCGCAGTCGTGGGGTGAACCAAATCCTCTTTCTCGGCGATGCTCCGGCCGCCCAGGCTAGTTTCGAGCAAGCGGCAGCCTGGGCGGCGACCTACGATGATGAAGAGAGCCAGGTGATCGCGACCCTCTCCCAGCAAACAGCCCAATTCCTGGCCCAAAACCCAGCCAGCAAGCTCGTGCAGGTCTACGCCTGGGCGATGGTTCTGAATACGGTTCCCGATCCGCCGACCCAGCAGCGGGTCATTCGGGAAATCGAGCGCCTCGGCGGCCGCGTCGAGCGCCACGAGCAGGGCCGCTTCCAAGTTCTACCGCCGCCTTCAGACTAACTCCAAGCTGGCGGGCTCACAGGGCTGAAGCATGGAGCACCTGGTAAAGCCAGAGACCAAGGCCAAAGCCGCTGAGGCTGGCAAGGGTCAAGACTGTAAAGGCCGGCCATTCGCCGTAGTCCGCCGCCTGCAACTCGAGACGGGCCAAAGCTCCCGCCGCTAGCAGGACCAAGAGGCGGGTGAAGCGAGGCAGCCAAGCCAAGGCGACCACGACGGCTAAGGCGAGCACCACGATGGTGAAAAAGGCGCGGGCATCGGATTTGAGGAGACTGGCCAGAGCCAGCCGTACCAAGCTAGTCGGAGCGGTGAAGGCCAGGGCCAGCAGCACAATGCCACAGGCCGCTAAGGCCCACAAATGCCAGCGGGACGTTGCAGCTGCCAAGGCCCAACCGAAGACGAGGTACAGCAGCCAGAGAATCGTCAGCGACAGCAGGGGCAAGCGCTTGAGGGAGGGCACGGGCTCAAGGGGCGATCGCCAGCGGCAACCAGGGTCAGGACATGGCTTGGATAACGTAGTCGAAGTAGGGCTCCGCTTCCTGGACATCCTCAGCCGAGAGCAGGCCCAGGGAGGCCTCCTTCAGGCAGCGAATGGCTTCGACCATGCCAGGAACCGGGACATTGAGGGCGTTGTACATTTCCCGCACGCCAATCAAGCCGATGCGCTCGATCGGTTCTTTATCCCCGGCGAGGATGCCGTAGGTGATCAGGCGCAAGTACCAGCCATAATCACGCAGACAGAGCGATCGCTGGCGTTGACCATAGGCATTGCCGCCGGGGGAAATGAAGTCGGGGCGCTTGCGCCAGAGTTCTTTGCTGGCCCGATCCACGATCTTTTGCTCGTTTTCGGCGAGGGTTTCCGCGATCCGCATCCGTTGTAACCCGGTGCTCAGGAAGGTTTCAATACTCTGTAACTCGCCGCTGCTCGGATAGCGAAGCTCGTCGTCGGCTTGGAGGATGACTTGGCTAACTACGCTCATATTATCTGGGGACGTTTGCTTAAAAACCACTTTGTAGTGTAGCGACTTGGTGGGACAGAGAGAAAGCAAATCGCCCCAGCTGTTCACGGTACTTAACTATTGCCCCCTGCGGCTTGGGGGAAAATGGTTGTGTAACCTGTTGGCAAGTCCTTCCCATGACCGCTTCCCTGTCTGCCCCCGCTGACCCCAATCCCCGCTGGCATCAAGGCGACTGCCTCGAGGTGCTCATTGACGGCCTGAGCGATCGCGGGGATGGCGTCGGTCACTGGCAGGGCCGCGCCGTCTTTGTGCCGGACACAGCACCGGGCGATCGCGTCCGCGTCCGCCTGATCCGGGTCAAGCCCCGCTATGCCCAGGCCCAGCTCGAGACGGTGCTAGACCCCTCCCCCCACCGCCGCCGCCCCCGCTGCATCGTCGCTGACAAGTGCGGCAGTTGCCAGTGGCAGCACCTGCGCGACGAGTACCAGAGCGAGGCCAAGCGCCAGTTGGTGATCGAGGCCCTAGAACACCTGGGGGGGTTTGTCAGCCCCCCCGTCGCCCCGACCCTCACGGCCGGCGAGCCCCTCGGCTACCGCAACAAGGCCACCTATCCCCTCGCTCGGGGGACGGACGGCCGCGTTCAGGCCGGCTACTACCAGCGGGGAACCCACCGGCCGATCAACCTGAACCAGTGCCCAGTGCAGGATGAGCGCCTCAATCCCCTGCTAGCGGAGGTGAAGCAAGATATTCAGGCTCGGGGCTGGTCAATTTACAACGAGGCCGCCCAGCGGGGCAAGCTACGCCACCTCGGGTTGCGCCTGGGGGCGCGGACGGGGGAGCAGTTGCTCACGCTGGTGACGGCGGACCCGCGCCTGCCCGGGCTGGAGGAGCAGGCGGCCGCTTGGTTGGCCTGCTACCCGCAGCTCGTGGGGGTAGCCCTGAATGTAAATCCCGAGCCCGGCAACACCATTTTTGGCCCCGAAACTCGCTGCATTGCGGGCCGCGCCTACCTACAGGAGCGCTTCGCGGGGCTGACGCTGCGCCTGGGCCCGGATACCTTCTTTCAGGTCAATACAGTGGCGGCGGAGGCGATGCTCACGGCGATCGCCACCCAGCTCCAGCTCCAGGGCCAGGAAGTCTTGGTCGATGCCTACTGCGGGATCGGAACCTTCACCTTGCCCCTAGCCCGGCAGGTGAGCCAGGCCATCGGCATCGAAGTGCAGGCGGCGGCGGTGGAGTTGGCGGGGATCAATGCAAACATCAATGAAATTGCCAATATAAGTTGGCAAATTGGCCGCACTGAAGATTGTTTATTGCAACTATCTCTGCAACCGGATGTTGTTATTCTTGATCCGCCGCGCAAGGGTTGCGATCCCGCCGTGATCACAGCCTTGCACCAGCTTCGTCCCGCTCGCCTCGTCTACATCAGTTGCAAACCCGCGACTCTGGCGCGGGATTTACAGCGCCTCTGTGCGGACGGTCTTTACCAACTGACCGCCGTTCAACCCGCCGACTTTTTCCCGCAGACGGCTCATGTGGAAGCGGTCGCTTTCCTCGAGCGCCGGGTCTAGGGGAAAACCACCTGTCTCTCAGGGGGTTTAGCGCCTTGAGGGGCGCTCCCGACCAGCAGTAGACCCCTCGTTCACCCGTGTTTCTACATAGCAAAGGCTCTTTGTCAAGTTGCGAAACCCAAGACTTTCTGGGCGGGTCTTGCTATACTAGGTTTAGACTGAAAGCTTTGATTCTGAATTAGCAACTAGGCTCCTCTGTGGATCGTCTAGACTTCTTGGCTCTCAGGGTTTAGGTTTCGGTGTTGAGGCTCCTAGCAATCGTTTCAGAGGTAGGCACTGCCCTCAGCATTTTTTTTGGCGTTGGGGTGAATTGGGTCAGTGTTTTAGCTGAACAGCTATGCGGGTCGTTCAATTGGTCAGGATTGCAACTATGGATTGGACTTCCTCCCTTGGGGTTTCCGGCTGCTGTCGGCTACCGCAGGGCAGCTGATTTTCCGAGAGCAGGACTGCCCCGTGGGTCAGCTCTTGGTCAACCTCGACGTTCGGAGTTCGATGTCTACAGCTAGATTAAAAGGTCAGAGGTAAGTCGCGTGATTGCCATTTCATTGCCTGCACCTCGCCGGAGTTGGGAGACCCTCACCTTCGCTTCCACACTCTACCTGTGTCCCGTGCTGGATTTGCTCATGGCCGATGTGCCACCGGAGTGGGCGATGGAAGTTCGCCTTGGTTTACAAGAAGCCCTCGTGAATGCCGTCAAGCACGGGAATAAACTGGACCCCCAGAAGACTATCTCTGTGCAGTTTTCGGTGACGGGGGGACTTTACTCCTGGGTTATCACTGACCAGGGAGCGGGATTCTCGCCGCGCCATGACTGCTGCTTGAGTGATCCCGAAGCGCTCCTGCCCCCCGAAGACTGGGAGCGCGGCCGGGGTCTCTGTATCCTGCACCAAATTTTTGACCAAGTTCACTGGAATCACCAAGGGACGGAGCTACGGCTTTGTAAGTATCGCAAGCGCTGAAAGCGCTAGTCGGGGGCTCCGTCCCTGCCGGTGGTCTCAGGATGAGCGCCGTGCCGCTGTGCCGTGGGCTTCACAGGGGATTGGATTAACACTCCGATCGAGCCAGCCGGCCGCCTGCTGGAGGCGGGCTAGGGCTTCTTCGGGCTGGTCCTTGAGCAGGAAAACGAGGGCCGAGGCGGCTTGTTGGCTCGCTTGGGCAGGGCGGTTGGCCTTGAGGCGATGCCAGTCCTGGGAGGCGATCGCCAAGCGTTCGGCCAGCAGTTGAGCTAATTCCAGGGTGCTGAGGTCAGCAGCGGGAAGCTGAGGAGGCGCTTGAGTCATGGGAGCTACGAGCCTTGGTAACGTGGGGCGGGTAGCTGCGGTGGGGACCGTCAGGCTACCCTATTCTCTAGTAGCCTAACACTTCTCTAGGGGTGGTCTGCGCCCATGAAACCCAACCCGGAACCCCCGCCCAGCGATGATTTGGCCCAGGCGATCGCCGAGGTTGAAACCACGCTCCAGGCCCTCAAGCAGCGCTACGAACAGGTCCAGCGCGATCGCCATCAGCGCGACCGCCTGCAAGCCCGCCGGGCGGACCTGGCCGCGACGACCCCCCAGGCCGAGGAGTTGGCGGCGATCGCCCGTCAACTGGAAACCCTGGAGCTGAATCTCGAAAGTCGCCTATTCCGCTGGCGGGAACTGCGGGAGCCCTTTTGGCACGCGGTCCGCTTTGGGGGGCTGGGGCTCCTCCTCGGCTGGGCCCTGGGGTTTTGGGTCAGCCGCGTGGAACCAGAGCCCCGCCCGGCTGCGTTCAGCCGGGAGCGGTCAGAAATTCGCCTCCAGGACCCAGAGGTGTGTGGATCAATTCACCGTGGATCGCTACAGACAAAGCGGTGAACCGCCCGGGTCGCCTCACTCATCGGTAAGGCTTGCCGGTCCGTGCCGATGGCAGAGGTGCGGCAATTGGCCCACCAACGCTGGCGATCGCCATTTACCAAGGCCTCAAACTGGCGCACCGGTCCCAGGTCTTGGTAAGTATCCTGTAAAACCCTGAACTCCCCCACGCCAGGTAATAGGCCGAACTCCTGTTGCCTCGGGGCGGCTGGTTCGAGGGTCGCTGGCTGCGTTGACTCCTGGGGTTGGTCGGGGGGCTCGGGCAGCACCCCCTGGGGTAAACAAGTGCCGCGACGGCTACGGAGGGGTCCTGCACCCTCCTCGGCGGCGCTGCTGTAGCCCAAATAACCGAGGGCAAAGCCCCGTGAAACCCCGCGTTGGCGCAGACGGCCATCCTCGTCGTAGCAGTCGTAGACCACTTCTGCCGCTGAAGCAGAAGCAGTTCCTAGGGCCGTGCTAGCCAGGACCAGAGCGATGGAGATCGTTAACAACCTAAGCATCCCAGAAAACCTCCTTCAGGTCACAACCATTGCCACAGAGACGGTGCTGAGGGGGTGTTGCCTAGCCTGGTCCCTAGAGCCCGATCGCCTGGCGAATAGCTGCCACCTGCCGCTCGTAGGTGGCGGTGTCGAGCACCGGCTGACTGCCAGCCAGGCTGATCGGTTCCGCCAGCTCCAGCCAAGAGCGGCAGCCCCTATCCTGGGGCCGCAGGAGCAGGCGATGGGGAGTGGCGAGGCGGTACACCCGCAGCAGGAGAACCATCAAGGGTTGCTGAGGACGCCACTGCCAGCGGGTGGCGAGGCCGGCAGGACTCCAAACGTGAAAGGGAGCGAGGCGATCGCCTACAGCGCGATCCGTCAGGGGCCAGGCTGCCGTAATCGTCGCCCAACTGGTGAGAACCACCGAGCCAGCCCCGGACGAGACCGGGCAAGCGGTGAGGCGCGCCGCATAGATGGGCTTGAGGGCCGCGGGGTTCGGGTGCTCATAGGTAGGGAGCAAGACGACGTGCTTCTGCTGGACTTGGAAGCGATCGCCCACGTCCCGGAGACCGCCCTTGCGGAGGAGTAGAATCGTCTCCCCCTGAGCCAAGGCCTCAACCGCCACGGACCACTCTTTGAGAGCCTGTTGGAGCGTAGCTAGCATAAGCCACCCCGATAAGATTGAGCCAGCATGAGCCGGGTTCAAGTAAGCCCCTGGGCCAGTATAGCAAGCTCAACTCCCGAGCTGGGCCCTTGGCCTCCCGGGGAGTGAACGAAATTTTCGCGGGATGTTTGTACTCCTTCGCTCAGCCCTCACCCTAAATCCCACTCCCCAACTTAAGGGACTTCTAGCTCCCCTTCTCCCAGCTTTGGGAGAAGGGGCCGGGGGATGTAGACGCGCAGCGGCTTCTCGCAGAGTGGGCCCCGTAACCCTAAAGAGGGCGACCCTCTGCTCCTAGAACCATCGCTCAAAATTCAGGGAAGCCGCGCTTTTTTTCGTCCACCCCCCCCGGGAAACCGGAGCGACTGGAGGGCCTCCGCCAGGCCGAAAATCTAACGCCGCCCGACAAAAGGAGTCGGAATTTGCCCGGCAAAACTCTGGGTAGCAGAGGCGGTACAATGCTAGGGACGAGGGGGAATGGGGCCGATGTCCATCGCTCTCTGGCCGGTCGTCTACTGCACGGGCGATCGCCCCGTGGATTGGGAGCACCAAGAGCGATTGGGGCTCGTCAATCCGTTCCCCGACGCGAGACTAGCCGGCGCCCGCAAGCCCAGTTGCAGACCCCTAGCGGCTCCTACGGTGGTCTACTTCGACTCCGAGGAAGCTCGCCTGCGGGCGACCCAGTACCCTGGCTACGAGCGCCACAAGCAAACTCACAACCGGCTCAAGGCAAAAGTGTCCGATTCCACGGAACGGACCGAGGCGGGCCTGCCGCTGCCAAAAGCCCTCACCCAGTTGCTCGCCGAGGGGCTCACCCAACCCATTCGCAGTGAAGACCAACCCATGACTCGCTTCTGCCAAACCCGGGGCGTGGTGATGCCGGCCCCAATTCTGCAACCGTCTGAACAATGATTGACCTCTACACGTTTACAACGCCCAACGGTCGCAAGCCCGCGATTTTGCTCGAGGAAGTCGGACTCCCCTACGACTTGCACCGGGTCGATATTCGCCAGGGGGAGCAGTTTAGCCCCGAGTTCATCGCCCTCAATCCCAACAGCAAGATTCCCGTGATTGTCGATCGCGAGGCCGGGATCACGGTCTTTGAATCCGGCGCAATCCTCATCTATTTAGCCGAAAAGAGCGGCCAGTTCCTCCCCCAGGCCACCGCCCCCCGCTTGGCGGTGCTCCAGTGGCTGATGTTCCAGATGGGGAATGTCGGGCCCCTGTTCGGCCAACTCAGCCACTTCCGCCGGGCCGCTCCTGAACCGCTCCCCTACGCGATCCAGCGCTACGAAACCGAAACCCTCCGCCTCTTCGGGGTCATGGATCGCCAACTGGCTCAACAGGAGTTTCTGGCCGGGGACTACTCGATTGCCGACATCGCGACCTATCCCTGGGTGGCGGTCTATGAGCACCTCGGGGTAACTCTGGCGCAACACCCCCACCTCGAGCGCTGGGTTGAGACCTTGAAGGCGCGTCCGGCCGTGCAGCGGGGCATGGCCCTGGCGGGGCTGTAGCCGACTCAGGTTTGGGCCCAGGCTGCTAGGGCTTGGGCGAGGTCGGCCGCCGTGGCATAGCGATCGCCCAGCCGGGGCGCACAGGCCCGATTCACCACCGCCGCCAGGTCCGGGGGGAGGGCAGGCACGCGGCGCGCCTCGAGCCGAAACTCCCGCCCTTGGCCCGCATAGAATTGTTCCGGCGGCTGACCCGAGACCAGAAACACCAAGGTTGCCCCGAGGGCAAAGAGGTCGGATTGGGGCTGAGGGTGGCCGCGCTCCTGCTCCGGCGCGGTGTAACCGGCGGCCCCAATGCGGGTTCCGGCGGGCGTGCCGATTTCCTTGACCGCACCAAAGTCGAGGAGCAGGATCTGGCGATCGCGCGTCCGCTCCATCAGATTCGCCGGTTTGACATCCCGGTGAACCAACGGGGGGGTGAGGCCGTGCAGATAGCCCAAGATGTCACAGACTGGGAGCAGCCAGGCGATCGCCTGCGCGGGCGCAACGGGACCACGCTGGTACACCCACTGCTCCAGGTTCTCGCCCACCACCCATTCCATGACCAGGTACTTCTTCCCCTCAGCGACGAAGAAATCATCGTAGCGCGGAATGCCGGGGTGGCTGAGCGATTTCAGCACCCGAGCCTCTCGGTCAAACAGCTCTTGAGCCTTGGCGAGGCGGGCCATATCCGCGTTCATTTCTTTGAGCACCAGGGTGCGCCCGTTTTGGCGATTCCAGGCGAGATAGGTCGTTCCCATACCGCCTTTGCCCAAGGGGCGTAGGATTTGATACTGGCGCACCCGCCGTTCCGGGCTCACGAGGGGCGCACCGCAGTGGATGCAGAACAAGCTGCCGGGAGCATTGCCCTCGTGATCACAGGGTTGCTTCCGGAGCCCTAGACGGAGGCGCGGCCCCCCTTGGGCAAGTTCCAGGAGGTCGCGATCGCCCACCCAGGCCTGGGTCACGAGCTGGCCGTTGAGAAAGGTGCCATTGGTCCCGTAACTGTAGAGCTGCCAGCGGTCATTCGCGGCCGTGGGCTGCTGGGGGTGCAGTTCGAGATGGTAGCGGGAGACTTCTAGGGGCTCGGCCAGCACCAGATCATTGTCCGGGGCGCGGCCAATGCGAATCGTAGCCTGGCGGGGAAACCGCCACTGCTGGCATGGAGTATCAGTGTCGGGGTCCAGAAGGGCGATCGCCAGCATGGCAGCACTCAACGCGACAGGACCAAGCGAATTATCCCGGCAAGGTCTGTTGCCAATACATCCACGCAGCATAGGCCAGGGTGACGACACCGGTGACAATGGCTGCCTCATCGACTTCAAACAGCGGGTGGTGCAGGGGATAGTTCGGCCGCTCCGCAAAGCCCACCCCGAGCCGGAACATACTGCCCGGAGCGTGCTCCAGATAAAGAGCAAAGTCTTCAGCCCCCAGGGAGGGCTCGGAGATCAGCTGGACGTGCTCGCTGCCCCAGGCTTCCCGGGCTGCCGCCTCCAGCAATTGCGTGACCGCCGCATCATTCTGCACCGAGGGCACGCCGCGCTGATAGTTCAGCTCGTACTGAGCCCCGTAGGTTTGGCAGACACTGGCGACTAGGTGCTCGATCCATTGGGGCAATTGCTCGTGGGTCTCGGGGTGGAGCGATCGCACCGTCCCCGCCAGCCGCACTTGGTCGGCGATCACATTAGGGGCCCGGCCGCCCGTGATCTGGCCGATGGTCAGCACTAGGGGCCGGAGGGGATTTTGGGTGCGGGCGATCGCCTGTTGCAGAGTCGTGATCACCTGGGCCGCGATCCAGATCGCATCCTTCGCCTCGTGGGGCCGGGCCCCATGCCCCGATTCCCCGTGGATAAAAATCTCCAGATCATCCGCCGCCGCCGTCAGGGCCCCGTAGCGAATACCAACCGAGCGGGCGGGCAGGGAGGGAAACACATGAACCCCAAAAATATGACTCACATCCCGCATGACGCCATCCCGCACCATCCAAGCCGCTCCCTGGGCAATCTCCTCGGCCGGCTGGAAGATGAAGCGGACATTGCCCGCTAGCTCCGCCTGCAACTCTGAGAGCACCATCGCCGTCCCCAGGCCCAGGGTTGTGTGAACGTCGTGGCCGCAGGCGTGCATGATCCCGGAGCGACGCGAGGCAAACTCCAAGTCGGTCCGCTCCTGAATCGGCAAGGCGTCCATATCGGTGCGAATCGCCAAGCGGCGCGGGTCTCGCCCCTGACCCCCCAGTTCCCCGACAACCCCCGTTTTCCCCACGGCTTCCTGAACGTGGAGACCGCAGGACGAAAGCACCCCAGCCACATAGGCCGCCGTTTGATATTCTTGACCGCTCAGTTCGGGATGGGCGTGGATGTGGCGGCGAATTTCCAGGAGTCGCGGGGCAAGACGTTGGGTGCAGTCTTTGATCTGGCTGAGAGACATCGTTAGGGGCTGGGAGATCAAGCGAGTGTGTTTCCATTGTAGGGACACCCTCCGGGGAAAAAACCGGCTGGCGAGAAAATCAGCCCATCCCCTCTCACCGTAGTTGCGCTTCAGCGCTCCGACTCGCCGTTCAATGAGGGGCTAAAGCCCAACTACGTCTACTCTTGTCCGGTGATGGGGAGCCGGAGGGGGGATCTCGCCGTAGCGGTGGTTTGGTTCGAGGATTTCGCAGGAAAGGACTCTAAGGCGGCGGGAGCAAGGCTCGGTCTACTGTTAGGAGTACCTTATCCTTATTAGGAAACTGCAAATGCCGATGCAATTCCGTGCCTTCGCCTTGGCAGCACTTTTAGGGTTGTCTACCCCTATCCTGGTGGTTCAACCCCTGCAACGCCCAGTCCTAGCCCAAACAATGCCCCAAGGTGTCTTTCAGGATGACATCTGGGTTGTCAGTTTGGACTTTGTTAACAATGCCATGACCTACTACGGCGAAAACAAGCGCACTGGTGCTTCGATTTATCTCAGCGGCGCCAGCGTTGGTGGCACAACTCAGCGGCGCATTTACACCTGGAACAATGCGGGAACCCGTTACCAGATCACCTGGCAGCCCAGTGATCCCAGCTTTGTGCGGGTGCAGGTGTTCCAACCGAATGGGCGAGAGATTCTCAATCGCTTGCTGCGTCGTTCGAGCTAATCGAGCAAGTGCTGGGTTGAGCCGTTAGAATTGAGCCCTTAGCGAGGGCGATCGCCGCGCTAAGGGCTAGGCCCGCTCCCCAGCAGGCAGAATCCCGCAAGCCTTACCTCAAAGTATTCCAGCCGGTCTAAACCGGGGGCTGATGGCCGCCATGCTGCCCTCAGAGGGTAAGACCCTGGTTTCTGGGAGAAGCCAGGGTTTTGAGCATGGGGTCAGCCTGTCAGGCGGCCGGCTCCGGATTGGAGCGGGTTATTAAAGTTATTTCAGCCAAGAATGAGACGGAGGGGCGGCAGCCCACACTTCGAGAAGCCGCTGCGCGTCTCCATCCCTCAGCCCCCAGCGACCGCCGGGACAATACTCACTTCATCGCCATCTTTGAGCACCGTATCGGCCCCATCTAGAAAGCGAATATCTTCCTCATTGACGTAGAGATTCAAGAAGCGGCGCACCTGGCCACTCTCGTCACAAATTCGAGCTTTGATGCCGGGAAAATTGCTCTCTAGGGCATCGATCAGGTCGTAGATCGTACCGCCGTCCACTTCAAGACTGGCGGCGTTGTTAGTGAACTTTTGCAGGGGGGTGGGAATGAGAACTTTGACAGCCATAGTCAATAGAAGTCGATAGAAATCGATAGCAACGGGGATCACGATCGTGAAATGGCGCGTCGGCGGGGCTGAGGAGGGCTGAGCAACTCAGCCCTTGCCGAGGCAAGCTCCGGGGGTGAATTTAGACCAGCACCTGTTGCCAATCCAAGCGCTCCAGGGTTTGGGCCCGTTCCCAGGCCCGCTCAAAGCTGCCGAGGTTGGCATCAATGGTGAAGGGTTCACCGATGGCCCCTTGTACGGCTTCCTGGGTTTTGAGGCCGTTACCCGTGATGTAGGCGACGGTGGTTTCTTCGGGATCGATCTTGCCCGCTTCGACCAGCTTCTTCAGGACGGCGATCGTCGTGCCGCCGGCGGTTTCGGTGAAGATCCCTTCGGTTTCGGCCAAGAGCTTGATCCCGGCGATGATCTCGGCATCCGTCACCGACTCAATCGTGCCGTTCGTCTTGCGGGCTAGTTCGAGAGCGTAGACCCCATCGGCTGGATTGCCGATGGCGATCGACTTGGCGATCGTGTTCGGCTTCACGGGGGCAATGAAATCGCGGCCTTCCTTGAAGGCTTGGGCGACGGGGGAGCAGCCCTCAGCCTGAGCGCCGCTGCAACGCACGGGCTTGTCGGCCACGAGGCCGACCTTCACGAATTCTTGGAAACCCTTGTAAATCTTGGTGAAGAGGGAGCCGGAGGCAATCGGGACGACGACGTGATCCGGCAATTGCCAGCCCAGTTGCTCCGCGACCTCAAAGCCGAGGGTTTTCGAGCCTTCGGAGTAGTAGGGGCGGAGGTTGATGTTCACGAAGCCCCAGCCGTAGGTATTGGCGACTTCAGAGCAGAGGCGGTTCACTTGGTCATAGTTCCCTTTCACCGCCATCACTGTGGGGTTGTAGATCAGTGTGCCGAGGATTTTTCCGGCTTCTAGATCCGAGGGGATGAAGACGCAGCATTCGAGGCCGGCGTGGGCGGCGATCGCCGCTGTAGAGTTGGCCAAGTTCCCCGTACTGGCGCAGGAGACCGTCGAGAAGCCAAATTCCCGTGCTCTGGTCAGCGCCACGGACACCACCCGATCCTTGAAGCTGAGGGTGGGCATATTCACGGCGTCGTTTTTGATGTAGAGATTTTTGAGCCCCAGACGGCGAGCGAGGCGCGTGGACTTGATCAAGGGTGTCATGCCCGTGCCGACATCAATGGGGTTATCGGTCGCGACGGGGAGAAAGGGCTTGTAGCGCCAAATCGAGTTGGGGCCGGCCTGGATGCTTTCGCGGCTGACCAAGCGGCGGATGGCGTCATAGTCGTAGGCGACCTCGAGGGGGGCGAAGGTTTCTTCGCAGATATGGATCGGCAGGGGCTCGTATTCCGTGCCACCTTCCTTCGAGACCAGTTTCGTAAAGGTTCCCGTAGGGCTTTTGACGGGGGTTTGTAAGAGCTGAGTCATGGGGCGCTACCTCTGTCCGGCGATGGTTGCCTGATAGTAGCACGGGGGTCAAAACCGCGTCAAATATACCCGACCATTTTTATCGGGATTAAGAAAACGCCTGAAGGGCTCTGGGTTTCAGTGATTGCGAGAGGGACTTCCAGCTCCCCTGCTCCCAAGGAGGGCGCAGGGGAGTCTCCAAAGTGAGATGCACCCACCGCCCCTCTGTCTCATTTTTGGCTGAAATAACTCTATTCCCCACTCCGGCCGGGGCTCGGGATTTTTGGCCCTGAAAAACCCCCGATTTCTCGCAGAAATCGGGGGTTTAAGGCTGTAAGGGTCCTAGCGAGCGGGAAGGGAATTGGGCTAGGAGCGATGCCAGGAGACCTTTGGCAGAATTTGCGCCGGATCGACCCGCTGCCGGTACTTCGTCGCGAAGTTGAGCAGGGAGTCCAGCAGCGAATCCGAGAGGTAGTGAGGCTGGAGACCCAGATCCAGTAGGTTGGTGTTTTTGGCGTTGAAGTAGTGATCCTCCAGCTCCACCCGGGGGTTGGGCAGGTTCTGAATCTCCACATTCAAACCCAAGGCGTTCCCGGCCTTCTTCACCATCAGCGCCAGTTCTCCGACCCCAAACTGCTCCGTGAACTGGTTGAAGACGCGGAATTTACCCGCTTCAGCCGGGGTGGCGATCGCCAGCTCCACGCAGCGCACCGTATCGCGAATGTCGAGGAAGGCGCGGGTCTGACCGCCCTTGCCATAGACCGTCAGCGGGTGGCCGATGGCTGCCTGGATGCAAAAACGATTCAGGGCCGTGCCAAACACACCGTCATAGTCGAGACGGTTGATCAGCATTTCATCCATGCCCGTCTCGTCCGTCAGCACCCCATAGACCACGCCCTGGTTCAAGTCCGTCGCTCGCAGACCCCAGATCTTGCAGGCAAAGTGGATGTTGTGGCTGTCGTGAACCTTGGACAGGTGGTAGAAGCTGCCGGGCTGTTTGGGGTAGGGCAAGGTGTCCTTGCGGCCGTTGTGCTCGATCTCGATATAGCCTTCTTCAATATCAATATTCGGCGTGCCATATTCGCCCATCGTGCCCAGCTTCACCAGATGGCAGTTCGGGAAATCCTCTTTCATCGCGTAGAGGATGTTCAGCGTGCCGACCACATTGTTCACCTGGGTTAGAACGGCGTGCTCACGGTCGATCATCGAGTAGGGGGCAGAGCGCTGCTCACCGAAGTGAACGATCGCCTCGGGCTCAAACTGCCGCAGCGTTTTGCTTAAAAAATCGTAATCGGTAATGTCGCCCACAAACAAATCGATCGACTTACCGGTAAGATCGTGCCAACGTTGCAGGCGTTTATGGATCGGGGCGATGGGGGTCAGGGTATCGACACCCAGCTTGGCATCCCAGTGACGCCGGATGAGATTGTCGAGAATACCAACCTCGTAGCCACGATTGGATAAATGCAGTGCTGTGGCCCACCCGCAGTAGCCATCGCCGCCGATAACCAGAACTTTCATATCGCCTAAACCTTTTTACCGATACTGGGTAAATGTATCAGGTCTTGGGCCCCTTGGGGGTAGCAATGTCTCCCAAGGGGACGATGATCCCTGGCCCCTTCCGGTTCACGAAGCCGCCGGAGCAGCCGGGATCGGGGGATAGCGAGTGCGGCCGCTGCGAGCATCAAAGACGTAGAGTTGGTCGAGCTGGCCTTGGAGATTGTAGACTTCGCCAGGTCGGCCCGGCCAAGGACCGGGGGCATAGAATGTCAGGTCAATGTCGGTGTCTAGGACACGGGCGATCGCCAAGCTCTCCCGCCCCAGGGCCTCGACCAGGGTGATGCGGACTGTGAAGGTCGCGCTGGCCGCTGGGTCTCCCGCGTCCCCAACCTGGAGCGCTTCCGGCCGCAGGCCGAGGAGCACCGCCTCCCCCGGGCTGGGTTGCAGGGCCTGGCGCACCGCCGGCCAGCAAGGCAGGGCCTGGCGACCGACTCGGAATACCCCTTCGTCGTAGTGGGCAGGCAGGAGATTCATCGGCGGGCTGCCGAAGAAGGTCGCCACCATGCGGTTAGCGGGCTGGGCATAGAGGCTGTGGGGCGAGCCGATCTGCTGGATGCGGCCCTGGTCGAGGACAACGACGCGATCGCCCAAGGTCATGGCTTCCACCTGGTCGTGGGTGACATAGAGCGTGGTGATGCCAAAGCGAGCGTGGAGCTGCTTCAGCTCCGTGCGGGTGCGATCGCGCAGTTGGGCATCCAGATTGGACAGGGGCTCATCGAGCAAAAAGGCGGCGGGCTCCCGGGCGATCGCCCGTCCCAGAGCCACCCGCTGCTGCTGACCGCCGGAAAGCTGGGGGGGGCGGCGCTCCAGCAGGTGCTCCAGGGCGAGACTGCGGGCCACCTCCTCCACCCGCTGCCGCCGCTGGGGGGCGGGTTGGCCCCGCATCCGCAGGCCGAAGTCCAAATTTTGCGCCACGGTCATGTGGGGGTAGAGGGCGTAGTTTTGGAACACCATGGCGATGTCTCGCTGGCGGGCGGGGGTGGTGGTGATGCAGCGATCGCCCAAGTAGATCTCCCCCGCGCTGGGTTGATCGAGACCGGCAATCAGGCGCAGGAGCGTGGACTTGCCGCAGCCCGAGGGACCCACCAGGACCCAAAACTCCCCCGCCGGCACCATAAAACTAATGTCTTCAACCGCCACACTGCTGCCGTAGCGCCGGGCCAGTTGTTCTAACCGAATTGCAGCCATGGCGATCGCGCCTCCCTCACGGTTCCTGGAGTCAGCTCGCAGCAAGCCCAGCCGTCACTCCCGGTCTTTATCCTAACGCCGCCGCGCGCTCACAAAGCGATCGCGCCCCGTCAAGTCCGGGTGGCTCTGGATCGCCGCGTAATCGCCCTGGGCCGCCAGTCGGGCCGCCACCGGGGCCGCCTGCCCCAGCATCAATTCCACCGCCCAGAAGCCCCCCGGCCGCAGGTAATCCGGCGACGTGGCGATCAGCTCGCGCACCGCCGCCAGGCCATCCGGGCCGCCATCCAGGGCCAGGTGGGGCTCATGCCAAGCCACCTCCGGCTCCAGCCGCGCCAACTCCCCCCGGGGAATGTAGGGCGGATTGGCCAGGACCCCGCTGACTTGCCCCGCCAGGTCCGCCAAGGGCTGCCACCACGAGCCCTGATGAAACTGGAGGCGCGCCGTCAGCCCCAGGGCGGTGGCATTAGCCACGGCCACGGCCAGGGCGTCCGCGCTGCGATCAACCGCGTGAATCCGCGCCTCGGGCAGGGCTATGGCGAGGCCCAGGGCGATCGCGCCGCTACCCGTGCCCAGATCCACCCACAGCCCCTGGGCCAGCTCCGGCTGCACCTGGCAAGCCGCCAGGGCAAGATCGATCAGCAACTCCGTCTCCGGTCGGGGGATCAAGACCGCCGGAGACACCTGAAGCGGCAAGCCTCGCCACCAAGTCGAACCTGCCAGGTATTGCACGGGCACGCGCTCCTGGAGCCGGCGCTGCCAGCGAGCAGCCAAGTCCGTCAAGGGACAGGCGAGGGCGATCGCTGGCGCAGTCTGGTAGTCTCCCAGGCGCAAGCGGAGGCGCCCCAGGTCCGTCAGCGCTTGCAGGAGCCAATCGACTTCCCGAGGATCAAGACCGGCGGCCTGGGCCGCCTGCTTGGCCTGCTGTTGCCAGGCCCAGAGGTCGGCCCCAGACACACGATGCCCCCCGTTCTCACGGGGGGGAGTTGAGGGGGGCACTTCGTTAGCCGCCATCCAGAGCCCCCGGCCGATAGATGCGCCCCAGACGACGGTTCGCCTCGATCTCCACCACCAAATCCGTCAGCAGGGGGTTGCGGGTCAGGGGAGTGATGAACAGTTCCGGGTGCAGTGCCTTCCAGAAGTATTCCACAAAGTCAGCCAACTCCGCATCACTCAAACCGCCCTTGCCTTGGGCGATCGCCCGGTGCTCGGCCTCCACCCGCCACTGACGGCTCAGCCGATAGTCCCGGGGTTGCAAAATCAGCAGCCGATCCAGGCGATGCCAGAGGGGCCCATAGTCCAGCAGCCGCTCGTTGCAGTCGCGAGCAAACTGGCGATCCGCTTCGGTGTTGATCGGGTCAGGGGCCTGGTCGAACTGGTGATCGGCCACGGGCCGCACCCCGACGAACCAGCCCTCAAACAGCACCACATCCACCGTATCAATGATTTCTGGCTGGGCCTTATCCCCCGCGCCCCCCCAGAGCGACTTGTCAAACCGAGGCACGATCGCTGGCTTGCGACGATTAGCCTGGCGGAGATTGTCCAGGAGTTCCACGCCGATCTCGACATCGTGGGTTCCCGGCGGCCCCCGCCAGCGCAGGCGCGGATCGGTCTGCTGCAACCGCTGGCGCTCAATGTAGGACTTGTAGAGGTCGTCCAGGGAGAAACTGACGCTGCGATCGCCCAGATAATCCAAAATCTGGGCCAGCACCACCCCCAGAGTTGTTTTCCCGGTTCCCTGCCCCCCGAGGATGCCTTGGACCACAGGCCGGCCCAAGGTCTGGCGCTCAGCGTTGAGTTCTAGGGCGAGGGGCAGCCAAAAGCGCCAGAGGGTCAGGAGCAAGGTATCGGCATCCTCCAGGCCGAAGTGCTGGCGGCAGAGGTGCAACACGCCAGGGCTGACAAGCTGAAAATGCTGCGCTCGAGACGCGAGTTGCGCCGTCCCCTGGGCCGCGGTCAGCCCAAAGGCGGCCGCGTCGGGGTGGGCCAGTTCGTAGGCCAGCAGTTGCGCGCGATCGCCAGCCGCGACAGTCTCGCCCGCTGCCCAGCGCCGCAGCAGGGTTAATCTCAGGTCAGACTCCAACACCGCTCCTGTCTCAGCCACCGTTTTTGACTACCTGCAAGATCAACTTTGCATTGTACGGTTTAGCGCTCCGCCCGCGCCTCAGGAATTGAGCTTGAAGGCCTCGAGAAAAAGACCGTAGGTGATCCCAATTTTCAGCGCATTGAGAAAATCCAAGGCAAAGGTGCGGCGGGCCGTAATGCCGTTCCGCACCAGACGGCGGCTCCCATAGACCCAGCGGCTGATCCCCTCGCCGGCTACCAAGATCAGCGCCGCGCCGCTGATGTCCCAGGCGCCGGCCTGGCCGCTGGCGCTGGAAATGGCGCTGCTGAGAAAGAAGCCCACCAGTAAACCGATGATGATCAAGGAAAGCCGTCGCCAGGGGTTGCTGGCCAGTTGACCCAGGGAGACCAAGGCGCGGTCTGTCAGGGTACTTAAACGAGTATTTTGCATAGGACACCCTCGATGGCAGCGGGGCTCCAGAAACTCCCGTCCGCATTATGCCCTAAGAATACCCCAGGAAGTAAATCATCCCTAAGTCTGTGATGAGTCGTGGATGGCGACAATCCCAGACTCTCAGCCCGACAGCCTGATAGATAATAATTTCGTTGGATTACTCTCATAAAGCATTTTTCTTGCTAAAAGTACATAGCCCTCACCCCAAACCCCTCTCCCAGAGGGCGAGGGGCTTTAGCTGTATTGCACTAGGCTAAAAATCGCTGTACCCGCACATCTCCATCGGGTAAGCCCGTGAAGGTTCCAGGTCATCGACTCTCCACCTCGAACTAGAAGCCTACCGGGACTTGATTCGGATCTGAAGACACTTTTTAGACACCCTCTGGGAGCTGCTTGTTCGGGTCGAGCCGCTAGGCAATCGGGTTAGTGACCACCACTGGCCAGTTTTTTGTGGGTCTAGGCTCGATGACTGACTAATAAGCGCAATTTGAATTTGCTATACTGTGATTGACAACGGTAATCATAAAGTTCATTTCAATAATGGAGTATGCAAATGTACAAAGCTTCTGACATTGCCAACTATTTTATTCATCGCGCTAACCTTGAAGAAGATGGCAACATCCCTAACATGAAACTCCAAAAACTGCTGTATTACGCACAAGGTTTTTACCTGGCTTTGTTTGACCAACCACTTTTTGTGGATGCAATTAAGGCTTGGCAGTACGGTCCAGTTATTCCGGAGATTTACTCGCAATACAAGAATTTTGGACGCAATTCATTGCCTGAAACCGAAGGATTTAATCCAGAAAAAATCGATCCAGAAACTCGTGATCTGATTGACGAAGTATATGATGTTTTCGGCAAGTATACGGGAACGGTCTTGGCTAATTTGACTCATCAAGAAAAGCCATGTATGAGCACAGAAAAAAATAGCGTTATTGGTCATGACGTGATGCGTGATTATTTCAAGAGTCAGCTTGTTGTAGGGTAATGGGCAAGAAGAAGCGCATCCAGCCACCAGCAATTAGGTCATCGCTAGGGCAGGGGCGAATTGCTGAACCATCTGCCGAAAAAATCCTTAATTATGATGGCTCTCCAGGATCTATGGTGATAAGCTAAGGCTTTCAGAGTTGAAACCCTTACGTGGCAAGGGCTCGACAAGTCCACCTTAAGAGATTTTGTATCTCTCTTATACTTCCTCCACCACAATTCCTGGAGAGCCATTATGATCAAGTGCATCCCGTATTTTGCCGGCGCTATTTACAGGCTGGATTTGATCTGGAGGCTTGCGATCAGCGCAAACAGGCTGACTTTGCCAAAGCTTTGTGGAAGCGTAGCCAAATGACTTGGCGAGCAATTTTGTCAGCCGATCGTCATGGTTTAGGTGCAGAGAAGATTGCTCGTGAGAGTATCAAAGCTCCCATTCCAATCTTCATTACCGGGTGCATCTCAGTTAGGCAAGTTTGCCCACTCTGCGAGAAGCCGCTGCGCGTCTACATCCCCCGGCCCATTCGCCCTACTTATGAGAAGGAAAGTCTTCAAAGTGAGATGCACCCCACTGAGCCGACGGATGAGCCCGAGGTTTTGGGCCGCATAGTCTTAGCAAATATGGCTCGAATCTTGTTCTGTTCTGGCATTTTGTCAAGTACAATTTATACTAAATTAGAGGCTCTCCAGGATCTAGGGTGGTTTAGTATACTGAGATACAGAGATGGGGTGTAA
>CAYNIP010000040.1:0-43341 GCA_964397305.1 uncultured bacterium
GATTTCTACCTGCCCCAGTCCTTCATTGAGCCGTAGCGGACTTTGCTTAAATCCACCGACCATATCGCGCTTTTCGGGGAAAGGGCGATCGCTATATTCAGCGTTGTAGCCTGTCAGGGTTAGGTTTCCCAAGGTGTGCAAGTAAGTCTGCTGCACTCGTTGCCACTCAGGACCAAGTGCTTCCCGCCAGCTCGATGATAAGTTTTCATTCTGCGGCAGAATATGCTCGATCGTGTAACCATCCACCGGTACTTGCTCCTTGCGCCTATGGTTTTCCATCCGGCGCAGCCAGTAAGAGCGGCGGGGAAACTTATACAGGTCACGCACCTTGATTTCGCGCTTAAATTCTTCATCGGTTGGAAACCGCCGATAGGAAGGCAGCAGCATGAAGTAAGCTTGAATGCTCTCTAGATAGCGATCCTTCTTAAAAGCACGCCCAAAGGTAGCGAAGATTTTGTTCATCGAGTTAGTAGGGATGGCACATACCGCCCGACGAAACACATAGGCTTCGGTCAGTCTTACAGCTGCCAAGAAGTGCTCTCGTGACAGAATTTCACTTTGGTAGTCGTGATATAACTCCAGTAGAAATGGATAGGCAACCTCAACCTTTAACTCTCGCAAATATTGAAAGGCCCTAGCCAAATCCTTATCTGTTTCTTTGCCGAGGGCCATAGCGCAAAAATAGCGAGAATAGGCATGAATATCAGCTACCAGTTGATCGACTCCAGTAGTATCGCACTCCTTGGCTCTCACATGGGACTTAAAAGCTTCATAGACATCGCGGATATTGGGAATCTCGCCAGTTTTCACTGTCAAGTAGTGCCGCATGAAGCTATCGAAGTAACTACCGTAGGCTTCCTGGCCAAACTCCACCTCCATCGGTCGCCAGTGGTCTTCGTACAACTGGGTCTGGTGGTTGGGCTCCAGCCCCATCAAGATGAAATTACGAATGAGGTCAGCTTGGCTCAGCTCTCGCCCAGTCGAGTTCATGCTCTCGAAGATAAGTTGGGGGTTATCCTGATCTCGATTGAGTGCCACATCAACAATTACCAACTTAGCCAGCCCCTGACACAGAGCCAGTAGTTCATCTTTATAGTCGGCAATCTTTTTCTCAAAAAACTCAAAGTTCTCGCGTACACGAACTGAACAATTCTGAGGCCAGTCCTTCTGTTGAACAAGGGCCAGCAGAGTATCTCTATCGGTTTGAGTCAAGATTAGTTTGAAACCACGCTCTCCTTCCTCTAAAGGATTGAGCAAGTAGTAGCTCCGTAGCTTTTTGGCGGAAAATCCATCAACAGGTTCGGTATCCCCCAAATGTCGCGCCAGGGCTTCCAGCAAAATCGTGATAGTAGTTAGTCGTTGCTGCCCATCAATCACAAGCAAGGGCGACTGACTCGACACTTGGTAAAGCCCTTTTTCGATATACACGACGGAGCCAATGAAATGGGCTGAAATATTCTCGTTACGCCCAGCCCTCAGAACGTCGTCCCATAGTTGTAAACATTCCTTACCTGTCCATGAGTAGGTGCGTTGATAAATAGGGATAATGAACTGTGGTGATTTCTTCAGGAATGCGAGTAGCTTAGCTTCTGTTGCCTTCATGGTGGTACGCTGCTTGCAGTAGATTTTTTTGGTAATCGCTATGGTTGCGAAAGCTACATATTAGAGTAATTCTAGATCAACGATAGAGTAAACCCTCGCCCCCAACCCCTTTCCCAAGTCGGGCTACTACATGCACACAAGTCATACTTGAGGTTATTTCTCTCGCTTTTGCCCGCTAAATTACCCGATTCTGGGGGACTTTAATTCCGAATCTCCCCCGAAATCGGGGGGCTGGGGAATAAGGCGCTACTGCCCCAGACCAGCCTTGGCTCAGAGCAACCCCCGGTAGCGGATGAAGACCAAGATCGCCGCCCAGGAGCCGAGGGCCACCTTGAGGGCCACCAGGGTATTGAGCAGGGGGATGAAACCGCCACTGAGCAGGGTGCCGAACTGGCCGGGGGGCAGTTCATAGCCGAGGAGGGTGACAGCCGCGATGAGGATGAACACCAGCACTGAGACTTTTTCCACGACCGAGGCTCGCCAGCGCTGGTAGATCGCCTGCATCCAGCCGGGGGGCGACGTAATCGCCACGAGGCCGATCGCCGTCCCTCCGGCTACCCCCGCCGCAAAGCCGCCGCCGGGGCTAAGGTGTCCACGAATTGCCAGTTCGATGCTCACGAGGGCCGCGATGGTCGCCCCCAGGCGCGCTAGGACAATGGAGGGCTGATCATTGAATTGGCGTACCGTCGCGAGGGGGTGCTCATCAGCGAGGAGAAACTTGGCCCCCATGATCGCGATCGTGAAGACAACGACCTCAAAAATGGTGTCGTAGAGGCGGTTGCGGAAAATCAGGCCTGAGACGGCATTGGGAACACCGCTGTCCTCAGCGATCGCCGCCACGATCTCGGCCCCCGACAGCTCCAGAGCTGCCTCCGGCAGAGCGATCATTTTGACGTAAAAGGCAAGGCCCGCCAGCACCGAGAGGCCTTTGAAATTCAGCCAAGCCGGGAAGGATTTCATGATTTCGCCACCTCCGAGGTTGCCGGACTAATGGGGTGCAGGGTCGTGACGGCTAGCAAGGAGTCGTCCTGGATGAGGTTATAGAGGCGACGGACCCGCACCCTGGTTTCATAGGGGCGTGTCTCCTGGCCGGCCGCCGATTCCGGGGCGATCGCCCGCCGTTGGCAAGCAGCATGGATCTCCCCTGCCCCCAGGGCCTGCTCGAGAGCTGCGGAGTCCGCGTAGTGAACCAGCTCGAGGCGAAGGTGATGCGGGGCGAGGGCCTGGCGCAGGCTGGCGAGCAAGGTTATGAAGGGATCATCGGCCTCAGCCGCCTCAGAAACAGCCAGGTCCGCCTCGGGCTGGGACCCGGAGCCGAGACTTCCCACCTCAATCCCCACGGGAGTTGGCAGGGCCGGCTGGGTTTCGGGCTCGCCCGGGACGGGGGCAACCAGGCCCAAGCGCATCACCAGAGAGGAGCGCACCGCCACGGCGTAGAGAGTAATCGCCAGCATCGTGCCCACGAGGGCTTCCGTCAAGGCCACATCGGCCGCCCCCAGCACGGCGTAGACTAGGGCGGCGATCGCCCCCAAAATGCCCCGCACCACCAAGGCCGAATAAGGATTGGTCTGCACCACCACCATCACCGCCGCTAGGGGCAACAGAGCAACGATCAACGTAATATCAATATCCGTCATGCTCCTCCTCCCAACGACTGGAGCAGTAGGCCAGCACATAGCCCAGCACCGTATTCCAAATAGCCAAGGAAATCGTCGCTAGGACGAGCAACGGCCACTCGCTGGGAATCCGCAGCAACAACCCCAGCACCATCGCCATGGAGCCCAAGGTATCGGCCACCGAGAGCCCGTGCAATTTGTACAGCACCGTGCGATGCCCTAAGAGGGGCAGCGTTCCCCAGAACCAGAAGCCGAGGCCGACGATGAAACACACATTTACAATCCCGTCAATCATCCCGTCACTCATGACTCACTCGCTCGCTTAATCACATGGGCTAAGAGCATCAAAGCCGCATTCCCCACACTGAGAATAATCACCCCCACGACCCCCAGCATCCAGTCATCCCGCAAGACCGAGACAACCAAAATCAGCATTGAGGTTTTGGTGGCGATGCTGGCAAAAGCCAGCATTTTTTGCCAAACATCCTCATCTTGAAAGGCCTCATAGATGGGGATTAACAATGCCAAGAGCATGGTCAAGAGTATCCAATTCATGGCCGCTGCTCCCGTTGCAGTACATGAACTTCGTACAGACCGCGTTCGTGGTATTTCAAGACAATTGTTTTCGGGGTGAAGGTAATCAGAAAGATGTCCAGGAACACGAGGCCGGGCGCGCGTCGGGGGGAAACCTGCTCCATGGCGATCGCCTCTTGGGTGTGAGGCCACAGCATGATTTCCACCGCTTCCAGGTAGGCCTGGGGAACCGCCTTAAGGATTTTCCCCAGGGCCTGGAGCCAATCCCGAAGCGAGGAGGTCCGCGGGTAGCCATAGGGTAACAGGAAGGAGACCGCCAGCCCAATCGCAACATTAGCCGGGCTCAGATCCGCCGTGAGCAAGAACCAAATACTCAGGCGCAGAACTAGATTTAAGTAGCGCGTCATCGCAGCACCATCCCGAATAAAACCACTAGGCTCAAGCTCATGGCCCCAATCAAATGCTCCAACTGTTCCCCGGCTCGGGGCAAGGCGAGGCTCAGGTGACGCGCGAGCAGCCCATAAACCGTCCAGCCCAGGGCCAGGGTTGCCAGGGGCTTGAGCAAATTGGCCAGCCCGTAGGCCTCCAAGTAGAAGCCGTTGGCCGCAACGAGTCCGCCGACCAAGAGCAGGGTAGCCATCGTCAGTCCCCAAGGGGGTCCCGGGGATGGTGTCCCAGCGCCCCGAGGCAGCCAGAGTAAGCGGGCAAAGACGATCACCGTTCCCCCAGCCGCCAGATTCATGCCGAGGTCTTGCCAAGGCAGTAGCTCCTTCAGGGAAAGCACCTTGGCTCCGAAGCCCGCCAGGAGGGGCAGTCCTGAAATCGACAGACTCCCCAAGGCTAGGGGCCACCAAAGGGTTGCCGGTAGGGGCTGTTCTCGGAGTTGCTGAAGGTTACGGCTAGGTAGGGCCCCGGCATTGAGGAAGAGCAGGGCTTTGGCGAGGCCGTGGCTGAGGGCATAGAAGCCGCCGGCCGCTGGGGAAGCGAGGACAAAGCCGAGCTGGGAGATGGTGGAGAAGGCCAGCAGGCGCTTCACATCGGTTTCTACCAAGGCATAGACGACCCCCAGCAGGGCCGTGGCGAGGCCGAGGATGAGGATCGGGGTCTGGATAGCTGGCACGAGGAGAGCACAGCGCAGGAGGGGGAAGACGCCCGCTTTTACGGCGATGCCGGAGAGGAGGGCCGAGACGGGGGCGGTGGCTTCGGCGTGAGTGAGGGGCAGCCAGAGCCCGGAGACAAAGATGCCGCCTTTGGTGAGGAGACCGAGGAGCACAAGGGCGATCGCCTCTGGGGGAGCGCTTTGCAGACCGTTGAAGGCGAAGGAGTGGTTTGCCTGGTAGGTCAGCACCGCCCCGACCAGATAGAAGAGCATGGCGGTATTGCTGATGAAGAGGTAGCGTAACCCAATCCAGATGGCGCGATCGCTCCGGGGGTAAGCAATCAGTAAGAAGGATGAGATACTGATGATTTCCAGGGCGACATAGAGGCTGATCAGGTCAGCGCTAATAAAGACAGCATTGAGGCTGCCGTGAAGGACAATGGCTTGAATATAAAAAAAGGCGCTTCTCGCCGTGGGCCAGCAATTCAGAATCACGGCCGCCGTCACCAAGGCATTGGCCAAGATAAAAAAGCTGCTGAGGTTGTCGGCGATCAGGGTGACACCAAAGTGATCGAGCCAGTGCAGTTCGATGGCCGTGGGCAAGCTGAAGAGTCGCAGCGCATAGGCCGCCGAAACCAAAGTGGTGCTGAGGGCGAGCCAGCGGGCCGAGGGAGGAATCAGGTAGATGCTGAACCCCAATAAAAAGGGCAACAGTACCGGCAGCAGGGTCAGTTGGCTCATGGGCGGCTGCTCTGCTCGAGGTCGCGACTGTCGAGGGTGGGATGGTTGCGGGCCAGCTTCATGACTCCAACTAGCATCAGGGCTTGAATCGAGAAGCCAATCACAATCGCCGTGAGGATGACAGCCTGGGGCACGGGATCGGCGTAGGCGATCCCCAGTTCCCTGGCTGGATTTGCTGCCGGCTGGTCGGCGAGGATAGGCGTGAAGACACCGCTGCGAGAAGCGATGAGGACATAGTAGGCGACAACGCCAGTACTCATCACGTCCATGGCGATGATTTTCATCAAGAGATTTTCTTTGAAAACGAGGCCGAAGAAGCCGCATAAAACGGCTGCAACGATGAAGGCTTCTAGCATGAGGATTGGGAGCTGTGGCTGAGGCCACCAACAGGGCTAAACGAGGGTGTTTTCACAATCCAAGATAGTATGCCAGTCGCGACAGCGGAGGGGCATCCTCCCTCAGTCGCAACCTTGGTTGTGGGTATCACCCCAGGTTATGAATGACTCGAGCTTAGCGTTGTCCGAATTATAGTGGCTTCACTTCAGGTTAAGAGTCCACTGGCAACATCCGGGCATGGGAGGCAGGAGGAATGGTCTCTGCGGTCCTAGCAGGTTCCTAATTCCGGGGGAAGGTCGGCGGCAAAGCTCTGCCGGCGTGTCAGGCGGTAGGGGCCGAGGAGGGCGCCCCAGGTGGCGCGGCCGGTCTCGGGGTCGAGGCCTTTGTCGTAGGTGAGGAGTGCTGTGGCGCTGACGGCAAAGCCAAGGAACACGGTGTATTGCTGGCCCTGGTAGCAGAAATGGCAGCGGTAGTCGGGGGGGGTCAGGGTGCGAAACTCCCAGGTCTCGGGGCGATCGCCCGTCACAGCGATCGCCAAGGTGCAGTCGGTTAGGCGATCGGCGGCCGCCGCCGTGAGGCCGACCAAGCGATCGGGATCGACCCCGCCCCCCTGCCAGGCTCGGGGCTCCCGGAGCTGGTAGAACTCTACCTGGAGCCCCGAGTCTCCCCGCCGCAAGCGGAGTAATCGCTGGCGATAGGGCTGGTCGAGCTTCAAGACATTGGCCTGTTCGGCGAAAAGGGTCACGCTGTCGGCCGTGAACAGGGGCACGGGGCGCAGCCAGAGGCGGAGGTGGACATACCAGGCCGGCTCCGCCTGGGCTTGGTCGTGGTTCTCAAATTCCCCGGCCAGGTAGCGGCCGAGGGCCAGCAGTTGAGGCGATAAGGTCATGGCCTGAGACCAGCACTACAACAATTCGGACCTCCGGCCAAGCTCCACACCCTCCGGGCGAGGCCTTTGAGGTTAGGGTTCAAGAGGTTGGGGACAGCCGACACGGCTATCCCAGCTAGGGTTCCTGGGCAAGGGGAACGCTGTCCCTTAGTTCAGTTCGTCGATCACGAACAGCGTCGTGGTGCCCGAAACCTCATGACCCACGAGCAGCACCGGCCGACCTTGGGGATCAGGACTCGCGGCTGCTGGGATGAAGTGCAGCCCCTCCGCGCCCAGATCCGTGGTCGTCGCTCCCTCAGCTGTGGCAGCGAAGGAAAAATCCCGGTTGTTGATGTACTTCACAAAGAAGGTCTCCCGGGGGTTGGTGATGTCATAGACCATCACACCGCCAATCCGCTCCAGGCCGACAAAGGCATAGGTACGCCCGCCGATCTCACCGACGGCAATGCCTTCTGGCTCTGGGCCCTTGTTGGGGGAGCGGCGCTTCAGTTGCACCTCCCGATCCCGGTGATCGGCGTTGAAGAACTCGGGCGTCGTCGCCAGCACCGTTTCTTCCATCTGGCTGCCCGAATCCCAGACCAGTTCCAGGCCTCGGCCTGTCACGCGAAAGATTGCAAACGAGCGGGCCCCCAAGGTGTAGATCGCGTCATAGGCACACTCCGCTTCGACATAGGCGCGCGCACTTTCATAGCCAGCGGCCTGGGCCTCGGCGGTTGTCAGCGATGGGTTGCAGTCATTGGCCACGCCCAGGGTGGACGTGACTAGCAACTGACCGAGCTGATCGGTTGCTTGCAAGGCGGCCGCATTGGGAAAGGCCGTCGGGTCCAGTTGCAGGCGGCGCAGCTGGAATTCTTCCGACCACCAATCATCTTCGTAGTCCCGGGCATCCCCCTCGTTGGCGGTCAGGATGTAGGTTTCGCCCCCGACTTCGTAGAGGCGGATCGTGTCCGGCAGGAAAATCCCGAAGACGGGCCAGTTCTGAATATTCACTGAACCTTCGCGGCTGGCATCGAAGCCGTTGCCAGCCCAGGGTCCCTGCTCAGACCAGTCTTTGAACCCTAGGGGATGGATGGCCGTCACCCGTGCTGAGGGAATATCGACCACGGCAATGGCGTTGTTTTCCTGCAAGCTCACGTAGGCGGTGCGATTGTCCGAGGCTACCTCGACCCACTCGGGCTCAAAGTCTTGGGCCGCACTGGCGCCGGGCCCAAAGATGCGGACGCCCCGGGCCCGGAGGGTCTCCTCTTGGCCGTTGAAGGCGCGAAAATCGGCGGTGCGGACATTGGCCTGGGTGACGTTGGCGGCTCCCCCTGCTAGATCAATGATGCTCACGGAGCCTTCGGGATCTTGGGCGTAGTCATCGACCGGCTCGCCTTCGTTGACTACCAGCACCCAGCGGCCGTCGGGGGAAAAGGTGAGGGCGTCGGGCAGTGCTCCCACTTGGACGACTGAGAGGCGGTTGCCGTTGGTGTCATAGAAGGCAGCAAAGCCGCTGTCAGCGCGATCGCTGGCCTGGACGGCGATCGCCACGATCCCATTTTTCGTCGCCACACTATTGGCATCGGCCCCTAGGTCCGAGACATCAATACTGAAAGCGAGGGTCGGGTTGGTAGGATCGGACAGATCCAGCACATCGACTTGGCCGGAAGCAGCATTAACTACAAAGCTCCGCTGGGTTTGTGGGTCATAGGTCACGATCTCAGCGGCGCTCTCGCGGTAGATCCCCGATTGGTATTGCCCCACCACGGAGAGGCGAATCGCCGCCCCTTCCGTGGTGAAGACGTGCGGCACGGCCGCAGCGGGGATGGGTAGAAGACTGCTGATAGCTAGAAGGCCAGCGGTCAAAGTAAGGCGCATTGAAGTCTCCCTGCGATTTGGACTCCCATACCCTAGAATTCGCAGGTTAAGAGCGGCCTAATAAAAACTCCCCGCGCGAGAGCGGCGAGGCCTGGTCGTTCAGTCAGTCTCCGGTAGCCAGCCGGCTGGAACCAATTCACCCAAGGATGTTCAGGACTGTATCAACCGCTTCACATTCTGGGAGCAATCGGACAATTGCACCTAAACTAGGGAGTGTTTGCGCTGGCGGGAGCAGCCTAGAAACGATGCTGTATAGCCTGGCCAACTTACCCTACTGGATCATTCTGGGCCTGGGGGTGGCGCTTTTCGTCTTTGCGATCGCGGCGGGTGGCGGCGATGACGAGTTGGATGTGGACGTGGAGGCGGAGGCCGAGGTTGAGGGCGATCTGGGGATTGCCGGCCTCCTAGTCTGGCTCGGCCTGGGCCGTGTCCCCTTGATTTTGCTCCTAGCGATGGATCTCTGCTTCTGGGGTCTCTTGGGCTGGGGGTTCAATCTGGTGGCGGCGGCGCTCACGGGCTCGATCCCCGTCACTCTGCGGGGTCCGGGGGGCGTGATCTTGGCCAGCTCTCTGGTGTTGGGACTGTGGTTGGGGAGTCTCGTGGCGGGGCCGGTGGGCAAGCTCTTTGCGACCTTTGGGCAGGATGCCGCTGGCGATCGCCTGATCGGCTGCTTAGGAACTGTCACCTCAAAAACCATTCCCCTGCTCACCGCCGGTCGGGTCGGGCAGGTCGATGTCATCGACACCAGCCACAATCTGGTTACAGTCAGCGCCCTGTGTCCCAGTTGGTCTACCATTACTCCCCGGCGCGGTCAGCAAGTGCTGGTCATTGACCAACACCAACAGGGCTATGTGGTCATCGCCAAAGACACGACGGATGAAGACCGCTGGCTCGCCAACCGGCCGGTTCTCCACGATACCCATTCACACCCGGATAAACGCCCATGAAATTCTGGCTCATTTTGCTGCTCGCTTTACCGGCGGCGGCTGTGTCTAACGCAGCTACCCCTGCTGCTCCGGTAAGAACTCAGGAATTGCCCCATACTTCTAGAATGCTGGAGCTGGGCGATCGCGACGCCCCCCTCCTAGCCCAAACCAGCCAACTTCCCACCGCCCAGTTGCGATTAGAAAATCTGGGCGGCGAACTGCTCGTGCCCGCCAGTGGCGTCATTGCGGTCTTTGTGCTGCTCGTGCTCAGTCTCTGGGGCTACAAGCTGGTCTACAACATCACCCCCAACAACGAAGCGTTTGTCAGAACCGGTGGCCTGTTTGTGAAGAAACAGACCGTGATCCTCAACGGTGGCTGTGTGGTGTTGCCCGGATTTCATGAGTTGACTCGGGTGCCCCTGCGGGAAATCTCCATCGATGTAGAGCGCACGGACAAACTGGCGGTTCGCACCCAGGACTACCTGCGGGCGAATATGCGCGTCACCTTCTATGTCTGCATTAGCCCCAACGTGGAAGATGTGAAAACCTCGGCAGCACGTCTCTCGAAGGCCGGGCGCATTTCCCCTGATGATATTAAGGAAGCCCTAGAAAAACGGGCAGATGATGCCATCCGCGCCGCGGCCAAGCGGAAGAGTTTGGCGGAAATTGACTCGGATAAACTGGGCTTTGCCGATGAGGTTTTGAACTTAATTCAGCAGGACTTAAAAAAAGTTGGTCTGACGCTGAACAACATCGCCATTTCTGAGATCGAAGAGAGCGACACTTACGACGAAAACAACTTCTTTGATGCCCAAGGAGTACGCCTACGCACGGAAACGATCCAGCGGGCGATCCAGCAAAAACGCGAGGTCGAACTGACCACCCGTGTCACCATTGAGCAACAGGAACTGGATGCCCAGAAGCGCTCCTACGACATCGCCCGGGAGCAAGAAGAAGCCCGCCTCAACCAGCAAAAAGAGGTGGAGTCGCTGACGATGACCCAGCAGCAGGAAATTGAGTCTCTGAAGGCTCAGCGGGAACGGGAGATTCAGGAAGCCAAGGACCGGGAAGCAGCCAAGATCGAGCGCAACAAGATCCTCCAAAACCAGGCGGTCGAAGAGGAGATGATTCAACAACGGCTGACGGTACAGCAGAGCCAGATCGAGGCGAATATTGCCCTTGAGGAGCAGCAGAAAAAGTTCCAGGTGGCTCGGGCCCTGCAACAGCAAGAGTCGGAAGTCGCGGAGATCACCCGCCAGCAAACGGTCGAGGCCTCCAGCTTGCGGGCGCGCATTGAGGTGGCCCTGGCGGAGCAAGAATCGCGCACGGCTCAGGAGGCGGCGGCGATCGCCATTGCCAACCGGGAGCGCGATCGCTTTGCGGCCCTCGCCGAGCGGGCCCAGGCCGAAGCCGCTGTGCAAACCGCCCAGGAAGTCGAAGAAGCCGAACGACAACAACGCCTTACCGTCATCCTGGCCGAACAGGAGGCCGAGAAGCAACGGATTGCGGACCAGAATGTGGTGGAAATCGACGTGTTCCGCCGTCGTCGCCAGGCCGAGATCGCCCGCCAAGCCGCCGAGCTCGAAGCCCAGTCCATCCGCACCCTAGCCGATGCCAACCGCTACCGGGAGTTGGCAGAAGCTGAAGGCAAGTACGCACTTCTGCAAGCGGAAAATGTACTCAACACCGCCAACCGCACGGCCCGCTTGCTAGAGCCGTTTCTCCCAGAGTTGGCGGCGAAGTTGCCCGAGATCGTCCAAGCCCTGGCCCCACAACCCGGCGTCCTCGGAGATGCCCGCGTCTATGCGTTTCCGGGCGTGGGAAGCAGTGGCAGTAATGGCAAGGCTGCGAATGGGATCGGGGATATTAACAAGCTGCTACTCTCCACCAGCGGGCTCTCGCTGCTGGAGTCTGTGCTCGAGGAAGGCAAGCTGAGCAAGCTGCTCGGTCAGGTCGTCGAACTCCTGCGCTCTGACGACAGCCAGACCTCTGCTGAGCCACCCCCTCCGGCCGCTGAAGCCACAACAGCGACGGCTTCAGAACCTACCGTCGTCAATATTGAGACCGATAGCCCCGGTTCAGCCTAAGGGCGCTAGGGGCTGGGCGCAGGCCCGGCCCCTATTCGGGAGGATTGCCCTCAGCAGCTCCCCGCAAGCATTGCTCGAAGTAGAGCCGCTGCTCAGCATTGCGGAGGAAGTAGCCGCTGACGATCGCCGAAGCGAGCAGGCGACCGAGGTGCTCGCGGTTGGTCGTTACCGTGACATCAAAGTGCTCAGCCGGTAGGGAGCCCAGCAGACCCATGATGTTGCGCTCCATGATGCTGAACACTTCGGAAGATTGGGGCTTCGAGAGTTGGGCGATCGCCTCCGGGCTCAGATTCTGAACATACCGCCAGAGCTGATTGCTCGACTCACCATCCCCAAAAAACTCGCGCTCTCGCTTACTCTCGCTACTCACCATCCTTGTCCTCGCGCGGCGGCCCAGGCCGTTGCCAAAACGGCTCGGGGCTATACTCCCATACTAACCCCTGAGTCTCGGATGACCCAAGCGTTCCCCAGGGTGAACGCCATTGTGCGCGAGATCAGGTTTCCCGCTCGTGGTAGTGCTAGACTCAACGCTATCGAGCGCCTTCAGGAGACAAGTCTGTTATAGACTTTGCCGAAGCCCCAGGTGAGAAAATCATGGTTCAACTGCCCCGAGGGGCAACGGGCAGTTTCCGGTTCATTGAATAAGACCCTGAAACTCTGGAATTTAGCCACGGGGGAGGAAATCGCCAGTTTTACCGCTGAAGCGGGGTTTACTGCTTGTGCCCTTGCCCCGGATGGGGTGACGGTGGTGGCGGGGGATACGTCAGGGCGGGTGCATTTTCTGCGGTTGGAGGGGCTGTGAGCAACGGGGTTTCTGGGCTAAATTTGGCTGAGGCGGCAAAGGTTATGATAGCAACCGGGTTTCTACAGCAGCAGGTTGCTGGGTGAGGCGTTAACGGATGGGCTAAAATCCTGATTCGATAGCCATGAGAAATAAACAATGAAGATTAAAGCAATGGTTGGGCAAGAAGATGATGTTTGGTGCGGTTCCGTTCCCGCCCTTCCCGGTTGTCACACCTGGGCATCGAGTTATGAAGAATTTTTAGAAATGCTTGCTGATGCGGTTCAGGGTTGGCTGGAAGTGGCGAGTGAGCAACAATAAATCACCCCAGAAAAACAATTGATTGAGTTGTCTTTATGAAGTCGATTTCTGGGAAAGCACTCTGCAAAATTTTTGAACGGCAGGGTTAGCAGCTAAAACAAATCACCGGCAGCCATCCTATAAAGATTGACTATCTCTGGACATACAGAATCATCTCTAGCCTAAAATCTCCTGACGACGTAACCAATGGCGACTGTTTTGAATTCCTTTTTTGCTAATTAAATCAACCTTGCGATGACAAAGCCCCTCTAACTCTGCTCGCATATCCATCACCTCAAACAAACTATGCTTTGAACACTCACTCAAAGTGTACAAAAAATCAATATCCCTGGGATCATCACCATTCACTCGAAAATCCTCCCGCAAAATCGAGCCAAAAACCGCTAGTTCTGCAATCTGCCACCTTTGGCAAAACTCAGCAAGCTGTTGAGGGGTAATCTGGAGGCGATCGTAAATCGTCTGCAACAGTCTCACAGAATCGGCATCATTCACCTCGCAACACCATCCATCCTGATCATATTTCCATCCCAAGCCTGCCCGTATTGTAGAGAATCGCTGAAGGCGATCGCGATCGTCCATCGATTGAGTCATGGTTGTGATTGATCTAGGGTCGTGAGAAATACCCACAAATCAGGCAAGTCATTTTGTACGACATCCCAAACTCTTTCAACATCAATACGATTATACTCATGTGCAATAATATCTCTCATGCCTGCAATATCACGCCAAGGAATTTCTGGGTAACGCTGTCTAAAATCTGCTGACAATCGTTTTGTTGCTTCACCAATCACCATAATCCGCCTCAAGACCGCATCTTGCTTCTCATCATTGGATAAAAATTCAGTAAATGTTACACCTGCTGTGTAGCCAAGAACCTTCCTCACTGCTTCGACAATATCTAAGATAACTTCCTTATCTCTCAACATAAATAACCTGAGCCGACTCTAAGATATTTTGGCGGCGAATATAGTTTGGATCAGACATGATCGCTGTTTTACTCACTAGATCAATGCTTCGGTGCAGTAAATCCTCCAGCTCACATTTCATTCGCACCTGTAGAATCAGGTTTTTAGGAGCATCGTTGCGATCGATAAACAAAAAATCAATATCACTGGGGTTATCCCCATCCCACCGGAAATCCTCCCGCAAAATCGAGCCAAAAACCGCTAGTTCTGCAATCTGCCACCTTTGGCAAAACTCAGCAAGCTGTTGAGGGGTAATCTGGAGGCGATCGTAAATCGTCTGCAACAGTCTCACAGAATCGGCATCATTCACCTCGCAACACCATCCATCCTGATCATATTTCCATCCCAAGCCTGCCCGTATTGTAGAGAATCGCTGAAGGCGATCGCGATCGTCCATCGATTGAGTCATGGTTGTGATTGATCTAGGGTCGTGAGAAATACCCACCAATTAGTAAGAGTAGGGTGCGTCAGATGGTATCAATCATGACATTAACGAGTCAACTTTGCCTAGGCAAGTTGACTCACTCTGCAAGAAGCCGCTGCGCGTCTACATCCCCCAACCCCTTCTCCCAGGTAGGGCGAAGGGGAGTCTCCAACGTGAGCTGCCCCCTCAGGGCGCTCACTGGCTGAGCCATCAATTGCGTAACGCTTCAAGACCAAGAGGGTAATGTCATCGAGGAGCTTTTGGGAGCCAGGGCACGGGCGCATCTCAGTTAGGCAAGTTTTACCCTCATCCCCCGGCCCCTTCTCCCAGGTAGGGCGAAGGGGAGTCTCCAACGTGAGATGAACCTTCAGGGCACTCACTGGCTGAGCCATCAATTGCGTAACGCTTCAAGACCAAGAGGGTAATGTCATCGAGGAGCTTTTGGGAGCCGATGTGGCGGCGTACATCGGCGATGACCGCATCACGGATGGCCGTCGCGGAACCCTGCTGGTGGGTTTGAACCACGGCACAAAGGCGATCGATGCCGTAAAGTAAGCCACTGCTATTTTCTGCTTCCGTAATGCCATCGGTGTAGAGGATCACCGCGTCGCCGAGCTGTAATTGCACTTGGCTGCTGGCGATAAACTCCTTGATCTCGTAATCCAGACCGACGGGCAGCCCCAGATCGACCGTATCGACCCGCTCAATGGCTCCCGAGGCGCGGGCGATCACGATCTCTTCGTGCTGGCCGGTCACGGCGAGCTGACCCTGGTGGTAATCCAGCAGGGCGAGGCTCATGCTCTTGGAGGCGTTCATGCGCTGGGGGTTTTTGTAGATTGCGCCGTTGAGAATGTCGAGCAGTTGCACCGTGTCAGTAATCTGGCCTTCGTGGAGGGCGCGCACCGCCGTCTGGACCATGAGCATGAGAATCCCGCTCTCGAGGCCGTGGCCGGTCACGTCGCCAATGCCGATCCGCGCCCCGGTGTTGGTGGGCAAGACATCGTAATAGTCGCCACCAATTTCCTCGGCTGGCTCCATGAAGCTGGCAATGTCCAGTCCCTCAATGGACTGCAACTCGCGATCGCGCGGTAGCACCACTTCTTGCAACTGCTTGGCGATGCTCAACTCAGCACTCATGCGGAGGTTTTCGGCCTTGAGTCGCTCGTTGAGGGCGGCGATCTCGGTGTTGGCCTGGCTGAGTTGGGCCGTGCGTTCCTGCACCTTGTCCTCGAGCTGTTCGTTGATAGTGGCGAGGGCGGCCCGAGCCTGTTCGAGGTCGGCATTTTGGGCGGCGAGGGTGGCGAAGGACTTTCGCAACTGCTGGGCCATGCTGTTGAAGGAACCGGCGAGATCCAGCAGTTCCCGAATTCCTGTGACGTGGACATCCTGGTCCAGTTGCCCGGCGGCGATATCGCGGGCGGCTTGATTGAGGCGGAGGATGGGGCGGCTAATCCGGCGGGCCGTGAGGATGCCGAGACCGGTGGCGATCGCCAGGGCCAGCAGGCAGAGCTGAAGGGTCGTGCGCCGGTTTTGGTGGATCTGGGCCATGAAGTCAGACTCTGGGATCACGACCACGATCAGCCAGTCCAGGCCGTAGCGATCGCGATAGGGTGTCACTTGCACCCAATGGCCCTGGCGATCGCGCTGGAAGTTCAACCGTTGCTCGCGGCTAATCAAGTTGAAGCTCCGAAACCGCGCTTCGAGAAAATCCACCGTATCGCGGATCAAGAGGCTATTGCTCTGGTCTGCCGGCAGTCGTGTGCGGCCCTGGGCCGTCTCTTGCAAGGGAGTATCTTTCACCGAGGAGGCCACCAGCAGACCGTTCCGCTCCATGATGAACACCTCACCCGACCTGCCCACCTGCAACGTTCCCAGAAAGTTGCTCAAGCTGAATAGGGAAAGATCCACCCCCAGCACCCCCAGCAATTCCCCCGTTTCTGCGTACAGGGCCCGCACGGCTGGCAGCACAACATTAGGATAAGGAGCCGACCAGAGGTAGATCTCCCCCCAGGTGGGCCGCTTGGAAAAGTCAGCCGCCTGATACCAGGAGCGGCTGAATAGGTCATAGTTCGGCACAATCGAGAGCAGGGTGACACGATCACCCGCAATGTTCGTGGCGTAGGTTTTGAATTCCTTCTGATCCGAGGCCGCCTCCCACTCGGCCACCCGAGGGCGTCCTCCCTCGACCTGTTCAGCCCCGTGGAACATACCGGCCGCCGTGCCAATGTAGATGTAGCTGGTAGATGGAAAAAGCTGGCTCTGCTGCCAAAACTCCTGTTCAAGCTGGCGGCCATCGGTCAGATCCAGTTGACCCAGGCTGATTTTCTGGGCGTTGATCTCGTTGATCTTGTGGGGAACGGCCAGAAAATCCCGCAGCCGGTCCTCGACCCGCCGGGCCACCTCCCGCTGGAGCTGAAAGACCAAGGTATTGACAGCCGCTTGCCCATTTTGAAAGGACAGGTAGCCCACGAGGCTAACGGCTGCCAAAATCTGCACGACAAACGGAACCACGAGGGTCATCCGGAGCGGCAAGCGTTGGGCAAGGGGAGGAAGGGGGTTGGGAAAGCGCGACATTACAGCGAAGGGGCCAAGGGTTGACAGGCCTGGGATACTACCCTTCGGGTAACAGCCCCATTGGCAGCCCTATTACTTAGATTTCTCTACCTTACTCCAAGGATCGAGGCCGACCCAGGGCCTAGGCAGCCGCAAGGGCCTGGAGTAGGGCAGTGGAGGGAGCAACGGCGCCAAAGACGCCGCCTTGCATTTGCACCATCTGGAGGGCGGCTAGGTAGTTGTTATAGTCGGTGGCACCCGTGCAGTCGGTGAGCAGGAGGCACTCATAGCCGCGATCATTGGCCTCCCGCAGAGTGGTGTGGACACAGACATCGGTGGTAATGCCCGTGAGGAGCAAGTTCTGAATCTGCCGCTGGCGCAGAATAAGATCGAGATCCGTGGCAAAGAAAGCGCCTTTTCCCGGCTTGTCAATCACGATCTCTCTTGGCAGGGGGGCGAGTTCGGGGATAATCTCCCAGCCCGGTTCGCCGCGCACCAGGATGCGGCCGCAGGGGCCGGGGTCGCCGATGCCCGCGCCGATTTGTTGGCTGCGCCAGCGCTTGTTGGCGGGCAAGTCGCTGAGGTCGGGGCGGTGGCCTTCGCGGGTGTGGAGGATCGTGTAGTGGCGATCGCGCAAGACCGCCAGCAACCGTTGCAGGGGCTCAATCGGGGCGCGGGTGAGGGAGAGGTCGTAGCCCATCTGGTCCACATAGCCGCCGGGCCCGCAGAAGTCCGTCTGCATATCAATCACGAGCAGGGCGGTATTCTCCGGGCGCAGATCGCCGTTGTAGGGATATTGGTAGGGTTGGGAGTCGAGATAGAGGCTCATGGCCGGGCGTTAGTGAAGCAATTGTTCGGGGTTTGGGCGCATTTTGACCCGGGCCAGAAGTGCCGTGATGTTGTCATGACCATTATGCTCATTGGCCGCCTTGATCAACGTGAGCACTCCCTGATCGAGGTCCGCTCGGGAGCCGAGCAGCGGTGCGAGGTATTCCTGGTAATGCTCCTCGAGGAAATTGTTATCGGAGAGTCCGTCAGAGCAGAGCAAAAAGAGGGTGTCTTCGTTGACTTCCAGGCAGTCCACATCGGGCTTGACAAAATCGTTATCGCGGGGGCCGAGGGCCTGGGTGAGCTGGTAGGCATCGGGGCGGGCGTAGGCGTCAGCCGGGTCTACCCCGCGCTGGATCTCGCGTTGACCCACTTCGTGATCGACGGTCAGTTGCTCGAGGCCGTACTTGCGGGTGATGCGATAGATGCGGCTGTCTCCGACATGGGCGATCGCCACCTTGGCATCCTGCACCAACAGCATCACCAGCGTCGTCCCCATGCGGCCGCTGCCCGAGCGTTCGTTCTGTTGGTTCACGTCATAAATTTGCTGGTTGGCCGCCAGAATCGCTTGTTCAATCGTGGTCGGATCGGGCAATTCCCCCGTCGCGGTCCAGGACTCCTTGAGATAGCCTTGCAGCGTTTCCACCGCCATCGCGCTGGCCACCTCCCCCGCCGCGTGGCCGCCCATGCCATCACAGACGATGTAGGTTCCCCGCACGCTCAGGGTGCGGCCGAGAACGCTCTCCTGCTTCGAGATAGTCGTTTCAATACCGTAGTTATCTTCATTGTGGCCGCGCTCCCGGCCGATGTCGGTACTGCCCGCATCACTGAGGCTCAGGACCTGCATGGGCAGGACGATCGTCGGTTGCTCCTCCGCAACACTGCGGTACACCATCTTTTCTGGGTCAGCCGCCGCTGGACTGGGAGCTGCCTCAGCCGTGGTCTCAGCAGCGTCCTCAGGAGCGTCATTCTGCTGGCTATCAATGTCGTGGAGGCAGGCCCGTAGGGCTTCCGGCGTCGTGATGGTCCCCTGCAAGAGGCCGCTCAGCAGTTGGGCCAAGGGGCCGTATTGGGTGCGCCCGGTGCGGTCAAATAGGGTCTGCCAGAGTCGGCCGAGGTCTTGGAGCGTAGGCGGGGGTTCGTTCGGATCGTCAGCATAGAGGAATTGCAAGCAGAAGGCTTGGTCTTCGTCCACTCGCAAGTTCTCAAGTGTGAGCAGGCTGCGCGTATAGCCGATGGCCGCCAGGGCTGGCCAGAGCTTCGCCATATCGTTGAGCCAGTAGAGTAATTGGGCAAAGGGGCGGTGATCGTCGCCCCAGAGGTCCGGGAGGGGTTGCCAATCGCTGCGGTCTTCAATTAACAGGACTTCGCGATCGCCATCGCGCCAGGCATCCTGGAGCGCGGGTACAGCGGGCGAGAGAGACTCTTGCAGCACCAGGTAGGGGAGGGCAATCTCCGGCACACCCAATTGCCGCCAGAACTCGAGGCTCGAAGCAGGCGACTCTGGAACGGCCGCTTCCGGATTCTCCAGAGTCGCCGGGGGTCGATCCAGCAGTTGTTCCAGAAAGGCCTTGTGCAGGGGCTGAGTGTCCCAGACCGGCAGCACCCGCGCCACCGGAGCCGCGAGGGCTGCGGCTTTCCCCATTTCCCCATACTGCTGATAGCGTCGCTCTGGGTCAATCGCCGCTGGCGCATCCGCGCTGGTCTCGAGCTCGCCGCTATCGGCTGCTTCCAGATTGGCTAAGACAGTCGCGCTCCGCTTGGGGGGCTCCGAGATCAACGCTAACCAAACGCTGGCCGTAAACGCGCCGCACTCGTGGCAATTCTGCGCGCCATAGGGCACACTGGCGCCACAGTCTGGACAGGGCGCATGGGTCAGGGACGTACCGCAACGCTGGCAAAACTTGTTGTCCTCGGGGTTCTCAAATTGGCATTCCGGACAAACGAAGATGGCAGGAAGTTTCTCGGACATACCGGATGAGCAGTGACGAATAGTAGCAGGCAGAGCGCGTTCAGGGCCGGCGCTAGCGCTACATTAACACTGAATCTGGAGAATGCAGCCTTACTTTTGTCAAGGTAACACTTTCCCCACGGAAGTGGCTGGGGGGCGATCGCGCCGAGGGGAGGCCTCCCGGATCAGGAGCCGTCGTTAGCCTTGACGTTCTCAAAGGGGCGGCCCTAAGATTGCACCCACATCCTTGCCCTCAGATGCTATCGCCATGCACACCCCCTCTTTCGCTTGGGCCGCGATCGCCACCACCCTCAGCCTCAGCCTCAGCGCTCCCCTCACCGCCCCCGCCGAGATCATCCCCAAGCTCCAAACCAACCCCGCTGCCCTCCCAGCTCCCCCTTCCTTCCCGGCAGCCAGCAGGAGCGCCTCCCCCTTCGCCCAGGCCGACACCGCTCCTAACGACCCCGATCCCCTGCGCCTCGAGCCCCGCCTCAGCCTCAGCCTCGACACCGGGCCGGGAGTTGGCTATGGCCGCTCCTTCACCAGCGCCTATGCCTTCCTTCCCTTTGCCCAAACCCCAGGGCAGAGTACTTGGTTTGCCGAAGGGCGGCTCAACCTCTTCCCCCAGGGCGAAGGGGGGGGCAATACTCGGCTGGGCTACCGGCAACACACCCCGGATCGCGATCGCGTTTGGGGCGGCTACCTTGGCTATGACCTACGGCACACCCCCTTTAACGAAACGTTTCATCAAATTGGGCTCGGAGCCGAAGTCCTGGGCTCTCGCTGGGAAGCCCGCCTGAATAGCTACTTACCCGTGGGACGAGCCCGGCGCTTAGTCGCCACAGCGGACAGCGGCACGATCTTGTCTAACCTGCGCTTCAGCGGCAACAACTTGCTCTTGGATCGATTTCGGCAGCAGACCCGGACCTTTGCCGCCGCCGCCTCGGGCTGGGATCTCGAAGGAGGTTATCGTCTCCTGGCCTGGGAGAGCGGCAGCCTCTATGGCTATCTGGGAATTTACTACTTGAATACTCCCGGAGCCGGCTCCTACCTTGGGGTCCGCAGTCGCTGGTTGGCTGAGCTAAACGAGGTGCTGAGGGCCGGCGTTACGGTCTCGTCGGATGGCAACTTTGGCAGGAATGTTAGCGTTCAACTAGGGGCCACCTTCGGCGGACGGCCAACACGAACGCGGTCCGAGACGCCGGCTGCATCAGTCCAGGCTCGCTTGGGGCAACCGGTACAGCGGCAGGAAACCATCGCCCTTGATCAGCAGCAGGAGGATAGCATTGACCAGGCCCTCGGCGTAATCGCCATCAATCCCGCGACGGGCCAGCCCTAGCAGTTTCTACACGTTACCGGCGGCCTAACGGGGGGCAGTGGCCGGTTCGAGGAGCCATTGGGGCAAGTGACGGCCGCCGTCGCTGGGGCCCAGACTACTGGCAACCAGGTGATTTACGTCGAGGCTGGAACCAATCCGGGGCTTGATGGCTTCACCATCCCCGACCAAGTGCGGGTACTCTCAACGGGAGTGCCGCAATTCCTGGGGCTGGCGGTTGCCAGCCCGCTTGGTGGTTCTGAAGTCTTCACAGTACAGCTACCGGGGTCAGGAACCGGACAGCTCCCGCGTCTGAATGGGGCGAGTGTCACCGCCGACATTTTCACCGGCCGGGTCGCGATGGGGAATAACACCGTGCTATCAGGGTTTGAGCTGCAAACAACGGGCAACGATGAGCGCGGCATCCTAGCTGTGAATGTGAGCGGCGCGACCCTGGATCGCAACCGCATCAGCACCGCTGGCGACGGCGCCCACGGCATTTCCGCCCATGCTCGGAATGGCACCCTAGCCAACACGACGATTACCGGCAACACCATTACCACGACCGGAACCAATGCGGAGGGGATGTACCTTCATGCGGCTAATAACAGCACGTTGAGGAACGTCACCATCACGGGCAATACGGTCTCGACAACGGCATTTATCGCAGAGGGGATTTTTCTGCGGGCGGATAGTGGGAGCGAGCTCAGCGAGGCCTTAGTCGCAGGCAACCAGGTGACGACGGCGGGCGATGCCGCCCGGGGGATTTTTGTCTCGACGGAAAACAGTCACCTCCGCGACGTGACCATCCGGGCCAATACGGTGGTGACGACGGGTGACTTCAATGGCGGTTTTGGCGATGCGAGCGGGATCTTTGTCCGCAGTAACGCCAATGGCGACCTCCGCAACGTGACGGTTGTGGAGAATACGGTCTTCACCAGCGGCGATCAGGCCCAGGCCATACATCTCTTTAGCAATGATGGCGGCTCGTTAAGCCAGGTGGCGCTCTTGGGCAACCGGATTCAGCAAGCTGGCCAGCACAGCGTTTTGGTCCGAACGAATAATGCGGCGGGTCGCCTGTGTATTGCTCAGTTCCGGGACAATATCAGCCTGAGCCCGGGGGTGTTTAATCCGGGGGCCAATGACCTGCACTTTGAGGTTTTCGGGGGCTCCACGGTGAACTTTGTTGACTTTGCCAAGGTTGCGGTGACGAATACCGGCTTTGGCAGCATCAGCGGGAGCCCGACGGGACAGCCGGGGGCTTGTCCGTAGGGGGGTCTCATCGCCTCACTAGGGCTGTAGACTCTGCAATGTCTCTAGGATTCTCGGCGGCTCGCCACGGTCTGGGCGATCGCCCGGAGCTGTTGGGCCCGCACCGCCTCCCGAAAGCTGAGGCCACGCCGCCCCTCGATCTGGGCAACCGACTCCAGGCCCGCTAGGAGCGCCGCCGCTGCCGTGGCTCGGGAGTAGCCCCGACGCTGGGCCGTGGCGATCGCCGCCTCATCAGCCTCCAGATCCCGCTGCGGACCGCGCCAATCCCGCCACACCCGCCGGGTCGCCAGGGTGGTCAAGCCTCCGGCCACGATCAGCCCCATCACCTCGCCTCGGGACAGTTCCACAGCCGTCGCCGTCAAGCTCACCAGGGCCAAGCCTTGATACCACGTAGGCTGGAACCAGGGCACGCTCACCAGCCAGGCCACGGCCCGCAGGAAGAGCAGATCCCGCTGCGATCGCGGCAACTGCTGCCAGAGGTGCAGGTTGAGATAAATCGGCCGCAGATCAGGATTCCACGGGCGCGGACGGGGAGCCACCAGGACCTGCGCCTGCTTCGGTCGCGGCTGGAGGCGGACAAACATCCGTCCCGAGGCCGGCATCAACTCCCGCAACCGGAGGATTTCTTGGTCTAGTTCAGTATTCACGGGCTGGCGGCCTCCGGGCTCTCAGCTAACGGTTGCAGCGTCGGCGCGAGGGTTCGATAAACCGGCTCCAATTGGCCCGCTGCCTCCTCCGTCGCCGCCACCATCAGGATCAGCAGCCGACCGGGCACTTGCCGCGAGAGCATCAGGCCCTGCATGGGCTGCGTATTGCGCCCCTGGGTCAAGGTTCCCCGCCAAGGAACCTTCGCGCCCCCCGTCGGCTCCACCTCAAAGGCCCCCGGCTCCAGACCTTCGCCGCGCCCAAAGGTATCGATGGCCACCTGGGCCAGGGCTGGCTCGGCCACCAAGGCATCGTTGGCTCGGGGCCGGATCGCCACCGTGTAGGCCACCTGACCCTCGGGGGATTCAAACAGCGGCACGCCGGTGAGGCTGCTCTGCTTGTAGTCCTGGAGGACGCCGATCTGGAAGCGCTGGCCGGGATCTTGGTAGGGCTCCGCCGCGAGGGGCAGCCCTGCGGGTTGCAGGGTGGGAGCTGGGGCTGGGGTCGGGGTCGCCGCTGGTGCGGGCGTCACGGCCGGTTCTGGAGTCACGGCCGGCGTGGGGGTTCCTGGAGACGGTGGGGCCGGTTCTGGAGTCACGGCCGGCGTGGGGGCTCCTGGAGACGGTGGGGCCGGTTCTGGAGTCACGGCCGGCGTGGGGGCTCCCGGAGACGGTGGGGCCGGCTCCGGCGTCACGGCCGGCGCGGGGGTGGGGGTCTGGGCTTGAGCAAACCAGGGCTGTCCCAGGCCGGGGCCGAGGGTGGTCAGGGCGATCGCCGAGACCAGTGCTAAACCGAGAAACCAGAGTCGCTTGCGGGGCATGGCAGCAAAACCTGCGAAGGAGTTGAGAACAGAGGACACTACTGGGTCAAGCCGAGGGCTCCGGGTTGACCAAAGTAAAAGAGGCCGGCGACGCAGCCCGTCATCAGCGTTGCCAGGGTCGCGGCCCAGAGGGCCTTGAAGCCCAGGGAGGAGACTTCCGAGCGCCGCGAGGGAATCAAGGCCGACAGACCACCGATGAAGATGCCGTAGGAAGCGAAGTGGGTAAAGCCACAGAGCACGTAGCTGACGATCAGCAGGGCGCGACCGCTGAGCACCCCTTCGCCGGCCAGGCTAGCGAGGCTCAAGTAGGGAGGAATGTTGGTTTCAAACAAGCGCCGCCCGATGATCAGGGAGCTTTGCCAGAGTTCGGTCCAATCTAAGGAAACCCCCGTGAGGAAAGTCAGGGGCAAGAAGAGAGCGCCGAGAATGTTCTGGATCGTGATGAACTGGAAGATCGCGCCGATGGGCTGGAAGAGCATCGGGCCGTCGGCCAGGCCGGCCAAGCTGGCGAAGAGAGCGTTCACGAGGGCGAGCAGGCCCAGGATAGCAATGATCACCGCTGCGATCCCTACCGCCATCTTCACCCCATCCAGGGCTCCGACGATCAGGCTGTCCATAGGGTTGAGGCGCTGGCTGGGGTCTTCCTCAACATCGTCAGGAATGCTCCCCATCGTCTTCGGTTCGTCCGTCTCCGGCACCAGCAGCTTGGAGATCACGAAGCAGGCGGGAATCGTCAGGATCGACGCCGAGACCAAGTGGCCGGTAATCGACGGGAAAACGCCCCGTAGCAGGCCGGCATAGAGAGCCAGCACGGAGGAGGCAATGGAGCCGAAGCAACTGGTGAGGATAGCGCAGAGTTCACTGCGGGTCATTTCGAGCAGAAAGGGCTTCACCGCCAGGGCCGATTCAATACCCACGAAGATGTTGGCTGCGCCACTGAGGGACTCCGCGCCGCTGATTTTCATGGTGCGCTGGAAGACCCAGGCAAAGACGCGCACAATGGGCTGAATCACGTTGAGGCGGTAGAGCAGGCTCACTAGGGCGGCGAAGAAAATCACCTGGGGCAGGGAGCGGAAGGCGATGATAAAGCCAAAGTCGAGGTTGTCGTTGCCGAGGCGATCGCCCGGAACCGCCACCACTGGGTTCCCCAGAGCGCGGACAATCCAGCGGCCGGCGGGGCCAGGGCCGACGGTGCGGCTGGGGTCTGGGACGATGGCGTTGCCGAAGAGAAAGCGCGCGCCCGCTTCGGAGGCGTCTAGAACCACATTCAGCAAGTCATTGATCCAGACAATGGCTTGGCTGCCGACGAGAAAGACAAACGCGCCGACGATCAGTTGCAGCAAGATCCCGAAGATGATCACGTTCCAGGGGATCACGCGCTTGTTTTCGGAACCGAGCCAGGCGATCAGGCAGAGCCCAACCATCCCGGCTGCGGAAATCAGGTTCAAGAGGTAGTTCGGAGATTCCACAGTGGCGTTCAGGCCTCCAGCTCAGCAGGGAGAATTGCGACGGCGGGCGAAACTACCCAAGACAATAGCGGAAAATGTGGTGCTTTTTCACGCGGGAGCTGCGGGGAAGAACAATTCCGGGGTGATCGCGAGGTCTCCAGAATCCTTGATAAGCTACGAGCAGGTATCAACCGGTATACAAACCTAGGGACAGAATCAAGACGGGCCCTGGCTAGGCTGAGGCGTGGCTCTCGGTTGCCTGCGGTTCAGGCTTGACGGTCCCGCCCAGTCGTGGCAATGCCGAGGTCGCGTTGCTGAAGGTCATCAGGTCATTATGGAAGCATTTAGCCCCACTCCGCCAGCCTGGACGGAGCAAGCGGTTCACGCCCTGAACTTCTGCTGTCCCCGCTGCGGGGCCTCGTCCTACCAAGCCCAGCGGGTCTGGATCAACCGCCGCGCCCCCGTGCTCAGCGAAGACTACCGCCGCAAGTGGCAAGAGTTTTACCAATGTGAGTGCGACCAAGTGTGGTGGGCCTGGAGTAGCGATCGCCCGCCGTCGGAGCTGGCTGAGCGCGATCGCCCTGGACCTGAGGAGGGCAATGCTGGCGAGCCGTGAGAGCAGGGAACCTGTATAGTTGATCCACTGACTGAAAGCAACGCCAGCGATGCGGTTCTCTAAAATTCTCATTGCCAACCGAGGTGAAATCGCCCTCCGCATTATTCGCAGTTGCGAAGAACTAGGGATCGCCACCGTTGCCGTCCACTCCACCATTGACGAGCACGCCCTCCACGTCAAGCTCGCCGATGAAAGCGTCTGCATCGGTCAGCCCCCCAGCAGCAAAAGCTACCTCAACATTCCCAACATCATCGCCGCCGCCCTCACTCGCAACGCCACCGCGATTCATCCAGGCTATGGCTTTCTGGCTGAAAATGCCCGCTTTGCAGAAATCTGCGCTGACCACCAGATCAGCTTCATCGGTCCCACCCCGGAGGCCATGCGGGCCATGGGCGACAAGTCCACGGCGAAAAAGACCATGCAGGCGGCCGGCGTACCCACAGTTCCCGGCAGCGAAGGCTTGCTGGCCGATGAGCAGCAGGCCCTGCAAGGGGCGCGCCGCATTGGCTACCCCGTGATTCTCAAAGCAACGGCGGGCGGTGGTGGGCGCGGAATGCGGTTAGTCCGCAATGAGAGCGATTTGCACCGCCTCTTTCGCGCCGCCCAAGGGGAGGCCGAGGCAGCCTTTGGCAATGCCGGGGTGTACCTCGAAAAATTCGTCGAGCGGCCCCGTCATATCGAATTTCAGATTCTCGCCGACAACTATGGCCACGTCATCCACCTGGGGGAACGGGATTGCTCGATCCAGCGCCGCCACCAAAAATTGCTCGAAGAAGCGCCCAGCCCTGCCTTGAACCCTGAGCTGCGCCAGAGGATGGGCGATGCCGCCGTGCGGGCGGCCCAATCCATTGGCTATGTCGGGGCGGGGACGGTGGAATTTTTGCTTGATCACGATGGCCGCTTCTATTTCATGGAAATGAACACGCGCATCCAGGTCGAGCATCCTGTGACGGAGGCGATCGCCGGCCTGGACCTGATCGCTGAGCAAATCCGCATCGCCCAAGGGGAGCCCCTGAGCCTGAAGCAAGACCAAGTGGAGTTGCGGGGCCACGCGATCGAGTGCCGCATCAATGCCGAAGACCCAGACCACGACTTTCGCCCCCACCCCGGCCGCATCAGTGCCTACCTGCCGCCGGGGGGGCCGGGGGTGCGGATGGACTCCCACGTTTACCCGGATTATGAAATTCCCCCCTACTACGACTCCCTGATCGGCAAACTGATCGTCTGGGGGCCCAATCGCCCGGCGGCGATCGCCCGCATGAAGCGGGCCCTGGGGGAATGCGCGATCGCTGGCATCTGCACCACCATCGGCTTTCACCAGCGCATTCTCGATCACCCGGCCTTTCAGGCCGGCGAGGTCTATACTGATTTCGTCGAGCGTCATATGCTGCGCTAAGGCCCCCCGGCGACGGATTCTTGGTAGATTGGTGCTGGCGCGGCGGCCGGCCGCGAGCGCGCTGCAAGCTTGCTGTAGGAGGGATGTGCCCCATGTCATCGGAGGAACGCCGTGAGCCCCTGGCCAAAGCGGACGCTTTGGCGAGCCTGCGCCAGGCGATCGCCCAGCTCGAGGGGGCGATCGCGCAACTAGAGACCCAAGACCTAGAGGGCCTCGAGCTCGGCCCCGAGTGCGAGGCCCTCATCACCCAAGTCGCACAGGTCAGCCAGGCGATCGCCCGGGCGACCCCCGAGCCTCCACCAGAACCGGAGCCCGCGCCCCCAGCGCCCCCGCCGCCGCCCGCAGAACCCACGGTGAGCACCACCCTGCTCTCGGCCCTCCGCCGTCGCTTGCCGGCCGGCCTGAGCACCCGGCTCTCGGACGGAGCCCTAGCCGGGCTTTTAGTCGCAACGGTGGTCCTGATCGCGGTGCTCACCTTCACCCTCCTCCCCAGCCGCAAACCGGCCCCCGAGGTGGCAACTTCGCCCCCCCCGGCCGTGGTGGAGCCAGCCCCAGAGCCGCCGCCAACTGAGCCAAGCCCGACTCCGAGCCCAAGCCCGAGCCCAACCCCACCGCCTAAGTTGCGCCTGACACCGGAGCAGCGCCTGATCGCCGCGATCCAAGCCCAAGTCGCCGAGATTACCAACGACTACGCCGACGGTCTGATCCGCTCGATCCGCGCTGATTTCGTCGGCGACCAACTCCTAGTTACGGTGACAGCAGACTGGTACACCCTCCCCCCAGCGCGGCAGGATCAGTTAGCTCAGGAGATGTTGGCGCGATCGCGCCAACTAGACTTTAGCCGCCTTGAGATCGACGACCCAGCCGGGAATCTCCTCGCCCGCAGTCCCGTCGTGGGCCAGCAGATGGTGATCTTCAAGCGCACCTAAGACCGCCCCGCGCCTGTCTGGGGTCCTGGTAGGCCCGGCGGGCCTCTAGGAGGCCCACTGCGATGGTGCATTTAAGATGGTGCATTTAACAGGACTACGAACCCATTCGCCAAGCTTTTGCCCGCTTGGGTGAGCAGTCCTTCATCCGGGAACAGACCTGGTGACAAGGCCAATGCCCTGGGCAGATACTCTTTTCAGTCGGCTCAAGATCGCCCACAAGATCCAGGGGGGCTACCTGGCGGTGATCGCGATCGCCCTCCTCGGTCCCGGCATTAGCTTCGTCATCAGTGCCGGCTACGCTCAACGGGCCCGCACCAACATCGACCTAGCTCAGCGCGAGGTCGTCGCCCTGCTGGAGCTGGAGAGCACCCTCAACGCCATGCGGCTCCACCCCCGGCAGCTCCCCACCACCCTTGGCAACCCAGCCAGCTTCGCCTACAAGTCGGCTAAGTTTCTCAACTACGGCGAAATCTTTAATCGTCAAGTTGAAGCCTTTGAGGCCCTGATGGCCGAGTCCGCTCGCTTAGAAGCCAATGGTGTCAGCGCAGAAAGGGACTTTCTCCGCCGCTATCAAGCAGCCGTGGATCGTTACCAGGCCATAGCCGAAGCCCTCTGGGTCGAGTTCGATGTAGTGAATGTTGAGCCCGCTAACCGGGAGCGCGTGGGCCGGGAATTGGCGATCGCCTTCAGTCGCCCCGAAAGCCTGGAACTCACGATCGAATTTGAGCGCCTAGCCGAGGGACTCCTAGGGCTTCATGCCCTGGCCTATCAGCGCCAGACCCGCGCTCGCCGCACTCTCCAACGGGCCGAACGTTGGAGCTGGCAACTGCTTTTGGGGGGGATGGGGTTGGCCTCGGGGGTGGCGATCGCCCTCGGCCGCTACCTCGGTCGCAGCATCGCTCATCCCCTCGAGACCGTCACCCAAGCCGCCCAGACCACCATCCAGACAGCCAACTTCCAAACCCGCATCCCTCTGGAGACTGAGGACGAAATCGGCACCCTCGCCGCTGCCCTCAATCAACTCCTCACCTGGGTCGGGGAATACACCCAAGCCCTCGCCGCCGCCAAACAAGAAGCCGATGCCGCCAGCCAAGCCAAGAGCGAATTCCTGGCCAACATGAGCCACGAACTCCGCACTCCCCTCAATGGCATCCTCGGCTATGCCCAACTCCTGCAAAGCACCCCCGACCTCAATCAGCGTCGCCAGGATCTAAGCGTTATCTATCAGGCAAGCCAACACCTCTTGGCCCTCATCGACGACATCCTCGACCTCGCCAAGATCGAGGCTCGCCGCCTCACCCTCCAGCCCCAAGCCTTACACCTGCCCTCCTTTCTGACGGGTATCGGGGCGATGGTCCGCCTCCGAGCCGAGGATAAGGGGCTCTTCTTCCACCAAGATCATGAGCCCCAGTTGCCCCCTTACCTCATCGTCGATGAGAAACGCCTCCGCCAAGTCCTCCTCAACCTGCTCAGCAATGCGCTCAAATTCACCGATAGCGGTGGTATTACCCTCCGCACCGAGGTGCTCGCTAGGCTGCTCTTGTTTGAGAAACCCTAGCGATCGCGCTAAAACTGCGATCGCTGACCGTAATAAGATTGACTCAACTCATGGAGCCTGCGATCGCAAACCCCCAAAGCCCCTCGGCCGGCCTTAGGAGCAGGATGTAGACACGCAGCGGCGGCTCGCAGAGGGGGCAAACTTGCCCAACTTAAGATGTACCCCCCCTTCGTTGCGTCAGGCAATCAGCCATTCATCTAATAATTCATGATCAGTAACTCTGTAATTTCTCCCCGCTTGGAGCCATTGCTATTGATCGCTCGCTTCGCGGTCACTTTGCGGATCGTAAACCCTGCATAAATCTTTTGGAAAAAGTCATCCTGAGGATCTTCATTGTGGGGGTCAGAATTGCTCACCATCAACTTGGCGCCAAGCTGATCGACCTGCTTACAAAAATTTGCCAAGCGTATTTGTTGATCATCATCAAAGCGATTTTTAGAATAGGAATTGAAGCTAGCTGTTTTGCTAATGGGGCGGTAAGGGGGATCAAAGTAGATGAAAGTTTGAGGATCGAGGAAATGCTCACAGTCTGTAAAGTCTCCAGCATGGATTTTAGCGTTCTCAAGGATTTTTGAGGTGTTTCTCAAGTTATCTGCATCACAGATTCCTGGATTATTGTAACTACCAAATGGCACATTGAATTCACCTTTCAGATTCACTCGGTACAAGCCATTAAAACAAGTCCGGTTTAGAAATACCAAGTGCGCGACACGCAACGTTGCATGGTGATCGAGGGCAGATAGGCTCGCCTGGCTGCGACTTCGATTAAAAGCTGTGCGTAGGTTGTAAAAATACAGTTTTTGTTGTGCTGAACTCATTTGAAAGTATTCATCTTGAATGTTATGCAGCAACTCAATGAGAGTTTCGACATCAGTTTGAAGTATTTTGTAGGCCAGAGCCAAATCCTGATTCATATCTGAAAGGAAAAACTCGCGCATTGGGAAGTGTTCGGCCATAAAAAAGAAGACAGCACCGCCCCCAATAAAAGGTTCTGCATACTTGCATAGCTTCCCTGTTCGCAAATCTTCAGGAAGATAAGCTTTAATTTGGCTCAGTAATTGACCTTTGCCTCCTGCCCATTTGAGGAAAGGCTTGGCTTTTGTGGAAACATTGTCAGCGGAATGAAGATTCATTGGCCTCTCGGACAAAGTAAGGTACAGCGATTTTTAGCCTAGTGCAATACAGCTAAAGCTCCTCGCTCTCTGGGAGAGGGGTTTGGGGTGAGGGCTACGTACTTTACTAGCAAGAAAAATACTGTATTTGTACTGTTCTCTAGATTTGGCCTGTGCAATTATCAAAAAACAAGGCCGATCACCGGTAAGGTGACAGCCTCATTTTTGGGAATATTGCTTGTGGGTGTGGTCTAGCGGGAGTAGGCCCTAGAAGAGCCGAGCGAGAAGCTGGTTGAGCACTGAGTTGATCAGGCTGAGGGCGATCGCCCCCAAGAGCGCACTCCAAATCCCCCAGCGCAAGCGCACCCCCTCAACGATCCAGGCGGCTAGGCCGAAGATCGCGGCATTGATCACAATCAGAAACGCGCCGAGGGTGAGGAGGGTCAGGGGAAATCCGAAGAAGAGGAAGACGGGTCGGACAAAGGCATTGAGCAGGCCGAGGACGATCCCGGCGGCGATCGCCTTGCCGAAGCTATCCACCTCGACCCCAAAGGGCAACCGCGAGATAATCAACAAACTCACGGCCGTAATCAGGGCGGTGATCAGGAAGCCAATTAGAGCATTTGCCATTGCAGGAGTCCTCTCTGTGAGTTTGTCGCGGGCAGTTGCTGCTATTGTGCCATCTCCGCTCCAGACAGCAAAATCCTGGGATGCTAGCGGGGCTACGAGCTTGGTCGCGGCCGCTAGCCCGCTCCCTAGGCTTGCAGCCAGGCTGTGAGGGCCACCGCGAGGGCATCGGCGGCGTCGTCCGGCTGCGGGATCGCCGTGAGGGACAGTTCTCGGGCAACCGCAGCCTGCATCTCTGGTTTTTTGGCCTTGCCGTAGCCGGTGAGGGCCTGCTTGATCTGGGCGGGGGTGAACTCAACGTAGGGTAGTCCGGCCTGGGCGATCGCCAGCACCACCACCCCCCGAGCTTGGGCGACGGCGATCGTGTTGGCCATGCGGTAGAAGAAAAGTTTTTCCAGGGCTACCAGATCGGGGCGAATCTCCCGGAGCAGCTCTTGGAGGTCGTCGTAGATCGTGGCGAGGCGATCGCCTAGCGCGCCCCCGGCCAAGGTTTCAATCGTGCCAAAATCCAGCACCTGGATCGCTCCCGGCGTCCCTGTGCCCGGGGCCGGACAGCGAAGGCGACCGAAGCCCAAGCGAGCCAGCCCCGGATCGAGGCCCAGGATCGTCAGGGTCATGCTGGGGCGTCAGCTCCTGGGCTGACGGGCTCTGACCTCGGGTTCTGCGTCATCTTGGTTACATATTGTGACAGTGGACCTCTATTATCTTAGGGAACCACAGTCTAAGCGCCTGTCCGTCGAAACCGACCGCTGTTGCAACTCTCACTACCGTGTTTTAGTCCAAGGTCTTGTCAGGGGCTCGAGCGATTCCTCCACACGCTACTTCAATCGCCTAGACGTTTACTGCCCTAACGTTGTCATGTCTATTGGTATTTTTGAACAGGCCCTCCGCACGCTGCGCGTGGACTCGCCCTCCCTCGCGGTCGTCAGTCGCCATACACCGAAGCGAGTGAGTCGTTGGTTCAAGTGGTTAGCGCCTGGCCTGCTGGTCAAGCGCTGGCTGTTTATCAGCATTACCGGCCTGCTTTTGACCAGCCTTGGGGCGGCCATCTGGATTGGATTGACCCCCATCTACCGGCTCATGGGCTTCACCTCCGGCCTCCTCGAGGCGATCGCCCGCATCCTCCCCAGCTATATTTCTGGGCCGGCTGCTGTTGCCCTGGGGTTATTTCTGGTGTTTTGGGGCCAGACGCGCACCGTCGGCTCGATCACCGAAGCCCTGAAGCCCGAGAGTGATGAGGAATTGATCGATGTGCTCCTGGCCCATCGCCGCCTTCATCGCGGGCCGAAAATCGTCGCCATCGGCGGCGGCACGGGGCTTTCCACCTTGCTACGGGGGCTCAAGGAGTACAGCGCCAACATTACCGCGATTGTCACCGTGGCCGATGACGGCGGTTCCTCCGGACGGTTGCGGCGGGAGATTGGCGTTTTGCCGCCCGGAGATATTCGTAACTGCATCGCTGCCCTGGCTGATGAAGAGAAACTGTTGACCGAGCTGTTTCAGTACCGCTTCCGGGCTGGGGATGGCTTGGTGGGCCACAGCTTTGGCAACCTGTTTTTAACCGCCATGAGCGAGATTGCTGGGGATCTGGAGCGGGCGATCGCCGCTAGCTCCAAAGTCCTCGCCGTGCGGGGGCGTGTCTTGCCCGCAACCCTGAGCGACGTGCGCCTTTGGGCTGAATTAGAAGATGGTCGCTTTATTGAGGGCGAGTCGAACATTACCGCCGCCCGGGGCAAGATTGCCAACGTGGGCTGTCTGCCCGAAGCCCCCCCCGCCCTGCCCACCGCTCTGCGGGCCATTGAAGAAGCTGACTATATCATCATGGGACCGGGAAGCCTCTACACCAGCGTGATCCCCAATCTGCTCGTCCCGGAGATCCGGGAGGCGATCGCCCAGGCCAAAGCGCCCCGCATCTACGTCGCCAACATCATGACCCAGCCGGGAGAAACTGACGGCTACAGCGTCTCGGATCACATCCGGGCCATTGACCGCGTTTGTGGCGGTCGCCTGTTCGATGCCGTCGTGGTGCATCGGCGCACCCCCTCGGCCCGCACCCTCATCCGCTATGCCCAGGACGGCTCTTATCCCGTGTTCCTGGACCGGGAGGATGTGGCCAAGCTGGGGCGTCGCGTCGTCCCCGCCAACATCATGGAAGAAGATCCGGAAACCGGCTACGTCCGCCACAATCCCCAACGCCTGGCCCGCGTGCTGCTTCGCTGGTATGGCGGTACGCATGGTTTCAACTTTCAAGAGCCTCTATGACCGTCCTGGGACATCTCGCCCTGGCCGACGCGGCGGCGACCCGGGAGCTGGGAGCCTGGCTGGGGCGATCGCTGCCCCCCGGCCTGGTGCTCCTGGACGGCGATCTCGGGGCTGGGAAGACAACGCTGGTCCAGGGCCTGGGGGCGAGTTTGGGAATCACGGAGGCGATCGCCAGTCCCACCTTTGCCCTAGTCAACGAGTATTTGAGTGGCCGCGTACCCCTCTACCACCTGGATCTTTACCGCCTGTCGGCGGCAGAAATCCCTGGGCTGACCCCTGAACTCTACTGGGAAGGGCAGGAAGTCGAGCCAGGCTGGACGGCGATCGAATGGGCCCAGCGGTTGACCTATTCACCGCCGGCCTTCATCGCCCTCCACCTCAGCCACCAGGCCGACGGCAGCCGCCAAGCGAGGGTGCAGGTGCAGGGCTGGCCGGAGCAGGAGCCAATTCTGGCAACGGGGCTGCCCTGGCTCTAGCAGCTCCAGGGTTGCCCGCAAATCGGTTCGGCGGCGGAACCTGATCGGAGGGCACGGTCCGAGGTCGCTCGGTAGACCGTGATTTTGCGGGGCGCTCGGACCGGCTCCAATTGAGGGCTCAAATTGAAATCGAGTGCTAAGCTTAAATCCCAAAGGCCCATCCCCGCCTAGGGCCCATCGTTTAAGGATTAAGAGAAGACGTTGCTATGGCAGAAGCACTGGGATGGTGGGGGGTTCCTTTGGCGATCGCCGCTGGGACCCTACGCGGGAGCACCCCGTTTTTGTTCGTTAGCTTAGGAGAATGCCTGACGGAGAAAAGCGGCAAGATTAACCTCGGCCTCGAGGGAACCCTGCTCCTCGGGGCCATGAGCGCCTATGCCGTCTCCTACCTGCTGCGAGATAGCGCCGGCCCAACCCTGGCCCCCTGGTTGGGGGTGTTGGCGGCGGGCCTCGCTGGTCTAGTGCTGGGGGCGATTCATGGCTGGCTGTCCCAGCAACCTCGGATCAGCGATGTAGCCGTGGGGATCGCGATGATTGTCTTTGGCAGCGGACTCGCCTTCTTTCTGGGCAAACCCTTCATTCAGCCCGTTGCTCCCCGGCTCGCCACCCTTGATCTAGGGAACTGGAGCCGCTGGTCCCAAGTGCAGGAAGCTCTCCGGATTAGCCCTCTATTTTTCCTCGGGCTTGCCCTCGCGCCCCTCATGGTCTGGTTCTTGCAAGCCACCCGCTGGGGCCTCTTTGTCCGAGCTGTGGGCGACAGTCCGGAGGCTGCCCGGGCGATGGGCATTTCCATCTTCAAGGTACGACTCCTGAGCGTCATCGCCGGCAGCTTTCTCGCTGGTATTGGGGGCGCTTCCCTGTCCCTTTACTACCCAGGGGTTTGGACGGAAGGAATTTCCAGTGGCCAGGGGCTCATGGCGGTGGCGCTGGTGATCTTTGCTCGCTGGAACCCGATGAACTGCCTGTATGCTTCGCTGCTGTTCGGCGGCGCTCAGGCCCTGGGCCCCGCCCTGCAATCAGTCGGTGTGACCTCGTTCTACTATCTTTTTAACGCGGCTCCCTACGCTCTGACCCTGGCGATCATGGTGTTAACCTGCTCACCTCAGAAGACCCTAGCGGGAGCACCGGGGGCCTTGGGGCTGAATACCTAGCACGGCTACTCCCGAACCTGAAGCATTGAGCGCACCGTAGCAGCACCGTAGTAGCGCTTCAGCGCTCCGGCCAGCCGTTATGAAGAGAGACAAAAGCCCAACAACTGCTACTCCCAGATCTTGCGAGGGGATGAGGATCGAACTGTGGCTGAGATGCTCCCTAAGAACGTCGGGTCATCTGTCACCATGGACCCAAAAATCAGCATGACCCCTGATGCACAGGAATCGTGATCACAAACTCGGCTCCCTTCCCTAGCTCAGAGTGGCAGAGCAGGCGACCGCCGTGGCGTTCCGTGACGATCTGGTAACTGATTGAGAGGCCGAGACCCGTGCCTTTGCCGACGGGCTTCGTGGTGAAGAAAGGGTCAAACAGGCGTTGCTGAAGGGTGGAGGGAATGCCCGGGCCGTTGTCCGTGATGTGGATGCAGGCCTCGCGGCCGGGGGTGAGGTGGGTGCTGATGTGGATCTGGCTGGGTTGGGCCTGGATCTCGGCGGCAGAGCGCTGGCGATCGCGCTCCTCCAGGGCATCAATGGCATTGGCCAGAATGTTCATGAACACCTGATTGAGCTGGCTAGGGTAGCATTCCAGCAAGGGCAGATCCCCGTATTCTTTGACAATGACAATCCCAGGATGGTCCGCCCGAGGCTTGCAGCGGTTTTGTAGCAGCATCAAGGTGCTGTCGATCCCGGCGTGGAGATCGACGGCTTTTGAGGCCGCTTCATCGGTGCGGGAGAAGGTGCGGAGGGAGGCCACGATGTCCTTAATCCGGTTAGCGCCCACTTGCATCGAGTCCAGGAGCTTGGGCAAATCTTCGGTCAGAAAGTCGAGCTCAATCGCTTGGGCCAGACCTTGAATCTCGGGCTCGGGATGGGGGTAATGTTCCTGGTAGCCGGCCACGAGGGCCAGCAAGTCAGTGATGTAAGCGTGGGCGTGGTTGAGGTTGCCGTAGATGAAGTTAACGGGGTTGTTGATCTCGTGGGCAATTCCGGCCACCAGTTGCCCGAGGCTTGACATCTTCTCGGTCTGCACCAATTGAGCTTGGGTAGTCTGCAACTGGCGGAGGGCCTGCTCGAGGTCGGCTGCTTGCTGGCGCAGGGTGGCTTCGACGCGCTTGCGATCGCTGATATCCCGAGCAATATTCGAGAAAAACTCAATCTCTCCCCGGTCGTTAGTGTGGGCGATCGCCACCTGAGACACCGGAATTTCCGCCCCATCACGGTGTTGTAGGGAGCCCTCTCCCTGCCAGAGGCCGTGGCGCAGCAGGGCCGGCAGGCCCTGGTCGCGCACCGTGTCTTGCTCGGAGCGGCCGATCAAGTCCAGGAGGTGTAGGTCCGCTAAGGATTCCTCGGGGCCCCAGCCCAACAAGCGTCGGCCAGCCCGGTTGAGGTGACAGAGGTTGCCCTTGGCATCGGCGATCGCCACCAGATCCGTGGTCGCGTCCAGGGCCGCCAGCAAGCGCACCTGCTCCTGCTCCGCTCGCTTGCGCTCGGTAATATCAGCGATCGCCGTGATGAAATATTGCGGCTGGCCGGCTGCATCCCGAGTCAGGGCCTTGGTCAAATTCACCCAGACCAAAGATCCATCCTTATGCACATACCGTTTTTCCAACGTGAAATTTGGGATGTCCCCAGTCAGGAGGCGCTCCAAATAGGGCTGCTCCAGATGGCGATCAGGGGGGTAGGTGATGTCGCAGAACTGGAGACCGAGCAGCTCAGCCTCGCCATAGCCGAGGATCTCACACCAGCGCTGATTGACGCGAATGAAACAGCCATCGAGGTTTTGGAAATTCAGCCCCACTCCTGCCCGCTCAAAGATGGTGCGGAACTCGCGCTCGCTGGTCTGCAACTGCTGGTACTGGGCTGCGAGGCGGGATTCCAGGGCCGCATTCGTAGCCTGCAACTCGATCTCCGCTTGCTTGCGGTCGGTGATGTCGAGCAAGGTACAAAACAGGCGGGTGATGTTGCCAGCCTCGTCGCGGATCGCTTCCCCCTGCACATAGAGATAGCGCCGCGTGCCATCGGGGCGGCGGCTGCGGTGCTCCAGCTCAAAGGGCTCGCCGCGATCGCAGGCCCGTTGCAGGGCCAGACGCACCCGCTCGCGATCTGCCGGTTCCACCGACTGCAAATAGTCGGCCAGGGCGCGGGGGCTGTGGCTCGGTTGCAGACCGAGGATGCGAAATAATTCTGCCGACCAAGATCCTGCTTGGCGGGCGAGGTCATAGTCCCAACTCCCCACGTGCAGCAGTTTCTGGGCTTCGGCCAGCAGGGCTTCCCGGCGACGCAGGGCCGCCTCCATTTCCTTGCGGTGGCTGATGTCCCGGCCTTCCAGGATCAACAAGGCGACCTGGCCCTGCTCGTCGCGCACGGGCTTGACGGAGACATCCAGCACGACAGAGACCTGCTGGGACTCATCCTGCACCGGCACTTCGAGGCGAATGAAGCGGCCCTCCGCAGCCTTGGCAATGGAGGCCTGCAACTGGCGCTTGACCTTGCGGGACAGGGGCCACCAGCGTACCTGCCAAAAGGGTTTGCCCAAGACGGCAGCCCGCTCCAGGCCGCCAAAGTTGAGAGCGGTCTGATTCGCGGCCAACACGCGGCCCTCGAGGCTGAGCAGGCTGATGAACTGGAAGGCCTGGTCCAGGGCTGTGCGTAACTGGGATTCACTCGCTTGGGGTCGGCTGACAGGCTCGCTCCAGAGCCAAACGCCGTCGATGCTGCCGCTAGGCCCCTGCCAGGGGCTACTGCGCCAGCGCAACCAGAGGAGCCGATCCGCGACCTGAACGGGCTCCGCCTCCCCGTCCACGGTTTCCCCGGTTGCCAAGCTCTGCTCACAGGCCTGACGCCAGCGGTGGGGCAGGTGGGGGATGAGTTCCTCTAGGGGGCGGCCGCTGGGGGGCTGACCCTCCAGGCTAAAGGTGGCCTGCCAATGCTGGCTGGCTCCTAGGCAGCATAAGGAGCGATCCAAGAGGGCGATCGCCGTCGGAGCTTGTTCTAGGGCGGAATACCACAAGTCACTCGTAGGTACGCTGACGGGGCGCGTTCGTAGCGAACGCACCACTTGAGAACGGATCTGGGTCATAAAGCAGGAGGGCTCTCAGGGAGCCAAAAAGGCGAATCGAAGCAGGTGTTAAAGATTGTTACCGACAGGGCCAAAATTCTGGCTGTGCCCTCAGAAAGAATTTTGAAAACAGCCGCGGCCACTTCGGAGCACTGGCGATCGCCGCGATCCCTGATGTGAAAGCAGCCTCAACGGTTCGATGTCCTGGTAGGGGAGTTGCGCCACAAGCGCAACTCAATATTTATGTTTTCTTAAGGTGTCCCCCAGTATACCGAATCTTGTCAGCAAATGGGACAGCATTGCTTTAATCAGGTGGACGAAAAAAAGCGCGGCTCCCCTGAATTTTGAGCGATTGCTCAAGGATCAGAGGGTCGCCCTCTATCGCTACGCGACGCTAGCGCGAACAGCGCTAGGGGGTCCCCTCTGCGAGAAGCCGCTGCGCGTCTACATCCCCCGGACCCCTGCTCCCTACTTGGGAGCAGGAGAGTCTCCTAAGGGAGATGCACTCTGGCCATCCGACTCCAGCGATTCCGGGGCCAGGTTCCCCGTCCTCGGACAAGAAACGCTATAACAGATGCTGAAATCGCTCTGAAATCCTTGCGACCCGGCCTAAGAGCCTCACCCCTGTGCTAACTTCCCTTGACCTGCGCGGCCTGTTCACGCCCCGCTTTTTCAGTAACTTGCTACCACTCCCGGCCAGCAATCATCTGCGGCTGGGTCATCCACCGCCTGACTTCCTGCTGCCCGATGTCCGCAACCGCAGTACGGTCCGCCTCTCGGACTATCGCGGCCGGCGCACGGTAGTGCTGGCCTTTACGCGCATTTTCAGCGAGCGGCACTACTGCCCCCTCTGCTATCCCCACCTCGTCGCGCTCAATGCCGCCTATGAGCAGTTCCAAGCGCAGCGGGCGGAAGTCCTGCTGATTGTCAGCACTGATACCCGCCAAAGTGCGCGGGTGGTTCAGGATTTGGGGTTGAAGTTGCCCGTCCTGAGCAATCCGAGCTGTGATACCTTCCGGAGCTATCAGCTTGGGCAAGCCTTGGGGGCTCCCTTGCCGGCTCAATTGGTGCTGGATGACCAAGGGTGTCTCCGCTTTAAGCATCTCTTTTCATTCCTGAGCCCCCAGGCCAGTACGGAACAGTTGCTGACGACGGTGCGGGGCCTGGCCTCGCGGCCGTCGGCCCAGGGAACCTAGGGGAAGCGCGATCGCACCCTGGGGGAGAACGGGGTGATCCCGCTAGGCCTGGATGGCCTCAGCGCCTGGGTGGTTGCGATCCCCCACGCCAGGGCCTCAAAGCCTTGTTTTCCAAGGATTCATCAACGGACTGGCTGCTTTCTTCTCGGGCAGAGAGAGCCTGTCAAGCTTGGGGATCGGACTCCGCCAGGGCTTCGGTGGCCAGGTCCATCAGGCGATCAAAACAATAGTTAATGGCTAAATCGGTGAGCGCAAAGGAGAGCAGGGAATGCTCATCGGGGATTTGTTCAATGAGGTGGAAGATGCGGGTATCGTCCCCTTGGGCAGCGGCGTGATGGAGGCTCTGAAGCCAATCCGGTGCCAGAGCGGTGAGGGCTTCCCCGGTGAGGGTGTCTTGGCTCTCGGGGGCGATCGCCCGCCCCGAGGGTTTCCGGGGCTCGGACTCGTATTGAACCCTCAAGTGTAGGGCCATCTTCTCTAAAATCTCCGCCTCGCGGAAGGGCTTGCGAACCACGTCATCACACCCGGCCGCGAGGATCGCTTGGCGGTCTTCCTCAAAGACGCTAGCCGTCAGAGCGAGGATGCGCGTGGGGGCTTGGGCGCTCGCCATCTCGCGCTGCCGAATCTGGCGGGTCGCTTCATAGCCGTTCATCACCGGCATTCGCATATCCATCCAGATCAGGTGGGGCTGCCAATCTTCCCAGAGGGCGATCGCCTCCTCCCCATGACCGGCCTCGCGCACCTCAAAGCCCACATTCATCAAGAGGCTCGCTAAGGCGAAGCGATTGGCGTCCCGATCTTCAACAACCAGCACTCGGTAGCGAGGTTGCTGAGGCGCGAGGCGGAGAATCTGGGGCTCGGCGGGGGTGTCGGGGGAGCTGGCGACAGTCGTGGGTATGGCAACCTCAATGTCGAAGTAGAAAGTGCTGCCCTGGCCCACCTCGCTGGAGACGCCGATCTCGCCGCCCAGCAGGTGGACAAACTTGCGGCTGATTGAAAGGCCGAGGCCGGTCCCTTCCCCCGATTGAAGCCCGGTGCGGGTTTGGGAGAAGGGAGCAAAGAGCTGCCCGATTTCCTCTGGGGCAAGGCCGGGGCCCGTATCGGCGATCGCAAAATAGAGCCGCGTGGCCGATTCGCTCCCGAGCCCGGTGGGGTGGCGCTGCACGCTCAGCTTCACCTCGCCTTGCTCGGTGAATTTCACCGCATTGCCCAGGAGGTTGATCAGGACCTGACGCAGCTTGCCTTCATCGGTGATCACGTAGCGGGGAATATCCGAGGCGCGATCGCAGTGCAGGTATAGACCCTTGCCCTCGGCCTTGAGGCGCAGCATATCGGTGGCATTGGCGAGCAGATTGTAGAGATCGCAGGTCTGGGCCTGGAGCGTCACCCGGCCCGCTTCGATCTTCGCCATATCGAGGATGTCGTTAATCAGAGCTAGCAGGTGCTCCCCACTGCGGCTGATAATGCCGAGGTACTGCCGCTGCATCGGGAGCAGGGCGTTATCCCGCTCCAGCAATTGCGCGAAGCCTAGCACCGCATTCAACGGCGTTCGTAGTTCATGGCTCATGTTGGCGAGGAACTCGCTCTTGGCTCGGTTGGCGGCATCGGCTGCTTCCTTGGCGGCTTGCAGGGCGATCGCCTGCTGCCGGGTCTGGGCCAGCAACTGGGCCTGCTGCACCGCAATCCCCAACTGGCTGCTGATTTGCACCACCATCCGCACCTCTGAGGGCTGCCAAGCGCGTGGGCCGCTGTTTTGATAGGCGGCCAACAGGCCCCAAAGCTTTTGGTTGCAATAGATCGCGGCGATCGCGTAGGCCCGCGCCTGGTAGCACTCCATCACCTCCAGGTAGCAAGGGCTGAAGTCCTGGGCAGCGATGTCATCACAGATGCGGTAGGGTGCGCCGGTCTGGAAGGGGCCCCCGTGGGTGTCGCGGAGGTAGGTGTCCGGCAAGGTTGCGACCAGATCCCGCAGGCTGCACGCACTGACATTCTCCGTAATCTGGCGCTGATCGCGCTGGGCCTGGAGGAGCGATCGCCAGCCCGGCAGCACGGCCTCTGCGACAAACTCGCCACTCCAGTCGTCATGAAAGCGGTAGATAGCCACGCGATCGCAGTTCAAGCCCTGCTGCAACTCCCGCGTCGTGGCGCTGAAAATCGTGTCCAGATCCAGAGTTTCCCGCATCCGCTCCACTGCTTGTAGCAGAGCCCGCTCCCGCTCAGCCGCCTGGCGCAGGTTCTCCTCGAGCTGCTTCCGTCCCGTGATGTCGCGGATAATGCCCACCAGGGCCGGTTCTCCTTGCTCGTTGGTGAAAGCGACCTTTTTGGTCAGGAGCGTCAGCGTCTGCCCCCTCGGGGTCGTCAAGCGCTCCTCCGTCTCATCCTCCCCCTCCCCTTGCCTCGTGAACACATATTCATCCCGCTCCCAAGACGCATCAGCCTCGGCCGGGGCAAAAAAGTCATAGTCTGACTTGCCCAGAAGGTCCGCTCGGGACTGCTCCAACAGGCGACAGAAAGCATCGTTCATCAGCGTCCAGCGGTGCTGCCGGTCCTTAACAAAAATTGGGTCTGACACCGCATTGATCAAACGATCTAGAAAGACTTGATGCGCTTTTAGTGACTGCTCTGCTGTCACCCGGATTTGGATTTCCCGCGTCAGGGTCTCGTTCACCCCCTGGAGATCCGCCGTGCGGGCCTGCACCCGTGCCTCCAGCTCCTCGTTCAGGCGCGCTAGGGCAGCGCTCGCCCGCTGGCGCTGCAACTCCGCCGCCGCCCGGGCGGCAAAAATCTGCACTAGGTCACGATGGCGATCGGGTAGCTCTAGGGGGGCAGAATGCAGGATACAGAGGTTGCCTATCACCTGCTGCTCGCTGTCCAAGAGGGGCACACCCACATAGCCCTCAGCCTGAATCGAGGCGAGCAATGGCGCATCAGGGAACTGCTCCTGGACGCCGCAGGGATAGTAGCAGAGTCGGTTTTCCTGAATCGTCTGTTCGCAGGGTGTCTCCTCTAAGGGAATGGCGGCCAAGGTTTGCAGGTGATCCTTGGCCCAGAACGCGAGGGGCTGGAGTTGTGCTGATTCCCCGGGATTGTCTGGAGTCATCACCTCCGAGATCAGGACATACTCCACCTCCAACCCGGCGGCTAGATGCTGGGCGAGCTCGGGAAAGAAGGCGGCCCCCGTGACGGCCGCTGTGCCTGAGACAATGTTTTGGAGAGCTTCCTCGGCTTGGCGGCGCTCGGTTACTTGGTGTTGTAGCGCCTGGTTCAGGGCTGTGAGTTGCTCGGGGGTTTTCAGGGAGAGGAAGCGCGGCAGCAAGATCACGAGTTCTGCCACGGTGTAGCAGGAGATGAGGGCGGTGGCAGCCCGCACGCCCCCCGTGAGCCAGTAGGCCGGATGCCACAGCGTCCAGACATCCAGCAAGTGCCCCAGGCCGCAGAGGAGGATGAAGGCGCTGAAGAGCCAGAACACGCGGCTGAAGGACCTATCCTGCCGTTGTCGGGTGAAGTAGAGCAGGAGCAGGGGGATGGAGAGGTAGGCGATCGCAATGAGGCTGTCGCTCACGGCATGAAGTGCTACCAAGGGCGTCTGCCACAGATAGCAGGAGCCGTGGGGCATATAAGTATCGGGAAAGAAGACGGATTGGAGGAAAGTCCACATAGGGGTAGTGTCGTGGTTTCACCGCAAAGGAGGAGCCGGCCCTGGCTAGCGAACTCTCTGAGCACCGTTGCGGTGGGGCTTGAGGCTGGGACAGTCTCCTGGCAATGGGGGGGTGGGGCTCCCTGAGAAAGGTGAAGATCCAAAGGACAGGCCCGGGAACGCGCAACGGTTCAGCTAGGTCAACGATTCGGCCAGATTAACAACGATGGCGTTGCCAGGCCACTCCTGCTAAACTAATGGGTTCTCAAGATAGCAGCTTCCCAGACCCCATTGTAACGAAGTTACGGCGGGT
>CAYNIP010000041.1:0-42944 GCA_964397305.1 uncultured bacterium
TTTACCAATTTAGGTGCCTTTTTTTGGAGAAATATCCCATCATTCAACATTTCTGTATCTGGACAACCTTAGAGGAATGTAAACATTGTTTTTCTCAGTCCTATTCATCTGTTACCTTTTGAGAAAGTTTGGTTTTTGTAGTGACGGCATTTAGGTCTTCCCTAACAATTCGCTGCACTGGACGGACTGGCGATCGCTTGCTTCTTAAACCAAAAATTCATGTCCGCCAGTGAGCTTGGTCGTTAGGCGCAGGGTCTTAGCGAATGTGCAGCAGCAAGCTGATGCTCTGTGAGTATTGTGAGGCAAGACAAGGGAAGGGTTACTTTGCTGGGCTCTCCAGGATTCACAGTGATTTCGTGCAGCGAAGCAACCCCGGCCTCAGTCGGGGTTTGGTCTCCAAACTCTCAGCAGCTCTGGGCTCGGAGACCAAGCCTCTAGGTGATCGCCCCGTCATTTCCACCCTAGATCCTGGAGAACCTTTGGAATTCGCGTAGATGCATCTGTCGTGAATTAAGATGTCATCCGGTTCTCCACTGGAGAGATTCAAGCCACTGAAGAGCTTCACTTAGGGGAAATCTTGACACTATAGTAGTTTGCAGATCAGCGTAACAATCGTTGAGTCAATGGGACATACCTTCAATTCCTTTGAAGCTTTGCTCTGCTTTCTTAGCGGCTCTTTTAGCCGTAAAAAATTGTTAGAAAACCTGCGGATCTCGTTTCTTGCCGACTTTCGAGAAGGTTGGTATGTTCACGTTAACACCTCGAACATTCAGTCGCCTGAACACGCTTTTCCTACTCGTCTCACCTTGATCCAGCACGAAGTGCAACCACGTTGAGACAAAGAGAAAGGTGTTGAGTACTGGATAGTCATCTTCCGGCAGGTGACTGAGATAGTGCTTGACGATTTTCGAGAAGTTAGATATTATATACCCTGATTATAAATATTGGTTTTCTGGCTCCCACTTTACCAAGTTGGGTGCCTTTTTTGGGAGAAATATCCCGTCATTCAACATTTCTGCTAAACCCCCATCATGACACAGGTACTTGAACAGCGAACCTACACCCCCGATGAATACCTTGAACTTGAGCTTGTATCTGAAAGCCGCAGTGAGTACCGCAATGGAGCTATTATTTCTATGACTGGGGGCACCCCTGACCATAATGAATTGGCAATTAATCTTGCAGCCCTGCTCAAATCTGCTTTACGAAGCAAACCCTATAGGATTTTTGGAGCTGATCAACGGCTTTGGATTCCCGATCGCAATCTCTACACCTATCCCGATGTCATGGTTGTCGAAAAACCCTTACAGCTTCAGACCGGGCGTACCGACACCGTGAAAAATCCCTGCTTTATTGGTGAAGTGTTGTCCAAATCCACCCAAGATTACGATCACGGCGAAAAGTTCTCTGCTTACCGTACGATTGATAGCTTCCGCGAATATCTTCTCATCGATCAGTACAGTATCCATGTAGAACACTATGTGAAAACGGCTGCTAATCAATGGCTACTATCAGAATACGACGATCCCAGTGTTACGTTGTCCTTGAGTGCGTTTGAAGCTCAAATCGAAATTATTGCCCTCTATGAAAACATTGAGATTGATGCTTAAAAGCAGTGAGGGCGATCGCGACGGCACAACAAATCGATGGAGCAGACCGCCGAGAGGTTATCTGTAGGCATCAAAAGTGACCTGCGCCGGCTCATCTCAATCGTTGGGCTGCTTCAGTTTACAGCCCTGAAGATCCCTTGAGTTCTAAGCTGGCGGCTCCCGGTCGTGCAAGGGGTGCTCTGGCCTCTCAGCAATTTTTCTTCAGCCGGTAGCTAGGAGGGCGATCGCCAGGCGTTGCCTTGCCCCGAGACGGCGTTTGGGCAGGGGTTCGCCACTAGCGCAGATTGAGCGCAACAGGGTACGCGAGCAGCACAACCCGAATGCAGCGGCAGCGTTCGCGGCGCGCTATCTTGGGGATGGGTTGGGGGAGGATCAGTCTATGCTGCGGTCAAAGTCCCTAAATCGGGGTGCTATCCAGCAACGGCGGGATAACAGGCTTACTGCCCGAGTTAGGCCGCAAGGTTGCCTACATCCAGGGAGCGGGAACGTTGGACGGCAAAAGCTTCTTAGTATTAGAGCCAGCAAAAATTCAGATGAGTACAGAAAATCAAGCTGAGGACATCGCTGCTTTAATTGATTTACACCGTGGACTTGACCGGAAAGGACCCGGTGACTCTGACTTCTCGCGCAACATTTTGAGCAATCTTTCGACTTTGCCGCCCAAGCCGCGAATTGCCGATTTAGGATGTGGAAGCGGTGCCAGCGCATTGCTGCTTGCACAACACTACCAAAGCCCCGTTATCGCTGTAGATGCGTCGTCGGTTTTTATCAATGAACTCAAAGCTCGCGCCAAACAGCTTGGTCTTGAGCATTTAATCATTCCAATTCAGGGTGACATGGCTACGCTCGATTGGTCAGTGGGTTCGGTGGACCTGCTTTGGTCTGAGGGGGCTGCTTATAATCTTGGGTTTGAGCAGGCGCTTAAAATCTGGCGGCCGCTTCTTGCAGACATTGGCCTTGCCGTCATATCGGAGCTGAGTTGGTTTACTGATGATGTGCCAGAGCCTGCGATCGCGTTTTGGCAAAATGCCTATCCGATGATGGGTAACGAGGCTGAGAATATCGATCGAGCGAATAGGTCTGGCTTTAGCGTACTTTCTACGCATCGGCTGCCAAGTCAGGCTTGGTGGGTCAATTATTATGAACCGCTCCGGAAGCGGATGCAGCAGATCGAAATCATCCCCAGTACTCAATCAGTTGTTCATGAAACTGAAGAAGAGATGAGCCTGTTTAGAAAATTCAGCGACTTCTATGGTTATACATTTTATGTTCTGCAAGCAGCTTAGAAAAAAGGGCTCTTCGCTACTGGGTGTGTAAATTAATCGGAATCCAACCCTCAAAAACCTTGCCGGGCAAGGATCTGGGCTTTTTGACAGCTTTGTCTGACCTGAAAATTGCCAGAAGCCCTGCTACATAACGTGGTTCCGCTGATTTGCACCATACTAGATGCCGAAGAACCGGAATTATGAAGTGGCGAGTCATGCTTGACCCGATCTAGAAACAAGCGAATGGGCAGCTTGGTGTCCAGAACTTCTGGGATGCACCTCTGCTAGGCCTGGTCATAGCACTTCCTGCTGTTGGAAGTAGTGGACCAGGGCTTGTAGGCCGAGCTGGTAGCTATCGGCTCCAAAGCCGCTGATCTGACCGACGGCAATCGGGGCGATGTAGGAGTGATGGCGGAAAGGTTCGCGGCGGTAGATGTTACTAAGGTGAACTTCTACCGTCGGGAGCTGCACAGCGGCGAGGGCATCACGAATCGCAACGCTGGTGTGGGTATAAGCCCCGGCATTGATCAGGATGCCGCGATCGCGCCCCCAAGCAGCCTGAATGGCGTCTACCAAAACGCCTTCCGAGTTTGACTGCTGGCAAGTGACCGTGACCCCCAGGGTCTCAGCCTTGTGAGCCAGCGCTGCATCAATCTCCGCCAAGGTCACAGAGCCATAAATACCTGGCTCTCGCTGTCCGAGCAAGTTCAAGTTCGGACCGTGAAGAACCAGGATACGGGGTAAGGGCATTGCTTCGCCAACCTGTAACCCAGACAACAACATCGATGAACAGATTAGCGACTCCGGCGGCCCCGGGAATCATCCACTGGGATGGGAATCAACTCTGGTTCGGGTTCCGCTTGAGGGCCAAAGAGCGTCTCGACTAACCGACGCGCCCAATCGCGAAGCTTTTCCAAAACCTTGTCAAGATAATCCATCTAACCGGAGGCTCCTGAGAGACTTGCTTCTACATCGAGTCGAGAGCGGCGATCGCCAGGCCGGAAGGATTCAGCGATTCTCCGTAGGCCTGAGCACCGTTCTGGGACTGGGTGACAGTGGAACTAGGGCCAGTGCGGCTTAACCCCTGCCACTTTCCAGCATAGCACAGGCTTTTAGGTGGCTTCAGGAGCCGACCAAAGCGGCAAGCTGCGGAGCCGCGAGGAGTTGCGCGGCATCCCGCAGGAGCCGTTCTCCCCAGAGGTTGATCCGCAAATATTCCAAATCAGCGTAGGCTCGATCCAGGTTGAGGGCCTCCGTAGCCAGACTCAACCCTTCCTCCTGGTTGCCTTGGCTGTAGAGAGCGACGGCGATCGCCAGCATCGGTTCTGCCGCCTCCGCATCAATCGCCAGGGCCGCCTGCCAGTCTCGGATCGCCCCTTGGACATCGCCCTGCTCGTACCGCACGAGGCCGATATTGTTCATAGCGGGCCAGAACTCGTCATTCTGTTCCAGGGCCTCTTGGTAGGCGCGGATCGCGTCCGGGAAGCGGGCTAGCATAAGGTAGCTATTGCCCAAGTCAAAGCGAGCTTCGACCGAGCTCGGGTCGATGGCCAGGCCTGCTTCCAACTCGACCAGAGCTTGGTTGTACTGCTCCTTGCGGAAGTAAGCCGAACCCAAGGTGAAGCGCACCCCCGCCTCATTGGGGGCGAGGCGCTGAGCCGTTCTCAAAATCGAGATCGCCTTGTCAAAATCCCCGCGCTGGACATGAAGGCTCCCGAGAATGAACCAGGCTTCGTAGCTATTGGGGGCTAACTGGGCTGCCAATTTCGCCCGGGGCAAGGCGAGGTCATACTGCTCGAAGCGGATCAACTGCACAACATCCCGGGCCAGAACGAGGCCCTGTTGCTCCAGCAGTTCGACATCAATATCAGGGGTATAGGGGAGCAGCGCTTGACTGCGGGCGGGTAAGGCGGCTGCACTCCAGCAGCTCGCGATCGCCAAGACAGAGAGCAACCAATTTCGCTTAGGCACGGTAATCGCCTCGTCTCCTCAATGCAAGAGTGAACTGGACTTGATGAATACAATTTAACCGACAAGTTGCGAATCGGGAGCCCCACCCGGGGAACTCCCAGCCACTTCACGGCTTCCAGGCGATCACCCAGTAGGGTAAAATCGCAGCGGCATCCCAGGGCGATCGCCGCGCGCCCGCGCCCACCACGTCCCTGTCGTTTCCTGGTTTTTATGGCTTCCTCCTTCCGTCCGTTGCAAAATCCCCTCCCCTGGCTCCTCGGCCTCGGGATCGGGGGTGTGGTCGTCATCGGCGGTCTCAGTTATGCCTTCCTCTTCCGAGGGCCAGGCTTCGACCTCGAAGAACTCACCATTCCTGCCAGAACCGAAGCCCTGACCGTCCGCATTGACGCCAGTGGCACCGTCGTACCCGTCCGCAGCGTCAACATCAGCCCCAGGAATGCTGGCATTGTCGCCGAGCTAGCCGTAGAGCAAGGGGCGGAAGTCACAGCCGGCCAGCCCCTCGCCCGCATGGACAACGAGGAACTCCAAGCCCAGGGCCAACAAGCCGTCGCCAACCTGCAAGAAGCAGCAGCCAGTCTCCAAGAGGCCCAGGCCCGGCTCGCCACTGAAGTCGAACAGGCGACTGCCCGAGTCCAGCAAGCGCGGGCTCGCCTGGACGAAGTAGAGCAGCGCGTCCCCCGCGATGTGGAGATCGCCAGTGCAGAAATCATTGGAGCCCGGGAGCGGCTCCAACGGGCCGAGGAGCGCTTCCGGCGCTACCAACTGCCCAATGAGGCCGGGGCCGTCTCCCAAAACCTTTACGACGAAGCCGCCATCGAACTGCGGGCCGCCGAAACCGCTTTGCGCCAAGCGATTCAGCGCAACCTCCAGCGCCAAGGTACAGCCCGCCCCGAGGTGCAGCAAGCGGGCTTTGCCTGGATCGAAGCCCAGGCAGCCTTGCGCCAGGCCCAGGCCCGCCAGCAAAACGAAGTGCGACGGTTCGAGGCCTCGGTCGTCGCTGCCCAAGCCCGGGTGCAAGAACTCCAAGTCCGGTTCCGCGACACGATCATTCAGGCCCCCTTCGATGGCACAGTGACCCAACGCTATGCCAACGAAGGGGCCTTTGTGACTCCGACCACCTCCGCCTCAGCGACGGCTTCAGCAACCTCCGCCTCCATTCTGGCCCTCGCCGAAGGTCTAGAAGTGCTGGCGAAAGTGCCCCAAGTGGATCTGCCCCGCTTGCAGGTGGGCCAGGAGGTGGAGATCAGTATTGATGCCTTTCCCAGCAAGCTATTTCGGGGTCGGGTGCGCCTGATCGCCCCGGAGGCCGTGGTGGAGAATAATGTCACCTCCTTTGAGGTGCGGATTGCCTTGCTCAGCGGCTTTGATGACCTGAAGCCGGGGATGGAAGTGAACACCACGTTTCTCGGCGAGGCCCTGACCCAGGAAGTGGTCATCCCCACGGTGGCGATCGTGACCCAAGACGGGGAAACGGGGGTCTTTGCCCTAGGGCTGAACAATCGGCCGGAGTTTCGGCCGGTGACTTTGGGGGCGACGATCGCCGACAAAACCCAAGTGCTGTTCGGCCTCGAGCCGGGGGAACGGGTCTTTATTGACTTGCCCGAGGGGCGGTGATGAGGGGGCGCGATCGCCCGGAAGGGCGGGAACGGTTGGTCAGCGCTCCGTGACTGCTAGGCCCGCGTCGGCGGCAGAATTTGGGTGGGAATCGGCGAATAGACAGGGTGGACGGAAAAAAGCGCAGCTCCCCTAAGTTTTGAGCGATTGCTCAAGAGCAGAGTGTAGCCTTCTATCGCTACGCGACGCTAGCGCGAACAGCGTTACGGGACCCTCATCCCCCGCCCCCTTCTCCCAAGCTGGGAGAAGGGGAGTTAGAAGCCCCTCTCCTAACTTGGGCTACTCAGTACACACATTTCGTAACAGCCCCAACTGACCGTTTTTAGCCCCCCTAGCCCCCCGAAATCGGGGGGGATCGGAATTCCCAGTCCCTCAGAATTGGGGGATCTAGGGGGCAAACGCGGGAAAAATGAAGCCAAACAGGACTTGTGTGTAGGTAGTAGCCCAAGCTGGGAGAAGGGGAGTTAGAAGCCCCTCTCCCAAGTTGGGAGAGGGGTTGGGGTGAGGGCTTAGCGAAGGAGTACCAACATCCCGCGCAAAATTTCGTTCACCCCTTCACTTGGCAGCGGCGGCTAACTGGCGCAGTTGTGTGAGATGATTGCTAGTTTGTCTCAAATTTTGATTCACCCAGGGGGGAACGATGGCCGGTAGTGAAGTCAAAGCCGATATCTGGATTAAGGAGTACATCACGCCTTGGGATGTCTATGAGCATGGCGTGCAGCGCATCTTGGCCTACAAGAAAACGGCTTTTCAGGAAATGTACATCGTGGAGACCGGGGCCTACGGCAAGGGCCTGGTGCTGGATGGGAAATGGCAGTCCTGCACCGGGGATGAATTTCTCTACCACGAGCCCCTAGTGCAGCCGGCGGCGATCGCCCACGGCGCGCCCCGCACGGCCCTGGTTCTCGGCGGCGGTGAAGGGGCCACGATTCGCGAACTGCTGCGCTGGCGCAGCCTCGAGCGGGTGGTGATGGTGGACATCGACGGCGAGGTGGTGGCAGCCTGCCGGGAGCACCTGCCGGAGATGCACCAAAATGCCTTTGACGACCCCCGCACGGAGCTGGTCATTGGCGATGCCTTGAAATATCTGGACGACACCCAGACCGCATGGGATATCGTGATCTCGGATCTGTCCGACCCGATCGAGGAGGGGCCGTCGTTTCAACTGTTCACCCAGGAATATTTTCAGCGGGTCAAGCGGGTGCTGGCTCCGAAGGGCTATTTTGTCGTCCAGGCGGGGCCCGTGGCGACCGCCGAGATTCGCCTCCACGCGCGGCTGGTGAACACGCTGAAAACGGTCTTTACGAACGTCCTCTCCTACAATTCGCCCGTGCCAACCTATGCGGTCCCTTGGGGGTTTGCCCTGGCCTCGGATCAGCCCCTGGAGACGCGGCCGGAGCCCGAGGCAGTGGACCGCCTGCTGGCGGAGCAAACCACCGGCGGCCTGCGCCTGATCGATGGCATCACGCTGCTGGGGCTGCTGCAAACCCCGACCTACGTGCGCCAGGCGATCGCCGACCACCCGGAAATCTACACCCTCCAGGAGCCGCCCAAGTTCTTTGGCAAAGGGATTGCTGGCAGCGGGGCGGAAATGTGAGAATTGGCCAGCACACTGCATTCTCTAGGGCTTTTTGATTACAGTAAGTAATGAGTCCCCCGCAGGGTGCTGACTCGCAGATCCTGTCATCTTGGCGATCGCATGACTATCTCCCTTCGGCAGTTGAGCCTGTCCCTCGGCCTATTGATCTTGGGCAGTGGCCTGGGGTTCTGGGGTCATCGTTACCTCACCGCCTCGAGGCTCGCTGCTCCAGAAGCGCCGCCTCAGGTAGTTCCCGCTGCCCTAGAGCCCCCGCTACCGCTGTCTTCTCCGGGAACCTCGGCCAACATCAACTTCATCGCCGAAGCGGTGCAGCGGGTCGGCCCGGCCGTTGTCCGTATCGATGCCGCCCAAGAGCAGGCGGAAGCCTTGCCAGACTCCTTAGATCGCCCCTTTTTCCGGCGCTTCTTTGGCCAAGAAGGCCCCCTGCCGCCCCTCCGACGCGGCACAGGCTCGGGCTTCATTCTCAGTGCCGATGGTCGCCTCGTGACCAATGCCCATGTTGTGGAAGGTTCCACGCGGGTCAAGGTCACGCTCAAGGATGGGCGTGAACTGGAGGGGCGCGTCCTCGGAACTGATACCGTGACCGATGTGGCGGTGATTCAGATCGAGGCAACGGATCTGCCCACGGTGACCTTGGGCAAGTCTGAAGACCTCGTGCCGGGGGAATGGGCGATCGCCATCGGCAACCCCCTGGGCTTGGATAATACCGTCACCGTCGGCATCATCAGCGCCCTAGGCCGCTCGAGTATGCAAGTGGGCGTCCCCGATAAACGAGTCCGCTTCATCCAGACGGACGCTGCGATCAATCCGGGAAATTCCGGCGGTCCCCTGCTCAATGCCCGGGGCGAGGTCATCGGCATCAACACCGCCATTCGCGCCGATGCCCAGGGCCTGGGCTTTGCGATCCCGATCGAAACCGCTATGCGGATCGCCGACCAACTCTTTGCCAAGGGCCGCGCCGACCATCCCTACCTGGGTATCCAAATGATCACCCTGACGCCAGAGCGGCGGGCGGAGCTGAACCAAGTTCCCGACGCCCCGTTTCAGATTGAGGCTGAGCGGGGCGTGATTGTCGTCGGTGTCATCGACGGCTCCCCCGCCGCCGTAGCCGGCTTCCAGCCCGGGGATTTGATCGAGCAGGTGGGAGGCCAAGCCGTGGCTACGGCCCCCGACGTACAGCAACAGGTTGAAGCCAGCGCCATCGGTGAAACCCTGACGGTTCAGGTCAAGCGGGAGGGGAAATCCCTGACCCTTGAAGTCAAGCCCGGAGCCTTTCCTCAAGAGTAGGCCCTCGCAAGGTATCGGGATGACAGGATTTGAACCTGCGGCATCCTGCTCCCAAAGCAGGCGCGCTACCAAGCTGCGCTACATCCCGGAATTTCAAACTTGAGTATAGCGCAAAATCGGGACCCCTGGCTGGGCCCGTGCTCCCCCGGGGGGACGAAAAAAAGCGCAGCTCCCCTGAATTTTGAACTAGGGTTCAAGGCATAGAGTGTAGCCCTCTATCGCGACGCGACGCTAGCGCGAACAGCGTCACGGGGCCCCCCTGCGAGAAGCCACTGCGCGTCTCCATCCCCCGCCCCTGCTCCCAAAGCTGGCCGTTAAGACCTGCCTGCCCTGAGTCCATAGTGTGGTCGATTAAGCGGACTTGATATTAGAAGCCCCTCTCCTAACTTGGGAGCGGGGCTGGGGTAAGGATTACCAACATCCCGCGTAAAATTTCGTTCACCCGCTCCCCCGCAGGAGTTGACCTGCTACTAGATCCCTCAGAGCCGCTAGGGTTCCCGGCCTCTCGGACCATGAAGTCTGGCTCCGTGGCCAGGCGCCGGTTAACCGTCTCTTGGAGTTGCTGGAGAGAAATATCAAGGGGCGTATCTCACTTTGGAAACTCCCCTTCGCCCTACTTGGGAGAAGGGGCCGGGGGATGAGGATAAACTTGCCTAATTGAGATGCACCCGTTAAGACCTGCCTGCTTTGAGTTCATGGTATCGACATTGCCAGCCCTAGGGCTGTCAGTCGGAGGAGGGTGGTAAGCCTGGTTTTGCCTTGCTGGATAGGCCGAAGCGCTGGCCTCAGTCGGGATACCAGAACATCCCCTTGATGCCCTCAGGGTCGAGAATGAAGCCGAGGCGGCGGTAGAAGTCCACTACTTGGGGATCCGCGAAGAGGGTGATATTGCTAATGTCTTCGCTGCGGAGCTTTTTGATGGTGTACTTCATGAGCGCTTTGCCAAAGCCGCGATTTTGGTAACTGGGGTGAATGACCACATCCCAGATCGTGGCATTGAAGGCGCAGTCTGAGGTCGCTCGGGCAAAGCCGACCAGCCGCCGCTTTGCTCCCCGCTCCTCCCACATGGAGACAACGAGGAAGCTATTCTGTAGAGCCTTGCGGACCTTGCGTAGGGGTCGGCGGGACCAGCCCACGGCATCACAGAGTTCTTCCAGTTCGTAGAGATCCAGATCGCGCTCGGTACTGAACGCAATCCGTGGCTCACTGGCGATCGCCCCGCCCTGCTCCGATTTCGCCCTGCTTGCTGTTGCCACCGCGTCTGTGCTAAATAAGCTTTTCCAAAAACCCATGCTGTTGCAGCGAAATCGCAAGTTCTATAGCCGGCGGCTGCCTAGCAACACTTCGCGCTCACGCCAGTGAAGCAGCGAACAGCTTCTCGGTGGAGCCTCCCTCCAGATCGTGGTGCGAGTTACCCGTGCATCTGGATTCTAGCCTCAGATCATAGCACAACTCCCTCAGTCCAGCAGGGAATCTACCCCCCACGAGCGGGGACAGGGGGCTGTAACGGCGGCGTCGCGGTCCATCCCGGAAATCCTCCGGAGGAGAACCGCTCCCTGGGCCCGGATTTGTTTAGACTGAGGCTATTATCTTGATGAGCGGAAAAAGCAGTCAGGCGCTCTCCAGCTCGTGGCTGCGTTTCGGTGCGGGGGGCGATCGCCCAGCGGTCTCCCAGGCCTATTCTGCCAATCTAACTGCGCCCTCGGCCCCTGAGTTTCATGACAGCAGGTTTAAAATCCTCAACCCTAGGACTGCTGAAGCGCTTCAACCAAGCGTTTCCCCAGTTCTATGAGCAGTTCGTCAGCAGCGAGATCCAACTACAAAACCTGCGCCTCGCCTACCAACTCTACAAAAGCAAGCTCGCCGTCATCGAGATTCGCCCGGAGGGGTCGAAGAGTGCCCTGCACTTTGCCTACCGCAACCAATCCTTTCTGCTCAGCGATATTTTCGGGGTTCTTGCCGCCTACGGGCTGACGATCCACAGCCTCAGCCTCTACGGCCAGATCAAACCGCCGATGCTGGTGTTTATCAAGCTCGTGGTCTCTCGGGGCAACCGCGCCCTCCAGGACAAAACCGCCGATAACGTCTGTCGCGCCATCCGTGAAGCCTTAGCCGGCCGCTTTGAAGTCGAGGAAATGCTGGCTGTTGAGTTCAATCTAGATGCGGGCCTTGAGCAAGTCGAAACCGAATTCTACGTTGATCCAGTTTTTCACCTACCCGCGCTGCTGATCGAAGCAGACAACCAACCTGGCCTGTTCTACAAAGTGATGTACGCCATTTGGCAGGAAGACTTGCTCGTGGTCAACGCCAACCTCTTAGTCTGGCGTGGGCGGACGCGCTTGATTCTCTACCTGCTTGGTCCCGATGAGCGCCGCATCCCCGAGTACTTGGGCCAGAAGATTGCGGAGAGTGTCCGTCAGCGCCTGTTGGGCGAGTAGCTCGTCCGTCCCGCAGCCCGTAAATTTGACGACCAGGCAGCCGCCCCTCAGGCTAGGATAAAAGGCATAGATTTTATATTTCTTTACAGACTTACCTGTGACTGACGCCCCTCATTCCCTGCCCCTGATCAGCACGTTCATTATGATCGTCACCTTCTTGGCGATCGCCAACGGCTTTATCTTCAAAGACAGCTTGGAGTACCAAGTGGACCGCTGGAACCGCTGCCGTGAGACCCAGGCTCGCATTGAGTACCGCCGCCCCCACTTGATTGTGGCCTACCTGAGCTTGAACTTCTTTCTCTTCTGCTTTGTGGCGGCTTGTCTTTCCGTGTTCAAGATTGGCTACGAGGTCGCGATCGCCCTCGGGGCGGTCGTGGTTTTCCCCCTAGCGCTGCTGATCTGGGTGCAATTGGGCTCCATGTTGACCCTGCTCGTCCAAGGCGGCTCCCAGGCCATCGACATTGACTACGTGGGCGCTGCCCCGGAGCAGTCCAAAGAGACCTGAAAGACGCTCATCAGGTCTCGGGGGTTGGCTGCGGTGGCACGGTTGGCCCCGGCTTGCGGAAGATCGTGCCCTTGGGGGAAATGGCCCCCCGGAGGTCAGCGCCTGTGAGATTGACGCCTGTGGCGATCGCCTGACGAAAATCAGCATTTTGCAGGTGGGCCGCCGTAAAGTTGGCGCGGCGCAAATTGGCCTGCCGGAACCGTAAGGGACGCCGACTAAAGCCGCAACCGCAGAGCCAGCCCACAAGCGTCGCCACCGCCGCTCCGCCGAGCAAGGGCAGCGCGATCTCAAGCCCCAGCAGGCTGAGCAGCAAGGAACGGAAGCGCTCCCCCGGAAGCGGTAGCAAGGGGATAAGAACCAGGCCGCTCACTAGCCCCAACCCGAGGCCTAACGGCGGCCAGTGCCCCCGTTCTAGGGCGGCGATCGCCCCTCGAGTCCCCCAGATCACGCCGCCGATGGTGGCGAGGAGAGCCGGCAACAGCCCCAAGGCCTTGAGGGGACTGATGGCCATCAGGCCCAAGATTTGCCCCGCCGCCACCATGCCGCCGAGGATACCGACGAGCATCAGAGCGAGGGGAGCTGTCTCCGGGTGGCGGTGATGGAGCTGCCGCAGGAGGCTCATGGCCCCGCTGACGCTGACCAAGCTGTAGAGGCCGGCCACCAGGATGAAGGGAGCAAAGCCGTACCAGAGCAGGAGCTGGGCGATCACCAGGGCTGCTCCCCCGCGCAGCCAGGGAGGCAGCGATCGCAGTCCCGCCCGCCAGCGCACCGTGACGCCCGTTAAATTCGCGCCGGTCAGATCCGCCGTCTGGAAATTCGCTCCCCAGAGCGTCGCCCCCTGAAAATTCGCCCCTTGCAAACGCGCCCGACTAAAGTCGGCTTGGCTCAGAATCGCCCCTTGGAAGTTGGCCCCGGCTAGGTTGGCTCCCTGGAAGTCCGCTGCCGTCAGGTTTTGGCCAGCAAAGTCCTGCTGACGGCAATCCTGACCGGCCCAGGTCGGCCAGCGCCGCTGCACCAGGAACCCGGCGTGGCCCAGGGCCAGCAAGGGCAGACCGAGGCCGTAGAGGTACCAGGGAAAAAAGCGGCGGCCGGCTCGCTGGGCGAGGCCAGCCGGCAGCAAGGCTATCAGGGCCAGCCCTAAGCAGGCCTGAGAGCCGAGGACTGTCACCCAGCTCACAGCCAAGGGTAGTCCCAAGAGTAAGGTTACGGGGACCAAGGCCAGGGTCGGGCGGTGGTGACGCTCCCAGGCCGCTAGGGTGATGAGAGCCACCGGAAAGGCCAGAAACCCGGCGCAAAACCAGATCCCAGGGTGGCGGTCTCGCCCCCAGGCTAGCGTCGCGGTGGCAAGGCCGAAGCTCCAGGCGATCGCCACCGCTGCGGCCCCCACGCTGGTGTAGAGCAGGAGGCCGAGCCCCACCGTCGCCCCTAGCAACAGCAGCCGCGATCGCGGCCAGGTCCTCAGCGAGCGCAGCCAGGCCCTCAGCGGCCCCCGCAGGGCTGGCTCCGCAACGGTTGCGGCCTCGGGCTGCGCCGGCAGCCCAGCCGTAACCTCAAGGGCTGCCAAGGGCAACGGTGGCAGGGGTTCTGAGAGCAAGATCGCGTACTGCCAAGCGGGTTGGGGAGCCTCCTGTTGCCAGCCGGAGAGCACCACGCGGTCAATGCCCTGGGGCGCAAGAACCCGTAAGCCCCGGTCAACCCAGGGCAGCAGCCGCTCCGCCTTGGGGGGATGGCTAGCGGTGAAGCGCAAGTGCAAACCATCCACCCCGAGGTCAGCTTGCACACGAATCCCCCGGGGCTTCAGTTGGCGGTCGATGAGGGCGGCGATCGCCTGGGCGCTGCCCGTCTTCGCCAGTTGGACTAAGTTCACCTGTTGCATTGGCCAAACAAAAGCAGCAATGGAGCCTAGGGGTACTCGCCGAGTTCTCTCTGTTCTAAGAGATTAGCCGAAGTTGCCTCAGAGGTAAGCGGAGCGCGGCATCCTTCTGGACTAAATCCTTGGAAACAACAAGAGAGGCGGCGGGCAGAGACTAGCCTTGCTGCTTTTGTCTTCCTCGCACGCGACAGATATAGTCGTTTCAGTTAAGGAAGAGACGGGTCAACTAGGAAATCCTTGCCAAGCAAGAATTGCAGCCATTTTAGAGTGTCTCAAAATTGTTTGAAGCAACGATATCCCTCTTAGGTCAGATCGGGGTGAAACGCTGATTTTTCGTCGGCTATAATGGCGGAAATTCGTGGGAATTTCCCGAAATAACACAAGAGAGATATGAGGGGGTTTTTTGCAACCAAGGCGATGGCGTTGGCCCGCTTAATTGAGCGGTTTATTGGAAGTGCTCCTAAGGACAGCGGAGGCGAGCACTTAGGGTTGGATCGTTGCGAGGAGACCCAACCCCTCTGAAGTGGGTGCTGGCCTAGCGATCGGCTGACCCCTAGCGATTAGGGCGATGGAACGCAAGCACCTCACCCCTTGAATTGTGTGCTGGCCTAGCGATCGCCCCGACGGCGCTGACCCACCGCCAGTAGACCTACCGCACCGAGCGCTAGCAGGGCCGTCGGTTCCGGCACTGATACATCAGGCCCACCTTCAACCAGCTTGATTTGATAGGCTAGTTGAGAGTTCCGAGGCTTGCTATCCTCTGCCCAGCTCATGGTCGAGCGCCCCGTCAGCGTGAAGTTGCCGACGATATCGCTGATGTGCAGGTACTCGGCATCAAAGTAGCTGCAACCAACCCCCCCGGCGCAGGCTGCGCTAGAAGTGGCATTAATGGCAGCCGACATTTTCTCGTCAGCCAGGAAGAGATTATCGACCACAATGCTGCTGCCTTCAACACGGGCACTGGTACGAATGTAGAGATCCGAGAAGTAGTCCTCAAGAATGCTGGTCTTTTGCACTGTCACCCCTGCCACCGTATAGGTCAGGGTCTTTTCCAAGCTGTCAAACACGAGGGAAAAATCCACCCCTTCGCCATTGACCCAGTGGTCGTAGTTCGCCTGAACGCGATTTTGGGAGCTATTGGTGATGTCGTGGATGTTGATCTCGTGGTCACCAACGCGGCCGATGCGGGTCTCGGCGGCCCAGGGAATCGCCAGACCCAGGTCGTCAAACTCTTGCCCGTTGAGGTGGCCGCCGACGGTGAAGGCTTGAGCTGTGCCTCCCAGGGCGACAACACTGAGCGCCGTTCCGGCGATCGCCGCGATGATGTGAGATGTGTTCATGGTTGAATTCCCTCCCTAGCCGGAGTCCGAAGGTTGATGTGCCTTTAGCCTAAGGGAACCAGCCCTGGGATTGCTAGGTCAGAATGGGTCTATTTACAACATCTTTAAGGGCAATCTTGGTTTTGTGAACTTGAGATGAATCTTGGACGCGAGTTGTGATCAAGATCAACCCCAACAGCCGCCAGATCTAGGCGCACCAGGTATTAGCAGCCTTGCATTCCTACAGAACAGGCCACACTGACACGCCACCCTATTTTGGGAATGAGTATTTCTATGAGCTGATTGCTCCTGGCAGTAGATGTACCCGTTTCCCTAGAAACCCGCTAGAGATCGTCTACCTCGAGACTGGCAGCGGTGAGGGCATCGCCACAGAAAGCGAGCACGAGGGGGAAGGGCGATCGCAAAAAATAGCTAGCAATTACGGCTAGGAGCGTGAAGCTGGTAGCCAGAGCTACTAGCCGCCATTCCTGGCGACAGAAGCCGCGCTCGATTTTGATGGTGCGGAGAACGGTGCTGGGAATTGGCTCCGGCATCACTGCCCCCGGAGGAAAAGCCCAGTAGGCATCAGAGCCGACCGCTGAAACATCGGTCCAGCCGTGCTCACCGCACCATTCTTGAATCCACTCATCGCTAAAATGCTTCATTGACCCTGCTTCACTCCTGCGTAACCGCTCCCGATACCCGCAACCTTCAGCCTCGAGACGGCGGCGACTGAGGTTGGCTAGCCAGTGACATAAACGCCGTCTGACCTGAAATGCAGAAGTGCACTGAATGTACGCTTCTGCGAGCAGATACAGCATTCTTCTTGCTAGCCAAGTATGCAGCCCTCACCCCAAACCTCTCTCCCAGAGGGTGAGGGGCTTTAGCTGTATTGCACTAGGCTAAAAACCGCTGTAGCTACTTTCAAGTTTAGAAATACAAGACAGATTGCGTTTAATTAGGGTCATCCTAACAAGCAGGCTGGCACAACCTGGAGACTGCACACCAAAATTTACAGAGCAGCTTTACAGAAGTTTGCAGAGTGCATCCTCTCAGGGCGTTACGGTTGCTCACCCTGCGGGAAGCGCAAGCTCTCCATCCCTCAGCCCCGGCTTTTCCCCAGGCTGGCAGTAGGAAATCCAGAGATTTTTCTGTCCCCGGAAGAGGAATTGAAGGTGTTGGCCTAGTCTGTCTTGCAGGAACATAGGGCTGGCAAAGCAGGATGCTCCCAAGCAATCAGGGTTGGCCAGCATCCTACGAGTCCTTAAGGAGAGATCCCACGAGCCAGTTACACCGAGTTGAATGAGTAGAAATACTCAGCACCGAAGGGCTCATTACAATGATTTTGGTGGCCCTTAAAAGGCGCCGTACATGAGGCGACTGAGGAGAGCGGGGGCGATCACCTCAATCGGTAACACTTGTTGAGCAGCTCCGAGGGCGATCGCCTCCCTCGGCATCCCAAACACCACACAACTGGCCTCCGCTTGGGCAATCGTGTAGCCCCCGGCTCGATGGATCGCCAGCATCCCCTCAGCCCCATCTCGGCCCATCCCCGTGAGCAAGACACCGAGGGCCGACGAGCGGTAGACCTTAGCCACAGCCTGGAACGCTAGTGTGATCGAGGGACGATGGCCCCCCAACTTGGCGGTGGAGGCGTAGGAAAAGCGGCCTCGCTGATCCAGCTCGAGGTGCAGATCTTCCCGGGGAAAGTAGATCACGCCGGCCTGGGGGTACTCCCCAGGGGCAGCAAGCTGAATGGGTAATTGACAATAGGGTTTCAGCCAGTCCAGCAACCCTTGCAGGAAGCCCTCACTGATGTGTTGCACACAGAGGATCGGCACGGGCAGCGTCGCTGGCAAGGCAGAGAGCAGGGTTTTCAGGGCCTGGGGACCGCCCGTCGAAGCCCCAATAGCCAGGATCTTGTAGCGCGAGGTCGTGCCCAGGGACGGTGGGGGTGGCGCTGAGGCCGTCGGGGTCGGTGGGGCGAGCACCGGCTCCGGAGGGGCCGCAACCTGCTGAGCGGGACGGCGGCGCGTGAAGACCCGCACGCCAGCAAGGACACGGATTTTTTGCAGGAGTTCGTGGGCGATCGCCGCGTATTCGGCCACATTCGCCATAGCCGGCTTCGGGAAAATATCGACCGCCCCGGCATCCAACAGCCGAAAGACATTGTGCCGATCCTCTTCCTGCACCGAAGCACTGATCACCAGAATCGGGCGCGGCTGGGTCGCCATGACCTCGGCCGTAAACTTGAAGCCATCCATCTGCGGCATATGCAAGTCCGTGCAGATGACATCCGGCTGCGTGGCTTGTAGCAGTTCTAGCCCTTCGACCCCCGTGCGCGCCGAGCCAACCACCTCCATATCAGGAGCCGCATTCACAATGCGCTTGAGAATGACCTGAACGATCGGCGAATCTTCGACGAGGAGCACTTTGATCGGCATAGTGGCGACGCGGGGCACAGCGCTGAGAGTTGGCAGCAGGACTTACAGAACCGAGACCTGAATTTACCAGCCCGTCACCGCCCAGGCTGGTGGTTCTAGGGTGGCGGCTCTAGGAGGGGTATCAGCCGGGTCAGCCATGCGTAGCTCCGCGCAGAAGGTGGCGGTGCTGAAGCCCCCAAAGCGTTGCACGGTACTCGCCCGCAGCCGTAGGTCAGGACTGGCAAACCAGAAGCGCTCACTCACACTCATCGTCTCGTACTCAGTGACCAGGTTTAGAGCCTCATCGGCATCAACCGCGTACTGCCCAGCAACGGGGACGATTTCCGCATAACCGCGCTCGCGCAGGAGTTGCCCCTGCTGGGGATTGTCCGGATTAGGAATCAGGGCAAACACAGTTGTACCCGTGTGGGCTTCGCCTTCTTTGTCCCAATCCATCGCGCCGTCCCAGCTCACGAAGGCTCCCCCAGCGGCTTGGGCGGGATCGACATTGTGCAGATGGCAAATCTCAGCGACGCGGGGATCATCGGCGGGCAGGGCCTCGACGGCGATCGCCGATCCCCCAGATTCTGCCCGCCGAAAGGGGAGGTGGTGGGTGGTGCGTTGCGATCGCCACGTTCCCGCACTCCGCCGAAAAAATTCCATGCCGTCCATAGCGTTTCTACCGTACCTAACCTACTGTCAATCTCCCCGGGGCACGCTCCCGGGCTTTAACCTACTAGTGTAGCGAGTTTAACGGCCTTCGCGATAGGGACCCCCTCGAGCCAGCGCGCTTGGGTCGGCTGGCGTCAAAACCCGCAATAATAGAGGCGATGATCCCATGGGTGAACGCAGCAATGCCGAAAGTTTTGGTGAATGGAACCGTGATCGCAGCGAGCGATCGCTGTGAGCAAGTCGAAGGCAACTACTACTTCCCGCCGGAGGCCATTGTTCAGGATTACTTTACCCCCAGCACGACCCACACCACCTGCCCCTGGAAAGGGGAAGCTAGCTACTATCACGTCGTGGTCAACGGGCAAGAAATTCGGGATGCTGCCTGGTACTATCCCCAGGCAAAAGAGCGGGCCAAAGCGATCGAAGGGTACGTCGCCTTCTACCGCAATAAGGTGAAAATTGAGGACTAAAGTTCGGGGCGGTTCTGCCGCGTGCAACTTACAATCCTTTCCGTAGCCAGGGTGCAGCTCCTGTTGGAGACTCCCCTTCGCCCTACCTGGGAGAAGGGGCCGGGGGATGTAGACGCGCAGCGGCTTCTTGCGGAGGGGGCAAACTGGCTTAACTGAGAGGCCTCTGGGCACGCCTTCAGCGATTTGAACAAGCTGTAAGGGGTTGGCTTAGCTGGTTCCGCAGGCCCTTAGGGGGCTCGTTTGGGCTGCTCTCTCTGGGGCCTTGGGCTAGCTAAAGGAACGGCCGCGAGACGACCGAGACCAGTAGCTGTGGATGGTTCCTAATAGTTGATTCAGGCGGTGCAATTGCTCAGTAGTGCCCATGCAGATGAGCAAGTCCCCATCCAGCAAACGGGTGTCTCCCATCGGGCCCCCGATCAGCGTGCCGTCCTGGCGGCGAATGGCCAGCACGAGGGCCCCCGACTGAGCCCGGAGATTTGCCTCGCTCAGGGTGCGATCGATCAGGGGGCAAATGTCGTGGGTGAGGAGGAATTCCTCCAGGTAGAGGGAGCGGTTGGTTCCTGTGATGATGCCATCCACAAAGTCCATCACTTGGGGGCGCAGGGCGGCGGCGGCTAAGCGGCGACCGCCGGTGATGTAGGGGGAAACGACGGCATCGGCTCCTGCGCGGCGGAGTTTTTGGATCGCCTCCTCCGTGTTGGCTCGGGTGATCGCCCGAATGCGGGGACTGAGGGCCTTGGCCGACAGCACCGTGTAGAGGTTTTCGGCATCTGAACGCAGGGCCACCACAATGCAGGCAGCGCGTTCGATTCCGGCGAGCTGAAGGGACTCATCCAGGGTGGCATCTCCCTGCAATACCGGATAGCCAAGCTGTTGGGCCTGGGTAATTGAGTCGGCATCGCTGTCAACCACGATGAAGGGAATGTCCTCGGCGGCAAATTCCAGGGCAATTTGGCGGCCAGTGCGACCGAAACCGCAGAGGATGTAGTGATTGGTGAGGGCGTCGATCACGCGCTGCTGCTTCTTCTTGCGGAGGCCTTCCTGAAAGTAGCCCTGAATTAGGGCTTCTGTAAACCGATTGGCCATGTAGCCGATGGTCAGGATGCCGAGGATGATTAAAACGATGGTGAAGAGGCGTGATTGCTCCCCTAGGGGTCGTGTTTCCCCAAAGCCAACGGTCGAGAGCGTGATCGTCGTCATGTAGGCCGCTTCCACCAACGACCAATGCTCGACCACCGTGTACCAAAAGACACCCAGCGCAAATACCCCGGCGAACCCTGCCAGGCCGCCGAGGAGCTGCGCTTGTAAGCGATGATAGTTGCGTTCAGCAGACCGATCCATGGTCCTCACAGCCTAGGCGGCCCTGGGGGAAGCGGGCAATTTTTCGGCCAACCCTAAAACCCGTCTGCTAAGAGCGAGGGCGCGATCGCTCACTCATCGGCTAGGCGAACCGCGATCGTGCTGGCATTGAAGCGATACCCCGGCCCTTCCAGCTCCAGGGGCGTTCCGATCTTAATCTTGCTGCCGCTGAGGACTGCCCCGTCCGTGGTCATCTGGGCACGGCCGCTCAGGGTCAAGATCATGTCCAAGCTCAGCACATCCTCGTAGGGGCGGGGATCGGGTAGGGCTGCCACCGTGCCATCGGGCTGGGGGACGACCATTTGCCGCCGCAAGGGGGTAATGCTCTCAATGTCCACCGAGCCGGCTGGCTGGTTACGAACGACAATGTTCGTTTTCCCAGTAGTCTCGAACTCTTCCAGGAGTACCTCGGGATCACGCACGCTGAGACCACGCACGATGGCATCAAACTCAATCGCCTGCGTATCTTGGCCGACCTGGGCGATCGAGCCCGTAGCACCGGGGAAGAAGAAAATACCCACCACGACCAGCACCAGCACTAGGGCCGCCCCCAGATCCAACAGACTCAGCTTGCCGAACAGACGCCCGCGCCCATCGAGAATTGTCATCACCACCTCTGCAACTCATGGATCACTGCCATCGACTCCATCACGGATGGCTTCTCTGACTGCTTAAGGTAGCACGCGCCGCTGCCCTGCGGGTGCAATGGGCGGCCAGTGGCGGGCGGCTTGGGCGAGCACATACTCCGCCACCGCCGTCATTTCTGCGGGGGTGAGGCGGCCTTGGAAGGCCGGCATGGCCTTCTTGCCCTGCTGAATTTGCTGGGCGATCGCCGCCACCGAATCCAGCCCATAGCGCTCTAGATCAGCTTGGCGCAGCGTTTTGGTCGAAACGATGATGTTGCGGCCTCCCACATGACAGGCGGCACAATTGGCGGCAAACAGAGCCGCCCCGTCCCCGGGAGCCGCCGCTACGGGGAGCTGCCATCCTGCCCCCAGACTGAGCAGGAGCAGGGCGATCGCCAGGACCAGGCCTTGTTTGAGTGTCATGAAATTGCCGCTCCCTCCACCGGGGACAATTTCCTCAGAATAGCGTCTCTCCCTCAGGTTCGTCAGGGTTTAGCTTGTCGCCCCGGAAGCGGATCTCCTAGACTTGGAGCAAGGGTTCACCCCCGTTCATCCCGGCGTTTTCCCCCTTTGCTCCGAGCCAACCCCGCAATTGCCCAAATCTTGTTGCCATGCCGCCCCGTCTTGCCCTGATCGCCCTCTGCTGCCTCGGAACCAGTCTCGTGGCCCTTGCACCGGTCCGGGCCCAGAACTACCTCAATACCGCCCTGAACCAGGCTATTTGTGCCCAGGACTGGTTTCAGGCGATCGTCGTCTTGGATGAAATGAAGCGTGCCCTCCCAGCCCGGGCCTCACAACTGACGGTGTACCAGAGCCAGTTGCAAAGCCTCGCGGATCGCAATGTCTTCGTGCCCGGGTGGAACTGTGCCGGAGGGGGACTGCCCAGCGCCCAGGCCCAGCCCTCGGAGCCAGAGCCCATCGTCGCTGCCCCCGCTGGCACGTTTCGAGTCCCCATCAAGCGGCGCGCTTCAGGCATCCCCGTGGTTGATGTCACCTTTAATGGCACGGCAACCTTCGAGATGCTGTTCGATACCGGTGCATCCGTCACCAAGATTCTCCCTAGCATGGCACGGCAGTTGGGGCTGGAATCTGAGGGCAGCATCCGTACCACCGTCGCGGATGGCCGCGCCATCGACAGTAGCCTGAGCCGCTTGCAGTCGGTGCAGGTGGGGGATTTGATCGTGAGCGATGTCACCGTTACCTTTGCCGCGGCGACCAACGAGAGCAACTTGGGGGGGTTGGGACTCCTGGGGCAAAATGTCTTCGGGAGCTACGATGTTACGATCGGCGAGACGTTTATTGAGTTGCGGGAGCGCCCCTAGGGTCTGTACATCAATGACTCACAAACCCCTTGCCAGAACTAGCCTTGAGGCAAGGAGACTGACAAGACTTGCTGAGGTTCCCAGGTCGTCTCAGGCTGGATTCTGGCTTTAATTGACGACACGCCCTGAATCCCACTCCCAAGCTTGGGTGAGGGGCTGCTAACTCCCCTTCTCCCAGCTTTGGGAGAAGAAGGGGCTGGGGGATGTAGACGCGCAGCGGCTTCTCGCAGAGGGGGCCCCGTAACGCTGAAGAAGGCGACCCTCTGCTCCTCGAGGCAATCGCTCGCAATTCCGAGGAGCCGCGCTTTTTTTCGTCCACCCCTGCGTGATGACACTTTGGCGATCGCTAGGACAGGTCTGCTACAATCAACATTTGCTTAGCCGGTGAGACCCCCGGGGGTGTGGCGGAATGGTAGACGCTGCGGACTTAAAATCCGCTGGGGATAATACCCCGTAAGGGTTCAAGTCCCTTCACCCCCACTACTGACTGCCGCAGCGCCGGCTACCGAGAGCGCTGCCCGCCCTACACCTCTAAAAACCCATCCCGCCCCCACAGGTCGCCTATCCCCGGCCACCACCAGCACGACCCAGGCGATGGTTTTTGTGAGAATAGTCCGGGCTTGGTTCCCAGGCTCCGCTTGTGGTTCCAAGCGACTGGATTGCTGGGGACCGCTGCTCGGCCCCGGCAGGTTCTGGAGAGCCTACCAAACGAGCGCGAAATAGCTGTCTCTAGAGGGTTAGTCTGATGGTTCACCACCTACAATTTGACCCCACCCTGCCCAGCAGTGAAGAGCTACCCTGCTCTGACGACACCCCCGTGGACAACGAAGATCAGAACTTTCTCCCCAACTACCTGCTGTTCTTGTTGGAGCTGATTTGGCGCGATCGCCAAGACTGGTACTTCGGCGCCGATATGGCCATCTACCACACCACCGGAGCCAACCCCAAAGCCCCCGTCGTCCCTGATGGCTTTCTCAGTCTCGGCGTCCCCCGCCGCAAACCGGGCAACAAATCCCGCCGCAGCTATGTGCTGTGGGAAGAGGAGGGGATTGTGCCGGTGCTGGTGCTGGAGGTCGTCTCCTGGACTCCCGGGGGAGAGTACGGGGAAAAGCTACGCCTGTATGAACGGTTGGGGGTTCTCTACTACGTGATCTACAACCCCGAATTCTGGCAGCGCGATCGCCATCAACCCTTCGAGGTTTACCAACGCATTGCAGGCGAGTACCAACTCCAAGCCGGCGAACCCTACTGGCTGCCGGAAGTTGGGCTCGGCCTGGGGCGGAGTCGCGATCGCGTCGGCGGCATTGATCGCGAGATTCTGTCCTGGTTTGATGCCGAGGGTCGTCGCTACCGCTCGGCGGCTGAGCAGGCTGAAGCGGCCCAGGCTGAAGCCGCCCAGGCCCAAGCCCAAGCTCAACAGGCCCAAGTCCAAGCTCAACAGGCCCAAGCCGAAGCCGAGGCCGAGCGGCGAGCTCGGCGGCGAGCGGTCCGCCAACTGCACGACTTGGGATTGTCTCACGCGCAAATTGCTGCGGCCTTGGGGTTTACGGTGGCAGCCGTCAGGGAGCAGCTATCCGAGCTGCCGCCTAGTGAGTAGTGTTGGGTTTCTGGCGGGGGCTGGTTGCTCGGGAAAGCCCGTAGGGAGTAGCAAGCCTCCCAAGGCCTTACTAGATCAGAGTTTCGCTCGCTTGAGCTTTATCCAAGTCCTGATGCGTCCTGTGTTTCAGGCGGCTGTCACCCTTTGAGTTGGCGCTCGCTTCGGTCTGGGGCGATCGCTCAGCCCGAGCCAGTCCTGCCCATCCCCCAGTCCAGACGTCAAGGCTGGCAAGGGGGTGAGGGCTAAAATCTCGGCGTCAGGGAAAAGAGTCATCCCTGCGGCCATGCAAAAAGCGCCTGGGAGTCTTGCCGTGTTTCGACCCCAAGCGCTCTTCACTTTTCCTCACACACAGCTCCAGTTTATCTCAGAAATCTTACCTGTCAAGGGTGTCCGCAAAAAAAGGCCTGCTACGGGATTTTGCTGAGGGTCCAGGCGGTTCGCGGGTTGTGCCTGGCGTCGAAATATACGAAGCCAGCCCCTTTTTTACGCGATCTGTTTGTGCCGAGGCTCAACAGCAGTATCCTCAAGAGGGACCCAACACCTAGGCTCCTTGCTTGTCCATGATGAACCCTGACCAAGTTAAGCAAGTCATCTACCGGGCCCTCGCGGATCGCTGCCTGTCGCGGGCGGAGCGCGAAGACATCCTCGCCGCCGTTCGCGCCAATGGCGAAATTACCCCGGAGTTGTGCGGGCTCTGGCGCGAGTTGCAGGAGCGGGTCTTTCGCGGCGAGATTAAGATCGATCACTACTGAGCGACCCTAGTGCAGGGCAAATTCATCGAACTTGACCACTCCAGAATCCGGCTGGCGGGTGTCGAAATAGTAGCTGCTGACTGTGCCCCGGCTGGTGTCCAGGATACTAAAAGCGGTGATGTCATTACTAGCCAAGTAGGGGAGGGGTTGGCCTTGGGCATCCCGCAGAGGGGCCAGGTTGGGGACGATTGGCTCGAGGCCGTTGGGATCACCTTGGGCCACGTAGGTTTCGCGGTAGCCCGTGGGCACAGCCCGCTGATGTTCGCCCCAGGCCGCCCCATAGGTATTGCCCACGTTGGATGTTTCTAGGAAGTGCATCCCGCTAGCATCGGTGAAGCGGTTCCACAGGTGCGAGTGACCGAAGTGGACCAGATGAACCCCCGCAGCTCGAAGCAGGGGCATCACGTCTCGGATCAGGTAATCCTGGTCCAAGGGATACTCGTAGCGCACGGCTTGTAGCTCGCCGTCCGGTCCGTACTCACGCTGGGGCTGGGGATCCGTGTAGGCTGGAACGATGTTATCCCCCAGGGTGTGGGGTGGGTGGTGGAGCATCACCAGCTTGTAGGGCGCTTGTTGAAATTCTGGGCTAGCCAGTTCCTGTTGCAGCCAGCGGTACTGGGGGCTCCCAACGGTGATGGGTGCAAAAATGTGCTGGCCGTGGCGCCACTGCTCGGGATTGTCAAGGTGGCGTTGGGCTTCCCGGTAGCGGCTGGGGCGATCGCCCTCCAGGCTGGGCGATCGCCAGATATTCGTAGCAAAGAGCACGACCAAGCGCACGGGGCCGAAAGTCGTCGCGTAATAGGTTTCCCCCCCCGTCGAGCTGGTGGGAAGGGTGAGGATTTCCTGGTAACTGTCGGTGTTGAACGAGTGAGCCCGGAGCCAGGCATCCCGAATCGCCGGATCGCCCCTGGGGTTAACCTCGGCAGCCCGCTGTTCGTAGAGTTGCTCAGCGGCGGCCCGAGGCCAGGGGTCGTCAAACTGAGCGTTCAGGCCGCGCCGCATCGAATAGCGGCCCATAACCTCATGGTTGCCGACGGCCGCAAAGAGGGGTGCGTGCTGGATCAGTTCGCCGCCGCGATAGAGAGTTTTTCGCCCTGCCTTGCTCAGCACGTACTGACCCCGGCCCTGGAGGCAGGGAAAAAAGGCACAGCCCCGGGCATCGTCAAACCATTCCGAGGCGCGGTCGGGAATATTGACGAGATCTCCGGCGAGAAAGACCGCATCGACCCGGCCCACCGTCGCCACTACTTGCTGCAAGTTCGCCGCCGTCAGGGGCATTAACTGGTGGTCCGAGGTGAGGAGAATCTGCAAGGGTTGGGTCGCCGGGGGGGAGGGGGCGAGGCTGAACTCGCGGCTGCGGGCGATGCTGCCATCTTCCCGCTCGCTGCTGACGGCGTAGGGGTAGCGCTGGCCGGGGGCGAGGTCCCGGGCGATCGCCTCGTGTCGCCAGATCAACCGCCGGGTCGGCTGGGCTGGGGGCTCCGGAATGCGGGAATCAGCATCCTCTCGCATCCGAGTCAAGGGTTGAGTGGTCGCGATCGCCCGACGGGCCAACTGAGGGCCGTAGTGGAGAACGTGGGCCCGGCCGGGAAAGTCCGTGAACCAGACCACCCGCACCGTGTCGGCCGTAGGAGCTTGCAGAAAGGGATCGCTGAGGAGGGTGGCCGTCATGGGCTGGTCAAGAACGCGGCGGGCCTGGAGGGCGATCGCCAGCAGTAGCACAAGGCTGCAACCGAGCCAAAACCGCCAGCGCCGTGGGGGTAGAGTCAAACGCAGTCGCACCACGGTTTCCAGAGCTAGAGTTCCCTTAGCGGGGAACCGGGATCGGCTGCCCGCGCAGGCGCAGCAAGTCACAGTTCTCCAAGTTAGTCAAGCCTTCATTGGGCAGGCCGTAAACGACCCAACCATTGGTGGGAAAGGTAATCGAGAACCAAACAAAGCCCGAAGGATCGCGGCGAATGTCACGGGTATTGACCCGGAGCGCTTCCCCTTCAAAGGCCCGCTCAATGATACGAGCGTTGAAGCTGGGAGAGTTGTAGATGCTCAAGCCGTCGCGGCCCGCCCGGTCATTAACACAGAGTTCTGCCACACCTGGCCGGAGGCCCGTACCGGGAAAGGAAGGGTCGATCGCCGTGCCGCAGCGGCGCAGGAAGCGGGCTTCCACAAAGCCGAGGGTCGGGTCTTGGACCGCAATCCAGCCCTCCCGATCCGGTTCCGCTTCAGCTAAACGCACCCGCTCCCCTTGGCGCAGGCTGGTCAAGGGCTCGCGGCTGGGGCGGCGAAAGATGAAAAGGTCTCGGGTGGCTTCGCGGCAGTCATCCCGCTGGGCCAAAGGGGATACCGGGGCGGCCGCTGCTGAGGAGGACGAACGGGAGGAGGTTAGGGCAGCCACCGGGAGGGCGGTCGTGGTTGAGAGGCCGAAAAGTAACGATAGACAGGCTAGCGATCGCCGCCAGCGGGGATGGTGTTTCATGCTGTCAACTCCTGGTTCTCCGGGTCGGTGAACGTGTCGCGTTTGACTCGTTATCACTATACAGAACAACGCTTGATCCGCGCTCAGATCCTCGGGTTTTGTTTCATTTCGGGCCAAGAAGTGCCGAAATCTCCGCCTTAGATCGCGCGCGCATCTTCAAGCCACCGCCGCTTGGCTCCTCGCCCTCAGCGGCGGTGGTCAACGTTTCAGAAGCTAGCGCCTACCCAGAAGTTCCCGCCCCGTCAGCCGAACACCAGCGGACATTCTGTTAAGAAATTTGGCTGAATCTAAAGCTTGGTTGCGATCGCCGCCGTCCGAACTCCCCCCTCAGGGCTCAGGTGTTAGCCTGCGGAGACATCAGATTTTAATAACCTGGTTTACACCTGCTCACCTTATCAATAACCAAGTCTTATGTATCACCAACCCTCCCCCGCCCCTTGGCTCCAGTCCCTGCTCATCGCCGGTCTCGGAGCGGGCATCGTCACCTCCTGGGCGATCGCCCAAGGCCAGCACCCCCTCCAGGCCCTGGCGATCACCCTCGCCGCTGCCGGCTTCGCCCTCTGCTGCCAGCGCTACAACGCCCTCTAGGCTTCGGTGGACGGCGGTTCCTGAAGGCAACGCGAGCTTGTGATCCAGAATTCTCTAGCCAGATGTGCGTTACCGGCCCCCCTCTGCGAGAAGCCGCTGCGCGTCTACATCCCCTGGCCCCTGCTCCCAAGGCTGGGAGCAGGGGAGCTAGAGGGAGTTAGAAGCCCCGCTCCCAAGTTGGGAGAGCGGTTGGGGAGAGGCCTGAAAGCGAGCTTCTGGAACCAAGATTTCGTATGAGTACCTACGAACGCATCTACGCCGTCGTCCGCCAGATTCCCCCTGGCTGCGTGGCCACCTATGGGCAAATCGCTGACCTAGCCGGCCTGGCCGGCAAACCCCGCCTCGTGGGCTATGCCCTCTACCGGGTGGCGGCGGCGGACTACGAAGACATCCCCTGGCATCGGGTGATCAATGCCCAGGGCGAAATTTCCCACTCTTCCCTGCGGCAGGGAACCGATTACTTGCAGCGATCGCTCCTCGAAGCCGAAGGCATCACCTTCAACGCGACGGGTCGCCTGAGCTTAGCAACCTACCGCTGGCAGCCCCCAGAGACTCCGGGCTGACCGAACCTTTCTAGAATGATGGCAAAGGCGACGCTCGTGGTCGCCAGCCTCATCCTGTTTTTGGAGGGAGCAAACCCCATGACCTCACGCCGTTATCACCGCCGTCGGCTCCAGGGGCTGTTAGTCGCAGTCTTGCTCAGCCTCGTGGCCTGTCGCCCGGCCCCACCCCCAGCCGCGACTCCTGAGGTTGACACCAGCCCCGCGATCGCCGCCGATGCCGCCCCCTTCCTCGGCCCCGAGGCCGAGATCACCGCTCGTCAGACCTGGACCATTCTCGTCGCCCTCAAGGACACCTACAATCCCGAGACCGACGAGCATGGCGACCTCTACCAGGAGCAGGTCTGGGCTGGGGCCAAAGCAGCAGCCACCGACTTTGGGGTAGACATTGAACTTTTGGGGAATCCCTGCCATACCTGTGTGGAAGACCAGATTCGCAACCTGGATGCCCGCCTAGCCCAGGGAGATATCGATGGCCTGGTGATTATGGTGACAGACTCGGTGCGCCTGGCCCGCGTGGTCGAAAAGGCAGTGGCCAAGGGCATTCCCGTCGTCGCGATGGATACCCCCGTGAATACCGACGACCTCCTGAGCTTTGTCGTCTTTGACAACGTGGCTGGGGGCCGGGTGATGGGCGAATGGGTTGTGAAACAATTGGGGGGGCGGGGCCGGGTGCTGCTGCTGGATGGGGCTCTGGAGCAGCAAAACGCCCTAGATCGCAAGGAGGGCTTCTTGGCTGGTCTGGAAACTGGCGACATCGAGATCCTGGATACCCAGACCGCCCACTGGTCTGACACGGAGGCCGCCACGATTGTCACGACTTGGCTGCAAACTCACCAGGAGATTGACGCGATCATCGCCGCCAACTATGCCATGGCCCAAGGAGCCTATCAAGCCCTGCGGGCGGCGGGTCGGGATGACACAGTGCTAGTTACCGGGTTTGATGCCATGCCCCCAGCCTTGGCGGCGATCGCCAACGGGGAACTCGCCGCGACCATTGACCAAACCCCCGGCCGGCAAGCACGGCTCGCGGTGCAGCTTCTGATTCGCCACCTGGAAAATGGCGAAACATTTCCCCCCCGCTTGGTGCTGCCCGAAATCCCCCTGATCGACGCCACCAATATCGCAGACTATAAGTGAGAGAGAGAGAAGGTCGCCAGCCCAACGGACAGCGGCTTAAGGCGCTGGGCTGACCCCGCCCCTAGGCCCAGGCTGGGAAGGAGTACCCCTGGTTTGAAACTGCGCCGCTTGCTGCGCCGCGATCGCCGCCCGCAAGCCACTACTAGCCCCCGCCCCCAGTCCCTCAGCCAGCAGATCGGCCGTCGCGTGCTGGTGCTGAGTCTGATCGCGGCCCTGGGACTGATGACGGCCATGACTCTGGCCCTGACCACCAGCGTGGAGCGGGTCAAGCGCAAGCTCGATCGCGCCAGCGCCGATGCGGCCCGGTCCTTCGATCTGTTTCTACTCCGGCTGGAGAGCGACCTGATCGCCACCAGCACCACCCTCACTCTCACGGAAGAACCGGAGGAGGTGCTGCGGAGTATGCTCGCCCGCAACCGCGCCTACCGAGAGGTTTTCTTAGTGGCCCCCGACGGCCGCGTGCTGGCCCAGCGCCGCCGCGCTGGTCAGATTCTGTCCGAGGACCAGCTCCCGACAATGGAGTTGCCTAGCCTGCCCCCCGTCGGCAGCGTGCTCTGGGAGGAGGTGCAGTTTGAGCAGCAGTCTCCCTACCTCGATGTCATGATCGCCGTGACTGATGACATCGGCCTCGCCACGGCCGTCTTGCGAGCGCGGGTAGACCTCAATGCCCTCTGGGAAAAAACCATCACGGTCCGCGTTGGTAATACCGGCTATGCCTATGTCGTCACCGAGTCCGGGCAGATGATCGCGACGAGCAACCGCCGCCTCCAGGCCCAGGGCGTTACCTTGCAGGCCTTGGTGGGGCGATCGCCCCTGGCCCTCGCCCGCTCAGGCCTGAACCTTTACCGGGGAATTCGCCAGCAGTGGGTCATGGGCTCGGCCCAGCGGCTCGAAGTCCGCCCCTGGTATGCCGTCGTGGAGCAACCCGCCCAAGAATTTGTCGCCCCCCTAGCGATCGCCGCCCTGCTCTGGCTGGGGAGCCTCACCACCATAGCGGGTCTTGTGCTCAGCACCATCCGCTTCACAGCCCGGCGGATTGTGGCCCCCCTGTCCACCCTGCGGCAGGCCGTGGCCCACCTGAGTCAGGGAGAGTGGGAATACCCGATTCGGGTCAGTGCAGCCGATGAGTTGAGCGAGCTGGCCGCGTCCTTTCAACAGATGGCCCAGCAGTTGCGGGCCTCCTTTGCCGCCCTGGAGAGCGATCGCGCCAAAATGGCCACCCTCAACGAGGCCCTCTCCCACAGCGAAAGCAAACTGACCCAATTTCTCGAAGCCGTACCCGTGGGCATCTTCATCATCGACGCCACGGGCAAGCCCTACTATGCCAACCAGCGCGCCCAAGACCTCCTGGGCAGTGGCATGGTCTTTACCGCCAAAGAGAGCAACCTGAGCCGCACCTATCACGCCTACCTGGCCGGCAGCAATCGCCTCTACCCCCAGGCCCAGCTGCCCATCGTCCGCGCTTTGCAGGGGGAAACCACGTCCGTTGACGACATGGAGATCCGTCACCGGGGTCGCACCGTGCCCCTGGAAGTCTGGGGTACGCCGGTTTACAATGCAGCGGGTCAGGTCGTCTATGCGATCGCCGCCATGCAGGACATCACCGAACGCAAGCAAGCGGAAGCCGAGCGGGAGGCGATCGCCCAGCAGTTGCAACTCCTCAACCTCGCCTACAAACGCTTCGTCCCCAACGAATTTCTGCAACTGCTGGACAAGGACAGCATTACCGATGTCCAGATCGGCGATGCCGTCGAGCGGGAAATGTCCCTGCTCTTTGCGGATATCCGCGACTTCACCCGCCTCAGCGAAAAAATGACCCCCAAGGATAACTTTCGCTTCATCAACGCCTATCTCTCGCGCATGGAACCGGAGATTACAGCCCACGGCGGCTTCATTGACAAATACGTCGGCGATGAAATCATGGCCCTGTTTAGCGGCTCAGCGGATGATGCGGTGCGGGCAGGTGTCGCCATGCTCCAACGGCTCGCCGAGTACAATGCTACCCGCCAACGCCCCGATCGCGCCCCGATCCGCATCGGCATCGGCATCAACACCGGCCGGCTGATGCTAGGCACGGTCGGCGGCAGTCACCGCATGGACAGCACCGTGATTAGTGATGCCGTCAACCTTGCCGCCCGCCTCGAGCGCCTGACCAAAACCTACGGCGTTTCACTGCTAATCTCCCATGAAACCTTCCTGCGGCTGGAGGCAACGCGCCACTATGCGATTCGGATCATCGACCGTGTGAGTGTACCGGGAAAATCCGAACTGATCTCAGTGTTTGAGGTGTTTGAGGCCGACGAGCCCAACCTGGGCGATGGCAAGCGAGTTACCAAGACGAGCTTCGAGCAGGCGATGATGCTCTACCACCTCGGCAACTACAAGCGGACCGCCCTGCTGCTGGAGCGTTGTTTGCAGATTTGCCCCGGCGACCAAGTGGCACAACTTTACCTCGATCGCTGTCGCCAGAAGCTCTAGAGTAATCCAACAAAATAAGGGTCCGCCAGATTGGTTCGCGCCCATCTCGGGTGCATCTCCCGTTGGAGACGCCCCTTCGCCCTACTGGGGAGAAGGGGCCGGGGAATGTAGACGCGCAGCGGCTTCTCGCAGCGGGGGTAAACTTGCCTAACTGAGATGCATCCCCCATCTCTACAGAAGATACCCCTCTTGTGTTATTTCGGGAAATTCCCACGAATTTCCGCCATTACAGCCGACGAAAAATCAGCGTTTCACCCCGATCTGACCTAAGAGGGATGCAGCGGATCTCAATCCAGTTCGCTCCACTTCCATCCCTTTCTGAAGGGGACGTTGTTGGGCTTTAGCCCGTCTTGAACTCGCGTGCTGGGGCGCTGAAGCGCAACAACGCCGCTCCCCTCAATCGTTCTCCTTGACAATCGTTTTCCTCGACGAGAAAAGGGGCTGGGAAGTTGGATCGCACTAGCGTGGGGAAAGCTGTACAGCATTTTTTTTTGCGAGTAAAGTCCGTAGCCCTCACCCCAAACCCCTCTCCCAGAGGGCGAGGGGCTTGCATAATGGATAACACACGCTAGTTCTTGAGGCCTCCTGATGTCCCACGGCCCATCTCCCAACACCAAGCACCCCCTGCCCCAACATCCCCGCTTGGCGTACCTCAAAACCATCATCCAAAATCCCAACATTATCGTTGGTGACTATACCTATTACGACGACTTCGAGAATCCAGAAAACTTCGAGCGCAATGTGCTCTATCACTTCGACTTTGAAGGCGATCAGTTGATCATTGGCAAGTTTTGCGCCATTGCCTCCGATGTCAAGTTCATCATGAACGGTGGCAACCATGCCACCACTGGCTTCAGCACCTATCCTTTCTCGATTTTCGGCCAAGGCTGGGAAGGAGCCGCCCCTGAGACCTGGCCGCACAAAGGCGATACCGTCGTCGGCAACGATGTCTGGCTGGGCTACCAGGCCACGATTTTGCCGGGTGTGACGATTGGCGATGGGGCGATCATCGCCGCCCAGGCCGTGGTCACCCAAGACGTTCTCCCCTACACGGTTGTGGGGGGCAATCCGGCGCGCCGGCTTCGCCAGCGCTTCCCGGACGCGGTGGTGGACGAACTCCTCCAAATTCGCTGGTGGGACTGGGAGATTCAGAAAATCACGCGCCATCTTGCGGCCATTCGTGGCCATGATCTGGACGCCTTGCGGGCGGCCACCTAGGTCCTCGTCACGATCATGGCACCCCCCTTCACCACTCAGCCGGCCCAGCCTACGGCGGCCCAGGCCCGCGATCGCCCCGCAGCCCACTGGCAGGTCTGCGATCCCCAGGGCCGACCCCAGGGCCACTACTCCCTCTGGTGGCAGCAGACTCCGACTCTGCACGGCGATCGCCTCGGCTACCTCGGGCACTGGGACGTACCCGCCCCCCTCGCCCCTGCCGTCCTCCACCAGGTCTGCCAGTTTCTTGCTCAGCAGGGCTGTCAGCGGGCGATCGCCCCCATGGATGGCAGCACCTGGAGCGCCTACCGCGCCCTCGCCGCCCCTGACCAAGGCTGGCCCTTCTTCTCGGAGCCCTCCTGCCCGGAGGCCGCTCCCTTCCTCCAGGCCGGCTTCCAACCCCTCGCCCACTACACCTCAGCCCTCTGCACCGATCTCCGCCGGACCGACCCCCGCTTGGGACCCGTCGCGGCCCGCTTCACGGCTCAGGGCCTGCGGTGGGAGCCCCTGCCGGCCGCGACCTGGGCGGACGCAGCCCGCTTCACGGCCCTCCTGCGCCAACTCCACCCCCTGATCCAACACAGCTTTCGGCGCAATCTCCTCTTTAGCCCCTTGGAGGAGGTCGCTTTTCTCGCCCGCTATCAGCCCCTCCGTCCCTACTTGCAGCCCAACCTTTGCTGGCTGGCCACCGACGCAGCCCAGGTGGTCGGCTTTCTCCTGGCCTTCCCCGATCACCAGGCCCCGCCCTCAGAGCCGCAAACGCTGGTGGTGAAAACCCTGGCGATCCATCCCGCCCGCCGCTATGCCGGCCTCGGGGCCCTGCTCTTGGCGGCCGGCCAGCAAGCAGCTTGGGAGCAAGGCTACCGCCAGGCCATCCATGCCTTGATGCAACAGTCGAACCCGTCGCGGGCTCTGAGCGCTCGCTGGGCCCAACCCTGGCGCGCCTACCTGCTACTGACCCGGCCGCTGGCGGGCAGCGGTTGGCCAGAAAATTGGGCACACTGAAGGGATAGCGTTGTTAGCCTCCCCCATGCTGAAACCCATTGCTGACGCGATCGCCCGAGGCAACTACAAGCTCGCGGCTCAATTGCTCAAGCCCCTCCTCCAGCAGGAGCCCCACAACCCCTGGGCGCGCTTCTATGCCGGCCGTGTCTACGAGAGCACAGGCAAGCTCGAGGCGGCCGAGAAACTCTACCGCCAGTTGTTGCCCCAGGCCAGCCACCCGAAACTGTTGACCCAACTGCGGCAGGGGTTGGCACGGCTGGAGGCGATCGCCGCCGAGCACCACGAGCAGGCCCTCGCCCAGGCCCGCTCAGCCCCCGGCGCCGACCAGTGGGGGGTGCTGGTGCTGGAGCCCGTGCCCCCGGACCAGAAGCGGGCGATCGCCAAGGCCTTTGGCCAGGTGGTCCAGCTCGACCCCTACACCGCCCGCTTGCAGCTCCCCAGTCGCGGCTGGCGTCTTTACCGCACGGGCAAAGTCGGAGAGCTGAACTACGTTCGCCAGGCCTTACAAGCCGCACAAGTCCCCAGTTTTTGCTACGCCTTGAACGAGATCGAGGCCCTGGATATCTATGAAGTGGACTATTTCCAAACCCTGGAACCGCAAGTAACGGCGCGCTGCACCAATCACGCCGGTCAGCAAGGAGCCCTCACCTTCCCCTGGACCGACGTGAGCCAGCGCATCTACGGTCGCCTTCCAGTTTTTGAATCCGTCGTCGTTCTCGGGGCCCGCCGCAAGCTCCAGCGCAAGACCCAGACCCAAGACTTCATCGCCATCTGCGACCTCCACTTACCAAACCGCCGCTGCATTCTGCGTCTCTGTGAACGCAACTATCAGTTCCAACAAGGGGTTTCCCTCGGGGCTCCCCAACCCAGCCAGCGGGAGACCACCCGCCAAAACTGGGAACGACTAATGGGCCTGCTCGAACAATCCTTGGCCACGATCCCCAAGCGGGAGGAATTTGATACCTTTGCGGATTCAGCCCTGGGATTTCAGCCCTTTCTCAGCCGCTTAGCATCCCGGGTTCAGCTCGAGCGGCGCGAAGCCAGTGCCTGGGACAATGCCTTTCAACTCTACAGTGGTCTCGCCTACTATCGGAATTTGCCCGCCTTGCCCGCTTAATTGACCGAGGTTCTACGGTTGCTGTTTTTCAGCCTTTCTTCTCCCCGGCCGTTCCCAGCCGAGCCAGAGCAAATTTACCTTGATTTAGGGCAGAGAGTCGCTATACTTGGGAGATTGAATTACCCGGCGGTTTAGGATGACTTGGCTCCGACGTTCTCTCTGGATCTACGGCCTGGTGGCCTGCTTGACGGCTGTTATCACCATGAGCTGCGGCCAGAATCCGGCGGGCGAGGCGAGCCGGAGCCCAGAGACGGCAGCCGAAGCAACCAGTTTTCGCGTGGCGATGCTGTTGACGGGCTCTCGTGATGACGGTAGCTGGAGCGAGGCTGGCTACCAAGGCTTGCAGTTAATTGCCCAGGAACATAGCGCCAGCGTTGATTTTCAGGAATACCTTGATGAAGCCGCGGCCAGCGAAGCGGCGCTGCAAACCTACGCAGAGCAGGGCTACGACTTCATCATCGGGCATAGCGGCTCCTATATCGAGCCGGCGGAGCGGGTGGCGGCCGAGTTTCCCCGCACGAAGTTCGCCGTCGTCACCACCTATCCGGGCAACAACCGTAATCTTGGCGCTGTCGCCTTTCGCGCTGGCGAAGCGGGCTACCTGACCGGGGCCCTAGCCGCGATGGTCTCGGAAACCCGGAAAGTCGGCTACATGGTCGGCTATGACTACCCGGTTTATCAGGAAGAAGCGGCCTTGTTTCAGCGGGGGGTGGAGCAAACGGCGGCGGATGTCACGGCCTATACGGAGTTTTTGCAGACCTGGACTGATCCGGATAAGGGGGCTGCGGTGGCTCGCCAACTCATCGCTGAAGGGGTCGATGTCCTGGCGATCAATGCCGATACCTCGGGGCTAGGAGCGATTGAGGAAATTCACCAAAACCATCCCGACGTGAAAATCATTGGCTGGACGACGGATCAGCACAGCTTGGCTCCCGGTCAAGTCTTGACCAGTGTGCTCCAAGATATTCCCACCTTGATCCTCGAGGCCGCGACCCTAGTTCAGCAGGGCCGCTGGGAAGGGAAGTTATACAAGTTTGGCCTTAAGGAACAGATTTATGAGTTTGCTCCCTTCCGGGAAAGTATCACCCCGGAGCAGGAGGAGCAATTTAATCAATGGCGCGCCCAAGTGATGGCGGGCGAGATTGATATTACGCCTTAGGGTCACGGTTTGGCTCAAGGCAATTCTAATTAGAGTTGGCCTTCTCTCGCCCCTGAGCGATCGCCGCCCGCTTCTGAGCTAGCTGAGATGGGTGGTGGCGATGGCAACCCCCTCCCGGAGGGGCCTGTTCTCTCAGGGCCAGGCTAGGATGGATCGTTCACCCCCCCTTGCACCCACTCCCCTGCCATGACGACCTCTGCACCCGGATTCAAACTACGCTTGCCGGCTGGTTTTACCTCCCTCGTCACTCGCCTCCGCCTGAGCTTGGCGGGCCTGGGGTTCCTCAGCGTCCTCGCGGCGGGCAGCTTGTTCGTCTATCTCAGCTTGCAGAATCATATGCAGGCTGTGCGAACTCTCCAGTATGAGCGATCGCGCCAAGCCGCTCTCCAGATCGATGCCTACATGGACGATCTCCAGCGTCCGCTCAACTCCCTCGCGCGGGTGCGGGGCCTCGCAGATTTTTCGGTCCCTGAGCAGCAAGCCTTACTGGAAGGGCTGGCCCGACAAAATGATGCTTACGACTATCTGGCCATCGCCAACGCTGCCGGGGAAACGGTGGTCGCCGTCGCCCCCTACGAAGCCGTCCCTAGCGTCTCGGTGGCCGATACTCCCCTGTTTACGCGCGCCTTTCGGCAGCAAGAAGACTATGTAGGGCCTGTCGAGCGCCAAGCGGTGACGCGGCTGCCGACGACCACCCTGGCCGTGCCGATCCGCGATGCGAACGATGCGGTGGCGGGGGTCCTGTGGGCTCGGATTAACCTCAACTTTCTCTGGTTTGTGCTCTCCCAGAATCCGATTGGTGACAGCGGCTACCTCTACATTCTGGACGAGCGCCAACGCCTCATCGCAGAGTCTGGAACCCAGGCCCGGACTTTTGTGATTCAGGATCTGCGCGATCGCCCCCTCCTGGAGCAGTTAAGGGCCCTAGACCAAGGGGGAGCCCTTTACCGTGGCCTGCGCGAGCAGCCGGTCTTTGGGAGCCGCGCCCCGATTCGGAGCACGGCGTGGCTGCTCGTCTCAGAACTACCGACAGCGGAAGCCTTTGCCCCGATCCGCCAGTTAACCATTGTCATGGTGGCGGTGCTGTTATCAGTAACGCTGGCGGCGGGAGGGCTAGGCCTGTTGCTCTCGCTGCCCATTGTGCGGCCGCTGCGTCGCCTCACGGCCGCGGCGACTCGGATCAGTGACGGTGACTTTGCGGTGGAGGTGCAGGTGCGCGATCGCAACGAACTGGGCCTGCTCGCCGACACCTTTAACCAAATGACCCGCAAAGTCAGCCAGCTCTTTGAGGAAATTGACAACGAACGCAGCTTTGTCGCGGCCGTGCTCGAGACGGCGGGGGCCCTCGTCTTGGTGGTGAACCGGCACGGGGAGATCATTCGCTTCAACCATGCCTGCGAGCAGACGACGGGTTATGCCCGCCAGGAAGTGCTGCACCAACCCTTTTGGCATTGCTTGGCGGCCCCAGAGCGCGACGCCACGGCCGCCCATTGGTTGACCCTGGCCGCCGCCCACTTCCCACGCCGCTATGAAAGCATCTGGCGTCATCGGGACGGCGATGAGCGCCTCATCGCTTGGTCAGACACGGCCCTCGTTGACGAGCAAGGCGAGATCGAATACGTCGTCTGTACCGGCATTGATGTCACTGAACGCCGCGCTGCCGAACGGGCCCGCCGCGAGACGGAAGAACGCCTCAAGGCGATTCTGAACAATTCCCCCGAAGTGGTGTATCTCAAAGATCCTGAGGGTTGCTACCTACTGGTTAACCGCCAGTTTGAGCACTTGTTCCAGGTTCAAGAAGCGGAGTTTGTGGGCAAAACTGATTTTGATCTCTTCTCCCCGACCTTGGCCCAAGTGCTCCATGACAACGATTTGCGGGTCATTGAACAGGGTATAACCACACAAGTCGAAGAGGTGCTCGAAGTGAATGGTCAGGCCCGCACCTACATCGCCAGTAAATTTTTGCTCTACAACGATGGGGGGGATGTCTATGCCCTCTGTAGCATCGCCACCGAAATCACGGATCGTAAGCAGGCGGAGCTAGAGCTGGCTAGGGCAAAGGAGGCGGCCGAGATGGCCCTGAACAACTTCCAACGGGCCCAAAGCCAACTGGTGCAAGCCGAGAAAATGTCCAGCCTTGGGCAGCTCGTGTCGGGGGTTGCTCATGAGATCAATAACCCGGTGAACTTTATCTATGGCAATCTCGTTCACGCGGAGGCCTATGCTCATCACTTGCTGGAGCTAGTGGGCTTGTACCAACAACGTTATGGCGAGCCTGAGGGGGAGATTCTCGACTTTGTGGAGGACATTGATCTGGAGTTTCTCAGCCATGATTTTCCCAAGATTCTCCACTCGATGAAGATAGGTGCGACCCGCATTCGCAACATCGTTCTCTCCCTGCGAAATTTCTCGCGCCTCGATGAAGCGGACCTCAAGGAAGCCGATCTGCATGAGGGGATTGATAATACCCTGCTCATTCTCAACAACCGGCTCAAGGAGAAACACGATCGGCCGGCGATCGCGGTTCACAAGCAGTACGGCGACATCCCGAAGCTCGAATGCTATGCGGGTCAGCTCAATCAAGTGTTTATGAACTTACTGGTCAATGCCATCGACGCCATCGACGAGGCTGGGCCGCGTCCCCAAGGGCTGCCCCACAGCATCACAATCACGACCCACTGCCCGGATGCAGAAACGGTCGCGGTTCACATTGCGGACACGGCCGGCGGCATGACCCCAGAAACCAAGCAAAAGCTTTTTACACCGTTCTTCACCACCAAGCCAGTCGGGCAGGGAACGGGCTTGGGGCTGTCGATCAGCTATCAGATCATCACCGATAAGCATGGTGGCCAGATCCTCTGTGAGTCTGAGGTCGGCCACGGAACGGAGTTTATCCTTCAGCTCCCTCGGCGGCGGCTGGCCTCGCCATCCTGAGCCGTGGCCTTGCGGAGGGCTGCCGCCTAGGCTTCGGCTAGCACGGCTTGTAAAGCGGCCTTGAGGGTTGAGTATTGGTACTCGAAGCCAGCGGCTTGGGGGGCTGCCGGGAGTACCCGTTGGCCCTCCAAGACAACAACGGCGCTATCTCCCAGCAGCACTTCGAGGGCCAAGGCGGGGACAGGCAGCCAGGAAGGGCGGTTGAGCACCGCGCCGAGGGTGGCCGACAATTCCTTCATCCGCACGGGCTGGGGAGCTGTGCCATTGAAAGCACCGGCCAGGTCAGGACGCTGGAGCAAGTGCTGGATGAGGGCGACGAGATCCTCGCGATGAATCCAGGAAAACCATTGGCGGCCGCTGCCGATGGGGCCGCCAGCAAAGAGCTTGAAGGGGGGAATCAGCTTGGCGATCGCCCCGCCATTGCCCAAGACGATGCCACTGCGGACAATCGCCACCCGCACCCCGGCCGCTGCGGCAGCCCGAGCTTCGGCCTCCCAGGTTTGGCACATCCGCGCCAGAAAGTCATCGCCGGGCGGGCTTTCCTCCGTGAAGGTTTCGGTCTCACTGGTGCCGTAGTAGCCAATCGCCGAGGCATTGATCAGCACCTCAGGCCGGGGATCAGCCTGGTGGATCGCTTCCACCAAGCGCCGGGTTCCCAGACAGCGGCTGTCGGCGATCGCCTGCTTGCGGGCCGCAGTCCAGCGGCCGTCCGCCAGCGGTTCCCCGGCCAAATTCACCACCGCCTGACAGCCGGCCACCTGTTGTTGCCAAGCCCCCGCCTCGAGGGGTTCATAGGCAACCAACTCCACGTGGGGAAAGGCGGCGGCGGGAAAGACGCGCTGGGCGCGGGTCCGGTCGCGAGTTAATACACAGAGGTCATGGCCGTCGGCTTGGAGGGCTGAGACGAGACGGGTGCCGACGAAGCCCGTGCCGCCAGTGATCACGATCTTCATGGTGTGGCTGGGTCAGAGGTGGGGGGGCGATCGCGGTACTCCAAGCCATTCGCAGCCGCATAGCGGTGGAGAAACCGCATCATCCGTTCCCAGTGGTCATCTTGGTCGATGTCGATCACACATTCCACCCACCGCAAGGCATCGCCCTCATCGCCGCCGAAGATGAGACGTACTGAGGAGGGAGTCACGCTGATCCGTCCTTCCTCATCCCGGAGGCTGAGATCTCCGGTCGAGCGGGCGCGGAAACTCTGGAAGCGCTCGATCGCGTTGAGGGCATCAAAGATCAGGAGTACATTGCGGCTCCCCGTGTCACGGCTGCGGCGCAGGCGAACATCAGCAAGCGTTTCAGAAATGCCCTCAAAAAATTCCAGCGATGGAACAACGGCAGTCATCAGATTTTGCGGTTTCAACGACGGGGGTAGTAGCGCTGCGAGGGCCGGGACGCCGCTATTCGGCGCTGCCGCCCTGGATCTTGAGGAGGAGAAATCCGAGGGCCAACCCCACGAGGATCAAGGTGAACGAGAGAACTGTGGCGTTGAAGAGAATGTCATTGGCTCCCATGACGCTCGTACCCAAAATGCTGGTCATATGTTTGAACTCCTTAACCCTAAAATGATGGCGGGGGATGATGCGCGCCTACTGCCCCTGGCAAGTAGCTAAAGATTTATTGTAGGGCACGGTGGCCGGGCTGGGACCGCGATTTTCCCAGGGGCTAGTCCAGTCCTAATCTTGCGCGGCCGCCGGGAGCAGGGGTGCGAACAATCCCGCTCCCAAGCGGAGGAGCGGGATGGGTGCGGGCTGCCCGCCGGGATGTTCCCGTTAATGGGACTGTTGCAGGGCCTGGTGGAGGCGGGTGCGATCGCTGCCGCGCTGGTGGAGCAGCCGCCAGGATTGGATCAAATCTGGGCCTTGTAACTCGCCCATCAGGCCGGCCCGCAGCGACTTCATCACCAGTCCCTTCTTGACCCCCTGGGCCTTGGTGACGTTTTCTACCAGCGCTTTGGCCGCGTCGGCCGTGAGGTCCCCAGGGGGGAGGGCCTCTAGAACCGCGCGCAAAATGTCGGCCACGCCCTCGAGGTGCAGTTGCGCCAGACCCTTGGCGTCGGGGTGCAGGTCGTCGCCGAAGAGCAGCCGGGCCGCTTCCACGGCATCGGTCAGGCGATTGAGGCCGGGGGCGCTCAGTTCGGTGAGTTGCAACAGCCAGGGGCGATCGCCCACAGGGTCGAAGTCATACCCGGCTGCTTGCCAGTAGGGAATCAGCTGATCGAGCAAGACATCCGGGGGCAAGGAACGGATGTACTGACCGTTGATCCAGTCCAGCTTTGCCCAGTCGAACCGGGCCCCGGCCTTGTTGACCCGGGCGAGATCGAACTGGGTGGCCGCGATCGCGAGGCTGAAGATTTCTTGGGTGGCATCGGGGGGAGTCCAGCCCAGGAGGGTCATGTAGTTGGCCAGGGCCGCTGGCAGAAAGCCCATGTCCTTGAACTCTGATACGGAGGTAGCCCCGTCTCGCTTCGAGAGCTTCTGACCCTGCTGATTCAGGATCAGGGGCGAGTGGGCAAAGATCGGGATGCTGGCCCCTAGGGCCTCATAGAGCAGGATTTGCTTTGCGGTATTGGCAATGTGGTCTTCGCCGCGAATGACGTGGGTGATGCCCATATCGATGTCATCGGCGACCACGGCTAGGTTGTAGAGCGGTACACCAAAGGGCTCATCCCCCTCGCCTTGGCGAGCAATCACCATATCGCCGCCCAGGTCCCGGCCCTGCCAACTCAGTCGCCCGCGAATCTGGTCGTCCCAGACGATTTCGCGCGCATCGTCAATGATGAAGCGAATTACGGGCTTGCGGCCTTCGGCCTCAAAGGCCGCGCGCTGCTCGGCGGTCAAGTTGCGGTGGCGGTTGTCGTAGCGGGGCGCTTGCTTGCGGGCTTTTTGGGCCTCGCGCATCGCCGTCAATTCGGCCGAGGTGCAGTAGCAGGGATAGGCGAGACCTTGGTCCAGCAGGGTTTGCACGGTCTGGCGGTAGAGGTCGGCCCGCTGGGACTGAAAGAAGGGACCCTCATCCCAGTCGAGGCCGAGCCAGCTCAGACCGTCGAGGATGTTTTGGGTAAATTCGGGGCGCGATCGCTCGACATCGGTATCTTCAACTCGCAGCAAAAACTGCCCGCCGTGGCGACGCGCCAACAGCCAGTTAAAAACGGCGGTGCGAGCTGTACCGATGTGCAGGTTGCCAGTGGGACTAGGGGCAATGCGAACGCGAACTGTCACAATAAACCTCGGGAAGCGGGGCGGTTGGGTCGGCGGTAGCCAACGCAATTATTGATCCTAACGCAATTGTGACGGCCGGCTGTACTTGGCCCCAGGAGTCGGGGGGGGACGAAAAAAAAGCGCGGCTCCCCGGAATTTTGAGCGCTGGTTCCAGGAGCAGAGGGCAGCCCTCTATCGCTCCGCGACGCTAGCGCGAACAGGGTTACGGGGCCCCCTCTGAGAGAAGCCGCTGCGCGTCTACATCCCCCGGCCCCTGCTCCCAACTTTGGGAGCAGGGGAGCTAGAAGCCCCTCTCCCAACTTGGGAGAGGGGTTGGGGTGAGGGTCTAACTAACAACTTGGGAGAGGGGTT